>NZ_QXMG01000080.1 GCF_003569765.1 Caldimonas tepidiphila | reverse complement strand
GTGAACCGGCTGCACGCCACGGGCGGGCGCTACGCGCTGTGCACGATGTGCATCGGCGTCGGCCAGGGCATCGCGCTCATCCTCGAGCGCGTCTGAGCCTGGCGGCGAATCACGGCGGCCGGCCGCACGCTGCGGCGGCTGCCGGCGGGGCCGCGCCCGCTCAGTAGCCCTGGAGGTCGCGGTCCATCGTCCAGACCGACCACACCGTCGTGCCGGCCAGGAAGGCGGCCGCCAGGGCAGTGCCTGCGGCGAGGATCTGGATGCTCGTCTCGATCATGGGTACTGCTCCTCTTGACGCAAGGGTGCCCTGCGCAATGCTCCGGCGTCGATCAGGCAAGACCCTGATTTCCCCATCCGGAAGTGCCCGGGTCCGGTCTGCCGCTGCGTCGCCCGCGCGCCGCGTTTCCCTCGCGGGCTCGCACAGTGAGCGAGCGCACGCCTCGGCCCGGGACCCCTCCGCGCGGGCTTGGCGAGCTTTCCGGGTCGATTCCCTGCGTCAGGGCCGGTGGCGACCCACCGCCGCGAGCAGCTCGTCGATCGACACCGGCTTCCTGAGCACGGCCTCGGCGCCCTGTGGGTTCTGCCGCACGTCCGCGCCGGACAGCACGATCACCGGGCAGCGGGATGCGGCCGGCCGGACCTGCCAGCACGACAGGAACTCCCAGCCATCGACGCGGGGCATCATCAGGTCGAGCAGGATGAGCTCCGGCTCCTGCCCCCGGCCCAGCCAGTCCAGCGCCTCCTGGCCGTCCGCGGCCGCCGCGACGACGTAGCCCTCGTGCTCCAGGATCATCACCAGCGACTCGCGGATGTCGCGGTCGTCCTCGACCACCAGCACCGGCCTCACGGGCGGTCTCCGGCGCGCGCGGAGGGCGGCGCGGCGAAGCGGCGCGGGATGCGGGCCGAGAACCGGCTGCCTTGTCCCGGCGCGGACTCCAGCGACAGGCTGCCGCCCAGCGCCTCGACGACGCGCCGCGAGATAGCGAGGCCGAGTCCCACGCCCGGCAGGTGCTTGTGGCGGATCTCGCCGAGCTGCTCGAAGGGCTCGAAGATGCGCGCGTGGTGCTCCGCGGCGATGCCGGGGCCGGTGTCCGAGACCTCGAGCCGCAGCGCCTCGCCCTCGTCGCGCAGCACCACCGCGACCTCGCCGCGCTCGGTGTACTTCAGCGCGTTGTCGATCAGGTTCGTCGCGACGATGCGCAGCAGCGAGGGATCGGTGTGTGCGGGCAGCGCCTCCCCTTCGTAGCGCAGCGCCAGGGGCCGGCCCTGCACGCGGGGCCGCATTTCCTGCACGAGCTCCCGCAGCAGCGCGTCGGCGTCGAAGTCCGAGGGCGCGACCTGGACCTGGCCGGCCTCCGCCCGCACCGCCTCGAGCAGCATGTCGACGAGCTCCGCCATGCGCCGCGCGGCGCCTTCCAGCCGCCCGAGCAGCGCGTCGTGGCGGGCGTCGTCCGACTTCGCCAGCTGGCGCCGCAGCATCCCGGTCTGGAACTGCATCGTCTGCAGCGGCGTGCGCAACTCGTGCGACACGAGGCGCAGGAACTGGCTCTTCGCCTCGCTGGCCGCCCTCGCCGCGTCGCGGGCCAGGCTCGCCTCGGCGAGCGCCGCGCCGCGCGCGCGGTACTGCCCGGCCGCGTCGCGGGCGAGCTGCGCCAGGTCCTGCTGCTGGCTCGCCACCTCGGCCTGCAGCACCTCGCGCGCGAGCTTGACGGCGCTGAGGTTGCGCGCCCGCGCGCGCAGCTCCTCGGCCGAGAAGGGCTTGGTCACGTAGTCCTGCGCGCCCTCGCGCAGCAGCCGGTTGCGCAGCGCGTCGTCGGCCTTGGCCGACAGCACCAGCACCGGCACCGCGTCGAGATGGCGGCGGCGGCGCAGCTCGGCGACGAGGCCGTCGCCGCTCAGGCGCGGCATCATGATGTCGGTGACCAGCAGGTCCGGCGGCGACTCGAGCAGCTTCTCCAGCGCCTCCTGCCCGTCGAAGGCCGTCGCGACGTTGAAGTCCTCGCCCAGGCACTCGGTGATGAAACGGTTGAGCTCCGGGTTGTCCTCGGCGACGAGCACGTTCGGCCGCCCGGCGCGCGCCGCGCCGGGCGCCTGCGCCGGCCGTGCCGGCAAGAGCTCCTCCAGCGTCCCGGCGAGGCTCGGGCTCTCCTCCCGGTCGGCGTCCCGCAGCCCGCTGCGGACCTCGGTCCCCTCGGGGGCATGCAGCGGCAGGTGGACGATGAAGAGCGCGCCCGAGCCCGGCGCGTCGGCGACGGCGATGCTGCCGCCGTGCAGCTGCACGAAGTCGCGCGTGATCGCGAGCCCGAGTCCGGTGCCGCCGAAGCGGCGCGTCGTGCCGCCCTCGGCCTGGCGGAAGCGCTCGAAGATCGCCTGCCGCGCGGCCGCCGGCACGCCCGGTCCGCTGTCCTGCACGGAGATCCGCAGCCCCTCGTCCTCGGCCGCCACGCGCAGCTTCACCCGCCCGCCCTCGGGCGTGAACTTGAAGGCGTTCGACAGCAGGTTCAGCAGCACGCGCTCGAGCTTCTCCGGGTCGAGCTCCGCCTCGACCGGCCCCTGCGCGTCGACGACGAAGGCGATGCCGCGGCTCGCCGCCAGCGCCTCGAAATGCGAGGCGACGCTGCGCGCGAACCCGGCGGCGTCGAGGCGCACGTAGCGCAGCTCCATCTTGCCGGCGTCGAGCTTGGCCACGTCGAGCAGGTCGTTGACGAGCTTGAGCAGCGTCGAGGCGTTGCGCCGGATCACGCCCAGGTCGCGGCGCTGCAGCGGCGTGATCGGCTCGCGACCGGCCAGCATCGTCTCGGCCGGCCCGAGGATCAGCGCCAGCGGCGTGCGCAGCTCGTGGCTGATGTTGGCGAAGAGCTGGCTCTTGATCTCGTCGAGCTCGCGCACGCGGGCGAGCAGGCCCTGCAGCTCCTCGTTCTTGCGCGCGATCTCGGCTTCGGCCTTCTTCTTCTCGGTGATGTTGCGGCCCTCGGGCAGCAGGAAGACGATGCGACCGTCCCGGTCGCGTACCGGGTTCAGCGAGAAGTCGATGACGATCGTCTCCTCGCCCGCGGCCTGGCCGTAGACCTCCACGTCGTAGCGGACGAACTCGCCCGCGGCCGCGCGCTCGACCGCGCGACGCAGCTGCTGCTGCGTCTCCTGCGACACCGTCCACCAGCGCGCTTCCCAGAAGGGCTTGTCCTGGATCGCGTCCAGCCGGATCCCGGCACCCTCGAGCGCCGCGCGGTTCACCTCGAGCAGCGTGCCCTGGGGGTCGAGCAGCGCGACGAACTGGTACATCTCGTCGAGCACGATGCGCGCAAGCTTCTCGCGATGGCGCTGCGGCGGGTCGGCGGGGTCGAGCTCGACCTCGCGCACGCGCAGCCCGACGGCCGAAGGGGCAGGGGCGGGGGCGGGTCCGGTGCCGTGGGTCCCGGAGAGCGGTGCGGGGGAGGAGGGAAACGCCATGTTCCGCATCCTATGCGGGCCGCAAACCCCCGGGGAACACGCTGGCCTTGATGCCGGGCAGGGCATTCCCGCCGTCCGCGGGCGCGGCAAGGGCGCTATCGTGCTTGCCTCGGAACGCGGAACGCCGCACGAACGGAGGATCGAAGGCCGATGAGCACATTCCTGTACGGCGCGCACGTGCGCGCCAACGGCATCCGCCAGCACTACCTGCGCTACGGCGGGCAGGGACCGCAGCTGCTGCTCGTGCCGGGCATCACCAGCCCCGCGGTGACCTGGGGCTTCGTCGCGGAGCGGCTCGGGCGGCGCTTCGACACCTACGTGCTCGACGTGCGCGGGCGCGGCCTGTCCGAGGCCTCGGACGCGCTGGACTACGGGCTCGATGCCTGCGCCGACGACGTCGGCGCGCTGGCGCAGGCGCTGGGCCTGTCGGGCTTCACGCTGCTCGGCCATTCGATGGGCGCGCGCATCGGCATCCGCGCGGCGCGCCGCCACCCGCGCGGCATCGCGCGGCTGGTGCTGGTCGATCCGCCGGTGTCGGGCCCCGGGCGGCGGCCCTATCCGGTGCCGCTGGAGCGCTACCTCGAGCTGATCCGGCAGATGCGCGCCGGGGGCGGCATCGAGCTGCTGCGGCCGATCTGGCCGCACTGGAGCGAGGCGCAGCTGCGCCTGCGCGCCGAGTGGCTGCACACCTGCGACGAGCGCGCGACGCGCGAGGCCTACGCCGGCTTCCACGCCGACGACATCCATGCCGACCTGCCGCACCTGGCCGCGCCCGCGCTGCTGATGGTGGCGGGCGAGGGCGGCGTGATCCTGCCGCAGGACGTGGCCGAGATCCGCGCGCTCGCTCCCGCGCTCGCGGTCGCGACGGTGGCCGGTGCGGGGCACATGATCCCCTGGGACGACGAGGAGGGCTTCCACGCCGCGCTCGACGCCTTCCTCGGCGCTGCGGCGTGAGGGGCGGCCGGCGCCGGCGCGGGAGCGTCGCGGTTCAGCCCCGCTTCGTGGCGATCAGCGACTGCACCTCGGGGGCCTGCAGCCTCGGGCGGTCGGCGTCGAGCCCGGTCAGCGGCCGGACCTCCTGCATCGAGCGCAGGCTGCGCTTCGTCAGGTCCTGGTAGATGAGCGTGCCCTCGAGCTTCCAGGCGATCTCGCCGTCGCTGAGCTCGCGCACCGGCCTGGCGGGCACGCCGGCCACCAGCGTCCTCGGCGGCACCTTGACGCCGGCGGCGACGAAGGCGCAGGCGGCCACCACCGCCTTCTCGCCGACCTCGGCCTCGTCCATCACCACCGCGTTCATGCCGACGAGCGCGTCGCGCCGCACCACGCAGGAGTGCAGCACCGCGCCGTGGCCGATGTGGCCGTTCTCCTCGACCACCGTGTCCTGGTTCGGGAAGCCGTGGATCACGCAGGTGTCCTGCACGTTGCAGCCGCGCTGCAGCACGATGCGGCCGAAGTCGCCGCGCAGGCAGGCATTGGGGCCGACATAGCAGTCCGGGCCGACGATCACGTCGCCGATCAGCACGGCGGTGGGGTGCACGTAGGCGCTCGGATCCACCACCGGGATCACGCCTTCGAGGCTGTAGCAGGGCATGGCTCTGTCTCCTGTCGGGAGGGGCGCGCGGCGGGGCAGGGGCTCCCGCGTTCGCCGTCTAGGGTTTTCTCGGAGCACTTTTGACTTGCGTCAGAAAGTCCGGTCACCTTAATATCAACCGACCGGTCGGTCAATGGTGCATGCGAAGGAGCCTTTCCCGATGTCCGAATCCCTCGTCCTGAGTTCGCAGTCCGGCGCGGTGCGCACGCTGACGCTGAACCGCCCTGCGGCGCTCAACAGCTTCACCACCGGGCTGCACGGGCAGCTGATGGAGGCGCTCGACGCCGCGGCCGACGACGCGCAGGTGCGCTGCCTCGTGCTGACCGGCGCCAGCCGCGGCTTCTGCGCCGGGCAGGACCTGGCCGACCCGGCCGTCGCGCCGGATCCGGTGCCGGGTGCCGCGCCGAAGGACCTGGGCGACGTGATCGAGCGCCACTACCGGCCGCTGGTGCTGCGCCTGCGCTCGATGCCGGTGCCGGTGGTCGCCGCGGTCAACGGCGTGGCGGCGGGCGCCGGCGCGAACCTCGCGCTCGCCTGCGACCTGGTGCTCGCCGCGCGCTCGGCGAGCTTCATCCAGGCCTTCGCGAAGATCGGCCTGGTGCCCGACACCGCCGGCACCTGGCTGCTGCCGCGCCTCGTCGGCCGCGCGCAGGCGCTCGGCCTCGCGCTGCTCGGCGACAAGCTGCCGGCGGCGGACGCGGAGCGCATCGGGCTGATCTGGCGCTGCGTGGACGACGCGGTGCTACAGGACGAGGCCCAGGCGCTGGCGCAGCGGCTCGCCGCGATGCCGGTCAAGGCGCTGGTCGCCACCCGCCGCGCGCTCGACGCGGCGCAGAGCATGGACCTCGAGCAGGCGCTCACCGAGGAGGTGCGGCTGCAGCGCAAGCTCGGCGCCTCGCACGACTACCTGGAGGGCGTGGCCGCCTTCATGGCCAAGCGCCCGCCGCAGTTCACCGACCGCTGAAGACCGCATGGACACGACGCTCCCCACCCCGCAACAGACCGCCGACCTCGTGCGCGAGGGCATGTTCGCCCGCGATCGCGCGGCACGCTCGCTCGGCATGCGGATCACCGCGATGGCCCCGGGCCGCGCGACGATCACGATGCCGGTGCGCGAGGACATGCTCAACGGCTTCGACATCTGCCACGGCGGCTACATCACGACGCTGGCCGACACCGCCTTCGCCTACGCCTGCAACTCGTACAACGAGCTGACCGTCGCCTCGGGCCTCGCGGTCGACTTCGTCGCGCCGGGCCGCGAGGGCGACGTGCTGACCGCGGTCGCGCAGGAGGTGTCGCTGGCCGGGCGCACCGGGGTCTACGACGTGGTGGTGACGAACCAGCGCGGCGAGCGCATCGCGCTGTTCCGCGGACGGTCCTATCGCATGAAGGGCAAGCCTTCGGTGCCGGGCTCGCGCCCGGCCGCCTGAACGACGCTGCCCCGGCACATCCAGAGGAGACAAGAGATGCCCGTGAAGAGCCCCGCCCCCGGCGACCTCGAGCCGATCGAGACCGCCAGCCGCGACGAGATCGAGGCGCTGCAGCTGCAGCGCCTGCGCTGGACGCTCGAGCATGCCTACGAGAACGTGCCGCACTACCGCCGCGCCTTCGACGAGAAGGGCGTGCATCCGTCGGACCTGAAGCAGCTCTCGGACCTGTCGAAGTTCCCCTTCACGACCAAGAAGGACCTGCGCGACAACTACCCCTTCGGCCTCTTCGCCGTGCCGCGCGAGAAGGTCGCGCGCGTCCATGCCTCCTCGGGCACGACCGGCAAGCCGACGGTGGTGGGCTACACGCTCAAGGACATCGACACCTGGGCAGGGCTGGTGGCGCGCTCGATCCGCGCCTCGGGCGGGCGCCCCGGCGACATCGTGCACGTGGCCTACGGCTACGGCCTGTTCACCGGCGGCCTGGGCGCGCACTACGGCGCCGAGCGCGCCGGCTGCACCGTGATCCCGATGTCGGGCGGCCAGACCGAGAAGCAGGTCCAGCTGATCAACGATTTCAAGCCCGACATCATCATGGTCACCCCGTCCTACATGCAGGTGATCATCGAGGAGTTCGTGCGCCAGGGGCTGGATCCGCGCGAGAGCTCGCTGAAGGTGGGCATCTTCGGCGCCGAGCCCTGGACCGAGGCGATGCGCCGCGAGATCGAGACCAAGGCCGGCATCGACGCGGTGGACATCTACGGCCTGTCCGAGGTGATGGGCCCGGGTGTGGCCAACGAGTGCATCGAGGCCAAGGACGGTCCGGTGATCTGGGAGGACCACTTCTATCCCGAGATCATCGACCCCGAGACCGGCGAGGTGCTGCCCGACGGCTCCGAGGGCGAGCTCGTGTTCACCTCGCTGTCCAAGGAAGCGCTGCCGATCATCCGCTACCGCACGCGCGACCTGACGCGGCTGCTGCCGCCCACCGCGCGCTCCTTCCGCCGCATGGGCAAGATCGTCGGCCGCACGGACGACATGCTGATCATCCGCGGCGTCAACGTCTTCCCGACGCAGATCGAGGAGATCGTGCTGCAGCACGAGAAGCTCTCGGGCCAGTACCAGATCCACGTCTCGCGCGACGGCCACCTCGACCAGGTCGAGGTGCGCTGCGAGCTGCAGCCCGCAGCGGCGCAGGCCTCCCCGGACGAGGTGCGCGAGATCGCCGGCTGGCTGCAGCACCGCATCAAGACCCTGGTGGGCATCTCGACGCAGGTCGTCGTCGGGACGCCCGACACGATCGAGCGCACGCTCGTCGGCAAGGCACGCCGCGTGATCGACCGGCGGCCGCGCTGAAGGCGCACCCACCCCATACCGCAGCAGAGGATTCGCGATGTACACCCAAGCAATGGATTTGATGGCCAAGGAAGGCGGCGGCGACGGCAGGAAGCCGTTGCGCTCGGCCGACGAGATGCGGCTCGAGGAGCGCTTCGAGGCCCGGATCGACCAGGGCGAGTTCATCGAGGCCAAGGACTGGATGCCCGAGCACTACCGCAAGACGCTGGTGCGCCAGATCAGCCAGCACGCGCACTCCGAGATCGTCGGCATGCTGCCCGAGGGCAACTGGATCACGCGCGCGCCCACGCTCAAGCGCAAGGCCATCCTGCTGGCCAAGGTGCAGGACGAGGGCGGCCACGGCCTCTACCTCTACGCCGCGGCCGAGACGCTCGGCACCTCGCGGGACCAGATGCTCGACGCGCTGCACTCGGGCAAGGCCAAGTACAGCTCGATCTTCAACTACCCGACGCTGACCTGGGCCGACGTCGGCGTGATCGGCTGGCTGGTGGACGGGGCGGCGATCATGAACCAGGTGCCCCTGTGCCGCTGCTCCTATGCGCCCTACGCGCGGGCGATGGTGCGCATCTGCCGCGAGGAGAGTTTCCACCAGCGCCAGGGCTACGAGTCGCTGCTCGTCATGATGCAGAAGGGCAGCGACGCGCAGCGCGAGATGGTGCAGGACGCCGTGGACCGCTGGTGGTGGCCCTCGCTGATGATGTTTGGTCCGCCCGACGCCGCGTCGCCGAACTCGGCGCAGTCGATGCGCTGGGGCATCAAGCGGCTGTCCAACGACGAGCTGCGCCAGAAGTTCGTCGACGCCACCGTCGAGCAGGCCCGGGTGCTGGGCGTGACGCTGCCCGATCCCGAGTTGAAGTGGAACGAGGCGCGCCAGCACTGGGACTTCGGCGCGATCGACTGGGACGAGTTCTGGCGCGTCGTCAACGGCGACGGCCCCTGCAACCGCG
Source organism: Caldimonas tepidiphila (assembly GCF_003569765.1). Lineage (GTDB taxonomy): Bacteria > Pseudomonadota > Gammaproteobacteria > Burkholderiales > Burkholderiaceae_C > Caldimonas > Caldimonas tepidiphila. The sequence continues at coordinate 14,111 of NZ_QXMG01000080.1, read as the reverse complement.
AGCGGCTGGCCGCGCGCGTGAAGGCCTGGGACGAGGGCGCCTGGGTGCGCGAGGCGGCGCTGGCGCACGCGCGCAAGCAGGCGCAGCGCGAGCAGGCCGCCTGACGGGCGACGGGCAACAGACATCGAAGGAAGCGAGATGACGACTCAGAACGAATGGCCGCTGTGGGAAGTGTTCGTGCGCAGCAAGGCGGGCCTGGATCACAAGCACTGCGGCAGCCTGCACGCGCCCGACGCGAAGATGGCGATCCAGCTCGCGCGCGACGTCTACACGCGCCGCCAGGAGGGCACCAGCGTGTGGGTGGTGCGCGCCGACCAGATCGTCGCGAGCGACCCGGGCGACAAGGACATGTACTTCGACCCGATGGAGGACAAGGTCTACCGCCACCCGACCTTCTATTCGCTGCCGGATTCCGTCAACCACATGTGAGGGCGCGATGCAGGCATCGATCCAGCTGAAGAAGGACCCCGGCGTGCAGTACCTGCTGCGCCTCGCCGACACCTGCCTGATTCTCGCGCAGCGCCTGGGCGAGTGGGCCGGCCACGCGCCGATCCTCGAGGAGGACATCGCGCTGACCAACATGGCGCTCGACCTCGTCGGCCAGGCGCGCGCGCTGCTGACGCGCGCCGGCCAGCTCGCGGGGCAGGAGGGCGAGGGCTTCGACGAGGACCAGCTCGCCTTCCTGCGCGACGAGCGCGACTACCTGAACCTGACGCTCGTGGAGCTGCCGCACGGCGACTTCGCGCACACCGTGCTGCGCAACGCGATGGTCGCGACGCTGCTGAAGCTGCTGTGGCAGCGGCTGCAGGACTCGGGGGATGCGGAGCTCGCCGCGATCGCGGCGAAGGCCGTGAAGGAGGCGCGCTACCACCAGGAGCATGCCGCCGACTGGGTGGTGCGCCTCGGCGACGGCACCGACGAGTCGAGGGCGCGCATGCAGGCGGCGCTCAAGGCGCTGTGGATCTACAGCGCAGAGATGTTCGACGCCGACGCGGTGGACGAGCACGCGGGCGCCAGCGGCCTGGGGCCGCGCTGGTCGGAGCTGCGCGACGAGTGGCACGCCGAGATGCGCGAGATCCTGGCGGCGGCGACGCTCGAGCCCCCGGCCGACAGCGCCTTCCGCAGCGAGGGCAAGCGCGGCCGCCACAGCGAGCACATGGGCTACATCCTCGCCGAGATGCAGCACCTGCAGCGCGCCTACCCGGGCGGGGTGTGGTGATGAGCCCTGTGGCGCATGTGGCGGGCGCCGAACGCGTCGAGCGGGCCTGGGCCGTGCTCGACGGCGTGCTCGACCCGGAGGTGCCGGCGCTGTCGCTGCGCGACCTGGGCATCGTGCGCGACGTGGTGCTCGCCGGCGACGAGGCCGGGACGATGGAGGTGGTGCTGACGCCGACCTATTCCGGCTGCCCGGCCACCGAGGCGATCGAGCAGAGCGTGCTGGAGGCGATCGACGCCGCGGGCCTGGGGCCGGTGCAGGTGAGGCTGCAGCGCGCGCCGGCCTGGACCACCGACTGGATCAGCGACGAGGGCCGGCGCAAGCTGCGCGAGTACGGCATCGCGCCCCCGGGGCACCTCGCGCCGGACGGCGCGCGGCCGCTGCGCTTCGTCGGCCTCCGCCGCGAGCCGCTCGCCTGCCCGCGCTGCGGCAGCACGCAGACCGAGCAGCTGTCGGCCTTCGGCTCCACCGCCTGCAAGTCGCTCCACCGCTGCATCGCCTGCCGCGAGCCCTTCGAGCACTTCAAGCCGATCTGACGAGACCCGAGAAACACCGGAGCGAGACCCCGCGATGAGCCTGCACTTCCACCCCCTGCGCGTGCGCGACGTGCGCCCCGACACCGACGAGGCGGTGATCGTCTCCTTCGACGTGCCCCCCGAGCTGCGCGACACCTTCCGCTTCGAGCCGGGCCAGTACCTGACGCTGCGCGGCGACGTCGACGGGCAGGACCTGCGCCGCTCCTACTCGATCTGCGCCGCCCCCGACGACGGCGAGCTGCGCGTGGGCGTGCGCCGCGTGCCCGGCGGCGCCTTCTCCTGCTGGATCAACGAGCGGCTGAAGCCCGGCGCGACGCTGCAGGTGATCCCGCCGCAGGGCCACTTCCGCGTGCCGCTGGACCCGCAGGCGCGGCGACACTACCTCGGCATCGCCGCCGGCAGCGGCATCACGCCGATCCTCGCGATCATGAAGACGGTGCTGGCGCGCGAGCCGCAGAGCCGCTTCACGCTGATCTACGGCAACCGCACGCAGAAGTCCACGATGTTCAAGGAGGAGCTCGAGGACCTGAAGAACCGCTACCTCACGCGCCTGGCGCTGCATCACGTGTTCTCACGCGAGCACATGGACGCGCCGCTCAACGCGGGACGACTGTCGCGGGAAAAGCTCGCCGAGTTCCTCGGCCGGCTGGTGGACCCCAAGGGCATCGACCACGCCTTCGTCTGCGGGCCCTGGAGCGTGAACGACGAGGCCGAGGCGGCGCTCAGGGACGCGGGCGTGCCGCCCGAGCGCATCCATGTCGAGCGCTTCGGCGTGCCGGTGCCCGACGCGCGCGAGGCCGCCGCGCTGCACCGGCCGCAGCCCGGGGACGCCGAGAACGCGCGCGTCGTCATCATCCGCGACGGGCTCACGCGCGAGATCGAGTTCCGCAAGGACGACCCGAGCATCCTCGAGGCGGCGGGCAAGGCCGGGCTCGAGGTGCCCTTCTCGTGCAAGTCGGGCGTGTGCTGCACCTGCCGCGCCAAGGTGCTCGAGGGCCGGGTGCGCATGGACCGCAACTTCGCGCTCGAGAAGCACGAGGTCGAGGCCGGCTTCGTGCTGACCTGCCAGTCGCACCCGCTCACCGAGCGGGTGGTGCTGTCCTTCGACGAGCGCTGAGCGCCGCGATGGCCGCCGCCCAGCCCGGACCCCCCGCGTCGCGCCTTCCCGGCGCGGTTCGCCCGCGGCGCTGCGGCAAGATGCGGCCTCGTTGAACGCACAGCCCCGATCGAAGGAAAGGAAGAAGACATGGCCCGCGGACGCTCTCCCGGATACGAGGACCAGCGCGAGATGATCCTCTCGCGCGCCGCGCAGCTCTTTGCGCTGCGCGGCTACACCGCGACCTCGATGAACGAGGTCGCGGAGGCCTGCGGCCTGTCCAAGCCGACGCTCTACCACTACTTCCGCGACAAGTACTCGCTGCTCGTGAACATCGCCGAGGGCCATGTCTCGCGCCTGGAGGCGCTGGTGGACGAGGTGGCGCGCGAGGCGCTCGCGCCCGAGCCGCGCGTGCGCGAGCTGATCCACCGCTTCGTCGAGGAGTACGCGGGCGCGCAGCACGCGCACCGCGTGCTGACCGAGGACGTGCGCTTCCTCGACGACGCCGACCGTGCGCGCGTGCTCGACAAGGAGCGGCGGCTGGTCGAGAGCTTCGCGCAGGCGATCGGCGAGCTGCGACCGGAGCTGGCGGCGGCGGCGATGACCAAGCCGCTGACGATGCTGCTGTTCGGCATGATCAACTGGATGTTCACCTGGCTCAGGCCCGAGGGCGGGCTGAACCACGCGGCGATGGCGCCGGTCGTGGCCGACCTGTTCTTCGGAGGCATTCCCGCGGTGCGCCCGCCCGGGGCCGGAGCGGACACCGAGGCAGCGCACTGATGGCGGCCGGACCGGACACGAGGAGCACGAACCGCATGCGACCTTGAAGCTTTCCCCCGGAGCGCGGCGGCAGCGCCGCGCCGATTCCAACCACGACACATCGACATCACAAAACGGAGACAAGCGATGAAATTCCTGCGCAAACTCGTCGTGCTCGCCGCCGCCGTCGCGGCCAGCGGTGCCGCCTTCGCCGACATCACCGTCGGCGTCACGGTCTCGGCCACTGGCCCGGCCGCCTCGCTCGGCATCCCGGAGAAGAACACGATCAGCCTGATGCCGCAGACCATCGGCGGCCACAAGGTCAACTACATCGTGCTCGACGATGCGTCCGACACCACCGCCGCGGTGACCAACGTGCGCAAGCTGATCACCGAGAACAAGGTCGACGTGGTGCTGGGCTCGACCACGACGCCGAACTCGCTGGCGATGATCGACGCGGTGGCGGAGTCGCAGACGCCGATGATCTCGATGGCCGCGTCGGCGCGCATCGTCGAGCCGGTCGACGCGAAGAAGCGCTGGGTGTTCAAGACGCCGCAGAACGACATCATGATGTCGCTCGCGATCGTGCAGGACATGGTGGCCCGGGGCTACAAGAAGATCGGCTTCATCGGCTTCGCCGACGCCTACGGCGAGGGCTGGCTGCAGGAGTTCAGGAAGGCCGCGGACCTCAAGAAGCTCGAGGTCGTGGCCGCCGAGCGCTTCAACCGCACCGACACCGCCGTCACCGGCCAGGTGCTCAAGCTGCTGTCGGCGCAGCCCGACGCGGTGCTGATCGCCGGCTCGGGCACGCCCGCGGCGCTGCCGCAGCGCACGCTCAAGGAGCGCGGCTACAAGGGCCAGATCTACCAGACGCACGGCGTCGCGAACAACGACTTCCTGCGCGTCGGCGGCAAGGACGTGGAGGGCACGCTGCTGCCGGCCGGCCCGGTGCTGGTGGCCGAGCAGTTGCCCGCCAGCCACCCGGTGCGCAAGTCGGCGCTGGAGTACGTGGCGAAGTACGAGGCGGCCTACGGCAAGGGCTCGGTGTCGACCTTCGGCGCGCATGCCTGGGACGCGGGGCTGCTGATGCAGGCGGCTGCCACGCAGGCGGTCAAGAAGGCCAAGCCGGGCACGCCCGAGTTCCGCGTCGCGCTGCGCGACGCGCTCGAGACCGTCAAGGACCTCGCGGGCGCGCACGGCGTGTTCAACATGTCGCCGAGCGACCACCTCGGGCTCGACCAGCGCGCGGCGGTGATGGTCAAGATCGAGAACGGCCGCTGGAAGCTGCAGTCCGCGCAGCCGTGAGCCCCGCGACCGGGCGGACGGCGCGGCGGCCGCAGGGCCGCCCGGGCCTCCCCCGGCCGTTTTCCGGACCCGTCCCGCACGGGCCGCTCCACCGCCGCTCCCCGGCACGCCGGGGGCGCGGTGTCCCCTGTCGTCCCTGCGGGCCCTGCGGCCCGCACTGAACGGACCCGAACATGGATCTGCAGATTGCCTTGCTGCTGGGACAGGACGGCATCGTCAACGGCGCGATCTACGCGCTGATGGCGCTGGCCCTCGTCCTGGTGTTCTCCGTGACGCGCGTCATCTTCATCCCGCAGGGCGAGTTCGTCGCCTTCGCCGCGCTGTCGCTGGCCATGATGCAGGGCGGGCGCGTGCCCGCCACCGTCTGGCTGCTGCTGGCGCTCGGCGCCGCGACGCTCGCGGTCGAGGCCTGGCGCCACAGCCGCGGTGCGGCGGTGGACTGGGCCTCGACGCTCGCCTGGGCGGTCGCGGCGCCGCTGGCCGCCGCGGCGGTCGTGATCGGCTGGCGCCCCGAATCGCTCGCGGCGCAGGTGGCGGCCACGCTGCTGCTGATCACGCCGCTCGGGCCGCTCCTCTACCGCCTCGCCTACCGGCCGCTGCAGCACGCCACCGTGCTGATCCTGCTGATCGTCTCGGTCGCGCTGCACGGCGTGCTGGTCGGCCTCGGGCTGCTGTTCTTCGGCGCCGAGGGCTCGCGCACGCCGGCCTTCTCGGAGCTGCGCCTGTCGCTCGGCGCGCTCGACATCACCGGGCAGTCGCTGGTGGTGGTCGTGGTCACCGGCGTGCTGATGGCGGCGCTGTTCGCCTTCTTCGGCCGCTCCATCGTCGGCAAGGCGCTGCGCGCCACCGCGATGAACCGCGTCGGCGCCCGGCTGATGGGCATCCCCACCGAGCTCGCCGGCGACGTGAGCTTCGCCTTCGCCGCGCTCATCGGCGCCGTCTCGGGCCTGCTGATCGCGCCGATCACGACCATCTACTACGACACCGGCTTCCTGATCGGCCTCAAGGGCTTCGTCGCGGCGATCGTCGGCGGGCTCGCGAGCTACCCGCTGGCGCTCGCCGGCGCGCTGCTGGTCGGCCAGCTCGAGGCCTTCTCGTCGTTCTGGGCCAGCGCCTACAAGGAGGTGCTGGTGTTCACGCTGATCATCCCCGTGCTGTGGTGGCGTTCGCTGCGCAGCCATCATGTGGAGGACGAGGAATGAACCCGTCACCCGTGCGCGCGGCCCCCGCCGCGCATCCCCCCGCAGCCGACGCGTCCGGCGCGCCCCGGAGCCCGGCCGCGCCGCTGACGCCGCGCCGGCTGGTGCTGCTGTTCGTCGCGGCGCTTGCCGCGGCCTGGCCCTTCCTGCCGGAGTTCAGCATCACGCTGCTGAACTACATCGGGCTGTACGCGCTCGTCGCCACCGGCCTCGTGATGCTCACCGGCGTCGGCGGCATGACCTCCTTCGGGCAGGCCGCCTTCGTCGGCCTCGGCGCCTACGCCACCGCCTGGGCCTGCACCTCGCCGGTGCTTGCCGGCGCGCTCGGGCTCGAGCCCGGCTCGGCCGCGCTGCCCTGGATCGGCCTCGTGCTCGGCATCGCGCTGAGCTTCTGCGTCGCGTGGGTGCTCGGCGCGGTGACCCTGAAACTCTCGGGCCACTACCTGCCGCTGGCGACCATCGCCTGGGGCCTGAGCCTGTACTACGTGTTCGGCAACCTCGAGATGCTCGGCGGCCACACCGGCATCACCGGCGTGCCGGCGCTCTCGATCGGCGACCTCAGCCTTGCCAGTGGCCGCTCGCTCGGCGTGCTGATCTGGGCGGTGCTGCTGCTGGCGATCTGGGCGATGCACAACCTGCTCGACTCGCGCGAGGGCCGCGCGATCCGCGCGCTCAAGAGCGGGCGCGTGATGGCCGAGTCGATGGGCGTGGACACCTCGCGCCAGCGCATCAAGGTGTTCGTGCTCGCCGCGGTGGTGGCGGGCCTGTCGGGCTGGCTCTACGCGCACCTGCAGCGCTTCGTGAATCCCACGCCCTTCCACCTGAACATCGGCATCGAGTACCTGTTCATGGCGGTGGTCGGCGGCGCCGGCCACCTGTGGGGCGCGGTGCTGGGGGCGGCGATCATCACGCTGCTCAAGCACCAGCTGCAGGACATCCTGCCCGGGCTGCTGGGCGCGAGCGGCAACTTCGAGGTGATCGTCTTCGGGCTGCTGATGATGCTGGTGCTGCAGCGCTTCTCGGGCGGGCTGTGGCCGACGCTGTCGGCCTTCGGCGCCCGCTTCGTGCGGACCCCGGCGGCCAGGCCCCCCGCGCACATGGCCCCGCTGCCGCGGCGCGAGCTGCCGCCCGCGGGCCGGGTGGTGCTGGAGGCGAAGGAGGTCACCAAGCGCTTCGGCGGCCTCGTGGCCAACAGCGAGGTGGACATGACGGTCAAGGCCGGCGAGGTGCACGCCCTGATCGGCCCGAACGGCGCCGGCAAGAGCACCTTCTTCAACATGATCTCGGGCGTGGACGACCCGAGCGCCGGCGAGGTGCGCCTGATGGGGCGTGCGATGACCGGCCATCCCTCGCGTGAATTCGCCGCGCTCGGCCTCGGCCGCACCTTCCAGCACGTGCGGCTGCTGGGGCAGCGCAGCGTGCTGGAGAACGTCGCGCTCGGCGCGCACCGCCGCGGCCACCGCGGCTGGCTCGCGTCGATGCTGCGCCTGGACCGCGCCGAGGAGGCCGCGCTGCTCGCCGAGGCGCGTCGCCAGATCGAGCGCTGCGGCCTGGGCGACTGCGCCGACGTGCCTGCGGCCTCGCTCGCGCTCGGCCAGCAGCGCATCGTCGAGATCGCCCGCGCGCTCGCCGGGCAGCCCGCGGTGCTGCTGCTCGACGAGCCGGCGGCCGGCCTGCGCCACCTCGAGAAGCAGGCGCTCGCGAAGCTGCTCGCGCAGCTGCGCGACGAGGGCATGGCGATCCTCGTCGTGGAGCACGACATGGAATTCGTGATGAACCTCGCCGACCGCGTCACCGTGCTGGAGTTCGGCCAGGTGATCGCGCATGGCACGCCCGAGCAGGTGCAGGCCGACCCGCGCGTGCTCGCGGCCTACCTGGGCGGCGACGAACTGCTGGGAAAGGTGGCCTGAGATGAAGACGCTGCTGGAACTGAAGGACTTCTGCGTGTCCTACGGACCCGTCGAGGCGGTGCACCAGGTGCGGCTGACGGTGGGCGAGGGCGAGATCGTCACCGTGATCGGCCCCAACGGCGCGGGCAAGACGACGCTGCTGTCGGCGGCGATCGGGCTGCTGCCCTCGCGGGGCGAGCTGCTGCTCGCAGGCGAGCGCATCGCCCGCCCGACGGTGGAGGCGCTGGTCGCGCGCGGCGTGGCGCTGGTGCCGGAGAAGCGCGAGCTCTTCGGCGAGATGTCGGTCGAGGACAACCTGCTGCTCGGGGGCTTCTCGCGCTGGCGGCGCGGGCAGCGCGACCAGAAGGAGCGCATGGAGGAGGTCTTCGCGATCTTCCCCCGCCTGAAGGAGCGGCGCGCGCAGATGGCCGCGACCCTCTCCGGCGGCGAGCGCCAGATGCTCGCGATCGGCCGCGCGCTGATGAGCCGCCCGCGCCTGCTGATGCTCGACGAGCCCTCGCTGGGCCTGGCTCCCTTGATCGTGCGCGAGGTGCTCAACGTCGTGTCCTCGCTGCGCGGCCTCGGCGTGTCGGTGCTGCTGGTGGAGCAGAACGCACGCGCCGCGCTGCAGGTGGCCGACCGCGGCTACGTGCTCGAGATGGGCGCGGTCGCGCTCGAGGGCGCCGCGCAGGAGATGCTGCACGACCGGCGCATCGTCGAGACCTATCTCGGCATCGGCGGTGCGAAAGCCGCCGCCGCTGCACAGGCCGCGGTGGCCTGAATCCGACTATCCCGAACAAACGAGCGGAGGAGCTTCCATGTCCCGTCCCACCCTGCAGAGCTTCATCGGCGGCCGCTGGCTCGGCCGCGAGGCCGGCCAGGCGCTGCACAGCGCCGTCAACGGCGCCCAGGTCTTCAGCACGCATGCCGAGGCGATCGACTTCGGCGAGGCGGTGCAGTTCGCGCGCCGCAGCGGCGTGCCGGCGCTGAGGAAGCTGGACTTCCAGCAGCGCGCCGCGCTGCTGAAGGCGCTGGGCAAGTACCTCAACGAGCGCAAGGAGGAGCTCTACCTCGTCTCGCGCCACACCGGCGCCACGCGCAGCGACAGCTGGATCGACATCGAGGGCGGCACCGGCACGCTGTTCGCGTACGCGAGCATCGGTGGCAACGAGCTGCCCTCGGGCAACCTGATCCACGAGGGCCCGGCGGTGCCGCTGGGCAGGAAGGGCCAGTTCGCCGGCACGCACATCCTCGTGCCGCGCGAGGGCCTCGCGGTGCACATCAACGCCTTCAACTTCCCCGTCTGGGGCATGCTCGAGAAGTTCGCGCCGACCTTCCTCGCCGGCATGCCCTGCGTCGTGAAGCCCGCCACCGCGACGAGCTACGTGACCGAGGCCGCGGTCCGGATGATGTGCGACTCGGGCCTGCTGCCCGAGGGCGCGCTGCAGCTCGTGATCGGCGGCACCGGCGACCTGCTCGACCGACTCGGCGGCCAGGACGTCGTGACCTTCACCGGCTCGGCCGACACCGCGGCCCGGCTGCGCGTGCATCCGAACCTGATCCGCCACTCGATCCCCTTCACCGCGGAGGCCGACTCGCTCAACGCGGCCATCCTCGCCGACGACGTGAGCCCCGACGACGAGGAGTTCGACCTCTTCGTGAAGGAGGTCGCTCGCGAGATGACCGTGAAGGCCGGCCAGAAGTGCACCGCGATCCGCCGCGCGATCGTGCCGCGTCGCCATGTGGACGCGGTCGCGGAGAAGCTGCGCGCGCGGCTGGCGAAGACGGTGGTGGGCGACCCGGCGCGCGAGGAGGTGCGCATGGGCGCGCTCGCGTCGCGCGCGCAGCAGCGCGACGTGGCCGAGCGGGTGGCGACGCTGCTGCAGGGCGCGGAGCTGGTCTACGGGGAGCGCGACGGCTTCGCGCCGGTGGGCGAGGGCGTGCAGGAGGGCGCCTTCTTCGCGCCGACGCTGCTGCTCAGCCGCGATCCGCGCACGCACGACGCGGCGCACGAGGTCGAGGCCTTCGGCCCGGTCAGCACGCTGCTGCCCTACGAGGACATCGACGAGGCGCTCGAGCTCGCCGCGCGTGGCCGCGGCAGCCTGGTCGCGACGCTCGTCACGCACGACCCGCTGGTCGCGGCGAAGGCGATTCCGGTGGCCGCCGCCTGGCACGGCCGGCTGCACATCCTCGACCGCGAGGCGGCTCTTGAATCCACCGGCCACGGCTCGCCGCTGCCGATGCTCAAGCACGGCGGCCCGGGACGCGCCGGCGGCGGGGAGGAGCTCGGCGGCCTGCGCGCGGTCAAGCACTACCTGCAGCGCGCGGCGGTGCAAGGCTCGCCAACGATGCTCACCGCCGTCACCAACGAGTACGTGCGCGGCGCCAGGGTGCGCGAGTCGGACGTGCACCCCTTCCGCCGCCACTTCGAGGACCTGCAGATCGGCGACTCGCTGCTGACGCACCGGCGCACCGTGAGCGAGGCCGACATCGTCAACTTCGGCGGCATCTCGGGCGACTACTTCTACATGCACTTCGACGAGATCGCCGCGAGGGACACGGCGTTCGGTAAGCGCATCGCGCACGGCTACTTCGTGCTGTCGGCAGCGGCGGGCCTGTTCGTGTCGCCGGCGCCCGGGCCGGTGCTCGCCAACTACGGCCTCGACACGCTGCGCTTCGTCAAGCCCGTGGGCATCGGCGACACCATCCAGGCACGGCTGACCGCCAAGCGCAAGATCGACCGCAACAGGAAGGACGCCAACGGCGTCGGCCAGGGCGTGGTGGCCTGGGACGTCGAGGTGCGCAACCAGGACGGCGAGCTCGTCGCGAGCTACGACATCCTGACGCTGGTGGCCAAGCGCGGCTGATCGAGAGCCGCCAAGAGGGCAAGGCACTCCCGCTCGGGACCCCGGCGGGAATGCCTCCCGTGGTTCACTGAACCACCGGACCTTCTTCGCCGACGGTCCCTGACAGGATCTGCACGAACAGCAGGCCCCGTTGCACGTTGCCATCGTTGTTGGTGGCCACGAGGTAGAAGCGGTTCACGTTCTGAGAGGCGTTGGGCGCGTGCTCCGTCGCGTAGGCGTCCTTCAGGAAGGAAATGCCCGTAAAGGTGTAGCCCTGGTAGGGACAGTTGGCGCCGAGCGTGATCCTTGCCTCGTACACCTTCTGCGTGGCATGGGGGGTGAGTTGGCCGCTGACCTGGCACTCCTGCGGGTAGCGCGAGCCGAGGCTGCCATCCGTGTTCACCACCACGTGCATCGGCGTCTTGTAGGAGTCGTCGGCCCTCACGCCCTGCGGGGTCCACAGCACGCCCTGGATGCTGCGGTAGAAATCGTTGTTGAACCGCAAGTCGCCGAAACTGGCGGGACCCGCGTACCGGCTCATGTAATTCACGTCGAAGGCGCGCGTGAGGTCCTGGCCGTTCTGAGGATCATTCACCGGGTTGTAGGCGAGGCGACCGTTGAGAGTCTGCCTGGAAGTATAGGTGCCGGATGCCGAGATCGGCCGGTCCGCGAAATCGCGGATGAAGCTGAATTCCCGGGTTTCGCCAACCGTGAATCTCCCGCCCTCGGTCGTCACCCTGCCGACGAGAAAGCCGCCCATCGTGTTGCGCTGCGTTTCCGTGGCATGGTGATAGTAATGGTTGAATACGTGGTAGAAATCCCCGTTGGGCAGAGCGATGGCCGTCGAGTCGTGGATATAAGGATGGTCGTGGGTGACGTCGTTCCACGTCAGGTCGCCCATCCAGACTCCCTCGATCGGGCCCCCGCCGCCGGCAGGGGGCGGGGTCGGATTGCCGCCGCCGTTGCCCGGGGCGGGGTTGTCGCTCGGGTTGGCGGTGACCGGAGGGGTTTCCTTCCGGTCTTCACTTCCCCCCCCGCAGGCGGTCATCACCACTGCCACCGCGATCAGACTGCCGAAGATTTTCAGGGATTTCACGTTTTCTACCATGAGAAGTTGGCACGCGACCATCTTGGGAAAAGATCCCAATGCCACTACCCCTGAATCAAGTGGGAATCAGTGGCCGCGAGCCGTCCTGCTGGTGTTTTCCGTGATTTATCTAAAGCTTATCGGTGGGGCGTAATCTGTCAATGGGTTATGGAAACCAGGCTTTCCTGAATGCAAGTGAACGGGAGGTTCGCCATTCGTTTGCGGGGGCTCTGCATTCTGCGGTTTTCCCCTTGTTCGGCGGAAGCCGGAAGAAAAGGCTCCTGCAATAGGGGCGGAGAAACGAGCAGAGCTCCCTTGTCGGCGGCTTCCCCCGACACGGGCTTTCATGCTGCGCCCTGCTGCAGGTGGAAACCCTCGGTATGAATGCGCTTCTCGTCCGCGTCGAGCTGCTTGACCGCGGCGACGCAGTCGTCGACGAAAGCGGGTTGTCCGGCGACGAAGACGCTGAATTCGCGCAACTCGGGGAACAGGCGCGGCAGCAGGCCGGGGATGCGGCCGTGCTCGACGCCCGCCACGCGCTCGCCGGTCAGCGTCGGCTGCCAGCGGAAGTTGCGGTGGCGCGCCTGCCAGTAGGCGAGCAGGCCTTCGGCGTAGAGGTCGGCACGCGTGCGCGCCGAGAACAGCAGGTGCACCGGGCGGCGGAAGCCGCGCCGCAGCGCCGCCTCGGTCAGCGACAGGATCGGCGCGAGGCCCGAGCCGGCCGCGAGGCAGAGCACCGGGGTGTCCACCGAGGGGTCGCCGATGAAGGTGCCGTAGGGGCCGGAGATCTGCAGGCGGCTGCCCACCGGCACGTCGTCGTGCAGCCAGGTGCTGACTGCGCCGCCCTCGACGCGCGTGACCTGCAGCACGATCTCGCCGTCGGCGCGCGGCGCGCTCGCGATCGAGTAGTGGCGCGGCGGCGCGTTGCGCCCCGGCACCGCAATCGCCACGTACTGGCCGGGCCAGAAGCGCATCGGCTGGCCGAGCGGCAGCAGCCGGAACTCGACGATGCGCGGCGTGCGCGCGATCCGCTCGGTGACGACGTAGTACATGTCCTCGCGCGGCGGGAAGAGCTTCGGCTTCGCGTCCTCGGTGCCCCAGTCGATCGTCAGCACGTCCGACACCGGCTTGGCCATGCACATCAGGCCGTAGCCCTCGCGGCGCTCCTGCTGCGACAGCGCCATGTCCATCACGAAGCCCTGGTCGAACTGGCCGCTGACGACGCGCACCTTGCATTCGCCGCAGGCCCCGGCGCGGCAGTTGTTGGGCAGCGCGTAGCCGGCGCCCTCGAGCGCGGACAGCACGGTCGCGTCGTCCTCGCAGTCGACCGTCTTGCCCGAGGGGTGCAGGCAGATCTGTTTCACGGCGGGTTCCTCTCGAAGCGAAAAACGCCGCCCGCGGGCGGCGAAAGGTTCATCGGGTGAGCTCTGGAAGGGCGTCGATCAGAACACCGGGATGATGTCCTGCATGTCCACGTCGCGGACCTCCTCGCCGGTGATGCCGACCTCGGGGATCGCCGGGAAGGGGATGCCGTACTTGTCGAGCACGCCCTTGAGGTTGAGCATCGCGTTGCACCAGTTGTCCTTCTTCGCCTCGTACTCGGGGATGTAGAAGCCGGCGTTGCGGGCCACGGCCTCGATCTCGCGCTGTGCCGGCACGAAGTCGGCCGGGATGTCCCAGAAGTCCTCGGGCGGCTCGAACAGCACGCCCGACAGGAACAGGAAGCCGGCGCGGATCTGCTTGGTGATGAGCTGCTTGTCCGAGAGGTCCATCTTCGGGTAGTCGCGCTCCATCAGCGCCATGCAGATCGCCATGTGGCGGCCCTCGTCGCGCCCGACCTTGCGGAAACCCTCCTGGAACACCGGCTCGGTGCACTTGGCAGCCATCTGGTGGAAGATCGTCGCGGCGGCGATCTCGCCCATCAGGAAGGAGCTGAACAGCACCGCCAGGCTGTACTTCGGCACCGCGTTCTTGTAGCCGTTCCAGTAGCGCCCGCCGTTGTAGTAGAGCCACTGGGCGTTCTTCTTCGCCTTGCGGCCGATCTCGGTCTTCGGCTCGTAGGTCAGCGGGTCCGGGTGCTCCAGCAGCTTCGTGATCGCCAAGCCGCAGAGCTGCTCGTGGGTATCTATTCACCCCCGGTGAGTTGAAGAGGACGAAGCGGTGCGCGGCCGAGGTGCA
>NZ_QXMG01000079.1 GCF_003569765.1 Caldimonas tepidiphila | reverse complement strand
AGTTGCCGCCTCGCTCGCCCCTGCGTGCTTCGCTCTTGCGTCAGCCGACGCACTGCTCACCCCCCCCCGCGCGCGCTCGGAAACCGGTTTATCGAAGTTCCCTTGTGGCATTTCGAGGCGTAGCCGTACTTCACCTGCGGTGCATTGAAGCAGGGGTCCTGCCGGAGGGCTGTCTGGAACTCGGCCGTGTTCGGCCGCATGGCGGGATGGCGCTGGCGGAAATCGACCAGCAGGGCTCGCTGTTCGAGCGGGGCCATTTCCCTTGCCTTCGATTCAAGCAGGTTCTCCAGGATGAGGCATTCCGACTCGACGAGATGGCGGGCTGCGTTCCTGAAGGCGGCCTCCTCAGACCCCTCCGGCTCCTGCGAACGAGCCAGAGCCACTTCAAGCATTGCGATCGCCTGCCAGTTGCGAGGGCATGAGGGAATCGTCTTCGCACGCGAGGACCATGAAGGCCTCCAGCCGGGCGCCACAGGCTTCGAGCTGGGCCGCCGTGAGCTCCTTGCCGCGCAGTTCGGGCGGAAGGTCTAGGCTCAGATGGAAGTAGCGTGCGCCCCGTTCGCAGATCGCCGCCACCATGTGGAGCGGCAGGGTGCCGATCACGCGGTCGCCGGAGTCGACCTGCTGCGGATCCAGGTGCGGCACGCACCGGCCCTGCAGTCCCTGCTCGTGCAGCCATTGCAGGGCACCAGGGTGGCGCGTCACCATCCAGGTAACCGGAGCCCGCGTTTCCAGGCGTGGCGAGGCAGGTGATGACATGAGCCGATCCTCCCTGAGCGATTCGTTTTTCATGAGCGCAGTCTGCTCCCCGAACTGTTCTGGATGGCCGTTCGCCAACGTTGGTGCAAGGGCCTGAACCGGCATCAGGACGCCTCGGCAGAGAACGGCGAAACCTGGGCGTGGAAGGCCGCTGCCTCCGTCTCATGCAAGGGAGCAGGAACAGGCCTGGGAAATTTCAGGTGTGACAATCGGGGCGGAAGCCTCTTCCTCGGGCGCAGTGCAGTGCGATCACGCCGCGAACCGGGAGGGGGTCGCGCTCAACGATCCCGGGGATTTCATGATCATGAATGCCGAGCTGCCCGTGCGCGTGGTGGTTTTCGCCAGTGAGCAACTGTTTCCCGCGCTGCAGTTCCTGCTTCACGCGGCCGACCGCTTCGACGCGGCGCTGGCCTCGATCCATATCTTCCACACCGACGACGCCCGGCGCTCAGCCGAGCCTGCGCAGCGCCTGAAGGATGTGATGCAGCGCTGGGGCGGGCGGCAAGGCCTGGATTTCGAAATCCAGCTTACCAAGGGCGGCATGTGGCCGGCCGGCGTGCGTGCCGTGATGCTGGATTGCCTGGAAGCGTCGCCGTCGAGCCGCTGGCTCGTCAACGTGACTGGAGGCACCAAGCCGATGTCGGCGGCGGCCACGGAGTTGGCCCTGGCGGCCGGGCTGGAATCGCGCCGCGTGCTCTACCAGGAAATCGACGGCCGCTGGGTCGAGCTGGTGACCGGCGAAGACGGGTTGCTCGACGCAGTGCCGCTGCAGCCCGGCGTGGACGAGGCCGTGCCGCCGGCCGACACGCTGGAGCGGCTGCTGCCGGTGGAGGAGCTGGTGGCGGCCCAGTTCTCGGCCGAGCACCGCATCAGCACGCAGTCGCTGAATGCCTTCCCGGTGGACGAGGCCGTACGGGAGCTGATCGCTCGGCGCTGGAGCTGGGCCGCGTCGCTCGACGCGCTGGATCCGCCAGTGCGCTGCAGCGGCAACGGCGATGCCTTCGAGCGCTTCGTCGGCTCCGGGCTTCTCGACAGCGGGCTGCGCTTCGCACACTCGCTCAAGGTCTGGGACCGGGGCCCGGGCGGCAAGGTGGTGCGGGAGGTGGACCTGGTCGGTTGCCACCGCGGACGGCTCGTGTGCATCGACATCAAGCTGCCCGGCGCCGCGGACGAGCAGAAGGGGACGCAGCTCGCCGACGTGGCCGAGCTCGCACATTCTCTTGGCGGGCGTGGCGCGCTTCCCGTTGCGCTGCGGCCGGGCTGGCCGCAGGACGAGGGTACCGAGCGCCTGGCGCGCGCGCTGGGCGTGTGCCTGCTCACGCAGGCGCAGGCTGGGCGGCTCTTCAGCGCGATCCTTGAGCGCATCGACTCCGGCATGCGGCCGGGTGAAGCGGCGAGGCGGGCCGAGGAGTTGCTGCTGGCGCATCAGGGGCAGGGCAACACGGTGCTGAGCTCCGGGAGGGTGATGGAAGCGGGCATGAGGCCGGAGCGCGACTTCCTGAAGTTGACCCGGGAAATGGAGCGCATCAGCGAGCAGCGCGGCGAGCCCTGGGTGCTGGTGGAGCTGATCGAAACCGAGTTCCTGATCGGCGTGCGGCGCAAGGCGCTGCGGGTGACGGACGAGAAGGCGCTGCACAAGCTGGAGGCCCAGTTGCATCGCCGGCTCGACGCGCTATCGGACGGGCGCTATCAGTTCAGGTTCCAGTCCTTCCCGGCCTGGATCCACATCCAGTTCTTCCCGCGCCCGGGGGTCAAGGTCGGGGCAATCACTGCCTGCCTGCGCGAGTTGCTGGGCTGATGTCCGTGCAGGGGCCGAGGGGGGCCGGGCGCCTCGCCATCGAGAACGGTTCGCATCGCGCTGTCAGCAGATTGATTTCAAAAGACTTTTTGGCAATTTTCAGGGTGGACGCGAGAGGGGGTGCTGAAAAAAGCGGCAAATTGCCTGACCTGTCCGCAAAGCCCCCGCAAGTGCTTGATTCCAAAGGCGGTTACGCGCTAGAGTTCCGGCTCCCCGATTTCCGAAGGGGATTGAGACACTCGGCGTCGAGCTCGAGAGCCTTGATGCGGTTCCGGCTCCCCGATTTCCGAAGGGGATTGAGACAATCTGCCTGCGAGCTGTGCCGAGATACTCGGTTCCGGCTCCCCGATTTCCGAAGGGGATTGAGACACAGCGGCCTTGACCTCGACCGGTGCCTCGACGTTCCGGCTCCCCGATTTCCGAAGGGGATTGAGACAGGGTTCTGAGTTCTTTGGGGACTTCTTCAAGTTCCGGCTCCCCGATTTCCGAAGGGGATTGAGACTTAGCCCAGCTGCTTCAGAGCATCCTCGACGCCGTTCCGGCTCCCCGATTTCCGAAGGGGATTGAGACTGAAGAACTTACCGTTGCGGGCGATAGCTTTGTGTTCCGGCTCCCCGATTTCCGAAGGGGATTGAGACATCTCCGCTGCTGTGCCAATGTGCTGGCCCGGTTCCGGCTCCCCGATTTCCGAAGGGGATTGAGACAAAGCTCATGGTGTCCTCACTTGCTCGTTGCGGGTTCCGGCTCCCCGATTTCCGAAGGGGATTGAGACTGCGAAGAACGAAGCGAACATCGCCCACATCTGTTCCGGCTCCCCGATTTCCGAAGGGGATTGAGACCGGAAGACATCGTCCATGAGATCCACGTCCTGGGTTCCGCTGCCCCAATTTGCCAAGGGGATTGCCCCGGCTCGGCAAATCAACCTCCATCTCCGGCGCCTGCCAGCCCCTCACACCACCACTGCCCCCTGGATCGGTGCCGGGCTGGCCGCCCCGAGCTGCACCGCATCTGCCCGGTCTGCCGCGCACAGCGGCCAAGCGCGCCATTGGTCCGCCACCGGGTCGATCAGCCGGTCCAGCGCGCGGCACACCGCCGTCCATTCGCCCGCGCGCAACGCCAGCTCGTAGACGCTTTCCTGCACCCGCACGCCGTGGTCGCACAGCAGCCGCGCTGCCTTCGCCCGCCGGCGCGGGCTGCCGATGTCGTAGCTCACGAGCACCCGCTGCATCGCATGCTCCCTCCTTCGCTACACCACGTGATGGCTGCAGTGATCCACCGCGCGCCGCTGGCCGTTGACCCGTGCCGCGACGCGGCAGTGCCGGCACACGGGCACCAGCCACAGCCGGTCCTCTCGCGGCTCGATCCTTGCCGCCAACTCCTGTT
Organism: Caldimonas tepidiphila; assembly: GCF_003569765.1. GTDB lineage: Bacteria > Pseudomonadota > Gammaproteobacteria > Burkholderiales > Burkholderiaceae_C > Caldimonas > Caldimonas tepidiphila. The sequence goes on along the minus strand of NZ_QXMG01000079.1, from coordinate 20,417 downwards.
GCACCTGCGGCAACTGGTCGGCGCGCCACACGCACTCGAACACGCTCTCCAGCACGCGGTCACCCCAACCGAGGAGGTAGTCCGCCAGCCGCTGGCGCCGCCGGTCGTCGGCCACGTCGTAGCTCACCACCCACAGCCGTCGCATCGTCGCCTCCTTGCATTCAGCGCAGCTTGAGGGGCTGGTACACCGCCTCCTCGCGCAGCAGCACCCGCTGGTAGTGCCGCACCTGGGCCTGCATCGCGCGACGGAAGTCCATCAGCCGCTGCAGGCCGGGATGCAGGATGCGGCTCTCGAGCTTGGCCTCCAATGCATCGACGAAGAGCTTGCGCGCCGTGCGGGCCAGCCGACAGGGCTGCTCGTCGGGCGCGGTGCTCCACTCGAAGTCGGCGTCCTTCAGCTGCCCCGCACGCCAAAGCGCGAGCGCCACTGCGTCCACCAGCGGCGCGCGGAACTCCTCCATCAGGTCCGACACCAGCGCGAGGCTGCCCGCCGCCGCGGCATGCAGGTGGCCGAGGTGCGCATTCAGCCCCTCCAGCCGCACGAGGGTGTGCAGGTTGTGCGCGAGCACCGCGTAGCCGAAGGACAGCGTGACGTTGACCGGGTCACGCGGCGGGCGGCGCTGGCGCCCGGGGAAGTGGATGCCCTCGGGCAGCAGCGCCTTGAGCGCTTGGAAGTAGGCCCGCGCCGCTGCGCCCTCCAGGCCCCGCACCTGGTCGAGCGTCGTGGCGGTGGCCAGGCGCTGCTGCGCCTGCTCGATCGCCTGAAGCAGCGGCTCCACCGCCTCGCGTCCCTCGCGGCGCGTGAAGCGGCGCAGCACGGTGCGCGAGTTGTGCAGCTTGCCCTCGACGAAGCGGCGCGCCAGCAGCAGGTTCAGCTCGCCGTGCCCCTGCGCCGCCCACTGCGCCTGCAGCAATCGCCGCTCGGCCAGCGTGCCGCGGTCGAGCGTGAGCAGCTCGCCACCGCTGCCGCCGAAGGCCACGCTCACGCGCCGCTCGGCACAGTGGCGCAGTAGCGAGGTGGAGACCATCGCGTTCTCCATCACCGCGATCTGGTCGAGCTGCCCGAGCGGGATGCTCGCGCGCACCTCATGGCGGCGGCTCACCACCACCCGGTCGTGCTCGCGCGTGAGCCAGCAGCCGGGCTCACCGACGTAGAGCGTCTGCAGCAGCGGCGAGCGGTGCTCTCGCGTGAACACCGCGCCCGCCTCGTCCCCGGCCCGGCCCTCGTGATCGACCTCGTCGGCCTCCAGCGCCGGGTCGAGCGAGACCAGCAGCCGCGCCGCGGACGGCTCGGAAGCAGTCGGCGCCGTCGGCGCCTGCGGGAGTGCCGCCGCGGCCGGCGGCTCCTGCGGCGGCAGGACACGCAGCCGCTCGCCCGGCAGCAGCCAGGGGGTGGCCTGCGGATTGATCGGCTCGGCGAGGTTGTGGACGAAATGCACGCCCAGGAAGTCGAAGCCCTGTTCGAAGCTGGTGAGCCGGGTCTTGCGCTCGTTGAGATCCAGCCGCAGCCCGGCCAGCGTCTCGCGCACCAGCCGCAGTGCCTGCGCCGCGGCATGCACGTCGGCGCACAGCACGACGAAGTCGTCGGCGTAGCGCACGAGCTCGAGCCCCGCCTCGTGCATGCGGCGGTCGAAGCCGTCGAGGTAGAGGTTGGCCAGCAGCGGCGACAGCGGCGAGCCCTGCGGCACGCCGCGCACCTGCAGCGTCGCGTTGCGCCCCTCGCGGCGCACTGCGCCCAGCCACAGCGACACCAGCGCGCACAAGCCCTCGTCGGGCAGCCGCTCGCGCAGCGCCTGCAGCAGCCGCGCGTGGTCGATGCGGTCGAAGAAGGACTCGATGTCCGCGTCCACCACCTGCTGCAGCCCCGCGTCGCGGCAGGCGGCCACGCGGGCGATGGCCTGCGCCACCGAACGGCCGGGCCGGTAGCCGAAGCTCGCGGCGTCGAAGCCGGGGTCGAGCAGAGCTCCCATCTGGCGCGCCACCGCGGTCTGCAGCACCCGGTCGCGCACTGCCGGGATCGCGAGCGTGCGGGTGCCGCCGTGGCGCTTGGGGATCTCCACCGCCAGCAGCGGCTGCGGCGCGTAGCGGCCGTGCTCGACCTCCGACTTCAGCTGCTGCAATTGTCCGAACAAGTGCCGGCCGAAAGCCTCGATGCTCTGGCCGTCCACGCCGGCAGCGCCGTCGTTGTCGCGCACCCGCTCCCAGGCCTCGAACAGGTGGTGCTCCTCCAGTGCGCGGGCCAGGAGCCCGGCAACGGGCGGCACGGCGGCAGGGGAGGGCTCGGACAGCACGGCGGGATTCGGGTTCGGCATCGCGGGGACTCCGGCGGATCGGGATGATGCGATCGTCGGGCAGAACCAATGTGATGCGAGCGACTGGCAACGTTGGCAGCTGGCCGCGAAAAGGAAAAGCCGGCACGGGCCGGCTTTCTTCTTCGGAAGGCGGGAAATTCTGCGCCCGTGGGAATCGGAGCGGCGAAACCTCTTGGCAAGACGTTAGCGGCGCCCCGCAACTGCCTCAATCCCCTTCGGAAATCGGGGCAGCCGAACGGTCAGCACGTTGCGAACGCAGCAGAGATCATGTCTCAATCCCCTTCGGAAATCGGGGCAGCCGAACGTGGGCGATGTTCAGTGGCTTCTTCACCGCGTCTCAATCCCCTTCGGAAATCGGGGCAGCCGAACGTTCGAGCCCCCCGTGGATGCGTTCTGCCACGGTCTCAATCCCCTTCGGAAATCGGGGCAGCCGAACGCTGGAGGTTGAGTTCGTGCTGGTGGACGGCGTCTCAATCCCCTTCGGAAATCGGGGCAGCCGAACCAGGCTCACTGCGTGGCTCCTCACGAGGAGTTGTCTCAATCCCCTTCGGAAATCGGGGCAGCCGAACCACGACCTGCTCGCGATCATCAGGGCCGTCAAGGTCTCAATCCCCTTCGGAAATCGGGGCAGCCGAACAAGCACGAAGAGCACGTAATCGAGTGGCTCTTGTCTCAATCCCCTTCGGAAATCGGGGCAGCCGAACTTGTACCGACCGCCACTCCGGATCGGAAGATGTCTCAATCCCCTTCGGAAATCGGGGCAGCCGAACTATGACGCGGCACGGGAGGTCGTCCTGAGGGGGTCTCAATCCCCTTCGGAAATCGGGGCAGCCGAACTCTAGCGCGTAACCCCCTTTTGAATCAAGCACTTGCAGGGGCTTTGCGGACAGGTCGGGCAATTTGCCTCATTTTTCAGCAGGCTCTCTCGCGCCCACCCTGTAAATTGCCAAAAAGTCCTTTGAAATCAATCTGCTGACAGCGCGATGCGAATCGTTCCCAATGGCAGGGCGCTGCGGGGAAGGACGGTCAATGAGCGCCCGCCGGGAGCGAGCGCCGGGGAGACAGCGGCGCGTCGATCCAGCCTTCGCCGGCGGGCGGAGCCAAGTCCAGCGCGCGGGCCAGTCGTTGCGGCAGGTCGCGCAACTCGGGTCCGCCGAGCACCTGGAGTTGCGCGGTTGCCGCACGTTCGAGCACCTCGGCGTGACTCTGCTCGTCGATGCGGCCGGTGCACAGGATCCAAGCCTGGCCATGAGTGCCGCCCAGGTCGGTTCGCAGCATGCTGAGCTTGTTGAGGATTTCCTGCGTGCGGGCGGGGTCGAAGAGCTGGCGGCCCGCCTTGCACTCGAGGATCAGCAGCCGGTTGCGCCAGGTGATCGCCATGTCCAGCTCGTTGAGCTCGGCCGTGCGCCGCCCGGTGCGTCGTCGCAGCAGGTCCACCCCCACGCCACGTGCCGCCGCGCCCGGCGGCAGACCCAGCGCCTGCACCGCCAGGTGCACGTACTCCTCCAGGTAGCCGCCGGCGAGATAGACCGCGGCCTCCCGGTCCGCGAACTCCAGCTCGATACAGCTGCCCTCGCTCGACCAGCCGTGCAGCACGCCGCATGAGACCGCCTCATCCAGCAGCAGATCCCACCACACGCTTTCGCCCAGCAGTGCCAGCCGCTGCCTCAGCGCGAAGGAGGCGTCGGCTGCCTTGTCCGACAGGCTGCGGCAGGCCTCGACGGCCGCGACCGCCGCGCCGTGAAGTGCGCCCAGCACGTTACGCGGCGCGCCCTTCGGGTAGCCGGCCGGCATCTCGGCGAACGACCGGCGCAGCTCGCCCACCCGCCGCACCAGCGTGGCGGTGAGCCGGCCACGCCGGCGTGCCTGCGCCAGCGCCCAGGCCTGCTCCAGCGGCACGCCGCGCGTGATCTGGTAGCCCTGCACGCCGAGGTAGGTGTCGAGGTCAAGCAGTGCCGCTGGCAGCAGCAGGTCCGGGCCGGCCGGCTCGATGAGCTCAATGCAGTCGCGCTCGGTCTGGCAGTAGAAGATGTCGGCGCGGCCGCGCAACGCCTGCGCGAAGGCGAGCGTCATCGTCTTCTGCCCGCCGGTGGCGTTGAAGGCGAGCCGATGTCCGGGGTGGGACTGCGCGAGCCGTTCCACCTCCCGTGCGGCGAAGGCGGCCAGCGCACGGTAGGACAGGTCCGCGGGCAGTTCGACCACCTCGCAGCCGCCGGCCTCGGGCAGTCCCTGCCGCATGCGCAGGTAGCCAGCCACCAGCGCGAGGCGCTGCGCCTCGGCATGCATGTCGCGGCTGGCGTAGATCACCAGCTGGTCCCAGGGCCGCACCTGCAGCGGCAGCACGTTGGGCAGGCTCTGGCCGCTGGCGATGCACAGCATCAGCTCGGGGACCGCAGGTGACCTCTGCGCCTCGGAAGTGTGGACAGGGGCGGCGGCGTCGGGAAGAACAGTGTCGGTCATCGGTCGTCGGGGGCAGGAAAGGGCGTCAGGCGGAATCGGTGCGGAGCGTGACCGAGGCCGGGGGCGCCATCGGGTCATACGCGAGGCCGCAGGGGCGTTGTGGCAGCGGAGGAGGGGCGCCCCATGCGCCGCACTTCCTCCGCTGCCCTCGGCTCAGGCGCTGAGCTGGCGCGCCGTCTCGCCGCCTGCGAGCTCCGAGCAGCCGTGCAGCACGCCTGCGGCGGTGCTCAGCGCCCCGGCGATGGTGGCGATCGAAGCCGCCGTGGCCGTGGTGCCCGCCGCGACCGTGGCCGCGGAGCCGACCGCGCCCATCGCAGCCCCGGCCAGTGCTCCGGTGACGCCGCTGGCCGCCGCGCCCGCCGCCGCGCCGGCCGCGGAGGCGCCGAGCACGGTGGTGGCGCCGCTCAGGAGGGAGCCGAAGAGAATAAAGATCATGAAGACCTCCGTGTGTTGCGATGGACCGGATTGTGGAAAGCGTTGGCCCGCCGCCCACCTTTCGCCAACGTTGCCGCGCGCCGTCGCCGTGCGTCTCGTCCTGCCTTCCCGTCAGGGCGGCAACGTTGGCGCAAGGCCGGTGTTCCTAGCCGGACGGAACAAGATCCGTCCCGTTCCACCCCGTCCGCCAGCACGCTTCAAGGAGACCGCACCGCATGAACGCCCCCCTCGCTCTCCGCGCCGCCCCTGCGTCCGAAAATGCCCCGGCGCCCCTGGCCGTGGAGGAGCTGGTGGTGAACTGGCATGTCACCGAGGCCTGCAACTACCGCTGCGGCTACTGCTACTCGGCCTGGCAGCGCGAGTCCGGGCGGCGCGATGTGGTGCGCGACGAGGCGGCGAGCTCCGAGCTGCTGTCGGCGCTCTGGGACTTCTTCCAACCCGGCAATGTGTCGAACCCCCTGCGCCGTGCGCTGCGCTGGTCGCACCTGCGGCTGAGCATCGCCGGCGGCGAGGCACTTCTGTATCCACAGCGGGTGCTCGACATTGCGCAGCAGGCGCGCGGCCTCGGCATGCGAGTCTCGCTCATCACCAACGGCTCGCTGCTGCCACAGGGCGAAGCCCTCGACGCGCTGGCCCGCGAGCTGGACCTGCTCGGGCTGAGCTTGGACTCGTTCTCGCTCGAACGCAACCTGCACATTGGTCGCACCGACCGGCGCGGGCGCCATCTCTCGTTGGAGCAGGTCGCCGAGAGCCTGGAGCGGGCGCGCGCTGCCAACCCGGCGCTGGTGGTGAAGGTCAACACGGTGGTCAATGCGGGCAACGCCGACGAAGACCTGGCCCCCGCGCTCGCCCTGCTGCGCCCGGCGCGCTGGAAGGTGCTGCGCATGCTGCCGGTGGTGAACAGCACGCTGGCCGTGGGCGACGACGCCTTCGCTGCCTTCGTCGCTCGCCACGCGGGCCGGGTGCCCGGCATGTCGGTCTCGGTCGAGGACAACGCCGACATGCTCGGCTCCTACGTGATGGTCGATCCGCAAGGCCGCTTCTTCCAGAACGGCACCGGCCGCCAGGGCAGCTACTTCTACAGCCAGCCAATCACGCGTGACAACGTGGGCCGCGCCTTTGCAAGCGTGCCGTTCTCGGCCGATCGATTTGCGGCGCGCTACCAGCCGCTGAGCGGAGTTGCAGGCACCGAGGCTCGGGCAGCCTGAGACGCTCGGCCGTGCCTCAGCCTGGGTGCATCGTCCGGTGAACTGCCGGTGACGTCGATGGCGCGAATTCCCTAGTGTCTGCGTCTGCGTGCCGATGCACAAATACACCTTCAGCCAGTGCTGCGCGTAGTCGGCTCCAGGCTTCTTGCGCTTGCCACTCCCACTCGCCGTGCGCCTTCATGCCGGTGCGGTGACGTGCCGGCTCGGTGGCCCATGTGCACCTGCAGATCCTTCTGCGGGCGGCCCAGCGTGCCGAAGCCCAGCACCGGCCCATCCAGCCCTGCCAGCTCGAACAGGCTGCCCGCCTTCGATGCTCTGAGGCGGCGCCCGGCCGAACAGGCACTTCATGCTCATGCGGGGATGGATCGCCGTGTCCGGAAAGGTCAGGTTGCGAGCTCGCGTGGTCTGCAGCGCAGCAATCCCCCGCATGTCCCGGGCGAGCTGCACCGGTAGCGAGCCCCGTGCTTTCAGTGCCGCGTCGTACAGAGGCGGGTTCGTCATCGTGTAGCGGCGCACCGCCTTGCCGTCCTGCCTCGCCATGCCCTCGACCAACCGAGAGGGTCAAGCGTTGCGCTGCCCACCCTCTCTCCGCCATTTTTGCAACAAGGCTCAGGCGGAGAAGATCTGCCGGTGTCGGCCGAGCTCAGTCCAAATTCCTTCTTCATCAGGGCATCCGTTCAGGCGATGAATATGCCGCAGAGGTCGTGATGGGAGGGTCTTAATCCCTTCTTCATCAGGGCATCCGTTCAGACTCCATGCTCTAAATTCTCATTTGCTGACAAGCACTTGCAAGGGTGCTTGAAGATTTTTTCGAACCGGGCGGAGCTGATGGATCGGGCTCATCGCGGCGTCACTCGACCTGAACGGCCCGGAGTTTAATGGCTGGCCCGTCGGCCGAACAGGGGCTGGCGCAGTTCGCACCCCATGAACCGCTTCAGCGCCTGCCCGTGGATGTCAGGCATCCGAGGCTGATCACCGGAATACACTCACCCGTCCGCCCGGCGGTGCGCTTTTTCCAGGAAGAAGCGCAACTCGCCGGCACTGTGCCCGAGGCACGTCCCCCGGCGAGCGCTACCTCAGAACGGGATGTCGTCGTCCATGTCCGTGAGGGAGGGCGCACGCACGGGGGGCTGGGGGCGCGCTGCCTCGGCCGGCCCGTTAAGGTCATCCGCAGCACCCGTCGGCTCGATTCCCAGGCCGCCCAGCGCCTGCTCCAGCGCCATCTCGACCGCCTCGATGCGTTCCCTGCAGACCTGATAGGCGCTGATCGACTCGGTGACAATGTTCAGCAGGTCGTCGATGTTGGGCTCGCGCTGGTTGCGCCGCGTCTCCGCATGCCGCTGCAACACGCCATAGGCGGCCCGGAAGGTCGTTGCCGTCATCGCTGGTTCTCCTGGTGGCTGGTCCGCCCCGGCACCGTGCCGTCACGGAACTGGATCTCGATCTCTTCTCCCGGCCGCAGCCTGCCTGCGTCGGTGATGGGTTGTCCCTTCGCAGTTCGCACGATCGCGAAGCCACGGCGGAGCGTTTTCTCAGGGCCTTGTCCCGCGATCTCGCGCATCAGCGTCTGCGCCTTGCTCGCCGCGTCTTGCACCGAGCGCCGTGCCGCTGCGGCCAGTTCGGCCAGGTTGCGGTCCGCCCCCTGTTGCGCGGTGCGCATTCCATGACGGGATCGCTCCAGCACTGTGCTCAACCGGGCTGCGGTGCAATGTCGTGCGCTCGAGAGCCGGTACCGTGTCTCATGCCGGAGTTGGGCCAGGATGTCGTGCGCACCATGTCGCGCCTTGTGCAGCGACCAGGTCGCGCCGAGCCGGATATCGGCGTTCGTTGCGTCGGCATGCCGCCGTGCTGCGGCCAACTGCTCCCGGGCGCCGGAGCGCATCTCGCGCTCGATGCGCGCGACCGCCTCGCGCGCAGTCCAGGCGTTGTGCAGCGCTGCCTGCATCAGGTCCGCGAAAAAGCCGCGGGCGTCGGCGGCCCGCTTGTGGATCACCTGCTCGATGCCAAGGATGACCTTGGATGGAGTGTCGAAGCGGAGGTTTGCCACCTCGTCGAGCACGGTGCTGTCGCGTTCATGGCCGATGCCGGTGAGTACCGGCACGCCGAGCTCGCACAGGCTGCGTGCGAGCTCGTAGTCGTTGAGCCAGGCGAGGTCATTGACCGCTCCGCCGCCGCGGAGGATGACCACGGCATCGGGCGGCGCCCCCGCCTCGGTATGCCAGTGCTGGAGCGCCTGCAGCATCGTGGCGCGGATCTCTGCGGCCGCCCCCTCGCCCTGGAAGCGGCTGAAGGCATAGACGAAGCGACACACACCGTGCCGCGCAAGGCGCTGTGCCTCGGCGCGGAAGTCCCCCAGGCCGGCCGCGCCCTGCGGTGCAATCACGAGCACGGACTGGTAGTCCCAGGGGTGGGGCAGCCGCCGGTTGGCGTCATGGAGGCCCTCGCGCTGCAGGCGCGCCCGGATCTCCCGCTTCCTGGTCTCCAGGTCCCCGAGCGTGTACTGGGGGTCGATCGCGTCGATCGACAGGCTCAGCCCGTAGAGGGCATGCGCCTCGGGCCGGGCCCGCACCAGCAGCTTGAGGCCGGCGGCGAGCTGGGCTCCCGTGGCCTGCTCGAACTCCGGCAGGATCCGGCTCGCCGTGCCGGCCCAGATCATTCCCCTGGCCTGGGCTGCCAGCTCCCCGCCAGGACGGCGCTCGGCGAGTTCCAGGTGGACATGGCCGCGCCGGAGCTCGACCCTGACGATCTCCACTCGCGTCCACACCCCGGCCCGGTAAGCCTCGGCGACGGCCTGCGCAACGCCCCTCATCAGTTGCGACAAGGGGATGCCTCGGGCGTCCGCGTGCGTCGCCTCCGGGATTCGCGCCCGGCTCGCGGGTCCTGTTGGACGAGCCGGGTCGGGCAGCCAGTCCGCGAACGGGTCAGGGGACAGCCCCGGCGGCACGTACCACTTTCTCGCCTCGGGATCCCAGCGGGCGCCGAGCGCCTTGACAGCATCCTTGTCCTTGAAGAGGGCATTGAGGTAGAGGGTGCTCATGGGAGTGTCCAGAGAAGCTGGGAGCCGCTCAGCCGGCAAGCGGGTTCGGGGTCCGTGCCGCCGGGCGATGCGCGGATTCCAGTAGCCGGTGCGCGTCGGCAACGGGCGAGGAAACCGCGTCCCGGTAGGCCTGCGCCTTGTGTTCGTTCAGCTGCTCGCGCAATCGGTCCAGCCGGTCGTCCACGGTTTCGTCGAACACCATCTTCGTCATCACCACCATCAGTTCGAAGAACAGCATCAGCCCGAAGAACAGCACCCATGCGGCGAAGGCGGCCGGGTGGTCGAGGACGTAGCGGTGCAGCGCCTGCAGCCGCGTCAGCATCCCGGCCTCCCGGACCGGGGCGGAGGAGGCTTGCCAGTCGGCGAGGGCCTCGGCGCGCTGGTGGCCGATCTGCGCCAGGCGGGCCTGCGCGGCGACGTATTCCGCCTGCAAGGCCTGCGCATGCCGCAGCTGCTCGCGGTACACCGGGCCCACGCTGCGTACCCGGCTGCCGCAGGTGCCGTTGGCCTCGCACTGCGCTTCCTGCTGCGCGCGCAGCCACTCGGCCTTCGCGGCGGCCACGGTTCTTTCCTGCTCCAGCGTCAGCCCCTGGAACTCGCCCTCGATCCGCGCCCGCCCGTCCTCGCGGAGCTGCTGTGCGATCTCGCGCTCGAACAGCACCAGGTCCGCCGCAGAGGCGCCGAGCGCGGCGATCAGCAGGCCGATCAGCAGCCGGATCAGGTTCACCGCCCAGGACTTGGGCGTCGCCAGCACGAGGCGCTCCACCAGGTAGATCAGCAGCGCGCAGAACAGGCTCACCCCGGCTGCCACCGGGGCCTGCAGCCCGAAGACGCGGGAGGCGATCATCCCACCCGTCGCCGCCCACAGCAGCACCGGAAGATGGATCGCGAAGGCGCAGGCCTTCAGCCGGGCGACCGAGGAAGGATGCAGTCGTCCGGCGCGCTCCGGGGACTCGCCCACGACCCGGCAGAGATAGGTTGAAACCGGCATGGCAGGCTCCTTTCAATGTCCCAGGAGCTCGAATTCGAGCGCCTCGCGCAGGCCCTTGGCGAACCCGATCTGGTAGCTGGTGAGGGCTTCGAGCACCCAACCCTGGCCCTGGGCGGCCCGCTCCGACTGCTCGCGCAGCAGCGCGATTTCCCGCTCCTTGATGCTGGCGGCCAGGCGCAGCCGGCGGGTGGTGACAGGGCACACGCCCTCGGTCTGCAGCAGTGCGTCCTGCAGCCGGTCCCACTCCGCCTGTCTGCGCGCTGCCACCCCATCGAGCAGGTTCATGAAGCGCGCGATCAGCGCCTCCCGCCCCGTTTCCCGGGCCTCCTGCGTGCGGTAGTGGCTGCCGTCGTGACGCCCCAGGCCCAGGTGACTGCCGTTGAAGAAGGCGATCAGCTCCGGTGCGTCGGGCATGCCGTGCGGCGCCAGGACGGTTGCCTGCGAGGTGGCGGCCTCCTCGGCCCCCGGCGCCCCAGGGGCGGCCTCGGTTCGGGGCGACGGTTCGGGAAACCCGGGAGACGGCGGCACGCGCAGCGGCACGATGTTGTCGCCCGTCTCGGCCCCGGCATCGATGCCCGCCGGAGGCACGGAGGCCGAGGCGCTGTCGCGTGCCGCCGCCGGGGCCATACGGCGGAAAAGCAGATGGCGCAGGTTCATGCGGTCGTCCCTTCCTTCTTTGTCTGTCGTCGTGGGGCTTGATGATGCGGGGCCGCAGCGCTACTCAGGCAATTGCGCCAACGTTGGCGGCACGTTGCCGGGGGGGCCCGGCCGCAGCGGAGGACGGGTTGGGCAGCCGGCCTGCTTCGGGGCAAGGAGAGGCGGCCGTGCAGCCGCTTGCATCGAAGGTGGTCGCGGTGTGCCGCTGGCGCTCTCCGTGAGCCACTGCCCGGGTACGACGGCGGCAGCTCCTCGCGCCGTTTGGAGCAGGGACCGGACATCGCGCTGGAAGTGCGCGAGGCGGCATCGCACATCGGCCGCAGGCTCATCGCCGGCCCGGATGAGCGCAGGAAGCGCGATGGCGTCTACGGCCTGATGAACCTCGATCCCGGGCTGATCGACATCAACGCCCGGGCGCTCACTGGCGAGGTCCGATCCTGCCTCACCGCCGCTTCAGCCCGCGCCCAGCTCGTAGGCGCCCAGCCCCATCGTGGCGTTCTTGCCCAGGAGCAGCCACTGGCCAAGCCAGAGCCAGGGCCCAGTGAAGCCGCCGAGCGCCATCTCCTGCTGCTGGTGCGAGGAGTAACGCTTCCATTCCGTCCAGAGCAGCGAGCTGCGGTCCTCCTCCAGCCGATCCGCGAGCGCCAGCAGCGCCGGCACCTCCGCCGGCAGGCGCTCCTGCCTTGCGTGCAACTCCAGCATCAGGCTGGTGCGCTGCAGCAGGTGGCTCACCAGCACCCGCCGCGAGAGGTCCGAGGCGTGCAGCGGTGCCGGGTGCTGCCTTGGCGCCGACCCGCTGAATCTGATAGTGCCGGGCGGCCGGGCCGACGGCAGCCGTGAGCGCGTCCTTGATCCTGGAATGCAGGGAGCGCAGCTGCTCGGGCGTGCGCGGGACGCTGCTGCGGCTGCGGCCTGAAGACGGGGCGTCCTCGTCGCCGGTGCTGCCGGAAAGCGTCTCCCACAGGGCTTCCCACGCCTCCGGCTCGAACTCCGTCATTGCGACCGTGCCCCCCTCGGGGAGCTGCTCCTCGTGCCGGCGGGCCCAGGCGTAGATGGACAGCACCAGCAGCTGTTGGCGGGGCAGGCGCACCGGGCGCCCGCACAGCGAGACCTCGCCCCGTCCTTCAGCCAGATCGAGCCGGATTTTCAGCGGTACCGGTACCAGCACCGCCTGCGCCAGCTTCACCGCCTCGGCAAACGAAGTGTTTTCGCCGATCGGGAACTCCGCCAGCGCCGGCCCGAGCCGCAGCACGCTCAGCTCCGCCAGCCGCAGTTCGGCCTCGGCAGTGCTGCGCTCGCGCAGCTGGCCGTCGGCATCCGCCCAGTTGAAGCTGCGCGGCGTGCGCGGCGGATAGTAGAAGTCAAGCCCGGAGCTCTCGAAGGGCTCGTTGACGAGCACGTGCGACAGCGTGTCGCCCGGGTCGCTCAGCAGCGAGAAGGCGTGGCCCATGTAGAAGCCCATGCTCTTGCGTCCGCCGGCCACGGAGGCGTGCAGCATGGTGCCGGGCACCGCCTTGAGGCGGCGCATCACCTGGAACAAGGTGTCGGCCGCCGCCGCGTTGTCTTCGTCGGTCGCGATGTCGTCGAGCTCGACCCAGCGCGACTGCGGTTCCTGTTCCGGTACGAGGCCGCCCCAGGGGCTGACGACACGGGGCGGCTCGGCGCGTTCCCGGCCGATCACATGGATCTGTTCTTTGCCGAAGCGGATGCTCTGCCCCGGCAGCCACTCGCGCATGAAGGCATGGAAGTGGCCGGTTTCAGGGTCGAGCAGCAATTTCATCACCTTCTCTTTACCCATCCCGGTGGTCACACATGGACCTCGTCGGGCACGAAGGGCGGATCCTGGTGCATCAGCACATAGAGCGTCTCGGTGATGACGGCTGGCGACATGCCGCAGACGCACACGAGCACACGGCGCTGGATGGAAACGTTCGATGAAGTGTCAGTCATGGAGCGGAAGTCCTTCAGGTCCTGTCCAGTGCCCGCCATCCCGCCTTGCCCTGCTTGTCCCTGGACAAGAGGGCAATGCATTCGGCGGCTTCGCCCGGTCGGGCGGGAGAAAACCTTGTCAACAAGGCTGGGGGGATGAACACGCGCTCGCCCTCAGCCGTCACCAGGAAGCCGAAACCCTGCCCGTCGCGCTGGGTGACCTCGCCCGACATGCGGCGGCAGAAGCCCGCGATCTCGCTGGCTTTCGAGACCTGGAAACCGACCGGCCATTTCTGGCCCTGCACGTAGCCGACTTCCACCAACTGCCCCGGCTGCAACTGGTCTGCGCCCGGGAATCTCCCGTAGGCGAGGACGGTTCCCTCGTCCGCCGGGAAAGCGACGTGCGCGAGAGATTTCTGCGGGTTCTGGTGATCGACGACCCCCGTGCGGAACAAGACCGGCCGATCGTCCAGGCTTCGCAAGAGCGCGTCGGCTTCGCCCGCAACATCCGGCTCGCGGGGGAGCGCCTCGAGCTCAGGCCTCTGCTTGAACCAGCCCGAGCGGAGCAGCTGCTGCAAGTCCTGCGACACTCTGAAGCCGTTGTCGGAGCGGAACTGCAAGGCCCGGTGCACCTGGACGGCCGCCTCGTCGAAGCGTTGCTGCTGGGCAAGGAGTCGCGCCAGGGACAGCCGCGTGTTCGCCACTTCCATCGGCTCCCGGGCCAGTTGCACGGATCGGAAGAAGCAGGTGATAGCTGCGTCGGGATCCTGCGACTCGAAGGTCTGCCCCAGCAGGGCCCAGGCCCAGGCGGCCCTGCGCTGGCGGCGCACCACGGAGGCCGTGCATTGGCGGGCCTGCTCGACCTCGCCCTGCGCCAGCAGCCACTTGCTGCGGTAGTGGTTGAGCCACAGGTCGTCCGGATGTCGGTCGAGCGCCACGAGCAGTTGCTTCCCGGCCCAGCGAAGCAGGTCGGGGTCGCCGCCGTCGAGTTGCTCCAGCAGCCCGCGCCCGATGGCGTAGTGCAGGCGCAGGCCGAGGCTGGCGACCGTCTTGCCGTCCGCAGGGGTGTAGGGCTGCAGGTCCTCGGCCCGCAGGTGCTGCGGCCCCCACCACCTGGCGAACTCCAGGAAGCCGGGCCCGGGCCAGGCACGGCTGGCCTTGACGGCCAGGTTCAGCATGAGGGAGTACAACAGGCCGGGGCGATCCAGGTCGTCGAGGGCCTGGTACTCGGCCATCCAGAGCCCGAAGCGGTGGGCGAATTCGCCTTTTGGGAGGCGCTGGTTCTCCAGGTCCCGGACGTCCAGCTTCACGATGTCGTACAGCACCCAGCCGTAGGCGCGCTGGAGGTAGGGATCGCGGGGCGATGCCTCGTGGGCGGCGCGGGCCAGGTCGAGCGCCTCGGCCAGCCGGCCACCCTTGCGCAGCGCGGAGATTTCGCTGGCGCGGCTCAAGCCGTCATCCCCAGGATATCGACCACCTGCTGGTAGATGCCCTGGCTGCTGCCCGGCTTGCCGACCTCGATGGCGCGGGTCCAGCGGTGCTTGTCGTCGTGGAAGAAATCGATGCGGCCGCGCCGGGCCTCGTCCTCGAAGGTGAAGCGCAGCCGGTGGGTGTCGTGCTCCACCGCCACCACCCGCAGGCCGCTGTCGGTGACGGCCTGCCTCAGCAAGGCCTCGAAATCCTGCCGGAAAGGCGGCTGCGGCCGGGCCGGGCCGGCGTCCTGTGGCGACAGCAGCACGGCCGTGAGCCGGGCCAGGCAGTCCTGCAGCAGCGTGGGGTCGGAGTTCGTGCCCGGAGCCGGCACGACGCCCGAGACCCGGAGGTCGCCCTTGTAGCGGTACTGGACGGCGGCGGTGACGTGGCCGCGCGTGAGCCAGTAACGCTCGAAATACTGGCCGTGCTGCAGCCGGGCGATCCCCACCCCGAGGCCGGACAGGGCTTCGCGGATGCGGCCGTGATGCCGGAAGAGGGCTTCCTGCCCGGGCGAGAAGGAGAAGCGGTCCCAGTCGGCATCGGCGCACTCGCCGGCGGCCGCCTCGGTGCGGGCCGGCTCCGCCGGGGACGGGGCCGGATGCGCGGTGGCTGCCGGGACGTCGAAGCGGATGCCCGAGAAAGGACCGAAGGAGGGCGGGTCGATCAGCAGCAGGCGGCCGCGCGAGCGCGTGATGGCGGTGTAGGCCCAGCGGAAGAAACTCTCGTTGCGCTTGTCGCCCGCGGCGTCGTTGAAGTTGACCACCACGCTGCCCCATTCGCCGCCCTGGGCCTTGTGGCAGGTCAGCGCGTAGCCGTACTTCACCTGCAGCGCGTTGAAATAGGGGTCGTCCTGGATGGCGAGCCGGAACTCGGTGCTGCCCGGCCTGAGGCCGGGATGGCGCTGGCGGAAGTCCACCAGCAGCGCGCGCAACTCCAGCGGCGTGGTCTCCCGGTCGCGGGATTCGAGCAGGTTCTCGAGGATGAGCGCGCCGGTCTCGAGGATGCGGCCGCGCGGGTCGCGGTAGGCCAGGCCCACCGCCCGGAACGACAGGCGCACCGGCTGCGGCACGCCCCTGAGCGGCACATGCCGCACCTGCGGCGTCTCGTCCACCCGGCGCACCCGCACCAGATCGCCGTTCATCAGGCCCGCGCCGGGGTTGTTCTTGTTGATGAGCAGCAGCTCGCCGATCTGCACGGGCAGGTCCTCGCGACCCCAGAGGCGGGCGCGCACGGCGCGGTTGAGGTCCAGCGCCCGGGCGTTGGTGCCGGTGATCAGCACGGAGCTGGTGCCGGCGTGCTGGGCCTCGATCACATGATCGAGCGCGTCGCGCACGCCGGCATGGCGGATCTCGCCCGGGGCCTCGGCGAGCTGGAAGCGGTTGAAGTCCTGGCGCAGCAGGGCATCGCGCAGGGCCTTCGCACGGTCCAGCACCGCGCTGCCCGAGGACTGGCGCAGCACCTCGGTGAGCTCGAACTCACGGCAGTCGAGGCCGAAGGTCCGGTGGAGGTAGGCCGCCGACAGGGCCGGGGAGCGGTTGTCGCCGACCGGCGGCAACTGCGCCGGGTCGCCGACGAAGATGAGCTTGGCCGACGGCGCGTCCTCGTGTCCGGGGCGGCCGAGCCGGGCGAATTCGATCAGGTCGGCCAGCAGCCGCCCGGAGCCGAACTGGTAGACGTCCGCCTCGGTCTCCTTGTCGCCGACCATCGAGGATTCATCGACGATGAACACCATGTCGGCAGGGTCGTCGCCCTTGAGCGGGAAGATGAACCGGATGCCGGGATCGTTGCGGGCCTGTGCCTCCTCAAACACCCGGATCTGGTCCAGGGCGTAGAGGTGGCGGTGCAGGGTGCCGGCCGGCTCGTCCGTCCGTGCCGAGAGGATGCGTGCCGCGCGCCCGGTGGGGGCGAGCAGGGCGAAGAGCCGGCGATCGGCTCTCAGCCGCCGGGCCAGGGCGGCCAGCAGGCGGGTCTTGCCGGTGCCGGCGCTGCCCTTGAGCAGGAAGCAGTGCGCGTCGGAGGCGAGGAATTCCTGGATGGCGCTCAGCGCCTGCTGCTGGGACGGGGTGAGTGCCATGTCAGGCCTCGCGCTCGCCGGTGGAGGGCGCGGGGCCGCCGTCGTCGCATGCGCGGACGGTGTAGGCCTCCAGCCGTGCGCCGCAGGCCCGGAGCTGCTCGGCGCTGAGCTCCTTGCCGCGCAGCTCGGGCGTGAGGTCTAGGCTCAGGTGCAGGTAGTGCGCGCCCCGTGCGCAGACCGCCGCGACCAAGTGCAGCGGCAGGGTGCCGATCACGCGGTCGCCGGGGCCGACCAGCTGCGGGTCCAGATGCGGCACGCAGCGGCCCTGCAGTCCCTGCGCTTGCAGCCATTCCAGCGCGCCGGGGTGGCGCGTCACCATCCAGGTGACCGGCGCCGGAGTGGCGGGCAGCGACGGGGCCTGCGACATGAGGAGTTCCTCCCTGAAGGATTCGGTGGTCATGCCCGCAGTCTGCCGCCCGGGTGGCCTGCGAAAGCCGCTCACCAACGTTGCTGAGATGCACGGCGCGGGCGGATTGGCGCCCCTGCGGGGAGATCCCCGGCTTGCAGCCCGTCCTCGGCGCCACCCGCCAACCTCCGTCCCCCAGTTCCACGCCGAGCAGGAGCAGGCGAAGGAGGAGCCATTCGTCGGGTATCCGGCAGGCGTCCGGCGCAGCGGTGGCAGAGCCGATATGGGCCTTTATCCCGAAGAACCACTGCTGGCCCTTCTTCGACTGGTGCATCTCCGGGTCGCGCTCGCCCGAGGCGTTCTTCGTCGAGCTCGGTGCCGAGATCAGCGTTGGCGTCCACCACGGTGCCCGCTCGCAGCATCAGCCCCTTGTCGCGCAACAGCTCGTTGACCAGGTGCAGCATCTGCTCGGCGAGCCTGTGGTGCTCCAGCAGGTGCCGGAATCTGAGGATCGTTGTCTCGTTGGGCAGCCGCGTCTGCCAGTGGTCCAGTCCCGCGAACTCGCGAAACAGCGGCACGTCGTGCAGCGCTTCTTCCATTGCCGGGTCGCTGAGCGTGAACCACTGCTGCATGAAATGGATGCGCAGCATCGTCTCCACCGGAAATGGCGGGCGGCCCCGCCGGCCCTCGGGTGCGTTTGGCGCCACCAACTCCACCAGTGCCGCCCATGGCACCACGCGCTCCATCTGCTCCAGGAACTCACGCTGGCGTGTTCGCTTGGTCAAGGGGTTCAGCCCGAGATCAGCTTGCTTCATGGCTTCGATCTTCGATCAGCACACTTGCTCCTCCTTTACGCAGACCTTTCTTAAGCTACATTCGGCCGGGCCCGGCGCCTTCCTATCGCGGTTTCTCCGGTTTCGGGGTTCGTGAAGGTGTCGTATCCAGAGCCGCCCGGAATACCTGATCACCTCAAGAGGAACTGCTCACCATGACCGATCCCCGTCCTGCCGTGCATGTGTGCATCGCCACCGGCCAGAACGCCGCGAACTTCATCCCGCTGCAGCAGTACGGGGCGCAGGAAGTCTGGATTCTCCAGACCCCTGCAATGCAGGACAGCGCACGGCATCTGGCCACGGCGCTGAAGGACGACGTCCGGCACATCGAGCGCATCGACTTCGACGACAGCGATCCGGGAGCGATCGAGGCCAGCGCCCATCAGGTGGCCGAGCGACTCGACGGACGGGAGGTGGTGCTGCATGCCACGGGCGGTACGAAGCTGATGGTGCTGGCCCTGCGCGATGGCCTGCGCTTGGTCGAGACGGGGAGCGGCAAGCTCGACATCCTCTATGCCGACACGGGCCGGCAGCGCATTGACTGGCTCGGCAGCCAGCCCCGCAGCGAGCCGATGACCGACGTGCTCGACATCGTCCGCATGCTGCTGGTGCAGGGCTACCGCATCGACAACGACACCCGGCACGCAGCCGCCCAGCATCGCGCCGCCGCGCGTGCGGCCCTCACGCGCGAGATGGGCGACAAGGCCGCGCAGTACGGCAGCGCGTTCAGCGTGCTGGCCACGCTCGCGTCCCAGGCCTGCGATGCCAAGGGCGAGGGGGTGCTCACCCAGCCCCTGCACCACGTCCCGTCCAAGCCACTGGCCGAGCTTCTCGACAAGGCGCAGACCCAGGGGATGCTCCACCGCGACGGTGGCAGGTCGCTGACCTTCGCAGACGCCTCCGCCGCGGCTTATTTCGCCGGCGGCTGGCTGGAGGAGTTCGTGCTGCTCAAGCTCACCGGTCTGGCCCGGCCCGGCCGTTTCGGCAGCAACATCCAGCTCTTCTCGGCCGACGAGCGCGTGTCCAACGAGATCGACGCCATGCTTGTGCACCGCAACCGCGCGCTGTTCATCGAGTGCAAGACCGGGCGCCAGACCAAGCCGCAGGACGCGCTCTACAAGCTCGCGCAGCTGCGCCAGAGGCTCGGTGGCAGCGTCGCCGGCGCTCTCTACTTGAGCGCGCAGCCCGTGGGCGAGGAGGCGCTCAAGCGCGCCCGCGAGTACGGCGTCCAAGTGCTCGCTGCCGAGGAGGTGGGGCGCCTCGTGCCGTGGATGCGGGACTGGATGGCTCGCTGAACCCGATAGTCGCGGCGCATCAGCCCCGACGGGACGCGCGACGTGCTGCGCTGAAGGCAGGAAGCGGAATGTGGGCCGTTCGGGCCGTTGCCGGACGCGGAATCGAGAACGATCCGCATCGAGTTGTCAGCAGCTTGATTTCAAAGGACTTTCCGGCATTTTTCGAGGCTCGCAAGAGGGTGGGTGCTCAAAAATGCGGCAAACCGGCCGGACTGTCCGCAAACCCCTTGCAAGTGCTTGATTCCATAGGGAGTTACGCGCTAGAGTTCCGGCTCCCCGATTTCCGAAGGGGATTGAGACTGGGGCGTACGGCCCATGGGGGCCGGCACGAGTTCCGGCTCCCCGATTTCCGAAGGGGATTGAGACCCGACTTGCTCGGCTTCGGTGGCGGTAACGGGTTCCGGCTCCCCGATTTCCGAAGGGGATTGAGACGTCTCGTAGCCAAGGGCCATCGCCTCATAGGCGTTCCGGCTCCCCGATTTCCGAAGGGGATTGAGACATGATTGCCTTAAGGAACCTCTGCGCAAAGCTGCAGCAAGTGTGCTGAGCGAAGATCAGGGCCATGAAGCAAGCTGATCTCGGGCTGAACCTGTCGACCAAGCGAACGCGCAAGCGCGAGTTCCTGGAGCAGATGGAGCGCGTGGTGCCGTGGGCGGCGCTGGTGGAGTTGGTGGCGCCGCATGCGCCCGAGGGCCGGCGGGGCCGCCCGCCGTTTGCGGTGGAGACGATGCTGCGCATCCACTTCATGCAGCAGTGGTTCACGCTGAGCGATCCGGCCATGGAAGAGGCGCTGCACGACGTGCCGCTGTTTCGCGAGTTTGCGGGCCTGGGCAACGGGCAGGCACGGTTGCCCGACGAAACGACGATCCTCAGATTCCGCCACCTGCTGGAGCGCCACAAGCTTGCCGAGCAGATGCTGCGCCGGGTCAACGAGCTGCTGCGCGACAAGGGGCTGATGCTGCGCGCGGGTACCGTGGTGGACGCCACGCTGATCTCGGCACCGAGCTCGACCAAGAACGCCTCGGGCGAGCGCGACCCGGAGATGCACCAGTCGAAGAAGGGCCAGCAGTGGTTCTTCGGGATGAAGGCCCATATCGGGGTGGATGCCGAGTCGGGCTTGGTACACACGGTTCGCGGCACGTCGGGCAACGTCAACGATGTCGTGGAGGCCAACAGCCTGCTGCACGGAGAGGAAACCGACGCCTTCGCCGATGCGGGCTACCAGGGGGCGCACAAGCGGCTGAACGCCCGAAAAGGTGTGCGCTGGCACATCGCGATGCGCCCGGGCAAGCGCGCGGCGCTGGATGGGGCAGGCTTTGTTGCACAAATGGCAGCGAGGGCGCCGGGCGGGGCGTGGCTTGACAGCG
>NZ_QXMG01000078.1 GCF_003569765.1 Caldimonas tepidiphila | reverse complement strand
GCCGGCGCCTCTGCAAGGACAAAGGCCCCGCCGGGCGACCGGCGGGGCCTTCTTTCTTGCGGCGACCGGCGGGGCAGGGCGCCCGGCGCCTCCCGCCTTGCTGCGCTCAGCGTGCCGCCGGCCGCGTCCTGTAGAACTGCATCGGCACCGCCCTGGCCTGTTGCAGCACGGACTTCTTCATGCGGCCGACGACGTGCATCTCGCAGGGCTTGCAGTCGAAGCGCAGCGTCAGCCGCTCCTTGCCGTTCATGATCGTCAGCGGCTCGGCGCGCACCGTGCCCTGCACGCCGGTGACGCCCTTGGCCTGCTTCGGGCACAGGCTCAGGGAGAAGCGCACGCAGTGCTTGGTGATCATCAGGCTCACCTCGCCCGTCTCCTCGTGGCTCTCGTAGGCCGCCTCGATCACCTTGACGCCGTGCTTCGCATAGAAGTCGCGCGCCTTGTGGTTGTAGACGTTGGCGAGGTAGCTCAGCGTGTCCTCGGGATAGGCGACCGGCGGCTCGACCGCCTTCGCGGGCGCCGGTCGCACGCAGGCCTCGGCGCGCGCGGCCTCGAGCGCCTCGACCGCCTCGCGGCGCAGCGCGTTGAGCGCCGACGCCGGCACGAACCAGGGCCGGGCCACGTCGAGCCTCACGTCGATCGGCTCGAAGATCGTGTTGCCGAGCTTGCCGACATGCTCGCGCAGGCCGGCCTCGGCGCGCGCCGCGTCCTTCGGCGGCTGCCTGTCGATCGCCTGCGCCACGGTCGCCGTGCAGCCGTCCTCGTCGGTCAGCGTCAGCGACAGGCCGTCGCGCGTGTCGGCAAGCACCGCCCACACGCCGATGCGCCGCTCGCTCGACTTCTTCTGCAGCAGCCGCTCCCAGTCCATGTCGCGGTTGCGGCCGATCTCGCATCCGACGCGCAGGCCCTTGAGCGCCTTCATCTCCTCGTTCGGATGCACGCGCCAGCGCGTCGCCTCGCCGCCCTCGCCGCTGCGCACCGTGCCGAGCCGCTCGGCCGTGTTCACCTGCACGCCGTGCAGCTCGCGCTGCAGGTCGAACCAGGTGATCGAGTCGCCGTTGTGCAGCAGCTGCGTCGAGTCGACGTCGAACCATGCGGGCCCGAGCTTCGCGACATGGCCGAAGGGCAGGCCGGCGTGCTTCGGCGTCTCGAAGGCGCCGATGTCGTCCTTGCGGCCGTTGACGAAGTAGTCGGTCGCGCCGCGGTTGAAGTTGCGGTCCGGGTCGGGCGTGAACAGGAAGGTGGTGCGTCCGCTCGACGCGCGGCGCCACTCGGGCGTCTCGTCGAGGATGGCGTCGATCAGCTGCCGGTAGTGCGCGGTGATGTTCTTGACGTAGCCGAGGTCCTTGTAGCGGCCCTCGATCTTGAAGCTGCGGATGCCGGCGTCGATCAGCGCGCGCAGATTTGAGCTCTGGTTGTTGTCCTTCATCGACAGCACGTGCTTCTCGTGCGCGACGATGCGCCCCTCGCCGTCGGTGACGGTGTAGGGCAGCCGGCAGGCCTGCGAGCAGTCGCCGCGGTTGGCGCTGCGCCCGGTCTGCGCGTGACTGACGTAGCACTGGCCGCTGTAGGCGACGCACAGCGCGCCATGGATGAAGAACTCGAGCGTCGCGTCCTGCACCTGCGCGGCGATCGCGCGGATCTGCGCGAGCGTCAGCTCGCGCGCCAGCACCATCTGCGAGAAGCCCACGTCCTGCAGGAAGCGCGCCTTCTCGGCGGTGCGGATGTCGGTCTGCGTGCTGGCGTGCAATTGAATGGGCGGCAGGTCGAGCTCGAGCAGCCCCATGTCCTGCACGATCAGCGCGTCCACCCCCGCCTCGTACAGGCGCTGCACCAGCTTCCGCGCCGGCTCGAGCTCGTCGTCGCGCAGGATGGTGTTGAGCGTGACGAAGATCTCGGCGTGGAAGCGGTGCGCGTGGCGCACGAGGCGCTCGATGTCGGCCAGCTCGTTGCCGGCGTTGGCGCGCGCGCCGAAGGACGGCCCGCCGATGTAGACGGCGTCGGCGCCGTGGTTGATCGCCTCGATGCCGATGTCGGCGGTGCGGGCGGGGGAGAGCAGCTCGATGCAGTGGCGGGACGCGGCCATGGACACCTCGGAGAACACGGGAGGCCGGGCACCGGTGAACCCCGGGGGGCGCCGGCCGGCACGGGCCCCGATAATCGGCGTCCCGCACCCGCTTGAGAAGTGCGGCAGTGTAGCGAGTTGCGACGCCCCGCCAGGGCGGGCGGGATTCGGTGGCTGCCGCGCGCCGTTTGCCCTTGTCCATGTCTGCCTTGCCCGGCCCGCAGCGCTTCGACCGGCTCGACGCGCTGCGCGGCGCCGCCGTCGTCTGGATGGCCGTGTTCCATTTCTGCTTCGACCTCGCCACGCTCGGCTTCACGCGGCAGAACTTCTACGAGGACCCGTTCTGGACCGTGCAGCGCACGCTGATCGTGACGCTGTTCCTGCTGTGCGCCGGCGCCGGCCAGGCGGTGGCGCTGCGGCAGGGCCAGGGCTGGCCGCGCTTCTGGCGGCGCTGGGCGCAGGTCGCCGGCTGCGCGCTGCTGGTGACGGCGGGCTCGATGCTGATGTTCCCGCGCAGCTACATCTCCTTCGGCGTGCTGCACGCCATCGCGGTGATGCTGGTGCTGCTGCGGCTCGCGGCGCCGCTCGGGCGCGGGCTGTGGCTGCTCGGTGCGCTCGCGCTCGCGCTGCCCTGGCTCGTGCAGCATCCCTTCTTCGACACGCGGCTGACGAACTGGGTCGGCCTCGTGACGCGCAAGCCCGTCACCGAGGACTACGTGCCGCTGCTGCCGTGGATCGGCGTGATGGCCTGGGGACTGGCCGGCGCGCGCTGGCTGCTCGCGCACCGCGCGGGCTGGATGGCCGGGCCGCTGTGGCGCCCGCTGCACGGGCTCGCGGTGCTCGGCCGCCACAGCCTGAGCTTCTACATGCTGCACCAGCCGGTGCTGATCGGCGCGCTGCTGGCGTGGCGGGCGATGCGTAGCTGAGCCGCCCCTCCCGATCCGCCCCGGCAACCCCGTCTTCTCGTTGCCGGGATCGCGGACCGTCTTCCCCACGCCGCGCCCCGTGTTTCCGAGCCTGCAAGCGACCATGAATCCGAACTTCTCCCCGATCGTCCGTCTCGCCGCCCTGTCCGTCTGCGCTCTCGGTGCGTTCGTGCTGACGGGCTGGGGCCTCGGCAGCAGGGAGATGGTGCGGATCCTCCCGGACAGCGTCGCGATGAGCATCAACACGGCCGTCCTGTTCCTGGTCGCCGGCATCCTGCTGCTGTCGAGCGAGCGGCAGGGGCCGCGCGCGCGGCGTCTCGCCGGGGTCCTGTCGTGGGTGCTCGTCCTGTTCCCGGCGGCGATACTGGTCCAGCATCTGTTCGACGTCGATCTCGGGATCGACTGGGCCGAGGTTCACCGCAGGCTCGTGGACGGCCACTCGAAGCCGGGGCGCACGTCACCGAACGCCTGCCTCGGCTTCCTCGCCGCCGGCATCTTCTTCCGCCTGGACCTCGCCAGGTCCCGGCGCCCCGGCGCGCACCGGGCGGCGCAGGTGCTGGCCTGGCTGGTGTTCCTCATCGGCCTGACGGGGGCCGTCGGATATTTCCTGGACCTGGAGGCGCTCTACCAGTTCGCCTCGTACAACCGGATGGCCGCCTTCACGGCGCTGGGGATGACAGGGCTCGGCATCGGCCTCGTCGGGCTGCAGGTCCGCAACCGGCCCGAAGACAGCGCCGCCGCCACCGACGACGCGGCCCAGATCACCGGGCTGGCGGCGAGCCTGCTGACCGTGCTGGCCCTCGCCACCGGGGCGTCCGCGCTCGGTGCCGTCAAGAGCAGCTACGAGAAGTCGGCGGCGGAGAACATCTGGCGCACCGCGCGGGCGAGGGCCTCGGGCGCCGCCGCGCTGATCGACGTCCCGATCCTGCTGTCGAGGAACCTGGCCCGCGGTCCGGAACTGCGCGCGAGCCTGCTGGCCCTGGCCGAGAGGCCGGGCGAGGCGCAGGCGAGGGAGCGGCTGCGGCAGGAGGCCGAGGGCTTCCTGGCCTGGCGCACGGCATCGTCGCGGTCCGCCTCCTCGGGGCGGACGGGGCGCCGCTGGTGTCCGCCGGCGCGCCGCTCGAGCGCCGGGCGCTGGCGAGCATCGCGCTGGAGGCGGCGGAAGGCCGCCACCTGCTGGTGTGGGACGAGGGCTATGCCCTGAGGAGCAGCCATGACGTCGTCCAGCAGGGAAGGATCGTCGGCCGGGTCGAGACGGAGAGCCGGCTGCGCTCGCTCGACCGGCTGATGAAGGAAGTGCAGGAGAGGTCCGCCACGAGCGACGGCCTGCTGTGCGGCCGCGACGGGGGCGAGGTCCTCTGCTTCCCGAGCCGGCACTACGAGACCGGCAGGCGTTTCCCGCTGCTGGAGGCGAGCGGCCGGCCGGCCCTGCCTGTCTCGAAGGCGCTGCTGGGCGAGGCCGGCTCCGAGGAGGCGAGGGACCTGCGGGGCACGCGGGTGCTGGCCGGGTACGTGCCGCTCGCCGGCCATCCGCTGGCCTTGGTCGAGAAGATCGACGTCGCGGAGCTGTACTTTCCGCTGCGCGACAAGGTGTCGCTGCTGGCGCTGGTCGTGCTCGGCTTCATCGCGGCCGGAACGATGCTGCTGCAGAAGCTGGTGAGGCCCGCGCTCGCGCAGGTGATTGCCGAGCGGCAGCGGATGAAGTCCATCCTCGACAACTCGCTCGACGCCTTCGTGGCGGTCGACGCGGGCGGGGCGGTCCGGGACTGGAACCCCCAGGCCGAGCGCGTCTTCGGCTGGAGCGCGCAGGAGGCGCTGGGGCGCGACCTGGAGTCCCTGCTGTTCCCGCAGCCCGGGCCGCCGGCGTCCCCTGGGAGCCCTCGCGAGCCGGTGTTGCGCGGCGCGGCAGCGGCGTCGAGCCGCCGCATGGAGGTGCTGGCCGTCGGAAAGGACGGCGAGGAGATCCCGGTGGAGCTGTCGGTGGCGACCTTCGCCGACGGCGCCTCGCGTGCCACCAGCGCCTTCCTGCGCGACCTGAGGGAGCAGAAGGCGGCGGAGAAGGCGCTCGACACGGCGCGCTCCGCGCTGGCGCACTCGCAGAAGCTGGAGGCGGTGGGCAAGCTGACCGGCGGCATCGCCCACGACTTCAACAACGTGCTGCAGGTGGTGAAGGTCAGCCTGCAGCTGCTCAAGCTCGAGAACGAGGGCAGCGAGACGGTGCAGAAGCGCGTCGCGCTCGCGGCCGGCGCCGTGGATCGCGGCGCGAAGCTGTCGGCGCAACTGCTCGCCTTCGCGCGGAAGCAACCGCTGAAGCCGGCCTCGACCCACCTCGGCCGCGTGCTGCGCGAGATGAACGACCTGCTGCAGCGGGCGATCGGCGAATCGGTCGAGATCGAGACCGTCGTCGCCGGCGGGCTGTGGAACACCTTCGTCGATCCGGGCCAGCTCGAGCACGTCATCCTCAATCTCGCCATCAACGCGCGCGACGCGATGAAGGGGGCGGGCAGGCTCACGATCGAGGTCGGCAACGCGCACCTCGACGAGGAGTATGTCCGGATCGAGCCGGGGCTCAAGCCCGGCCAGTACGTGATGCTGGCGGTGTCGGACACCGGCTGCGGCATGTCGCCCGAGGTCGCGGCCCACGCCTTCGAGCCCTTCTTCACGACCAAGCCGGAAGGGCAGGGAACCGGGCTCGGCCTGAGCATGGCCTACGGCTTCGTGAAGCAGAGCGGGGGCCACATCCGCATCTACAGCGAGGTCGGCCACGGGACGACGATCCGGATCTACCTGCCGCGCTCCTTCGAGAAGGAGGAGGCGGTGCGGGTGGCCGCCGCCGGGAAGATCGAGGGCGGCCGGGAGACCATCCTCGTCGTCGAGGACGACCTGGCGGTGCAGGCTGCCGCGGTGGACATCCTGACGGGGCTGGGCTACCGGGTCCTGAAGGCGGACAACGCGGAGATGGCGCTGGGGATCCTGGACTCCGGCGTCGCGGTCGACCTTCTCTTCACCGACGTGGTGATGCCGGGGGTGGTGCGCAGCCCGGAACTCGCGAGGCGGGCCCGGATGCTGCTGCCCGACATCCAGGTGCTGTTCACCTCGGGGTACACGCAGAACGCGATCGTCCACGGGGGGCGCCTGGACCCGGGCGTGCACCTGCTGAGCAAGCCCTACGGCCGCGAGCAGCTCGCGCGGAAGATCCGGGAGCTGCTCGCGAACCGGTCGAAGGAAGCGGTCTCCTCCTGAGCGCGGCGCGCGCTGCGGGGCCGCGGGCCCCGCGGTGCGCCCGCCTCAGCGGTAGCGCGCCAGCCAGTGCGCGTAGGGCGCCGGCAGAGTGGCCCAGGCGGCGTTCTCGACGCCGAGCTCCTTCGCGGCGCGATACGGCCAGTGCGGGTCGGCCAGCAGCGGGCGGCCGAGCGTGACGAGATCGACCTTGTCCTCGCGCACCAGCGCGTCGGCCTCGTCCGGCTTCGAGATGTACCAGCTCGTCGTCCCCGGCAGCCCGGTCGCGCGGCGCACCTGCTGCGCGGTGCCGGCCATGAAGTTCGGCCCCCAGGGGATGCGCGCCTTCGGCGTGTTGAAGCCGATCGAGACGTCGACGAAGTCCAGGCCTTCGCGCTTCATGCGCTGCAGCAGCCCGATCGCCTCGTCCAGCATCGCCTCGTCCTTGCCGTCGAACTCGACGACGCCCAGGCGCACCGCCAGCGGCCGGTCCTGCGGCCAGACCTTGCGCACCGCGGCGAGCGTCTCGAACAGGAAGCGGGCGCGGTTCGCGGCGCTGCCGCCGTAGGCGTCGGTGCGCTGGTTGGAGTGCGGCGAGAAGAAGTTCTGCGCCAGGTAGCCGTGCGCCATGTGCAGCTCGAGCCAGCCGACGCCGAGCTCGCGCGCCCGCACCGCCGCCGCGACGGTGTCCGCCTGCACGCGCGCGATGTCCTCGAGGCTCATCTCGCGCGGCACGCGCGGCAGATCGCCGCCGAAGGCGAGGGGCGAGGGCGCGATCGGGGTCCACGAGTTCGGCACGCCTTCGGGGAGGTGGTCGTCGCCTTCCCAGGGGCGGTTGGCCGACGCCTTGCGGCCGGCGTGGCCGATCTGGATGCCGGGCACCGCGCCTGCCTGCCGGATCGAGTCGACCACCGGCTGCAGCGCTGCGGCCTGCGCATCGTTCCACAGTCCCAGGTCGCCCCAGGTGATGCGGCCCTCGGGCGACACCGCGGTCGCCTCGACGATCACCAGACCCGCACCGCCGCGCGCGAGCGAGGCGTAGTGGGCGCGGTGCCAGTCGTTGACGAGGCCGTCCTGCGCCATGTACTGGCACATCGGCGAGACGACGATGCGGTTGCGCAGCGTGGCGCCCTGCAGGGTATAGGGTTCGAACAGATGCGGCATGGGGATTCCTCTCTGGACCGTGACGGGTTATTTCGATAGCGTTCGAACTATATCGGCGCCCGCTCGCGGCGCCCCGGCAGGCAGGGAAGGACGCATGGTGAGAAGGGAAAAGCAGGCGGGGGGCGCGCAGGCGGCGGACGACGCGGCGGCACGCCTGGCGAAGGTCCTGCACGCGCTGAGCGATCCGGTCCGGCTCGGGATCGTGATGCAACTGCACCGCGAGGGGGAGTCGAGCTGCGGCGCGCTCGACGCGGGGCGCTCGAAGTCGACCATGTCGCACCACTTCCGCGTGCTGCGGGAGGCCGGGCTGGTGCGCACGCGCGCCGAGGGCGTGACCCACATGAACGTGCTGTGCCGCGAGGAGCTCGACGGGGCCTTCCCCGGCCTGCTCGACGCGGTCCTCGCCGGCGCGTCCCGCGCCGCGCCGGGCGAGCCCTGAAGCGCTCCGGCCATGAAAAAGGGCGCCCGGGGGCGCCCTCGTCGCGAGACCCGGCCCGCAGGCCCGGCGCCTCGCCGCCTCAGTTGCTGCTGAACTTGTAGTCGGTGCGGGCCGACTTGCGCAGCTGCTCCTGGAACTGCGTCATCTTCTCCTGCTGCAGGCGCTGCTCGATCTGCGGCTTGACCTCCTCGAGCGAGGGCAGCTGCGCCTGGCGCACGTCGTCGACGCGGATCACGTGGAAGCCGAACTGCGACTTCACCGGGGCGTCGGTGACCTGGCCCTTGCCGAGCTTGACCATCGCGTTCGAGAACTCGGGCACGTAGCTGCCGGCCGCGGCCCAGTCGAGGTCGCCGCCGTTCTCGGCCGAGCCCGGGTCCTTGGAGTGCTTCTTCGCCAGGTCCTCGAACTTCGCGCCGCCCTTGAGCTGGGCGATCAGCGACTTGGCGGTGGCCTCGTCCTCGACCAGGATGTGGCGGGCGTGGTATTCCTTGTCGCCGGCCTGGGCCTTGAACTTGTCGTACTCGGCCTGGATCTCGGCGGCGGTGACGGGGTTCTTCTTCTGCTGGTCGACGAAGAGCTCGCGCAGCAGGATGTTCTGGCGCGCCAGCTCGAGCTGCTGCTTGTAGTCCGGCGAGGCGGTGAGGCCGCGCTTCTCGGCCTCCTGCATGAAGATCTCGCGCAGCACGATCTCGTCGCGCACCTTCTGCTCGATGTCGGGCGGGACCGGTTGGCCCTGGCGGGCGATCTGCTTCATCATCGCGTCGACACGCGCCTTGGGCACACCCTTGCCGTTGACGATCGCGACGTTCTGCGCCGAGGCGGCCACAGGCATCAGCGCGGCGCTCAGCGCCAGGCTCAGCGCGCCAGCGGCGCAAGCTAGTTTCTTCATTGAATCGACCTCTTGGGGAAATGGCTGGAACCGGCGGGGACCGCCCGGTTGCCGAGTGCCGGCTGCTCGCTGCCTTTCAGGCTTCTCCGGGTGCCTTGGCGTGGATCGCGAGGGCATGAATGCCCTGGGGGATCAGGGAGCCGAGGGCATCATACACAAGGCGGTGACGCGCCACGCGGCTCAGTCCCGCGAAGCGCTCGCTGACGATGCGCACCGTGTAGTGGCTGCCCTCGCCGGCACCGGCGTGGCCCGCGTGCGCGGCGCTGTCGTCCTGCACTTGGAGTTGCAGCGGCGCCAGGCGTTCCTTCAGCGCGGTTTCGAGTTGTCGTGCGTCGACGGGCATGTCAGGAGGCCTCCTCGTCCTTCAGGTGGCGGCTCAGGTACAGCCCCTGCGCCACCATGAACACCAGCATCAGGCCCAGCCCGCCGAAGAGCTTGAAGTTCACCCACACGTCGGTCGGGAAGCTGTAGGCCACGTAGAGGTTGAGCAGGCCCATCAGCGCGAAGAAGGCGATCCAGGCGAAGTTCAGCCGCTGCCAGACGAAGCCGGGCAGCGAGATCTGCGCGCCCATCAGCGCCTGCAGCAGGTTCTTCCTCAGGAAGGTCTGGCTGATCCAGAACGAGGCGCCCATCACCCAGTACAGCACGCTCGGCTTCCACTTGATGAAGGTCTCGCTGTGGAACCAGATCGTCGCGCCGCCGAGCAGAGTGACGAGCACGAGGCTCACCCACAGCATCGTCTCGACCTTGCGGCCGCGCGCGACCAGCCAGCCGATCTGCGCCGCGGTGGCGAGGATCACGACGACGGTGGCGAGCAGCATCGGCGCGACGTCCGTGCCGACGACGCCGCCGGAGACCATGAAGCCGAGCTGATCGGTGGCGAGGGCCGCGGCCCAGTCCTTGTTGGCGTCGGCGTACTTGAAGGTGCCGAAGAACAGGATCACCGGCAGGAAGTCGAACAGAAGTTTCATCGGTCGGAAAGGTCGGGCGCGCCCGGGACTCGGGCGCGGCGTGGCGCGAAGTCTAGCGCGCCGGGGGCCCTGCGGCGGCGCCCCTCCCCGCAGAGGGGGCGGGTGGCGCGCGAGACCGCCGCGGCCCGGGCCGCGCCGCGCGAAGTGCGCCGGCTTTGAGTTGCGACAGTCACGGGCACGGATCGCTCATGCAGCATCGCCCGTCCGGCTCAGAGGCACCCCCCCCATGCGCCGCGATGACCGCAGAAGAAGTGACGGCGCGCGCCGGAGGCCACGACCGACCTCATCCCAGGAGACATACCCATGGCACGATTGATGGGCCAGACGATGCAGCGGCCCCTGTTGATCTCGTCCCTGCTCACGCACGCCGCGCGCCACCACAGCGACACCGAGATCGTCTCTCGGCGCGTCGAGGGCGACGTGCACCGCTACACCTACCACGACGCGGAGCCGCGCGCGCGCCGGCTGGCGCAGGCGCTGCAGCGCCTGGACTGCCCGCCCGGCGAGCGCGTGGGCACGATCGCGTGGAACGGCTACCGCCACCTCGAGCTGTACTACGCGGTGGCGGGCTCCGGGCGGGTCTGCCACACGATCAACGCGCGGCTGCCGCCCGCGCAGCTCGCCTGGATGATCAACCACGCCGAGGACCGCGTGCTGTGCTTCGACCTCGGCTTCCTGCCGCTGGTCGAGAAGATCGCGCCGCAGCTCGAGACGGTGCGCCACTACGTGCTGATGACCGACCGCGCGCACATGCCGGTGCACACGCAGCTGCCGCGGCTGCTGTGCTACGAGGCGCTCGTCGAGGCCGAGGACGGCGACTGGCAGTGGCCGGAGTTCGACGAGAACACCGCCTCGGGCCTGTGCTACACCACCGGCACCACCGAGCACCCGCGCGGCGCGCTCTACAGCCACCGCTCCACCGTGCTGCACAGCTACGCGGCGGCGCTGCCCGGCGCGCTCGGCTGCTCGGCGCAGGACGCGATCCTGTCGGTGCTGCCGATGTCGCACGTCAACGGCTGGGGCGTGCCGCACGTCGCGCCGCTCGCGGGCGCCAAGCTCGTGTTCCCGGGGCCGCAGCTCGACGGGCGCTCGCTGTACGAGCTGTGCGAGGCCGAGCAGGTCACCTTCTGCGCCGGGGTGCCCGCCGTGATGGTGGGCATCGTCAACCACATGCAGCAGAAGGGCCTGCGCTTCGGCAGCCTGCGGCGCACGGTGCTCGCGGGCTCGGCCTGCCCGGCCGAGCTGATCCGCAGCCTCGAGGACGAGCTGCACGTGGGCGTGACGCAGGCCTGGGGCATGACCGAGCTGTCGCCGCTCGGCACCGTGAGCTCGCTCAAGGCCCCGCACCTGGCGCTGCCGGCCGAGCGGCAGCGGCGGCTGCGCCAGAAACAGGGCCGCGCCGTCTGCGGCATCGACATCGAGATCGTCGGCGACGACGGCGAGCGCCTGCCCTGGGACGGGCGCACGGCCGGCAACCTGATGGTGCGCGGGCACTGGGTGGTCGAGCGCCACTTCAAGAGCGAGGCCGCGGCGCTGCAGGACGGCTGGTTCCCGACCGGCGACGTGGCGACGATCGACCCGGACGGCTTCATGGAGCTCACCGACCGCACCCGCGACATGATCAAGTCCGGCGGCGAGTGGATCAGCGCGGCCGACCTGGAGGACATCGCCGCCGAGCACCCGGCGGTGCAGGAGGTCGCGGCGATCGGCTGCCGCCATCCGAAGTGGGGCGAGCGGCCGCTGCTCGTGGTGGTGCGCCGCCCGGGCGCGAGCCTGCTGTGCGACGAGCTGCTCGAGAGCTACGAGGGCCGCATCCCGCGCTGGCAGATCCCGGACGACGTGGTCTTCGTCTCCGAGCTGCCGCACACGCCGGGCGGCAAGGTGAACAAGCACAAGCTGCGCGAGATGCTCGGCGACTACGCGCTGCCCACCGACTGAGCGTCCCCCCGCGGCCGGCGGCGGAGGTCCGCCGCCGGCCGGGAACTCCTGCCGGACTCCGCCGCTTCGGCCGACAATGCGGGCCCCGCGCCCCGGGCGCCCGCATCCCGTCACCTGCCGACACCCGATGGAGATCCTCACCCTGTCGCTGCTCAACGGCCTGAGCTACGGCCTGCTGCTGTTCATGCTGAGCTCCGGCCTGACGCTGATCCTCGGCATGATGGGCGTGCTGAACTTCGCGCACGCGGCCTTCTACATGCTCGGCGCCTACCTCGGCTGGAGCGTCTCGGGATGGATCGGCTTCTGGCCGGCGCTGCTGCTCGCGCCGCTGGCCGTCGGGGCGCTGGGCGCGCTGTTCGAGCGCAGCTGCCTGCGCCGCCTGCACGGCAGGGGCCATGTGCCGGAGCTGCTCGTGACCTTCGGGCTGTCGTACGTGATCGTCGAGCTGGTGCAGCTCGCCTGGGGCCGCGCGCCGCTCGCGTTCGCGCCGCCGGCGCTGCTGCAGGGGCCGGCCTTCACGCTGGTGCACGTGCCCGGGGGCGGGCTGGAGGCGGTGGCCGGCGCGGCGCCGCCCGAGCTGTGCCGCGCGGCGGGCTGCACCGGCTTTCCGGCCACGCGCGCCTTCATGATGGGCGTGGCGCTGGCGATGCTCGCGCTGCTGTGGCTGCTGCTGGCGCGCACCCGCATCGGCCTCGTGATCCAGGCGGCGCTGACCCACCCGGCCATGGTCCAGGCGCTCGGCCACGACCTGCCGCGCATCCGGCAGCTGGTGTTCGGCACCGGCGCGGCGCTCGCGGCGCTTGCCGGCGTGATCGGCGGCATCACCTTCGTCACCGAGCCGGGCATGGCCGCGACGCTCGGCTCGCTGCTCTTCGTCGTCGTCGTGGTCGGCGGCCTCGGCTCGCTCGCGGGCGCCTTCCTCGCGTCGCTGCTGATCGGGCTGCTGCAGACCGCCGCGGTCTCGGTGGACGCGACGCTCGCCGACCTCGCGGCGCACCTCGGCTGGCCGAGCGGCGCCGCGCCGGCCGCGCAGCCGCTGCTGCGCCTGAGCCTCGCGCAGGTGGCGCCGGTGCTGCCCTACCTGCTGCTGGTGGCGGTGCTGGCGCTGCGCCCGCGCGGGCTGCTCGGCACGCGCGAGGGCTGAAGGCCGATGGCGTCGTCCCGCACCGATCCTCCTCGCCCCCCGCAGGCCGCCCGGCTCGGCTGGGTGCTGTTCGCGCTCGCCCTGGCGATCGCCCCGCTGGTGTTCGACAGCCGCCTCGCGCTCACGCTGCTGTCGCAGGCCGGCATCGCGATCGTCGCCTGCCTGTCGTTCAACCTGCTGATGGGGCAGGGCGGCATGCTGAGCTTCGGCCACGCCGTCTACACCGGGCTCGGCGCCTACGCGGCGATCCACGCGCTCGCCGCGGTGTCGGCCGGGCGCCTGCCGCTGCCGGTGGCGCTGCTGCCGCTCGCCGGCGGCCTCGCGGGGCTCGCCGTCGCGCTGCCCTTCGGGCTCGTCGCGACGCGCCGCGGCGGCACGCCCTTCGCGATGATCACGCTCGGCCTGGGGGAGCTGGTCGCGGCGCTCGCGCCGATGTTCCCCTCGGTGTTCGGCGGCGAGGGCGGCATCTCCGGCGACCGGGTGGTCGGCGCGCCGGTGCTCGGCCTCGACTGGGGGCCGCCCGCCCAACTCTACGGGCTGATCGCCGCCTACACCTTCGCCTGCGCCTGGGCGATGCACGCCTTCACGCGCACGCCGCTCGGCCGCATGCTCAACGCCGTGCGCGACAACCCGGAGCGCGTCGCCGCGCTCGGCTACAGCCCGCAGCAGCTGCGCTGGCGCGCCTTCGCGATCGCCGGCTTCTTCGGCGGCGTGGCCGGCGGGCTGCACGCGCTGCACTTCGAGATCGTCACGCCCGAGGCGCTCGGCACCGCGCGCTCGGCGTCCTACCTCGTGTTCACCTTCATCGGCGGCGCCGGCCACTTCGCCGGGCCGATCGTCGGCGGCGTGCTGATGGTGCTCTCGTCGGTGCTGCTGTCGACCTGGACGCCGGCCTGGCAGCTCTACCTCGGGCTGCTGTTCCTCGCGATGGTGATGTGGGCGCCGGGCGGCATCGCGGGGCTCGCGGCGGCGGCGCTGCGCCTCGCGGCACGCGGCGGCTGGCGGCCGCTCGCGCCGGCCGGCCTCGCGCTGGCCGCGGCGGCGCTGCCGGCCGCGCTCGGCGCCGCGGCGCTGGTCGAGATGATCTACCACCTGCAGCTCGAGTCGGCGCTCGGCCCGCGCCTCGCCTTCCTCGGCGTCACGCTCGACACCGGCCGCCCGTCGGCCTGGCTCGGCGCGGTGGCGCTGCTGCTCGCGGGCGCGGCGCTGACCCGGGCGGCGCGGCGGCGCTGCCTGAAGTGCCAGCGGCACGAGGCCGCCGCCGCTGCCGGCAGCCGGGAGGCGCCATGACGCGTGGCTGCCCCGGTCCCGCGCTGCCGGACGCCCGCTGCGCGCTGGAGCTTCGCGGGCTGCACAAGCGCTTCGGCCCCACCGAGGTCATCCGCGGCGCCTCGCTCGCGGTGCGCGCCGGCGAGCGTGTCGCGCTGATCGGGCCCAACGGCGCGGGCAAGTCCACGCTGTTCGAGCTGGTCGGCGGCGGCCTGCGGCCCGACCGCGGCGAGATCCTGCTGCACAGCGCGCGCATCGACGGCCTGCCGCCGCAGCGGGTGCGCCGCCTCGGCCTCGGGCGCAGCTTCCAGGTCTCGCGCCTGTTCGAGCGCATGAGCGTGCACGAGAACCTGCGCTGCGCGCTGCTGTGGCCGCTCGGGCACCGCTACGCCTTCTGGAAGTTCATGTCGGGGCTGCGCGACGTGGACGCGGCGGCCGAGGCGCTGCTGGAGCGGCTGCACCTGCGCGCGCGGCGCGACACGCCGGCCGCGGAGCTGAGCCAGGCCGACCGGCGCGCGCTCGAGATCGGCCTCGCGGTCGCGGGCGACCCGCCGGTGCTGCTGCTCGACGAGCCGACCGCCGGCATGAGCCAGTCCGAGACGCAGCGCTTCGTCGCGCTGATCCGCGAGCTCACCGCCGGGCGCACGCTGCTGATGGTCGAGCACGACATGGGCGTGGTGTTCGGCCTCGCCGACCGCATCGCGGTGCTGGTGCAGGGCGAGGTGATCGCCTTCGACACGCCCGCGGCGGTGCGCGCCGACGCGCGCGTGCAGCAGGCCTACCTCGGCGAGCTGCTCCCGCCCGCGCAAGGAGGCTGAGGCGATGCTGGTGGTCGAGGACCTGCACGCGGGCTACGGCCCCGCCCCGGTGCTGCACGGCGTGGCGCTGCGCGTCGCGCCGGGCGAGATCGTCAGCCTGCTCGGGCGCAACGGCTCAGGCCGCTCGACCGCGCTGAAGGCCGTGATGGGCCTCGTCGCGGCGCGCGGCGCGGTGACGTGGCAGGGCGTGCCGCTGCTCGGGCGCGCGCCGCACGAGATCGCGCGGCAGGGCGTCGGCTACGTGCCGGAGGCGCGCGAGGTCTTCCCGCGGCTGACGGTCGAGCAGAACCTGCTGCTCGGCGTCAAGCCCGGCCGCCGGCCGTCGCCCGGGCAGTTCGAGCGCATGTACGGGCTCTTTCCGCAGCTGGCGGCGCGGCGCCGCACGCCTGCGGGCGTGCTGTCCGGCGGCGAGCAGCAGATGCTGACGCTGTGCCGCACGCTGATGGGGGAGCCGCAGTTGCTGCTGGTGGACGAGCCGACCGAGGGGCTGGCGCCGCGGCTCGTCGCGCAGGTGGCGCGCTGCCTGCTGGAGCTCCAGCGCCAGGGCGTCGCGGTGCTGCTGGCCGAGCAGAAGCTCGCGATCGCGCTCGACGTCTCCCAGCGCTGCTGCGTGATGGGGCGCGGGCGCATCGTCTTCGACGGCACGCCGGCCGGGCTGCGCGCCGACGCGGCGCTGCGGCGCGAGTGGCTCGAGGTCTGAGGCGGCCGTCCCTAGAATGCCGCTTTGTTTCAATTTGTTGCATGAAGGGCCCGATGACTGCAAGGTATGAAGTGCACGGCCGCATCGCCGTCATCACGCTGGACCGACCGCCGTCCAACGGGCTGGGGCCCGCGCTGCGCCGTGCCCTGGCCGCGGCCCTTGCGCGCGCCGAGGACGACGCGGCGGTCGCCGCGGTGGTGCTGACCGGGGCGGGGCGCGGCTTCTCGGGCGGCACCGACCTGCGCGAGATCGATGCGCCGTCCCGCGAGCCCGCGCCGCGGCTGCCGGAGCTCGTCGCGGCGCTCGAGCAGTGCGACAAGCCGGTGGTGGCGGCGCTGCACGGCGTGTGCGCCGGCGGCGGCCTCGAGCTCGCGCTCGGCTGCCACTACCGGGTCGCCGCGCCGGGCACGACGCTGGCGCTGCCCGAGCTGCGCGTCGGGCTGGTGCCGGGCGCCGGCGGCACGCAGCGGCTGCCGCGCGCCATCGGCGTCGAGCCGGCGCTGCAGATGATCCTCTCGGGCGACCCGCAGCGCGTCGAGGTGCTCGCGGCGCTGCCCGGCCAGCGCCTGATCGACCGCCTCGTCGAGGGCGAGCCGCTCGCCGGCGCGCTCGCCTTCGCGGACGAGGTGGCCGGGCAGCGCCCGCTGCCGCGCCTGCGCGAGCGCGAGGCGACCCACCCCTGCCCGGAGGCCTATTTCCGCTTCGCGCACCATACGCTCGCTGCACGCGAGCCGCGCCTGCCCGCGCCGCCGAAGGCGATCGACTGCATCGCCGCGGCCGTGACGCGGCGCTTCGACGAGGGCCTCGCCATCGAGCGCGAGGCCTTCCGGCAGCTGGCCGCCTCGCCCGAGTCGCGCGCGCTGCGCCACGCCTTCCTTGCCGAGCGCGCGGTGAACCGCATCCCCGAGGTGCCCGAGCACACGCCGGTGCGCCCGGTCTGCAAGGCCGCGGTGATCGGCGCCGGCGCCCGCGGCAGCGGCATCGCGCTCGCGCTGCTCAACGCCGGGCTGCCGGTGGTGCTGCTCGACACCCGGCCCGAGGCGCTGGAGCGCAGCGGCGCGGCGATCCGCGAGCACTGCGAGGCGCTGGTGCGGCGCGGGCGGCTGCGCGCCGCCGAGCTCGAGCCGCGCCTCGCGCTGCTGCGCGGCACCGTGTCCGACGCCGAGATCCGCGACGCCGACCTCGTGATCGAGGCGGTGGCGGAGGAGCCGGGCGCCAAGCGGCAGGTGTTCGCACGGCTCGACGAGGTGATGAAGCCGGGCGCGATCCTCGCGAGCGCCTCGTCCGCGCCGCTGCTCGACGCGGTGGCCGAGCTGACGCGCCGCCCGCAGGACGTGGTCGGGCTGCACTTCTTCGGGCCGCTGCCCGGCGGGCGGCTGCTGGAGGTGGTGCAGGGCCGGCACACCGCGCCCGACGTGCTGGCCACCGTGATGCGGCTGGCGCAGCGGCTGCGGCGCACGGCGGTGGTCTGCGGCGTCGGCCCCGGCTTCATCGCGCGGCGGCTCGCGGAGGCGCTGCGGCACGAGGCGGCGGTGCTGCTCGCCGCGGGCTGCGAGGCGGCGCAGGTCGACCGCGCCGCGGAGCGCTACGGCTTCCCGGCCGGCCCCTGCCGCGCCGCGGCGCAGGCCGGCGAGCCGATCGAGGTCGCCGCGTCCGCCGCGGCAGGCGGCTGCCCCGACGAGGCCGAGATCGCCGAGCGGCTGGTGCTCGCGATGGCCGACGAGGGCGCACGGCTGCTGGAGGAGGGCGTCGCGCTGCGCGCCTCGGACATCGACCTGGTCTGCCTCACCGCGCTCGGCTTCCCGCTGTGGCGCGGCGGGCCGCTGTGGCAGGCCGACGCGGCCGGCCTGCTCGACGTGGTGCGGCGGCTGCGGCGCTGGCGCCGCGGCGCCTCCGGCGCGCTGGGCGCCGAGCCCGCGCCGCTGCTGCAGCGCCTCGCCGCCGAGGGCGGCAGCTTCCATTGAACCCCCGCACCCTCCCGAGGAGATCGCCGTGAGCGAAGCCGTCATCGTCGCCCTGGCCCGCACGCCCTTCGCGCGCAGTGGCAGCGGGCCCCTCAACCTCAGCCACGGCGCCGCGCTCGCCGCGCCGGTGCTGCGCGCCGCACTGGAGCGCGCCGGCGTCGAGCCCGGCGAGCTCGAGGAGCTGCTGCTCGGCTGCGCGCAACCCGAGGGCGCCACCGGCGCGAACATCGCGCGCCAGGCGGCGCTGCGCGCCGGCCTGCCGCCCGGCGTGGGCGGGATCACCGTCAGCCGCGGCGCGGCCAGCGGCCTGGAGGCGGTGGCGCTGGCCGCGCAGCGCATCGCCGCCGGCGACGCCGCACTGCTGGCCGCCGGCGGCGTCGAGAGCCCCTCGTGCGTGCAGCGCGAGGCCAACACCCACATGCTGCGCGAGGCCTGGCTCGCGCGGCATCATCCCGAGTGCTACGCCGGCCCGCTGGAGGCGGCCGCGCGCATCGCGCAGCGGCACGGCATCGCGATCGAGCGGCTGGAGGTGCACGCGGCGGGCAGCCGGCGCCGCGCCGTCACCGCGCGCGAGGCCGGGCGCTTCGCCGACGAGATCGTGCCGCTCACGGTGCGCGCCGGCGTCGTCGATGCCGCCCTCGGCCCGCGCACCCGGGAGGTCGTGGTCTCCGCCGACGATCCCGCTGGGGACGCGGCCGGCATCGCGGCGCTGCCGCCCGCCGGTGCGGCGCCCGAGGCCGGGCCGGTCGCGCTGCCGGCCGACGGCGCCGCGCTGTGCGTGCTGACCGGCGCGCGGCATGCCGAGCGCCGCGGCCTGCGGCCCTGGGGCCGCTGCCTCGGCTTCGCGTCGGCGGGCTGCGAGCCGGGCGAGGCGGGGCTCGGCGCGGTGAACGCGGTGCGCCGGCTGCTGCAGCGGCTCGCGCTGCATGTGGAGGACATCGACCTGTGGGAGCTGCACGAGTCCTCCTCCGCGCAGGTGCTGCTGTGCGCCGACCGGCTCGGGCTGCCGCCCGAGCGGCTCAACGTCGACGGCGGCGCGCTCGCGCTCGGCAGCCCGGACGGCGCGAGCGGCGCGCGGCTGCTGGCGCACGCGCTGGCCGAGGGACGGCGGCGCAAGGCGCGGCACGTCTGCGTGGTGGCCGACGCGGGCCCGGAGATCGGCGTCGCGGGGGTGTTCGAGGTGTTCTGAACGCGGGGGACGGCATGAAGCTGCGACATCTGGATGCGCTCGTGTGGGCGCTGATCTACGGCGGCCTGTTCGCGCTCGGCCTGGGGCTTTTCGTCGCCCGGCGCGACGCCTCGCTCGGCTGGGCGCTTATGCTCGCCGGCGGCGGCGCGGCGCTGATCGGCCTGGGGCTGATCTTCGTGCGCGCCCGACTCGAACAACGGCCCGGACAGAAGAAGGAACCATGATCCGACACATCGTGATGTGGAAGCTGCGCGACCCCGCCGAGGCGCCGCGCTTCAAGGAACTGCTCGACGGCTGCCGCGGCATCGTGCCGGGCATGCTGGAGTTCGACGTCGGGTTGCGCACGGGCGGCCTGGAGGCGAACATGGACGTCGTGCTGGTCTCGACCTTCGCCGACGCCGCCGCGCTCGAGGCCTACCTGCATCACCCGAAGCACAAGGAGGCCGGCACCGTGCTCGGCGGCATGCGCGAGTCGCGCACCGTGCTCGACTTCGAGGTGCCCGGCCCGGCGTCCGCATCCGGCACGGGCGCGGCGCGATGAGGCGCGCCTTCCGCCGCTGCGCGCTGGCCGCGGCCTGGGCCGGCGCGCTGGCGCTGCTCGGCGCCCCCGCCATCTCGCAGGCCGCCTACCGTTTCCCCGACTTCCGCGACGCCGCCGAGGTGCGCGCCCGGTGCGATCGCACGCTGCAGGACCTGCGCGCGATGGAGCGCGAGCTGATGCAGGCGCCCTCCGACGCGGGTTACCTGGCGCGCTTCGACCGCATGACGCAGCGCGTCGAGGACGGGCTGGGGCCGCTGTGGCTGCTGTCGAGCGTGCATCCCGACAAGGCGATCCGCGACGCCGCCGACGCCTGCGACCGGCGCCAGCAGGCCTTCTCGACCGAGTTCTACCAGAACGCCCGCATCTACCGGCACGTCAACGAGGTGGTGCCGGCCGACCCGATCGACGCGCGCTACCGCCGCGAGCTGCTCGACGACTTCGAGGACGCCGGCGTCGCGCTGCCGCCGGTGGCGCGCCGCCGCGCGCAGGCCATCAGCCAGCGCATCAACCAGCTCAACCAGGACTTCGAGCGCCAGATCCAGGAGG
The DNA here is from genome assembly GCF_003569765.1 of Caldimonas tepidiphila. Classification (GTDB taxonomy): domain Bacteria; phylum Pseudomonadota; class Gammaproteobacteria; order Burkholderiales; family Burkholderiaceae_C; genus Caldimonas; species Caldimonas tepidiphila. Next base: position 4,591 of record NZ_QXMG01000078.1, on the reverse strand, counting down.
ACCGCACGCAGGTGCCCTTCACGCCGAAGGAGCTCGACGGCGTGCCGCCCGCGGTGTGGCAGAAGGCGCCGCGCGACGCGCAGGGCCGCGTGCTGCTCGGCCTCGACTACCCCACCTCGATCCCGGTGCTCGACTACGCGCACGACCCCGCCGCGCGCGAGCGCATGTGGCGCGCGCGGCTCGCGCAGGGCGGCGAGGCCAACCTGAAGCGGCTCGACGAGCTGGCGCGGCTGCGCCGCGAGTACGCGCAGCTCTTCGGCTTCAGGAGCTACGCCGACTTCCAGCTGCGCCACCGCATGGCGGGGTCGCTGGCGCAGGCGCAGTCCTTCCTCGGCGAGGTCGCCGGCGCGGTGAAGGAGCGCGAGGTGCGCGACCTCGCCGAGCTGCGCGCCGCCAAGGCCCGCCACCTCGGCACGCCGCCGCAGGACACGACGCTGCGGCGCTGGGACGTCGCCTACTACATGGAGCGGCTGCGGCGCGAGCGCTACGAGCTCGACCAGGAGGCCTTCCGCAAGCACTTCCCGCCCGAGGCCAGCCTGCGCTTCGTGTTCGCGCTGGCCTCGCGGCTGTTCGGCGTCGAGTTCCGGCCTTCCGAACAGTCCCTGTGGCACCCGGACGCGCGCGCCTACACCGTGCACGAGCGCCGGGGCGGGGCCGAACTCGGCACGCTCTTCGTCGACCTCTACCCGCGCCCGGACAAGTACCGCCATGCCGCGGTGTGGAGCTTCCGCAACGTCTCGACGCTGGAGAAGCGCCAGCCCGCCGCGGCGCTCGTGACCAACTTCAACCGCGAGGGCCTGACGCTCGAGGAGCTGCAGACGCTGCTGCACGAGTTCGGCCACGCGCTGCACTCGACGCTGTCGCGCACGCGCTACGCGGGGCAGGGCGGCACGCGCGTGCTGCGCGACTTCGTCGAGGCGCCCTCGCAGATGCTGGAGGACTGGGTATTCGACGAGCGCGTGCTCGCGCTGATGCGCGAGGTCTGCGCCGAGTGCCCGCCGGTGCCGCCCGCGCTGCTGGCGCGCGCCGACGAGGCGCGGCACTTCGCCAAGGGCCTGCAGGTGGCGCGCCAGCACCTCTTCGCCAGCTACGACCTCGCCCTCTACGGCGAGCGCGCCGCCGAGCCGCTGCCGCTGTGGGCCGGCATGGAGGCCGCGACGCCGCTCGGCCACGTCAGCGGCACGCGCTTCCCGGCCAACTTCGGCCACATCGCCGGCGGCTACGCGGCCGGCTACTACGGCTACCTGTGGAGCCTGGTGCTCGCCGAGGACCTGCGCACCGCCTTCGCCGACCGGCTCGACCCGGCAGTCGGCCGCCGCTACCGCGAGACCATCCTCGAGCAGGGCGGCCAGAAGCTGCCGCAGGTGCTCGTCGAGCAGTTCCTTGGCCGCCCGCCAAGCCGCGAACCTTTCTTCCGTTACCTGGAGCGTTGAGCGCGTGACCGACAAGACACCCCCCGCGATGGCCTTCCCGGCCTACATCCCCTTCGTCGAGCACCTCGGCTTCGAGCTGCACCGCATGGCCGACGGCGAGGCCGAGCTGCAGATGGACTTGCAGCACGCGCACATGAACTCCTTCTCGGTCGCCCACGGCGGCGTGACGATGACGCTGCTCGACGTCGCGATGGCGCACGCCGCGCGCGCCGGCCACGGCCCCGACCCCTTCGCCGCGCCCGGCGTCGTGACGATCGAGATGAAGACCAGCTTCATGCGCCCCGGCGAGGGCCGCCTGCGCGCCATCGGCCGCCTGCTGCACCGCACCAGCACGATGGCCTTCTGCGAGGCCTCGGTGCTGACGATGGCGGGCGAGCTCTGCGCGCACGCCACCGGCACCTTCAAGTACATGCGCGCGCTGCCCGGTCGCGAGCGGGCGATCCGCCCCTTCTCGGGCCCGAAGCCGGAGTAATCCATCCCGCGCCGATGGGGCTTCCCGCGCGGCGCCCGCGGAGTTACCTTGCCGCCTGACGGACCGGGGTACGGAACCGCCGCGTTCCCCCGGCCCGCACAGGGAGGCGCCATGTCCGAGATCCTGCCCCGAAGGATGGCCGCCGAGATCGAGGGCGACTTCGTCGTCTTCGTCATCGGCATGCGGATCAACAAGCCCTGGAAGCTGCACCAGTGGCTGCCGGTCTTCCTCGCGATGCCGCGCATGCTCAAGGAGCTAGAGCGCCGGCCCGAGAGCGGCTTCCTGGGCGCGGTCTCGGGCGGGCTGCTGATCGTGCAGTACTGGCGCTCCTTCGAGCACCTCGAGGCCTACGCCCGCAGCCGCGACCACCTGCACTGGCCCGCCTGGGTCGCCTTCAACAAGCGCACCGGCAGGAGCCGCGGCGACGTCGGCATCTGGCACGAGACCTACCTCGTGCGAGCCGGCGAGTACGAGGCGATCTACAGCGGCATGCCGCGCCACGGTCTCGGGCGCGCCGGCACGCTGGTGCCCGCCACCGGGCAGCGCGACTCGGCGCGCGGCCGGGCAGGGCGCCCCGCCGCGCCCCTGCAGCCGGCGGCCTCGCCCGGGACGGCCGGCGCCGGCGCCGTCCCCGCGCCCGGCGGCGGCTGAGGCCCTGCGCGCCGCGCTCCTCCCTGCGATACTGAAAAGTCAACCCGCAGGAGGAGACACACACCATGAGCCTGACGAACCGCCAGATCCTGCTCGCCTCGCGCCCCCAGGGCGAGCCGAGCGCCGACAACTTCCGCCTCGTCGAGACCCCGCTGCCCGCGCCCGACGCGCTCGCCGAGGGCCAGGTGCTGGTGCGCCACCACTGGCTGTCGCTCGACCCCTACATGCGCGGCCGCATGAGCGAGGGCAAGAGCTACGCCGCGCCGCAGCCGCTCGACGAGGTGATGATCGGCGGCACGGCCGGCGAGGTGCTGGCGTCGCGCAACCCGGCCTTCCGGGCGGGCGACAAGGTGGTCGGCTACGGCGGCTGGCAGCAGTACCAGCTGCTCGACGCCGGGCAGGCCGCCGCGCTGCAGAAGGTGGACACCTCGCGCGTGCCGCTGTCGGCCTACCTGGGCCCGGTCGGCATGCCGGGCGTCACCGCGTGGTACGGGCTCAACGGCATCATCGAGCCGCGCGCGGGCAAGACCGTGGTGGTCAGCGCCGCGAGCGGCGCGGTCGGCAGCGTCGTCGGCCAACTCGCCAAGGTGCGCGGCTGCCGCGCGGTGGGCATCGCCGGCGGCGCGGAGAAGTGCCGCTACGTCACCGAGGAGCTCGGCTTCGACGCCTGCATCGACTACCGCGAGCACCGCGACGCCGCGTCGCTGGCCCGCGCGCTGAAGGACGCCTGCCCGGACGGCATCGACGGCCACTTCGAGAACGTCGGCGGCATGGTGCTCGACGCGGTGATGCTGCGCATGAACGCCTTCGGCCGCATCGCGATGTGCGGGATGATCGCCGGCTACAACGGCGAGCCGATCCCGATGGCCTACCCGCAGCTGATCCTCACGAACCGGCTGCGCGTGGAGGGCTTCATCGTCAGCGAGCAGCCCGCCGCATGGCCGCCGGCGCTGAAGGAGCTCGGCACCCTGGTGGCCGAGGGCCGGCTGAAGTACCGCGAGACCGTCGCCGAAGGCCTGGAGTCCGCGCCGGCGGCCTTCCTCGGGCTGCTGAAGGGGCGCAACTTCGGCAAGCAGCTCGTGAAGCTGGCGTAAGGCGAGAAGACCTCGACCTGCCTCCGGCAAGGGGGCAGGTCGGCCTCGCAGGGCGGCGCGAAGCGCCGGGGGCGCGTCCAATGCCGCCCCTCCACCACCACTGGCAGACAGGGCTGGCTGCGCCAGGCGTCGGGCGGGTCCGGACGACCGTGAAACCCGGCACCGATGCTCCGACCGGTTCCTACTCCTGGATCTTCCGATCTTCCCGCTTTGCCGCCTGCATGGCCTCGGGTTCCAGTTCCTCGGCGGCCCGATTCAGGCGAACGAAGACGCCCCATGCAGCCAGGAGTGCCGCAGTGGCGAGAACGAGGGCTGCGGCATAAAGCAGGTGGGAAACGTTCTCGTGCACGGCCTTGAACGTGGCGACGAGTCCCTCGATGGCCAGCGCGACGGTGACCAGCACGAAGAATCGGGACAGGAAACGGCGCACGCGGGTGGGCGCATTCATGTGGGCCGCGCGGATGACTTCCTCCTCGGTGATCGTCTGGGCGATCTGGAGCGCGACCACGGCGGCGGCCAGCAGGCCGACCGCTTCGATGACTTCCTGCGCGACATCTTTCCCCAGTCCGTGCGCGAGCGCACTCCAGGCCACATTCGCCGATATCACGACCAGCACGAGCGCCGCGGCGGCGAAAAGTGCCGCCATGAGGGCGTGAACGATCGCGAAGGCGCGCATCAAGAATTTCATGGGGGCATGGTCGCACAGCCGCAGGGGGGAGACAAAGAATTCGCCCTTAGGAGCTAGGATGGGGTAACGACGATCTATTGAATCCGGGGAGTGCGCCTCCGGCGGGATGGATCGGCTCAGCCGCTGGGCCACCGGTCTGGCCGAGCGAAAAGGCTACTGGTGCGCGGTGGTCGCGATCGCAGCGAGGAACGCGTGCATCTGCTGGGCGGTGCTGGCCAAGGGGGAGGAGTACCGGGCACCGGTCTGAATGAAC
>NZ_QXMG01000077.1 GCF_003569765.1 Caldimonas tepidiphila | reverse complement strand
CGACCTCGGCGGCTCCCTCGGCTGCAAGGCCTTCGGCCAAGCCGTCGCCCTCGCGCTCAGGGCTGCGTGAGTCCGGCACGGGCAGGCCTGCAAGCGGCGCCTGCCCTTTCTCACTTCTGACGGAGCATGAGCATGCTGCTGGGCTGCATTGCTGACGATTTCACGGGTGCCACCGACCTGGCGAACAATCTGGTGCGTGCGGGCATGCGGGTGGTGCAGACCATCGGCGTGCCGGACGAGGACATGCGCATCGATGCCGATGCGGTGGTCGTGGCGCTCAAGTCCCGCACCATCGAGCCGGAGGAGGCGACGCGGCAGTCGCTGGCCGCGCTGCGCTGGCTGCAGGCCCAAGGCGCCGGGCAAATCTACTTAAAGGTCTGCTCCACCTTCGACTCGACTGAGCGGGGCAACATCGGGCCGGTGGCCGAGGCGCTGGCCGACGCGCTGGGCGCGGACTTCGTGCCGGTGTGCCCGGCCTTCCCCGAGAACCAGCGCACGGTGTTCAAGGGCCATCTCTTCGTCGGCGACCTGCTGCTGAGCGACAGCAGCATGCGCCACCATCCCCTCACGCCGATGACCGACGCGAGCTTGGTGCGCGTGATGCAGCGCCAGTGCCGCGGCAAGGTGGGCCTGGTGGACCACGAGGTGGTGCGCCAGGGCGCGCAAACCATCGCCGGGCGCATGCGCGCACTCCAGGCACAGGGGCTGCGCTTCGGCATCGTCGATGCGATCGGCAACGAGGACCTGCTGAGCATGGGGCGGGCCTTCGCCGGGCTGCCGCTGCTGGTGGCCGGCTCGGGCGTGGCGATCGGCCTGCCGCAGAACCACGGGCTGATGCCCAGCGAGGCGGCCGCCCGGCTGCCCGTCATCCCGGGGCCGAAGGCGGTCGTCTCGGGCAGCTGCTCGGCCGCCTCCAATGCCCAGGTGGTGGACTTCCTGCAGCGCGGCGGCGAGGCCTTCGCCGTGGATCCGTTGCGACTGGCCGCGGGCGAGGACGTGGTGCGCGCGGCGCTGGCCTGGGCCGCGCCCCGGCTGGGCGAGCAGGCGGTGCTCGTCTATGCGACCGCCCAGCCCGAGGCGGTCAAGGCCGTGCAGGGTCGCCTGGGCGTGGAGCAGGCCGGCGCGATGATCGAGGAGGCGCTGTCGGCCATTGCCCGCGGCCTGGTCGAGCGCGGCGTGCGCCAGCTCGTCGTGGCCGGCGGCGAGACCTCGGGGGCCTGCGTGCAGGCGCTCGGGATCGCGCGCATGCGCATCGGCGTGCAGATCGACCCGGGCGTGCCCTGGTGCCATGCCGCCTCGCCGGTGGCCGGGGGGGAAGGGCTGAACCTCGCGCTCAAGTCCGGCAACTTCGGCACCCCCGACTTCTTCTCCAAGGCCTTTGGAACGCTTGCGCAATGAGCGAGACAGAACTCCGGCAGGAAATCTGCCGCGTCGGCGCAAGCCTGTTCGCGCGCGGCTACGTGCATGCCACCGCAGGCAACATCAGTGTCCGGCTGCCCGACGGTTTCCTCATCACCCCCACCGATGCCTGCCTGGGCTTCCTGCAGCCCGAGCGGCTGGCCAAGGTGACCCCGGGTGGCGAGCAGTTGAGCGGCGACCGAGCCAGCAAGACCCTCGCCCTGCATCGGCGCATCTACGACGCCGACCCGCAGGCCCAATGCGTGATCCACACGCATTCCACGCACCTGGTGGCGCTGACGCTGCGCGGCGTATGGAGCGAGGCCGACATCCTGCCGCCCATCACGCCGTACTACGTCATGAAGGTCGGCCACGTGCCGCTCATCCCCTACCACCGTCCCGGGGATCCGAAGGTGGGCGAGCGGGTGGCGCAGGCCATCCGGGCCTGCCAGGAAAGCGGCGGACGGCTCAGCGCCGTGATGCTGGATCGCCTCGGGCCCAATGTCTGGGGGACTTCGCCCGCGGCCGCCATGGCCACGCTGGAGGAGCTGGAAGAAACCGCCAAGCTGTGGTTGCTGTTGAACCCGAAGCCCGCGCTGCTGGACGAGGCAGCGATCGAGGACTTGCGCCGCACCTTCGGCGCATCCTGGTAAGGAACCCTGTATGAGCGAGATAGCGGCAGGACCGCGCATTGCCCTGATCCACGCTGTCTACGTGGCGATGGCGCCGGTAGAAGCTGCATTCTCGCAGCGCTGGCCGCAGGCCCAACGCGTCAACCTGGTGGACGACGCCCTGCCAGCGGACCTAGAGCGCGACGGACAACTCACCGACACCATGCGGCGGCGGATTCGACGCTTGGCGGAGCACGCCATCGACGCCGGCGCTGAGGGCGTACTCTTCACCTGCTCGGCCTTTGGCGAGGCCATTGGGGAGGCGGCCAGCGTACTGCCGGTGCCCGTGCTCAAGCCCAACGAGGCAATGTTCGAAGCGGCTCTGGCCGCAGGCCAACGCATCGGCATGCTGGCGACGTTTGCAGCGGCCGTGGTGCCAATGGAGGCCGAGTTCTTGGCCATGGCGCGGGCGCGGGGCGTGGAGGCGGCGCTAGAGGTGGTCTGCATTCCGGAGGCCCTGGCCGCCGCTAAGGCCGGCGATCTGGCCACGCACGACCGACTGCATGTGGAAGCGGCTCCCCGCTTGGCGCATTGCGATGCCGTGATGCTGGCGCACTTTTCGAATTCTCGTTGCTGCGACGCCGTGCAGTCCGTGCTGCCTTGCCCCGTGCTCAGCGCACCGGACGCAGCCATCAACGTCTTGCGTGAACGCCTTCGCTTGCCGTGAGGCCGGCGGCGTCCTAGTAACGTCGCTCCATCACTCCGATCCACGCGTAAATTGGCCGGCATTGCCTCAGGCGCGCTGGCATCACCCCCTGCTGCGCGGGTTCTGTCGCGATAAGCCAGCGCTGGTAGTCTGAGGCCAGAGTGGCGAAGGACCGAAAATGATGATCGAGGCGCTGCGCAAGGTGATCAAGCGGCTGCACTGCCCGCTGGAGGTAATGCTCACCTGCGTTCGTTGGTACGCCGCCTGCCCGCCGTAGCCTGCGCCACATCGAGGAGATGATGCAAGAGCGTGGTGTCATCGTCGATCACGCCACGGTACCCCGCTGGGCACTGAAGATGCTGCCTGTGCTCGGTGCAACGTTTCGCCGACGCCGGTGCCCCATCGGCAGGAGCTGGCCCATGGATGAGACCTATCTCAAGGTAGCCGGCCGCTGGCAGTATCTGTACCGCGCAGTCGACCGCGAGGGCCACACCGTTGACTTCCTGCTCATAGCCAAGCGAGATGTGGCAGCTGCCCGCCGGTTCCTGGAGCGCGCCATCGCGCTGCACGGCGAGCCCGAGAAGTCTGCAAAGCGGCAGGTGGTGTCCTGATCGAAACTTGATCTGACAGACAAGCGGCCTATTCAGGCGGCCCCTTTTTCGGACGCTACCCGCTGCGGGAAACGCCGGCGGCGGGTGCGCCGGCCTTCACTGACGACGGCAGCCTGCATCAGGTCGCCCCGGCCACCGGCTGAGACCTCGTGCCGGCGCATTGAGGCGTCGCTGCAAGCGCTGCCGCCTGTGGGCGGCCATGAACGGGCAGGGGGAATGTCACGCCCTCAGTTCATTCGCCACCGCAGCGCAGGAGGCCTGCAAGGCCTCCGATTCGAATGGCGTCGGGCCGCCGAGGGAGGTCAGCCGAGCCAAGCCTTGATACGCGCGGCCAGGGCCTCGCGGCTGATGCCGTAGCGCTCGTGCAGCGTGGGCAGCGCTCCTGCGTCGAGGAAGGCGTCGGGCAGACCGGCCATGTGGAAGGCCGCCGGCTGCACCCGGTTGCGCAGCAGGGCGCTGGCCACCGCCTCGCCCAGGCCACCGACCACCGAGTGGTTCTCGGCCACCACCACCATGCGGTGCTTGTAGCGCACTGCCTCCAGGATCGTCGCCTCGTCGAGCGGCTTGATCGTCGGGCAGTGCAGCACGGCCACGCCCACCTTGTCCGCGGCCAGCGTCTGCGCGACTTCCAGCGCGCGCATCGTCATGAAGCCGCTGGAGATCACGAGCACGTCGTCACCCTCACGCAGCATCTTGGCTTTGCCGAGCTCGAACTTGTAGTCGTACTCGTCGAGCACCAGCGGTACGTTGCCGCGCAGCAGCCGCATGTAGACCGGGCCCTTGTGGTCGGCGATCTGCGGCACGGCCTGCTCGATGTCGAGCGCGTCGCAGGGATCGACGATGGTCAGGCCCGGGATGCCGCGCATCAGCGCCAGGTCCTCGGTCGCCTGGTGGCTCGGGCCGTAGCCGGTGGTCAGGCCCGGCAGCGCGCAACACATCTTGACGTCGAGGTTCTCCTCGGCGATCACCTGATGGATGAAGTCGTAGGCGCGGCGGGTGCCGAAGACCGCGTAGGTGGTGGCGAACGGGATCAAGCCCTCCTTGGCCATGCCGCCGGCCGCGGCCATCAGCAGCTGCTCGGCCATGCCCATCTGGTAGAAGCGCTCCGGGTAGGCTTGGCCGAAGAGGTGCAGGTCGGTGTACTTGGCGAGGTCGGCCGTCATGCCGACGATCTCGGGGCGGTTGGCCGCCAGCTCGACCAGCGCCTTGCCGAAGGGGGCAGCCTTGACGCGTTGGCCCTCGCTGGCGATCGAGGCGATCATCGCCGAGGTGGTCAGGCGGGGTTTCTTTTCTGCGACGGTGTTCATTGCACGGCCTCCTCGGCCTTCGGGGCGTCTTGGGACTGGTCCAGGATGGCGAGGGCCTGCTGCCACTCGGGCGGGTCGACGCGGATGAAGTGGTTCTTGTCGCGCGTCTCGAGGAAGGGCACGCCCTTGCCCATCAGCGTGTCGAAAAGGATCGCGCGCGGCTTGGCCTCCTTAAGAGTGCGCGCGGCATCAAAGGCGGCGAGCACGGCGGGCAGGTCGTTGCCGTTGACGCGCTGCACGTGCCAGCCGAAGGATGCCCACTTATCGGCCAGCGGCTCAAAGCCCATCACCTTGCCCGAGGGGCCGTCGGCCTGCTGGTTGTTGATGTCGACCAGGCAGATCAGGTTGTCCAGGCGGTGGTGGGCGGCACCCATCGCTGCCTCCCAGGTCGAGCCCTCGTCGAGCTCGCCGTCGCTCATGCTGTTGTAGACGAAGGCCGGGTTCTTCTTCTGCTTGAGGCCCAGCGCCATGCCCACGCCGATCGCCAGGCCCTGGCCGAGCGAGCCGCCGGAGATCTCCATGCCAGGCGTGTAGGTGGCCATGCCCGACATCGGCAGCCGGCTGTCGTCGCTGCCGTAGGTCTCGAGCTCCTCCTCGGGGATGATCCCGGCCTCGATCAGCGCGGCGTAGTGGGCGATGGCGTAGTGGCCGTGCGAGAGCAGGAAGCGGTCGCGGCCCTCCCACTCGGGTTCCTCGGGGCGCAGGTTCAGCGCGTGGCGGTAGGCCACCGCCAGCACGTCGGCCCAGCCCAGCGCCTGGCCGATGTAGCCCTGGCCCTGCACCTCGCCCATGCGCAGGGCGTAGCGGCGGATGCGCCAGGCAGCGGCAGCGAGTCGTCGCTGCGTGTCGGAAGCTTCAGCTTCGATCATGAAGTGCTCCTAGTATGAGTAATGCGGTGCGCTCAGCGCAGGATGCTGGCGGGGAAGTAGGAGACGATCGCGAGCACGGCGAAGGCCACCAGGTAGAAGGGACCCATTGCGCGCACGGTCTCGCCCACCTTCACGCGTGCCAGCGAGCTGGTGATGAAGAGGGTGGTGCCCACCGGCGGCGTGTACAGGCCGATGGCCAGGTTGACGACCATCATGATCCCGAGCTGTACCGGGTCCATGCCGATGCTCTGCGCCATCGGCAGCAGGACCGGCGTGAGCAGCAGCACGGCGGCGGGCAGGTCGATGAACATGCCGATGAACAGCATCATCAGGTTCATCAGCAGGATCACCATCCACTTGGCGTCGATGTTCTGCTGCACCCATTGCACGACGTTCTGCGGCATCTGGTCGAAGGTCAGCAGCCAGCCGATCGCGGCCGAGGCCATGATGACCAGCAGCACCACCCCAGTGGCCAGTCCCGCCTCGATCACTGCGTGATGCAGCCGCCTGAGCGACAGGTCGCGGTACATCAGCGCCGAGACCACGCCGGCATACAGCGTCGACAGGATCGCCACCTCGGTGGGCGTGGCGAAGCCGAAGCGCAGGAAGACGACGATCAGCACCGGCAGCGCGACGGCTGGCAGGGAGTGCAGGAGGTTGCGGCGGAACGCGGCGCGGTCGGCCGGGGCGGTTTCGCGTGGCAGGTTTCGCCGCTTTCCCACCCACCAGCAGACGAACATGAAGCCCCCGCACAGCAGCAGTCCCGGCAGGATGCCGGCAAAGAACAGCGCCGCGATCGAGGCGTTTGCGCTCAGCGCGAACAGGATCAGTGGGATTGACGGGGGGATGATGATGTCGATCGTCGCTGCCGACGCCAGCGCTGCCGCCGAGAACGGCATCGGGTAGCCGAGCCTGCGATGCCAGGGCATCATCAGCGAGCCAATGGCAGCGGCGTCGGCCACCGCCGAGCCCGAGACGCCGCCAAACATCGTCGACGACAGCACGCTGACCTGGGCCGGTCCGCCGTGCCAGCGGCCCACTGTCGCCGACAGCACGCCGACGATGGCCTGGCCGAGCCGACCGCCCATCATCAGCGCGCCGGTGAGCATGAAGAAGGGGATGGCGATCAGCGGAAAGCTCTGCACCTGCGCCACCATCTGCTGCACGAGCAGATCGAGCGGGACACGGTCGCTGCTGGCCGCCGCGGCAATCGCGGCGATCAGCAGCGCGTGCGCGATCGGCACCGCTGCCACGGCGCCGCAGAGAAAGACGAGAAGGATGAGTGCGCTCATGAGGGCTCCTGGCGGTTTACCAGTGGGGGGCCTGGATTTCCGGGACGCTACCCGGCTCCGGGGTGGGAGCCGGAGCCGGAGATGCGCACCAAGCGCGCCAGGCCGACTGCAGTGCCAGCAGTGCCAGCATCACCATGCCGCCCATCACGCAGCCATAGGTGACCGAGCCGGGCACCTGCAGGATCGGCGACTTCTCGTCGTGGACGATCTCGAGCATCGCCCAGGTCGCCCAGGCCAGCGTCGCATACAGGCCGGCCACGGTCAGCCAGCCCGCCACGCAGATGACGCGGCGCGCCGCCTGGGGCACGGCCTCCACCAGGAACACGGTAGCGATGTGCGCGCCGCGCTCGGCCGCGAGTACCACGCCGGCCATCACCAGCCAGGGAAACAGCAGCTCGGGTAGCTCGTTGGCCCACTGCAGGCTCGAGCCGCTGGCGTAGCGCAGCACGGTGTTGGCCGTGAGGATTGCGAAGATCACCCCCGAGGTCAGCCACAGCACGAAGCTGCAGACTGCCACGATGGCGCGTTCGAGGGCATTGCGTTGCACCTCATGCATGCTTGTCTCCTGCTCGTCAGCCCGGGCACCGCGCGCGGGCCGGGCGGACGGGTTTCTTGATAGATCGACCTCGCGCCGTCACTGCGCCTGGGCAGCGGCAGTCACCTTCTTGACGTAGGCGCCAATGGGCGAGGTGAGCCACTTCTCGTTGACCGGCTGGGTGGCCTTGGCGAAGGCAGCCTTGTCGACCGTAGTGACTTGCACGCCCTTGGACTTGAGGTCCGCGAGCAGCTTCTCGTCCGCCTCGGCCGAGAGCTTGCGCTGCAGCGCGGTGGCTTCGACCGCGGCCTCGGTCACCGCCTTGCGGTCGGCGTCGGAGAGGCGGTCCCAGGTGCGCTTGCTCATCAGGAAGGGCGTCATCTGGAACATGTGGCTCGTGAGCGCCAGGTGCTTCTGCACCTCGTAGAGCTTGCTGGCATGGAAGTTGGCCAGCGGGTTCTCCTGGCCGTCGACCACGCCCTGCTGCAGCGCGACGTAGAGCTCAGCGAACTTGATCTGCTGCGCCTCGGCGCCCAGCGCCTGCATGATGTCCACCAGCACCGCGTCGGGCGGGGTACGCATCTTCAGGCCCTTCATGTCCTCGACCTTGGTGATCGGGCGCTTGCTGTTGGTCATATGGCGGATGCCGTTGTCCCAGTAGCCCAGCACCACCATGCCCTTCTTGGCCGACTGCTCCGCCAGCTCCTTGCCCAGGGGACCGTCCAGCAGCTTGAAGGCCTGCTCCGAGGTGTTAAAGAGGAAGGGCATGCCGTAGGCCGCGTACTCCGGCACGGCCACCGACACGGCGCCCTGCGAGTTGGCCGACATGTCCAGCGCGCCGGTGCGCAGCGCGGTCACCATCGCCGCGTCGTCGCCGAGCTGACCCGAGGGCGCCACCTGCACCTCGATGCGGCCGCCCGACTTCGCCTTCACCACTTCGGCGAACTTGACGGCCCCCTCGTGCCGCGGGTTGCCGACGGCCGCGCCGTGGCCCAGCGTCAGCTTCACGGCCTGAGCATGGGCGGCGAAGGGGATCGCAGCGAAGGCGGCCAGGGCCAGCAGGGTGCGGGTGAAGTGCTTGCGTTGCATGACGTTGTCTCCTTGGTCTGGGGGGTGACGGGTGGAACGGAGGCTCAGTGGATCAGCATGCCGCCGTTCACATCGAGCGTGATGCCCGTGCAGTAGGCGGAGAGATCGCTGGCGAGGAACACGCAGGCGCCGGCCACATCGTCGGCGCGGCCCAGGCGGGCCAGAGGGATCGATTCCGAGATCTCGGCCTTGCGCTCGGGCGTGAGTTTGCCCTGGGTGATGTCGGTCTCGATGAGGCCCGGGGTAATGCAGTTGACGCGGATGCCCTCGACGCCAAACTCGCGCGCCATTGCGCGGGCCAGGCCGAGCACACCTGCCTTTGCGGCCGAGTAGTGCGGGCCGCCGAAGATGCCGCCCCCGCGCTGCGCGGACACCGAGGAGATGCACATGATCGAGCCGCTCTTCTGCGCGCGCATCGCGGGCAGCACGGCCTGCGACATGTACAGCGTGCCGCGCAGGTTGACGTCGAGGATGCGGTCGTAGTCCGCGCCGCTGATCTCGAGCGTCTTGACCGGCTGCGTGATGCCGGCGTTGTTGACGAGGATGTCGATGCGCCCGAAGGCCTGGAGCACCTCGGCGGCGGCGGCCTCGCAGGCCTCCTTGCTGGTCACGTCGGCGACGAGCCCGAGATGGCCTTCGCCCAGGCGGGCAGCGGCGGCAGCCGGCTCGGCGCGAGCCAAGTCCAGCACCACCACGCGTGCACCCTGCGCGGCCATCTGGCGGGCAGTGGCGAATCCCAGGCCGTTGAGCCCGGCGCCACCGGTGATCACGGCAACCTTGTCCTTGAGCAGCATGTCGTTCGTTTCCTATGTGAAGGGGGTGTTCGGATCGAACACGGGAAACGACTCGGGCGGCGCACGGGGCACCTCATGCCCCTTGCCACCCCACGGGAGCCCGCGGCCCCTGCTTGTCTCCTGTGTTCTGGCCGAATCTTCGAGGCGAGGGGGCGTGACGACAAGCGAATATTTTTCAGCTTAAGATGACCTCCTGTCATTTAACTCCCGGGTTGCCCCCTATGGCTTCCATTCCGCCTGTCGTCAACCTTCTGGCGTTCGAGGCAGTAGCCCGTAGACGAAGCTTCGCTTTAGCCGCGGCCGAGCTCCACCTGACCGCCTCGGCCATCAGTCACCAGGTGGCTCGGCTGGAGTCGCATCTCGGTGTGCGCCTGTTCGAGCGCAGCGCGCATGGGGTGCGCTTGAGCGCGGCAGGCGAGCAGTACCTGACACGCGTGGGAGGTGCGTTGAGTGCCATTTCCTCGGCCACGGACGACCTGCGCCAGGGCGTCAGCAACAGTCTCTACGTCCACTCCGCCCCCAGCATCGCGAGCTTGTGGCTGATGCCTCGGCTGCGTGCCTTCGCCCAGGCATATCCGGACATCTCGCTGAACCTGTCGGCCGCTCACACTCACAGCGATTTTGCATTCGGACAGGCGGACATCGACATCCGCTATGGCGTGCCGAACTGGCCCGACCTGGTGATCGAGCCCCTTTTCGAGGAAAGGATTCTGCCCCTGGCCGCGCCAGACTTCATTCGGGAGCATCGCCTCAAGCGACAGGAACATTTGCTGGACCTGCCGCTGATTCAGAGCAATGTGAACGTGGTGCAGTGGTCGGACTGGTTCCGAGAGTTCTCTAACCACCGCGCACCGGATCGGTTTGCCGTACGTTTCGACAGGGCCCAAATGTCGCTGGATGCGGCCACCCAGGGACTGGGAGTTGCATTGGAAAGCACGACCCTCGCCAAAGGACACATTGCGGAGGGAAAGCTGAGGCCTGTTTTCGGCTTGGAGAAGGCTGTCAGGGTCAAGGCGCATTTCGCGGTATACCCTGCTCGCCACGCCAAAAGGCCGGCCGTCGAGGGCTTCCTGACTTGGTTGCATAGCGAGGCTGCCCGGACCTGAGGCTCAGTTCCAACAAACTGATTCCCCGCTGAACGTCAAGGCGGCTGGATGCGTAGGGCCAGGCAGGTGCCGGCTTGCGGCACTTCGGTGAATGAGTCGATCAGGGCAACGGTGGAGCGCCTTCCGGCTGCGCTGCCTGCTCCCGCACCCAGTTGACGAAGTTTGTTACTTGGGGCCGGTCCAGGTGCCGCTGGGGGCAGACGATGAAGTGGGCCTGCGTCTTCAGGCACCATCGGTCGTCGAAGACCTTGCGCAGCCGCCCGTCGCGCAGGTGCAGCCCGGCGATCGACGTGCTGTCGCAGACCACGCCCAAGCCCTGCACCGCCGCTTCCAGCGCCATCACCGAGCGGTCGAAGCTGTAGGCATACGGGCCCGGCATGGAGGGCAGGTGCCGGCTGCGGAACCAGTCGGTCCATTGCAGGACGTTGGCCGCCGACTGGATCAGCGGCAGGCGCAGCAGGTCCTCGGGCTGATCGACCCGGTGCGCGGCCAGGAAGGCGGGGCTCGCCAGGGGCAGGATGCGCTCCTCGAACACCGGCTGCACGTGCAGGTGCGGCCAGTTCGGCACGCCGTAGCGGATGTCGATGTCCACCTGGCCGACCGCGAAGTCCGGCGGGGCCGGCGACGAGGACAGCGACAGCACGATCTCGGGATGCCGCCGTGCGAAGTCGGCCAGGCGCGGCATCAGCCACAGGGTGGCGAAGCTGGGGCTGCTGTGCACGTGCAGCCGGTTGCGCACGCCCTTGCGCACATGATCGGTGGCGGCGCTGATGGCCTCCAGTGCGAGCGAGACGCGGCCCATGTAGTCGCGCCCGACATCGGTCAGCCCGGCGTGGCGGCCGCTGCGGTCGAACAGGCGCACGCCCAGCAGCTCCTCCAGCTTGGCGATCTGGTGGCTCACCGCGGAGGGCGTGAGGCTGAGTTCGGCCGCCGCGGCGGCGAAGCTGTGGCGGCGCGCGGCGGCCTCGAAGGCCAGCAGGCAGCTCAGGGGCGGAAAGGACGAGCGCATGGCCGCCATCCTGACACGGCGCGGGGCAGGCGTGAACAGAATTCATCTGCCGGTGAAAAAGTATCGGTTGTGTTCAACAGATTGCCTCTTCATAGTCGCTCCCAGCCAGCGCATCTCGACGCTGGAGCCACTTCCTGGAGACAAGCATGCTGCTTACCGACCGCGTCGCCCTCGTCACCGGCGGCGCCGGCCCCAACGGCCTCGGCTTCGCCACCGCCCGCCTGTTCGCCTTGCAAGGCGCCCATGTCGTCATCACCGACCTGGAAGGCGCGCAGCCGGCGCAGGCCGCAGCGCGCCTGGGCCCCGGGCACCTCGGGCTCGTGGCCGACGTCACTTGCAAGGCCGATGTGGAGGCCGCCGTCGCCCGGATCGTCGAGCGCTTCGGCCGCCTCGACATCCTGGTCAACAACGCCGGCATCACGCAGCCGCGCAGGACGGTGGACATCAGCGCGGCCGACTACGACGCGGTGCTCGACGTCAGCCTGCGTGGCACGCTGCTGTGCTCTCAGGCCGCGATCCCGGTGATGCAGCGGCAGCGCAGCGGCTCGATCGTCTGCATCTCCTCAGTGTCGGCGCAGCGCGGCGGCGGCATCCTCGGCGGCCCGCACTATTCGGCCGCCAAGGCCGGCGTGCTCGGCCTGGCGCGCGCCATGGCGCGCGAGCTAGGGCCGGACAACGTGCGGGTCAACTGCATCACGCCGGGCCTCGTCACCACCGACATCAACAAGGACAAGCTCAGCGCCGAGCGCAAGGCCGAGATCGCGGAGACGATCCCGCTGGCGCGCCTGGGCGTGCCGGACGATGTGGCCGGCGCCTGCCTGTTCCTCGCCAGCGACCTGTCGGGCTACTGCACCGGCATCACGCTGGACGTCAACGGCGGCATGCTCATCCACTGAAGCCGCCCCGGCGCCGCCCTTCCTCGATCCCGTCCCCTTGCACGCCGCCCCGCCTCGCGCGGGCGGCGGGGAGTTGCCCAGCCATGTCCGTCCATCCGCTCGCGCCGCTGGCGCACGCGATCCGTTTCCTCGCCATCGACGCCATCGTATGCGCCGGCGAAGGCCACCAGGGCGTGCCCCTGGGCATGGCCGAGATCGCCACCGCGCTGTTCACCCGGCACCTGAAGTTCGATCCCGCCAACCCGGCCTGGCCCGACCGCGACCGCTTCGTGCTGTCCAACGGCCACGGCTCGATGCTGCTGTACGCGCTGCTGCACCTCACCGGCTACCGCAACATCCCACTCGACGAGATCCGGCGCTTCCGCGAACTGGGTTCGCGCTGCGAGGGCCACCCCGAGCGCGATGTGGAGAGCGGCATCGAGGTGACGACCGGCCCGCTGGGCCAGGGCATCGCCAACGCCCTCGGGATGGCGATCGCCGAGGCCCACCTGCGCGCGCGTTTTGGCGCCGGGCTGGTGGACCACCACACCTATGCCTTCGTCGGCGACGGCTGCCTGCAGGAGGGGGTGGGCCAGGAGATGATCTCGCTGGCCGGGCACCTGCGGCTCGGGCGGCTGATCCTGTTCTGGGACGACAACCGCATCACCGACGACGGCGGCACCGAGCTGTCGATCAGCGAGGACGTGGCCGAGCGCTTCCGCGTCGCGGGCTGGCACGTCGCGGAGGTGGACGGGCACGACATCGAGGCCGTCTCGGCAGCGATCGCCGCCGCCCGCTCGGATGCGCGCCCCTCGCTGATCGCCTGCCGCACGGTGATTGCGCGCGGCATCGAGCGACTGCAGGGACAGCGCGGCGGCCATAGCGGCAAGCTGCACCCGGCTGACGCCGACGCGGCCCGGGCCGCGCTCGACTGGCCGCATGCGCCCTTCGAGCTGCCCGCGCCCGTGCTCGAGGCCTGGCGCGAGGCCGGTCGGCGCAGCGAGGCCGAGCACCGCGCCTGGCAGGCGCGCGTGGAGGCGCTGCCGCCTGCAGAGCGTGCCGAGTTCGAGCGCGTGCTGGCGGGCGAGCTGCCGGCCAGCTGGCGCGAGGTGCTGGCGCAGTACAAGCAGCGCGTGGTCGAGGCGCCGCCGCCGGCCGGCGGCATCCTCGCCTCGGCCGAGATCAGCGACGCGCTCGCCGAGGTGCTGCCCGAACGCCTGATCGCCTGCGCCGACCTGGAGGCGCCGATGAACCACAAGCGGCGCCTGAAGGCCTTCACGGCAGAGGAAGCGCACGGCACCTACCTGCACTGCGGCGTGCGCGAGCACGTGATGGGGGCGCTGGCCAACGGCATCGCCGCGCACGGCGGCCCCCGTCCCTTCGCGCTCACCTACCTCGCCTTCGCCGACTACGAGCGCCCGGCGATGCGCATGGCCGCGCTAATGCGGCTCCCGGTGACCTTTCTCTTCAGCCACGACTCCATCGGCGTCGGCCGCAACGGCCCGACCCACCAGCCGGTGGAGATCCTGGCCTCCCTGCGCGCGATGCCCGACATGCTGGTGATGCGCCCGGCCGACGCGGTGGAGGCTGCGGAATGCTGGGAAGCAGCGCTCGCGCACCGCACCGGGCCGGTGTCGCTGGTGTTCGCGCGGCAGGCCCTGCCCACGGTGCGCACGCGCCACGTGGCAGAGAACCTGTCGGCGCGCGGGGCCTACGTGCTGGCCGAGGCTGACCCCGGCCCGCGCGCGCTCACGCTGATCGCGACCGGCTCCGAGGTGGTGCTGGCGCTGCAGGCGCGCGAGCGGCTGCAGGCGCAGGGCGTGCCCACCGCGGTGGTGTCGATGCCCTGCTGGGAGCTGTTCGACGCGCAGTACGCCGCCTGGCGCGATGCGGTGCTGCCGCCGGGCGGCGTGCGCGTGGCGGTGGAAGCCGCGCTGCGCTTCGGCTGGGACCGCTACCTCGGCGAGCGCGGCGGCTTCGTCGGCATGAGCGGCTGGGGCGCCAGCGGCCCGGCCGAGGCGCTGTATGCGCGCTTCGGCATCACGCCCGAGGCCATCGTCGCCGAGGCGCGCCGATGCCTGGCCGCGCGCTGAACCTCTCCCCTTCCAACTCGATCCTCTCATGCAACGCATCGTCTTCCTCGACCGCGACACGCTCGCGCCGCAGATTCGCCTGCGCCGGCCCCGTTTCGAGCACGAGCTCGTCGAGCACCCGCACACCGCTCCCGATCAGCTGCTGCAGCGCCTGGAGGGCGCCGACATCGCCGTCACCAACAAGGTGGCGCTGCGCGCCGACGTGCTGCGCCGCCTGCCGCGCCTGAAACTGATCGCGGTGGCCGCTACCGGTACCGACGTGGTGGACAAGGCGCACTGCGCAGTGCAGGGCATCGCGGTGTGCAACATCCGCGGCTACGCGGTCAGCACCGTGCCGGAGCACACCTTCGCGTTGATGCTGGCGCTGCGGCGCAACCTGCTCGCCTACCGGCAGGACGTAATCGCGGGGCGCTGGCAGGCCTCCGGGCAGTTCTGCTTCTTCGACCACCCGATCCGCGATCTGGCAGGAGCACGCCTGGGCATCATCGGCAGCGGCGTGCTGGGACAGCGTGTGGCCGAGATCGGCAAGGCCTTCGGCATGGTGCCGCTGTTCGCGGCCCACAAGGGGGCGCAGGCGATGGGCTCGCTGTACACGTCCTGGAACGAGGTGCTGGAGACCAGCGACGTGATCACGCTGCACGCGCCCCTGACGTCCGCCACGCGCGGCATGATCGGCCGCGCAGAGTTCCAGTCGATGAAGCGGCGGCCGCTGCTGATTAACACCGCGCGCGGCGGCCTGGTTGACGAACCGGCGCTGGTCGAGGCACTGGAGCAGGGCTGGATCGGCGGGGCCGGCTTTGACGTCGCCAGCGTCGAGCCGCCCGCGCCCGACGATCCGATGATGCGCCTCGCCGCCCGTCCCGACGTAATCCTCACGCCGCATGTCGCCTGGGCCTCGGACGAGGCGCAGCAGTCGCTGGCCGACCAGCTGATCGACAACATCGAGGCCTACGTCGACGGTCGGCCCCGGCACCTGGTAACGGGATGAGCGCGCTGCCTTACCCCGCCGCCGATCCCGCCGGCTTCCTGCGCGGGCTGTTCGCCGTCGCGGTGGCGGCGGCGCAGCCGGCGCGGGTGCTGGGCCCGCACCTGCCGCCTCCGCCGCCGGGTCGCACCCTGGTGCTGGGTGGGGGCAAGGCCTCCGGCGCCATGGCCCAGGCGCTGGAGCGCGCGTGGCCCCAGGACGCGCCGCTCTCCGGCCTGGTGGTGACCCGCTACGGCCACGTGCCGCCTGCCCCGCAGGGCCGTATCCGCATCGTGGAAGCGGCGCACCCGGTCCCCGATGCCGCCGGCGAACAGGCCGCGCGCGAGATGCTCGCCCTCGCGCGCGGGCTGACCGAGCGGGACCTGGTGATCTGCCTGATCTCCGGCGGCGGCTCCGCGCTGCTAACGCTGCCGGCCCCCGGCCTCGGGCTCGCGGACCTGCAGGACGTGAACCGCCAGCTGCTGAAGAGCGGCGCCTCCATCGGCGAGATGAACGTGGTGCGCAAGCACCTGTCAGCCCTCAAGGGCGGACGGCTGGGCGCCGCCTGCGCCCCGGCGCGGGTGCTCACGCTGCTCGTCTCCGACGTGCCGGGCGACGATCCGGCGGTGATTGCCAGCGGCCCGACGGTGCCGGACGCGAGCACCTGCGACGAGGCCCTGGCAATCGTTCACCGGCACGGCATCGTGCTGCCGCCGGCGGCGCTGCAGGGCCTGGCGAGCGGCGCCTTTGAATCCCCGAAGCCGGACGATCCCCGCTTCGCCGGGCACGAAGTGCGCCTCGTCGCCACGCCGCAGCAGTCGCTGCAGGCGGCAGCGGATGCGGCGCGATTGGCCGGCGTGGCGGCGCATGTCCTGGCCGACGACATCGAGGGCGAATCGCGCGAGGTCGGCCGGATGCATGCCGCGCTGGCCCGCCAGGTAGCGCGACGCGGGCAGCCCTTTGCGCGGCCCTGCGTCCTCCTGTCGGGCGGCGAGACGACGGTCACGGTGCGGGGGCCCGCCGGGCGGGGCGGAAGGGCTGGCGAATTCCTGCTTGGCATGGCCCTGGCGCTGGACAGCGAGCGCGGTGTGCATGCCCTGGCTGCTGACACCGACGGCATTGACGGCATGGAGAGCAACGCGGGGGCGACGATCGCGCCGGACACGCTCGCCCGTGCCACTTCGCTGGACCTGTCCGCCCGGCTCCATCTGGATGGGCACGACGCCTGGTCCTTCTTCCACGGACTCGGCGACCTCGTGGTCACCGGCCCGACTTACACCAACGTGAACGATTTCCGGGCGCTGCTCGTGCTGTAGGAGCGGGTGTAGACGCGAGCAAAGTCTTGCCGTTCAAGTGGCATAGCTGTGCCGTTCGCGCGACTGAAAGCCCGATCAAGGGCTCGCCCTGAAGGGCACGGTGGAGACACCGTGCTTTTTCATTTCAGATTGGGGAAGGACGAATGGGAGCGCAAGAAGCACGGGGTGACTACGCTCGGCGCTGCCTCGAGATGCATCTGGGCATCGACGCGCAGAGCCAGGAGATGCGGGCCATCGAAGTAAGCGGCAGCTTGGTGGGCGATGCGCCGATGCTGCCTACGCTGCTACAGCAGATCGATTGAGGCGTCCTCAACGTCAATGGCAACGGCACCTATGACACACGGAACTGCCACGAGGCGATTGTGCAACGACAAGTTGCAGCCGTCATTGCCCGGCAGCGCAATACTCGGCTGTGGAAGAAGAGGCTGGCGGCGGGCGCGTTTGCTTGCAACGGAACCATGGGCGCAATCCAGCGACTGGGACGCAATATCTGGACAAAACTTGGAGCGACTACCACCGTCGCTGCCTCGTAGAGACCCAGATCGCTGCTTCGAGTTTCTGGGCGAGCGCGTCATGATGCGCCCCCTCGATCGGCAGGTGGCGGAGTTGCAGGTGCGCTCCGAACTGCTCAACCGCTTCACCCAGTTCGGCCAGCCGCAAACAATCGATTTTACCAATTTCGACTCACCCAATTCGATGGGAGTCCTGTCGCTCGCCGACCACCAAGAGAAGCAAGCCCGCGGTGACCGGCGAATTCCAGAGCGACTTGGCGTTAGTGAATTGCTACAGCTCGACCCGTGCCGACGTTGGAGCTCTCGGCCCGCCGAACGATTTCGTCTCCATCCTCTTTCAGGATAAAGCCGTCCTGCACGTTCTTCTTCACTGCTGCCGTGACGGCCTGCACGTAGGCTTCCTTGCTTGGATACAGTTGCGTGAGCTTTGCGTCATTGAACGGCACATGCATACCGTAGTTGTTCGGGCAACCTGGAGTCATGCCCACCTGATCGCCCCGATTGGTGGCGATCGGCACTTCGACCTGTGACTGACGAATTCCGCCATAGGCCAGTCCGTTGCCATCACGCGGAAGCACCGGCGGAGTGACGGACGTCATTAGGATAAGTTCTGCACGCGGCGGTTCAACACCCTTGAGAACCCAATTCGACAAGTGGTGGTAGCCGGCGTTAAGCACGTACCGCAGCGGCACATGGCTGGCGGGCTCCGGTTCGCATGCAAGGCTCGGTGGAGTCATCTTGTCGCGAGCGGCAAGTGCCTGACGATACTGAACCCACCAGTAATCAACGTGCGCGGCACCTGCGATCTCCCATCCTCGAAACGTGGGAGAGTCGGGCTGGCGGGTGGCACCAAGACCATACAATATCAACTCGGTTTCGCTGATAACCCGCATCATCGGCGCTCTGACATCGTTGCGGAATGGCCCGCCCAGGACTTGGACGAGGAAACCGTCGACCAATTGATGCTTCGGTTGAATGCTGTTGTAGTACAGAGTCAAGCGACCCGCAGATTGGGACTGGCCGACGGCGAGCACGGCCTTGGGTTTCAAGGTGCTGAGCATTCTCTCCTTTCCTGGGGCTTTAAGCGCTTTCACCACTTGAGAGAATATGTCGTAGGACAGTGAATCATCCGTGACCGTACCACCGGATGTCACGTCCAAGCTCCCATACCTTGCCGGACTCCAGTCCTTCAGTCCCGTGTTAGGCTGGTGAATTCCGACGCGTTGTGCATCGACTCTCACCACCACATACCCTTCTCGGGTTAGGTACTCTTTCGAGTAATGCCAATGCAAATCGATCCCGTACCCGGACGTCACATTCGCCCACTCGACGAGAACGATCCCGTTGAACTTCTTCGGATTGGCAGGGCGACGCACGAGGATACGCGTCTTGTAGGGGTGTCCTGAAGATACTGCTACCGCATCGGCCATTGCCGGAGTCTGGTAACGGGTAGCCGTTCCCTGAACAAAGAATTCCTCTTCTACATAGCCAACAGCAGCGAGATCGAACTGAGGTTCCGTTGCGAAGAACGGGTAGTCGCGAGTGAGGCCGGCCCCGGGGGTCGCATTCACCGCGATCGGGCCGATTACTGTAGGAGTTGCAACAGCATTTTCGGAGGCAGCAGACAATTGAGAGGCGCTTTGTGCGTGTGCAGGAATAGGCGCCAGTGAAGTAGTGAGAAGCGCAGCGAGGACAGTGGCGGAAGCCAGGCTTTTGTGCCGGAAAGCTGCTTGGAATCTCATGCATTTGTCTCCTATGTGGATCGAGCTATGGTGCAGAAATGACGTGAGTTATTTGGAAATGGGACGTCGACTGGCCTTTGGTGGAACAGTCGGGATACCGGGAGGCCTCCGGTAGACAGCATCTTGTTTATCCTTAAGCCCGAGGACAAGAGAAGGTTCATCAGCCTAAGATGACGAGTCGTCAACCACTGTCCGGGTTGCCCCTACATCTACGGAAGGCAGTCAAGGCCAGTTCCATGCACACCCGCTCGAGGGATAGGAAGTATTGAGAATTTGTGGTGACTCCTTTCGTCGGGTCAGTGCATCTTTGTGCCACAGAACGAGGTGCTGCTGTTGCGATGAAGCCATGCGACTCCGCGAAGTCGCAGGGGCGACCGCAGGTGATAACACCAACGACTAAGAGCCCCTTTGAAAACTCGTCGGATCTGTGGTGTAACGGCCGAATGTGGACGAACGAGCAACGTGAGCAACAGGCCGAGCTGGCCTAGAAGACCAAGCGTACCCGAGCGACCCGACGGACGCGGATTGGATTGCGATGCAGCCGCTGCTGCCAGCACCCGCGCAGCAAGGACGCCCGTGGCAGGTTGACCTGCGGAAGATCATTAACGCGCTGCGCTACTTGGTGCGCTCGAACTGCGGCTGGCAGATGCTGCCACACGACTTCGGCCTCAGGCAGACGGTGTGCTGGTGGTTCCGCAAGCTCATGCGTCGCATGCTGTTCGCGACGCTGCACGGCGTGGTGCTCATGCTCGACCGGGAAGCGCGAAGGCCGGGAGTGACCGAGCGCCGGCGTGATCGAAAGCCAGAGCGTGATGGCGGCATGGACCGGCCGCTGTCCTGACGATCTCCCGATGAGGAGACGGCTCAAGAGGTGAACAGTTCATGCAGTCCACCGCTGTCGCCTGCCATGCGACCCGTCACCCGGTACCCCATTGCCCGATAACCCTGCTGGCGCTTGTCCCACATGCGCCCGAGTGCCGGATGGCCGCTGTCCACGATGTCGATGATTCGCACGCTCGTCTTCGTTGCGTGCTCGCGGTGCAGGCGTCCGGCGTACTGCTGCAGCGTGCCCTTCCATGAGATGGGCATCGCCAGCACCAGCGTGTCGAGCGGCGGGTGATCGAACCCTTCACCGACGAGCTTGCCCGTGGCCAACAAGACGCGGGGGGCCTCGGGCGGCAGGGCCTCGAGTTGTGCGATCAGCGCGGCCCGCTGCTTCTTCGACATCCGCCCATGCAGCACGAACGGCGCTGGGATTTGCCCCTCCAGCGCCACCCTGATGGCTTCGAGATGCTCGGTGCGCTCGGTCAGCACGAGCACCTTGCGCCCCTCTGCAAAGGCCCGTGCGATCTCGCCGGCGATCACCGCCGTCCGGTCGGTGTCATCGGCCAAGGCGCGAAACACCTCCTGGATCCCGGCGTCCTGAGCCATCGCGACAGGCTTGTCCCACTCCAGGGGCCTCACCTCCAGCTCGTCGGGCGCACCCGCCGGGCGGCTCGCGGTGTGGCGGATCAGCCCGCACTGCATGAAGATGATCGGCTGCTGGCCATCGCGCCGGATCGGGGTGGCGGTGAGCCCCATCACATACCTCGCTCTGGCGCGCTTGAGGATCCGATCGAACGACACGGCCCCGATGTGGTGGCACTCGTCCACGATGACCTGACCGTAGCCTTCCACCAGCGGATGGATCTCGCCCGCACGGGACAGGGACTGCATGATCGCGATGTCGATCTTCCCGGTGGGCCGGCTCTTGCCGCCGCCGATCGTGCCGACCACGTTCCGGCCAACGCCCAGGAAGGCCTGCAGCCGCTCCTGCCACTGCTTGAGCAGCTCCGTGCGATGAACCAGTACGAGCGTGCTGGTCGCGCGCCGGGCGATCAGCGCGGCGGCCGTCACGGTCTTGCCGAAGGCCGTCGGCGCGCATAGCACGCCGGCCTCGTGCGGGAGCATGGCCGCCACCGCCTCTTCCTGGTCGGGGCGCAGTGTTCCCTTGAATGCCACAGCGATCGGCTCCCCCACACACCGCTCGTCCCGCAACTCGCAGCGGATGCCGTTTTCCCGTAGCGTCTCCTGCACGGCCTCGAGGCAGCCCCGCGGCAGCCCGATGTGCTTGGGAAAGTTCTCGGCGCAACCGATCACCCGCGGCGTGTCCCAGACCGGAAAGCGCATCGCCTGCGCCTTGTAGAACTCCGGGTTCTGGAAGGCGGCAAGCCGCACCAGTCGGTTGATCAACGCCTGCGGCAGCCCGGCCTTCTCGACGTAGAGAAGGTTGGCGAGCGTGACCGCGACGGTCTGCGGCATCGGCCCGGCCAGCTTCCCAGCGGCAGGAGCCCGCTGCTTCCACGGCTGGACGAGGTCCTCCTCGTCGATGAAGCTGACATCGAGCGGGTGAACGCCTCCGCAGGCCTGCAGGATGACGGGCTCGATATCGCCGGGCTGCATCGGTCGCAGCGATGCGAGGTAGGCCCACTGGTCCGCCAGAGGGCGCCACTGCCGATCGACGAAGACGCTACAGCCCTTCTCGCGCGGCTGTTTCTGCAAGGGCAGGGCGATCAGGTTGCCGAAGCCACCTTTGGGCATCGTGTCCTGGTTCGGGAACAGCCGGTCGTAGGAGGCGAGCTTGAGCTGCCGGGTTCGGGCGCAGGTGTGGCTGATGAGGGCCGTGCCGAGGCGGCGGGCGTCTCGTGCCGCAACGCTCGCACTGAAGAACACCCAGGCGTGCGCGCCCTCGCCGGAGCGGGAGATCTCCAGCGCCACGGGCACGCCCAGCTCGTCGCAGGACCAGGCAAAGGCCAGTGCGTCCTCTCGCCATTCGGCCTCGTCGAAATCGACCGCCAGGAAGTGGCAACTGTTATCGCTCAGCAGGGGATAGACGCCGAGCGTGCGCTTGCCGACGAGGTGGTCGTAGACGACCGAATCCGACAGCGGCAACAGCAGCCGGTGGCCGCACTCGGAGCACTTGATGCGCGGCTTCTCGCACACCCCGGCGCGCCACTCGTTGGCGCAGGCCGGCGCGTAGCCGGTCTTGCCGCTCGAGCGGCTCTCCCAGCGCACCGGGTAGACGTCGCTGCGGCCCCGGAAAAGCCGCCGGAAGAGCGCCAGCTTCTCTTCGGTGCTCAGCTTCAAGCTGTCGATGGAGGAAGGGGCGGCAGGGGCAGGGACTGGCCGCTCGCGCCAGTCGATCCCGTGCGCCTCCAACAGTGCGATGAGCCGGGCGTTCTCGGCACGCAGCCGCGCGGCTTCCTCGGCAGGCGACAGGGGCGGGAGCTCGGTCATGAGGCTCGGCGAGATTGCATGCGTTGCCCCCGGCATTCAGTCCCCGGGCATCAGTCCCGCGCGCTTGAGCCGCACGACCCAAGCGGTCCGCTTGCCGTGCGAGGACATCAGGCGCACGAGGCCCCGGCGGAACTCGGCCTTGCGTCCGGCCAGTGCGAGCGCTTCGGCCAGCGCCTGAAGACTCTTGAGCGCCTCGTCGTAGGCCGCCCCGGAGCCTCGCTGCAGGCTCGCATCGATTGCGAGCCAGAACTCGTCGGCATGCGCGGCGATCCGGCTCAGAAGCTCGGTGCGCTCGGCCTGCTGTTTCGCCTGCCTTGCTTCCCGCTCCCGGGCCTCCCGCTGTTGTCGACGACTCGCCGCTGCTTCCCGGCCGGCTTCGATTCCGGCGACAGCGCGGCGGACCGGGGCGGCCTCGGGAGCCCGGCGAGCGCGCTGCCAGGCCAGGAACCGGGTGTGCAGGCCGTGTTCGGCCTCCTGGCCCCGTCCCTGCAGCAGCAGGCGCATCACGGCGCGCATCTCCTCACCGGTCTGCCCGGCCAGCCAGGCGTCGATCGCGTCCTCGTCGGCGTCGGAGCGATCCAGCGTGGGACTGGCCTCGGCGGCGGCGGCCAGCCAGTCAGGATCAATCAGCAGGAATTCCGCCAAGGCGCTCTGCGCCGGCGTGAGCGTCTGCAGCCCCGCAGGAACGGGCGGCTCGAGAGCCTCGCCGTCGAGCTCGCCTCGGCATGCACGCGACAACCACCCCAGGTAGAGCGGGCGAATGTCTCCGCGCAGCAACTCGTCGCGCAGCGGCAGCAGCCGCCCCATCCAGCCGGAGCCGTCGTCCTCGCCCCAGAAGCGCTCGTTCTCCCCGGAGTCGTCGTCCAAGCTCCAGTCGAGGATCCAGTGAGCGGTGGTCGCGTGGGCAGCGAAGGCGGTGGCATGACCTGATCGGGAGGAAGTGCAGCTGAAATCTTGGAGCAGGTTCCTGTCGAGGGCGACGCGCGGCAGGCGCAGCAACAGGCGGCAGCTGCCCCAGTTGGCCGAATAGACGTGTGCATCGAAGTAGCGCTCGACCCAGTCCACCGGATCGCCCTTGAGATCGCCCCAGTGGTACTCGTTGACGAAGCTGCTCGGGGTGATGCGGGCGCGCGTGGAGCGCTCGCGCAACTCGGCCTGCTCGCCGGGCGTCAGGGGCCGATCCACCGCGGCGAATTCGTAGTACTGGTATTCGCTCATGGCCGTAGTTTGGCTGACGCCTCCGCAGGAACCAGCCCCATGGACCGATCCTCGGCGTGCGATGGTCTTCGAGGAAGCGCCGATCTGCAAGGAAGTCGATGTTGAGCCGGCGGCTTGGAGCTGTTGTTTCCAGCTTCCTTGTGTTTGTCATAGGAAGCATTAAATGCATAAAATGCTGTCTATGCCGCGCGCTCCTCGTCTTCAGCTCGACCCCGCCGCCCGCCAGCAGGCGGTGGATCTGGGCGCGCGCATCCGGCTCGCGCGCCAGCGCCGTCGACTGCGCCTCGAGGACGTGGCTCAGAAGACCGGCATGTCCCGCGCCACCGTCGAAGCGGTCGAGCGGGGCGAGCTGACCACGGCCTTCGGCGCCTACGTGAGCATCCTCGGCGTCCTCGGGCTGCTCGGGGAGCTGGCCCTGCTCGCGGACCCGGGGCTCGACCGGGAGGGACTGGCGCTCGAGTTCTCGGTGGCCGACAAGCGGGTGAGGGTGCAGCGCCGGGACCTGGGCAATGACTTCTGACCCGTCTTCCCTCTTCGTCTGGATCCACCTGCCGGGCCGCACCGAGCCGGTCGTGTGCGGGCGCTTCACCCACCGTCGCACGGGGGGCGGGGAGGCGGGCGAGTTCGTCTACGGCCGCTCCTACCTGGCCCGTGCGGAGGCCGTGCCGCTCGATCCGGTCGTGCTCCCGCTGCAGGAGCGGGTGTTCTCGACCACGCACCTGGGCTGCTGGTTCTCGGCGCTGCTGGACTCCGGGCCCGATGACTGGGGGCGGCGTCTGATCGAGCAGATGCACGGCCCCCAGGACACGATCGGCTACCTGCTGCGCGCCCGCGGCCAGAACGTCGGTGCCCTGGCCTTCAGCCCGGCCCCCGATACGCCTGCGTCCGCGGCGCCCGCCCCGCTCGGTGTGGAGGCGCTCGAGCGCCTGCTCGAGGTGCATCGCACGGTCGAGCACGGCGAGGCGGTGGCGAGCGAGTACCGCGACCTGCTGCTGCAGGGGACCTCGGCCGGTGGCGCCCGGCCCAAGACGACAGTGGAGCACGAGAGGCGGCTGTGGCTGGCCAAGTTCCCGAGCAGCAGGGACCGGCCCGAGGAGCCGCCCGTGCCGCTGATGGAGGCCGCGCTGCTGACGCTGGCGGACCGCTGCGACATCCGGGTGCCGACTCACCGGGTCCTGGACGTGTCGGGCGCTCCCGTGCTGCTTGTCGAGCGCTTCGACCGCGAGCCGCTGCCCGGCGGCGGCTATTCGCGATGGCGCTATGCCAGCGCGCGCACGCTGCTGTGGTCGAGGCCCGAGGTCCAGCAATACTCGTACATGGGCTCCTACACCAACCTGGCGCGCCAGATGCGCGTGTGGGAGCGCACACCGGTGCAGAGCATCCGGGAGCTCTACCGGCGCATCGTCTTCAACTGCCTCGTGGGCAACACCGACGACCACGACCGCAACACCGGCTTCGTGGCAGGCCCCGACGGCTTCTTCCGTCTGGCACCCGCGTTCGATCTCACCGCACGGCCGCGCACTCCGCGGATGTACCTGGCCCTGGCTTTCGGAAGCCAGGGCGCGGAGGTTTCGCTTGCGAACCTGCTGTCCGAACCGGAGAACTTCGGCTACGAGAGGGACGAGGCGCAGGAGGTGATCCTGGCTCAGTGGAGGACGATCCGCTCCTCCTTCGTCGATGAGCTCGTCGGCCTCGGTTGCCCGCCGCGCCTGGCAGCGCGCGCCTTCGACTCCCTACCCGACGTGGTGCCACACGGCCGGTAGGGGCCCTGCCGCGTATCTATTCACCCCCGGTGAGTTGAAGAGGACGAAGCGGTGCGCGGCCGAGGTG
>NZ_KZ983969.1:275-25199 GCF_003569765.1 Caldimonas tepidiphila | reverse complement strand
CTCACTCCTTCTGCCTCGCAGGCAAAGAAAGTGAGAATATTACTTTCTCAGTCTAACTTGCCGGTAGTTTGTTATTCCCGGAGATAGGGGTTGATTCCAAGGCCGGCGGCGACGGCCGAGATCAGCTCGGTGAGTTCGGGTGGAGGGGGCCTGTTGCGCCACGCGCGCCAGCAGGTGCTGAGCCACTTCCACGGGGCCAGCCAGGATCGGACGCGACGCAGCCCTTGCGGCCAGCAGCAACCCAGCGCCGGACATTGAGGTGCCGAGTTCATTTTTCCCCCGCACCCGTTTGGGTGCTGGTGAAATCGATTGCTCGGGCTTGCGCAGCGCCCCCTGCTGCGCCTCGTGCCACCAGCAAAACGAGAAGGCGCACCACACCAAGGCCCAGTGCCGGCGAATGGCCCGATCGCTGCGCACCATGAAGTCCGCCCAGCCGAGCTCGTGCTTCACGCGCTTGTAGTGCTCCTCGATCCAGACCCGCAGCCCGTAGAGCCACACCAGGTGCGGCAGCGGCGCCTTGTCCAGCGGCAGGTTGGTGCTCAGGTACCAGGTGGAGAGCGGCAGCAGCGTGGCCGGATCGGTGGTCGCGACGATCGCACGCAATTGCCTGTGCGGGCCGTAGCCGAAGAACTCCAGCTCCGCGGCCCACCACTGCTCGGTGTGCCCGTCGCGGAAGTGGCGCGTGATGCTGCGCCAAGCACGCCTGGGCAGCTCCTGCGCCGCGTCCATGAAGGAGTGCGCCATGTCCGCCGGTGCCCAGCCCAGGCCGACCTTGCCGCGGCGCGCGATGACATAAGGAATGCCCCGCGCGTGCAGCGCTGCCTCCAGCTCCTGGTTGTCGCCATAGAAGCAGTCGGCCACCACCGCCTCGAATTCGATCCCCGCCCGGCGAGCCTGCTCGATCAGCGCCAGCGCGATCTGGGGCTTGGTGCGAAAGGCGGGGTCCTTCTTGCCCAGGGGCAGCCGAGACTCGGGCGTGTAGGGCTGCGCATGCAGCGGCCAGTAGCAGCGCTCGTCGACCCACAGCGTCGTCACGGCCACGATGCCGTTGTCGATCTTGCCGCGCGAGCCGAGGTACTGGCGAGCCACGTTCGCCGTGGCATGGCCGTCCTTGCGATCGCCGGTGTCGTCGAGCACCAGTACGCCAAGCGGATGCGAGGCCACAGCGGGCTGCTCGGACATCATCGCCAAGCGCTGCGCGTTGATGGCCTGCTCGTCCCACGGCGCCTCGCTCAGGAAGAACTGTAGCCGCTGCACCGCAGCGGCCTGCGCCTGCACCACGGGCTCTGCGCCAGCGAGCGCGGTGAGGGTCTTGTTGCGGTCGCGAGGCAGCAGCAGCCCGGTGAGGTACTCGCGGAAGCTGCGCCGCTGGGCCAGCGAGCGGAAATGCCGGTCGAACCGACGGGCGTAGGCCTCTAGGAGGCCGGGGGCCGGTGGGCAGGGACGTGGAGCAGTCATGGCAAACCACCTCCTGCTTCACTGCGAGCATCAGCCTTGCCTACTCCAACAAAGTACCGCTAGGGCCTGTCCAGCATCTACTTCCTGTTTTGAGCAACGCGCATCGCGTGTAATGAACGGGGTCTCAGGGTGTAGTTCAGGGCTGTTCACTGTCAACCTAGATCGCGTCCTTCGATACGTCGGGGTCTTGGAGCAGTGAACAGCCCTGGGTTGCGCAGTGGGTGCCCTTGGGGGGAACGGTACTCGTCAGCCGTAGACCGTGTCGCTGAACCGCCCCGGGAATTCCGGAGGCTCATTGGCTTGAGTCAGGCCGACATGGCTGACTCGGCAAGTTGACGATAGTAGTGAGCTTCGCCCTCGGCGGGCGGGATATGGCCGATGGGCTCCAGCAGTCGGTGGTGGTTGAACCAGGTGACCCACTGCAGCGTGGCGAGCTCGACCGCCTCCCGGGTCTTCCAGGAGGGCCGCCGATGGATCACCTCAGCCTTGTACAGCCCGTTGATCGTCTCGGCCAGCGCGTTGTCGTAGGAGTCGCCCACGCTGCCCACCGAGGGCTCGATGCCGGCCTCGGCCAGTCGCTCGCTGTAGCGGATGCAGACGTACGAGCCGCGGTCCGAGTGATGGATGAGCCGGTCGTCCTCGCTCGGTCGTCGCTCGTACAGCGCCTGCTCCAGTGCGTCGAGCACGAAGTCTGCCCGCATTGAGGACGACACCCGCCAGCCCACGATGCGCCGGGCGAAGGCGTCGATGACGAAGGCGACGTAGACGAACCCTTGTCATGTCGAGACGTAGGTGAGATACCGTAGGCGAAATCAAGCTGGCAAGGGAGCCAGTTTGGCGAAGCGGGAGACGCGCGTGGCGGCATGAGCACGGTCGTCGAGCCAGGCCACGATCCGCGCTGCATTGATGCCGACCACGGCAAGCACCTGCTGCAGAGCCGTCTTGGCCTGCCCGATGTAGCGACTTCGCCGCATGCCGAATGCGCGCACGCCTTGTGACAGAGTTCCCTCCACACCCGCGCGCACCCGGTACTGCTTCTGCCATGCCGGGTCGTGCATTCGCTGGCGGGCTGCGTTGAGCGCTTCATACTCGTCACGCGGATGGAAGTAGACCGCGCGACGAGCTGCCTTGGCCGGCGTGCACAACGGTCTGGCCGGGCAACTGCCGCAGTCGGTCCGGCTGACCCGGGAGTGTATGCGAAGGTGGTCGGTCTCGTCGCGGCCCGGCTTCCACCCGACCGATACCTTGCCCTGCGGACAAGTGACCTGCTCGCGCTCCCAATCGATGGAGAAGTTGGGCAGATCGTAGCCATGGCCAGCTCTGGAGGCCCAGGTCGACAGGCCACGCACGGCGCCTTCAAGCGAGACGCCGTGGTCCCGGCGACTGGCCACCAGGAGTTCGGCATCCGTCTGCTTGCACGACGCGCACCCGGGCTACATCGGCTGGGAGGAGTTCATGGCCAATCAGGAGCGCTTGGCCAGCAACGTGGCCTCTTATGCACGACAGCGCCAAGGTGCACCGCGCCAAGGCGTGGCGTTGCTGCAGGGCATTGCGATCTGCGGCTGCTGCGGCGTAAGCGGTCGGCCAAGTCATTCTTGAAGCGAAAGGCTCGGTATAGGAGGGCTGCGTCTACGCGAAGCTGGCGGTCGAGGCCTTGCGGCGCACCGGTCGGGAGCCGACGCGAGAGCGGCTGCTGCAGGTCCTGGACCAGGGCGAGTTCGACCTCGGGGGCTTTCGGATGCACTTCGCCTCCAAGGACCGCCGCGGCAGCCGCTTCACGGACATGACGGTCATCGGCTCGGACGGGCGCATCCTGCGCTGAAGGCCGGGGCAGGTCCCGACGGGGACCTGCCGCCGCTCCGAGGTCAGGCTGCTGCAGCCGGAGCCGTCTCTTCATCCAGGCGCGCCGCTGCGCGATGCAGCAGCTCGCGCAGCCAGCGGATGCCGGGGTCCTGCGTGCGGTACTTGTGCCACTGCAGCACTTGCGTGAGCTTCGGGATCGGCAGCGGCGGCGGCAGCAGCCGCACGGGCAGCGTTCTGGCCGCCACACGGGCCAGCCGGGTGTGCACGGTCGCGATGCGCTCGGTGCCGATCACCAGCTGCACCGGCATCGTCATGTGCGAGGTGGTGACCTCGATGCGGCGCGTGACGCCGTAGCGCTGCATGAACCAGCCCTCGAAGGCCGGCGGGCTCCCGACAGTGGTGGCGGGCCTCACCGCCACGTGGCCGGCCGCCGTGTAATGCTCGAAGCTCAGCGTCTCGCCGATGCCGCGGTTGCCGCTCCACACCACGCAGCTGTAGTCGTCCTCGTAGACGGTCTCGGTCGGGTGCTCGGCCGAGCAGTAGCTGTTCGGGATCAGCAGCAGGTCCGCGTCGCCGCGCTCGAGCATGCGGTCGGGCTGGTCGATCTGAGGCAGCAGCTCGAAGCGGATCGTGCGCGACTCCTGCCAGGCCAGCTCCATCGCATGGGGCATCAGCACCTGGGTCGAGTAGTCCGACACCAGCAGCCGGAAGACCCGGTCCGACTCCGCCGGCGTGAACTCCGGCTGTGCGGCAATGGTGCTGTCCACGCGCACCAGCACGTCGCGCACCGCGTCCTTGAGCGTCTCGGCACGGGGCGTGAGCTCGAGCTTGCGTCCCACCTGCACCAGCAGTTCGTCGTCGAAGTACTCGCGCAGCCGCGCTAGCGCGTTGCTCATGGCCGACTGGCTCAGGTGCAGCCGCTCCGCGGCGCGGCTGATGCTGCGCTCGCTGAGCATCGCATCGAGCGCGACCAGCAGGTTCAGGTCCAGGCGCTTGAAGCGCATCGTGCTTGTCTCCTTCTGCGGAAAAGGCGGGCTCATCAGCTGAGCCATACGTCGTTCCGCTCTTGTGTTTCAAGGGTTTTCCCGTATCGGGTTGTCCCTCGTATTTGCGTCATCGATAAGACGAATGAACGCAAATCATTTTACGAATACATGGGCCAATCTTAATCTGCGTCCCAGTTCTTGATGTGCCTTAAGGAAAGCTGCCGACGGTTGTGATCAGCCCACGGATCGAGGAGGCGCTAGGCGCATTCAGGAGCCCAGACAGCAGCCCATTCCGGAGCTTTCGGACCCGCACCAGACGGGATTCCGCTCAACAGAAGGAGACAACGTGAGATCCATGCAGACCCCCCGGCAGAGTCGTCCGGCCAGCCCGCTGCGCTTGGTGGCGGCAGCGGCGCTGCTGACCAGCGGCGGCGTCCAGGCCTTCGAGATTCCCACCGCGAACCCGGACCTCAAGCTGCGCTGGGACAACACCGTCAAGTACAGCGTCGGCGCGCGGGTCAAGGACCGCCTGCCCGCGCTCTCCAGCCAGGCGCCGGCCTCGCCCAACCAGAACGACGGCAACAACAACTTCGGCAAGGGCCTGGTCCAGAACCGGCTCGACCTGCTGTCGGAGTTCGATGCGAGCTACAAGGACTACGGTTTCCGCGTGAGCGGCGCGGCCTGGTACGACGCGGTCTACAACCGGCGCAACGACAACGCCACCGGCACCTCCAACCGGCCCGCGGGCTCGCCGGCCAACGAGTTCCCGCGCGAGACGCGCGAGCTGATGGGGCGCGACGGCGAGCTGCTCGACGCCTTCGCCTGGGGGCGCTTCGAGCTCGGCGAGCGGCCGCTGACGGTGCGCCTGGGCCGCCACACGCTGCTGTGGGGCGAGAGCCTGTTCTTCGGCGCCAACGGCATCGCCGGCGGCCAGGCGCCGACCGACCTGATCAAGCTGCTGTCGGTGCCGGGCTCGACCACCAAGGAGACCGCGCGCCCGACCGGCAAGCTCTCGGCGCAGCTGCAGCTCACCGACTCGCTGTCGATGGCCGCCTACGTGCCCTACGAGTGGGAGAAGTCCCGCATGATGCCGGTGGGCGCCTACCTGTCGGCGAGCGACTCGATGGGCCCCGGCGGGGAGCGCACCCTGTTCGGCCCCGTCAACCAGTTCACGATCCTGCCCGAGCGCGAGGCCAGGGACGGCGGCCAGGGGGGCGTGAGCCTGCGCTGGCGGGCCGAGGCGATCGATGCCGACATTGGCTTCCACGCGATCCGGTTCCATGCCACCACGCCGAGCAACGTCTTCAACACCTGGGCCACGGCACCCGGGCCGGCCGGCACGCCCGTCTCCCAGCAATGGGTCTATCACGAGGGCATCGAGGCCTACAGCGTGAGCCTGGCCAAGACGGTGGGCGAGTGGAGTCTGGGTGCCGAGGCCTCGGTGCGCGACAACCAGCCGCTCTCCAGCGTCGGCGCCAACATCTTCCCGGCAGGACCGGTGCGGGTGAACGGCAACCTGAACAACAGCAGCAACCCCGGCTACGCGGTCGGTCGCACCGCGCACCTGCAGTTCAACTGGCTCGCCTCGATGGGACCCACCTGGCTGTCCCAGGAAGCATCCTTCCTCGGGGAGGTGGCCTGGAACCGGCGGCTGAAGTTCACGCAGGGCGCGCAGTTCGCCAACCCGCAGGCCGAGCGCGATGCCGCCGCGATGCGGCTCGTGCTCTCGCCGTCCTACCGACAGGCGCTGCCCGGACTGGACCTGAGCGTGCCGGTGGGGCTCGGCTACACCTTCGGCCGCTCGTCTGCGCTCGGCCCCGGCTTCGGTCCCGAGAAGGGCGGCGACTTCAGCCTCGGCCTCAACGGCACCTACCTCGGCCGCTGGCTCGTCTCCGCCAACTACGTGCACTACCTCGGCGAGGCCGGCCCGACCCTCAACGCCGCCAACCAGGCCCAGTTCAAGCAGGCGCTCAAGGACCGCAACTTCGTGACGCTGTCCGTGCGCACCACCTTCTGAGATCGAGGAGACCCACGATGAAGATCCGATTCACCCCCCTGACGCTGGCGCTGCTCGCCTCGGCCTGCCTCGTCGCTCCGGCGGCAGCGGCCGTGTCGGCCGAGGAGGCCGGCAGGCTGAAGTCCGAGCTCACGCCCTTCGGCGCCGAGAAGGCCGGCAACAAGGACGGCAGCATCCCGGCCTGGACGGGCGGCTACACGCAAGCCATCCCTGGCGACAAGCCGGGCGGCCGCCGCGGCGACCCCTTCAAGGACGAGAAGCCGCTGTTCACCATCACGGCCAAGAACATGGAGCAGTACGCCGACCGGCTGACCGACGGCCAGAAGGCGATGCTCAAGAAGTACCCGGACAGCTACCGGCTCGACGTCTACAGGACGCACCGCACGGCCGCCGCGCCGCAGTGGGTCTACGACAACACCTTCAAGAACGCCACCCGCGCGAAGCTGGAGAACAGCAAGCCCGTGGGCGCCTACGGCGGCATTCCGTTCCCGGTGCCGAAGACGGGCGAGGAGGCGATGTGGAACCACCTGCTGCGCTGGCGCGGCGAGGCCTGGGAGGCGCAGAGCACGCAGTACCAGATCACGGCCGACGGCCGCTCGGTGCTGACCACCGATGGCCAGATCAAGCAGAACGTGCCGTATTACTTCAAGGACGGCTCGCCGGAGACCTTCAAGGGCTTCTTCTGGGACTTCTTCATGGTCAATGCCGGCCCGCCGCTGCGCGCCGGCGAGATGATCGCCGGCCGCGAGCACATCGATGGGGACAAGTCCGCCTCCTACGTCTACCTCACCGGCCAGCGCCGCGTGCGCAAGCTGCCCAACGCCTGCTGCGACACGCCGACGCCCGCCTCCGCCGGCCTGATGTCCTTCGACGAAGTCCAGGTCTGGAGCGGCCGCCTCGACCGCTTCGACTGGAAGATCGTCGGCAAGCAGGAGATGCTCATCCCCTACAACAACAACAAGTTCCTGCAGCCCACCAAGGACGCCGAGCTGCTCGCCAAGCGCCACCTGAACCCGGACCACGTGCGCTGGGAACTGCACCGCGTGTGGGTGGTGGAGGCCACGCTCAAGTCCGGCCAGCGCCACCAGGCCGCCCGCAGCCGCTACTACCTCGATGAGGACACTTGGGCCGGCGTGCTCGCCGACCGCTGGGATGCCAACGGCCAGCTCTGGAAGTCGCTGTGGACGCTGTCCTTCGTGATGCCGGACCTGCCCGGCACGGTCCAGGTTCCTTTCGGCTACTACGACCTGCTCTCGGGCACCAGCTACCTGACCCATGCCTATGCCGAGAAGCCCTTCCACTACCGGCCGACCAAGCCGCACCCCGAGGTGACGTTCACGGCCGACGGCCTGACCAGCGCCGGCGTGCGCTGATGCACGGAGGCGGGGACGGTGCCCCGGCGCCGCCCCCGCTGCGGATCTCCTCCTTCACCTCCACTTCCTGAAGGCCGCGCGGGCAGGAGCCTGCCCGTGCGGCCGTCCAAGTCCGGATGCTCTCCATGAACAAGCGGGTTTCATTGCACCGCCGCGGCCTGCTCGCGGGGCTGTCGGCGGTGCTCGCCGTGCCGTCGCTGGCGTTCGGCGCCGCAGTGGCCGACTCGGCCAGACGACCGGCCCGGCCCACGGTCCACCTGGAGCGGGCCGTGCTGCTCGGCGCGGGATGGGCGGGCGCGCGCATCGTCGCCGTTGGCGAGCGCGGCGTCATTGCGCTGTCGGACGACGGTGCGAAGACCTGGCGCCAGGCGCGCGCGGTGCCGGTGAGCGTGACGCTCACCGCGGTGCAGTTCGTCGACGATCGCCACGGCTGGGCCGTGGGCCACGGCGGCGTGGTGCTGCACACGGCCGATGCCGGCGAGAGCTGGGTCCAGCAGCTCGACGGCGTGCGCGCCGCCCGGCTCGCGCTCGAGGCCGCGCAGGCCGAGGCCGGGCGTGCCGGCGCGGACGAGGCCGCCGCGGCGCGCCGCCTCAAGGACGCGCAGCTGCTCGTCGACGACGGCCCGGACAAGCCCTTTCTCGACCTGCGCTTCAGCGACGCGAGGAACGGCCTCGTCGTCGGCGCCTACAACCTGTGCTTCGCCACCTCGGACGGCGGGCGCAGCTGGCGGCCGCTGATGGACCGCCTGCCCAATCCGCGCGCGCTGCACCTCTACGCTGTACGCCGCCAGGGCGAGCTCGTCCTCGTCGCCGGCGAGCAGGGCCTGCTGATGCGCTCGACCGACGGTGGCGCAAGCTTCACCGCGCTGAAGTCGCCCTACGAGGGCAGCTGGTTCACGCTCGCGCTGCAGCCCGACGGCGCGGTGCTCGCCGCGGGCATGCGCGGCCAGGTCTGGAGCTCCGGCGACCGCGGCGAGAGCTGGACGCGGCTCGAGGGCGCGCCGCCCGTCTCGTTCGTGCATGCCGCGCCCGGCGAGCGCGGCATGCTGCTGGCCAATCAGGCCGGTCAGTTCTTCGAGGTGCCCGACCAGGGGACGACGCTGCGGGCGCTGCCGCTGCGTCCGCTGCCGCCGCTCACGCATGCGCTGCCGCTCGGCGCCGGCGGCCTGCTCGCGCTGAGCCTGCAGGGCCCGATCCCCCTTCAACTGTCGAAGGACGACCGCGTGTCGTCCCGCATCCCCGTCTCCGGAGCCGCCAAGTGACGCCCTCCAACTCCCCGAGCGAGCCGGTGATCCGCGACCTCGCGGACTTCGACCGCAACTCCGGCTCGCTGATCGAGCGGGTCCTGTTCAACCACCGCTGGTTCGTCGTGCTGCTGTGCGCGCTCGTGACCGCGCTGCTGGGCTGGCAGGCGACGCGGCTGCAGCTCAACGCGAGCTTCGAGAAGACCATCCCGACCTCGCACCCCTACATCGTCAACTACCTCGCCCATCAGAACGAACTGCGCGGGCTCGGGAACGCGGTGCGCATCGCGGTGGCCAACCCCAAGGGCTCGATCTACGAAGCGCGCTACCTCGAGACGCTGCGCGAGCTCAGCGACGAGGTCTTCCTGCTGCCCGGCGTCAACCGCCAGGGCATGAAGAGCCTGTGGACGCCTTCGACGCGATGGGTGGGCGTGACCGAGGAGGGGCTCGAGGGCGGTCCGGTGATCCCGGACGGCTACGACGGTTCGCCCGCCCGCATCGAGGAGCTCAAGACCAACGTCGCGCGCTCGGGCGAGATCGGTCAGCTTGTCGCCCGGGACGCGCGCTCGAGCGTCATCTACGTGCCGCTGCTGACGCAGGACACCGAGGGCCGGCCGCTCGACTACGCGGCCTTCTCGCAGCGCCTGGAGGCGTTGCGCGCCAAGTACGAGGCCAAGGGGGTCGAGCTGCACGTCACCGGCTTCGCCAAGCTCGTCGGCGACCTGATCGAGGGCGTGCGCACCGTGATGGTGTTCTTCGCCATCGCGATCGCCATCGCCGCCGCGATGGTGTTTTGGTACACGCGTTGCGTGCGCTCGACGTTGCTGGTGGTGGCCACCTCGCTCGTGGCGGTTGTGTGGCAGCTCGGGCTGCTGCCCGTGCTCGGCTACGCGCTCGACCCGTACTCGATGCTCGTGCCCTTCCTCGTGTTCGCCATCGGCATGAGCCACGGCGCGCAGAAGATGAACGGCATCATGCAGGACGTCGGCCGCGGCGTGCACAAGCTGGTGGCGGCGCGCTTCACCTTCCGCCGGCTCTTCCTCGCCGGCCTGACGGCGCTGCTGGCCGACGCGGTGGGCTTCGCGGTGCTGCTCGTCATCGACATCCAGGTCATCCGCGAGCTCGCGATCGCCGCCTCGATCGGCGTGGCGGTGCTGATCTTCACCAACCTGATCCTGCTGCCGATCCTGCTGTCCTACACCGGCGTGAGCGCCAAGGCGGCCGCGCGCAGCCTGCGCGCCGAGGAGCAGGTGCAGCAGGGCGGCCGCAAGCAGGCGCTGTGGGCCTTCCTGGACCGCTTCACGCAACCGCGCTGGGCGCGGCTGGCGGTGTTCGCCGCGGCCGTGATGCTCGTCGGCGGCTTCGCGGCGAGCACGCAGCTCAAGATCGGCGACCTCGATCCCGGCGCGCCGGAGCTGCGCACCGACAGCCGCTACAACCGCGACGTCGCCTTCATGAACTCGGCCTACGGCGCCTCGAGCGACGTGCTCGCGGTGATGGTCAAGACCCCGGACGGCCAGTGCTCGGACTACGACACGGTGATGCGCGTCGACGCGCTCGAGTGGGAGCTGCGCCAGCTCCCCGGAGTGGAGTCCACCAACACGCTCGCGCTGCTCAACCGGCGCGTGCTCACAGGCCTGAACGAGGGCAACCCGAAGTGGTACGAGTTGCTGAACAACCAGGACATGCTCAACACCATCACGGCAGGCGCGCCGCGCGGGCTCTACAACGACGCGTGCGGGCTGCTGACGCTCTACGTCTACCTGCAGGACCACAAGGCCGACACGCTCGCGCGCGTCGTTCAGCACGTCGAGCGCTTCGCCGCCGAGAACGACAGCGAGAACGCGAAGTTCCTGCTCGCGGCGGGCTCCGCGGGCATCGAGGCGGCCACCAACATCGTCGTGAAGGACGCCTGGTGGCAGATGCTGGTGCTGGTCTACGCGGCGGTGGTGGGGCTGTGCTTCGTCACCTTCCGCTCTTGGCGTGCGGTGCTCGTGGCGGTGCTGCCGCTGGTGCTGACCTCGGTGCTGGCCGAGGCGCTGATGGTCGCGCTCGGCATGGGCGTGAAGGTGGCGACGCTGCCGGTGATCGCGCTCGGCGTGGGCATCGGCGTGGACTACGCGCTCTACATCCTGTCGGTGATGCTCGTGGGCCTGCGCGCGGGTGACAGCCTGTCGCAGTCCTACCACCGCGCGCTGCTGTTCACCGGCAAGGTCGTGATGCTCACTGGCGTGACGCTGGCCATCGGCGTCGTCACCTGGGTCGCGTCGCCCATCAAGTTCCAGGCCGACATGGGGCTGCTGCTGGCCTTCATGTTCCTGTGGAACATGCTTGGCGCGCTGGTGCTGCTGCCCGCCCTTGCGCACTTCCTGCTCAAGCCGGTGCGGGCCGCGGCCGATCTGGGCGAGCCGGCGAACGAGCCGGCCGGCCGCGACGCCTCGCGGGCGCAGGAGGCGGCTGAAGCCGGCCTGGGCAGCGCAGGGGCGATCCCGTTCGAGCCGGCCGCCCCCGGCGCCACGACCCGGTGAACGGGCCGGCAGGACACCCACGAGGATCTCAGCCCATGTACAAGCACTTGCTGGTCCCCATCGACGGCTCCCCGCTGTCGAACGCCACGGTCGACCAGGCCGTGAGCTATGCGCGCGAACTCCAGGCGCGCCTGACCTTCCTGCATGCCCGGCCGGACTACGCGGCCACCGGCGACGGCGCACTGATGCACGCCATGGCACCCGCGGCCTTCTCAGAGGCGGCGGCCGGCAACGCCCGGGCCCTGGTGGCCAAGGCGGAGGCCGCCGCCCGCGCCGCAGGGGTGGGCTTCGCCTCCGTGATCCGCACCAGCGACCGGCCCCACGAGGCGATCCTGGAGGCGGCAGAGGCCTGCGGCTGCGACCTCGTCTTCATGGCGTCCCGGGGCCGGCGCGGGCTCAAGGGCGCGCTGCTGGGCTCGGT
Source organism: Caldimonas tepidiphila (assembly GCF_003569765.1). Taxonomy (GTDB): domain Bacteria; phylum Pseudomonadota; class Gammaproteobacteria; order Burkholderiales; family Burkholderiaceae_C; genus Caldimonas; species Caldimonas tepidiphila. The sequence continues at coordinate 13,369 of NZ_KZ983969.1, read as the reverse complement.
GACGCACAAGGTGCTGCAGCGCGCCACCGTGCCGGTGCTGGTGGCCGCCGTCGAGAGCAACCTCGGCGTCAGCGACGAGCAGCGTGCGCTGGCCACGATCCGCGACGAGCACCGCTCGCTCGCGGCCGTGATCCATGCGCTGCAGGGCGTGCTGGAGGAGGCCGCCCGCAGCGGCCGGCCGCCCGACACGGCGCTGCTGCGCGCGATGCTGCACTACATCGAGCAGTTCCCCGAGCGGCTGCACCACCCGAAGGAGGAGGCCTGGCTGTTCCGCCGGCTGCGCGAGCGCAGCGCCGAGTGCGATGCGCTGATCGAGGGACTGGAGCGGCAGCATGCGGAAGGTTCGGCGCTGTTCGCCGAGTTGCGCGTGCGGCTTGCGGCGCTCGAGGGCGGTGAGGAGGGCGCATTGGCCGCGCTGTCTGAGGCGGTCGAGGACTTCGCGCGTTCCCAATGGGCGCACATGAAGGCCGAGGAGCAGCTGGTGCTGCCCGCGGCCAGCCGGCACCTGCAGCCCGGCGACTGGGCCGAGATCGCCGCGGCCTTCGGCGCCAACGGCGACCCGCGCTTCGGCACGGAGGCGGACGAATCCTTTGCCCGGCTGGCCAGCCGGCTGCTCAACCTGGCGGCGACCCTCTCCAGGAGCACAGCGACCAAGGAGTGAAGCACATGACGACGAATTCGAACGACTCGATGGTGCTGCTGGGGCGCGTGCTGATCGCGGCCCTGTTCCTGCCGGCCGGCATCGGCAAGATCGCGGGCTTCGCCGGCGTGAGCGGGCTGATCGCGAGCAAGGGGCTCCCGCTGGCGCCGGTCCTCGCCGCGGCCACGATCGCGCTGGAGATTGGCGCCTCGCTCGCCTTGCTCGCCGGCCTCGGCACGCGGGTGGCCGCCATCGCGCTGGCGGTCTTTACGGCGGTGGCGGCCGTCGTCTTCCACGACTTCTGGGCCGCGCCCGCGGCGCAGGCGATGGCACAGCAGCAGGCCTTCTTCAAGAACATCGGCATCGTCGGCGGACTGCTGATCCTGGCAGCCACGGGACCCGGCCGGTTCGGCGTCGATGCCCGACGACGCGGAGAGCGCCCCGCCGTGGCGTGAGGGGCGGCCCGGCGTGTCGCTGGGCACGGTCCGTACAGAGGCGGGGCAGGCCGGGCGCCCGTTCAGTCCTCGAGGTACTCGGTCGTGATATCCCCCGTGCCGCGCTGCCAGCAGGCCGCAGCGCGGATTTGCCCCTGGTCGCGCGGCTGTTTCTGCAGCGGCGAGGGCAAGGCGCTCCCGCCGTGCTCTGGTCGCCAGCCCGCCTCCGATCGCTTAGGTATTAACCCTGAAAGTATTTTCGGGATCGATTTTGCGAATGGAGCCATTCAATTTTTCAAATGCATTGATCCTTCTTAATCTTTCGCTTGCCAAAACCGAGTGCCGCTTCACGGAGCAGCGCAAGAACACGAACAGGCCTCGAGCCGATGACCCCAGGAGACATCCATCCATGAATACCACCACGGAGAGCTGGAGCGGCCGTGCCGTGCTGCTGCTGGCCCATGTGGCCGGCATGATCGATCTCGTCGCGCTGCCCATCTGGGTCGGTGCGGCGCTGATCGGCCAGTACGGCTTCAGCCCGACGCAGGCCGGCTCGATGGTCACGGCCTTCCTCGCCGCCGCCGTCTGCGCCAGCCTCTTCTTCGCGCCGCGCTTCCACCGCCACCCGGCGCACCGCGCCGCGCCCGTGGGCTACGCGATCGCGGCGATCGCCTTCGCGCTGCTGACCCAGGTCAGCCACGCGGGCGCCATGACCGCGCTGCACGCGCTGGCCGGCTTCGGCGCCGGCATGGGCCTGTCCTTCACGCACGGCGCGATCGGCCGCAGCGGGCGGCCGCAGCGCCTGTTCGCCATCGTCACGTTGGGCCTGGGCGTGAGCGCGATCTTCTTCCTCGGCGTGGCGCAGGGGCTGGTGCCGCGCCTAGGCGGCCCGGTGCTGTTCATGCTGTTCGCGGCGCTGATGGCGATCACGACGCTCGCGACCGCGGTGGCCTTCCCGCGCCCGGCCGCGTCCGAGGCGGACTGTCCGGCCTCGGAGCGCCCGGCCGAACCCGTGTCGCAGCCGATCGCGGCGCCGCTGTGGTGGGGGATCGCGGGCCTGACGCTGATGGCCATCACCCAGTCCACCGTGTTCAGCTTCGTCGAGCGCATCGGCGTGGCGCGCGGCTTCGGCGGGCAGGTGCTCGGCGTGCTGATCGCGCTCGGCTTCGTCAACCTGGCCGCGCCGGTGCTCGCGGCGCTGCTGGAGCGGCGGCTCAAGGCGATGCCGGTGGCGATGGGGGGCGCTGCGCTGCAGCTCACGCTGGCGCTCGTGATCGCCTTCAGCGCCGGCTTCACGCCCTACGCGGCGGCGGCCTCGGTGTTCGTCGCGGTGATGATCTTCACGCACACCTTCGTCTTCGGCTGGCTGTCGCGCCACGACGCGAGCGGCCGGGCCGTCGCGCTGACGCCGGCGATGCTGATGAGCGGCGCCGCGCTCGGGCCGGTGGCCGGCGGCGCGCTCTACGGCAGCCTGGGCACCCACGGCATCGGCGTCGCCGCGCTGTTCATCGGCGCCTCGGCCTTCGGCTGCTACCTGCGCGCCTTCCACCTCTCGCGCACCCTGCCGGCGCCTGCCGCCGCGGTCGCCACCGTCCCTTCCCACTGACCGATCACTCCACGGAAACCTAGAACCATGTTCCGCTACTTCCCCACCAACTACGTCTGGAACCTGTCCGTCAATCTCGCCATCGAGATGGGCGCCCGCATCGGCGAGATCGAGGAGATGTGCGCGCCGCTGCAGGAGGCTGCCAAGGCGCCGGACGCCGCCGGTACCGCCGCCTTCCGCGAGACTTGGTCGAAGATGGCCGACAAGCTCTGCGCGATGGCGGAAGAGGACGAGGCGCGCGGCTGGCTGCTCGGGGCCGGCGAGAAGTACAACCGGGCCGCCACTTACCTCATCACCTGCGAGCGGCTGCAGGCGCACGGCGCGCCGGGCCGGCTCGAGCTCTACAAGCGCTCCCTCGACGTGTTCGCGCGCGGCCTCGCCCTGTCGAAGGAGAAGTGCGAGCGTGTCGAGATTCCCTACGAGGGCAAGGTGATCTCGGGCCTCTTCGTGCGCGCCGAGGGCGTGGACGGCCCGGCGCCGGTCCTGGTGCAGCTCAACGGCCTGGACTCGACCAAGGAGATGAAGTACCGCGTGGGCCTGCCGGCCTGGCTCGCGAAGCGCGGCGTGTCGTCCCTGATCATCGACCAGCCCGGCACCGGCGAGGCGCTGCGCCTGCACGGCATGACCGCCCGCTACGACACCGAGCACTGGGCCAGCCGCGTGGTGGACTGGCTCGAGACGCGCGAGGACGTGGATCCGAAGCGCATCGGCTGCGAAGGCGTGTCGCTCGGCGGCTACTACTGCCCACGCGCGGTGGCCTTCGAGCCCCGCTTCGCCTGCGGCGTGGTCTGGGGCGCCAACCACGACTGGCGCGAGGTGCAGAAGCGCCGCCTGGAGAAGGAGGGCGACTTCCCCGTGCCGCATTACTGGGCGCACGTCTGCTGGGTGTGGGGCGCCAAGGACATCGACGACTTCATGCGCATCGCCGAGAACGTGCACCTCGACGGCGTGGTCGAGAAGATCAAGGTGCCCTTCCTCGTCACGCACGGCGAGAAGGACTCGCAGATCCCGCTGAAGTGGGCGCACCGCACCTACGAGCAGCTCGTGAACTCGCCGAAGCGCGAGCTCAAGATCTTCACCGAGCGCGAGGGCGGCGTGCAGCACGCGAGCTTCGACAACAGCATCAACGCCGGCCAGTACATCGCCGACTGGGTCGCCGAGACGCTCGGCGGACGCACCGCCTGAGCCCGCGCCTTCCACCAAGGAAATCCCGATCATGAACATCATCGGACCCGACCACCTGGTCTTCGGCGTGGACGACCTCGCCGCCTGTTCGCAGTACCTCGCCGACTACGGCCTGAAACCCGTGGGCGTCACGCCCGAGGGCGGCCACTTCGAGGCGCTCGACGGCACCGCCATCGTGCTGCGCCGCAAGGACGACCCCTCGCTGCCGCCCGCGATGGACACCCCCAGCCAGCTGCGCGAGACGGTCTACGGCGTCGCCGACGTCGAGACGCTTCGCGCCATCGAGGCCGAGCTCTCGAAGGACCGCGAGGTCGTGCGCGGCGCCGACGGCGTGATCCGCTGCAGCGACGACATGGGCTTCGCGCTCGGCTTCCAGGTCACGACCCGCCGCCCGCTCGATCTGCCGGCCGAGACCGTCAACGCGCCCGGCGCGGCGCCGCAGCGCGGCCCGAACCGGCTCGGCGCGGACCCCGAGGCGCAGGCCCTGCCGCGCACGCTGTCGCACGTCGTGTACTTCGTGCCCGACGTGGCCAAGGCCGAAACCTTCTATCAGCGCCTGGGCTTCGTGTGCACCGACCGCTTCATCGGCGTCGGCCCCTTCCTGCGCCCGGCCGGCACCCCGGACCACCACACCCTCTTCATGATCCAGACGCCGCCGTTCATGAAGGGCATCGAGCACTTCACCTTCCACATGGGCGGCCCGACCGAGGTGATGCTCGCCGGCACCCGCTTCGTGGAGAAGGGCTACCAGTCCTTCTGGGGCCCGGGGCGGCACCGCTTCGGCTCAAACTGGTTCTGGTACTTCAACAGCCCGATGGGCTGCCACGTCGAGTACGACGCGGACATGGACCTGCACGACGAGGCCTGGGTCGCGCGCGAGGTGCCGATGGGCGCCGACGCCTCGCAGCTCTTCCTGTTCCAGCACCGCGACAAGTGGGCGCCGGGCGGCCCGCCCCCGGGCGCGCAGCGCGCCGCGGTGGATCACTGAGCGACCCGGACCCAGGAGTAGGAAGGATGGACGGCATGCGCCTGTGTCACCTGAGCGAGCTGCCCGAGGGCGGCTGCCGCGGCTTCGACCCGCGGGGCGAGGGCCGCGACACGATGTTCGTCGTGCGCCGCGGGGACGCCCTGCACGCCTGGCGCGACGCCTGCCCCCACTGGGAGGGCGCCCCGATGGCCTGGCGCAAGGACGCCTACCTGAGCGGCGACCGGCAGCACATCGTCTGCCATGCGCACGGCGCGCGCTTCGACATCGCCAGCGGCCTGTGCCTCCAGGGGCCCTGCGTAGGGCAGTCGCTCACGCCCGTGCCCCTGCTCGTCGCAGAAGACGGCGAGATCCGCCTCGCTGCGTCCCAAGACCTTTGAAAAGAACCTGAACAGGAGACAAGACCATGACCCCCACCGCAAGGAAGATCCTCGTCATCGGCGGCGGCTTCTCGGGCATGTCCGCCGCGATCGAGCTGCGCAAGCAGGGGCTGGACGTCGATCTCATCGAGATTGACCCGGGCTGGCGCTCCTACGGCGCCGGCATCAGCCTGGGCGGCGCCACCTTCCGCGCCTTCCGGCGACTCGGCATCCTCGACGAGTTTCTGCGCCAGGGGCATGCCTCCGACGGCCTGGAGGTGTCCCTGCCCGACGGCACGCCGCTCGCCGTGCTGCCGACGCCGCGCATCGCCGGCCCGGACGTTCCCGGCAACGGGGGGATCATGCGCTCGGTGCTGGCCCGGATCCTGGCCGAGGCGACGCGGGCTTCCGGAACGCGCGTTCACCTGGGCTGCACCTTCACGTCCATCGAGCAGGACGCCGAGGGGGTGGAGGTCGGCTTCACCGACGGCCGGCGCGAGCGCTACGACCTGGTGATCGGCGCCGACGGCCTGTACTCGAAACTGCGCGAGACGCTGTTCCCCGACGCGCCCAAGCCCCGCTACAGCGGCCAGGCGGTGTGGCGCGCGGTGCTGCCGCGCCCGCCCGAGGTGAAGACCGCCATGATGTGGATGGGCCGGGTGAAACCCGGCCTCAACCCGGTGTCGGCCACCGAGATGTACATGTTCATCACCGAGAACCGGCCGATGAACGAGCGGGTCGATCCCAAGGACTTCCCGCGCCTGATGGCCGACCTGCTGGCGGACTTCCCCGCGCCGCTGCTGCAGCAGATCCGCGCGAGCCTGAACGCCGACTCGCAGATCGTCTTCCGCCCGCTCGAGGGCCTGCTGATGCCGCAGCCCTGGCACCGGGGCCGCGTGGTGCTGATCGGCGACACGGTGCACGCGACGACGCCCCACATGGCCTCGGGCGCCTGCATCGGCATCGAGGACGCCATCGTGCTGGCCGAGGAACTGGGCCGCAGCGCCCATGTCGAGGAGGCGCTGCAGGCCTTCCAGCGCCGGCGCTGGGAGCGCTGCCGCATGGTGGTCGAGAACTCGGGCCGCCTCGGCGAGATCGAGATCGCCGGCGGCGACAAGGAGGAGCACGGCCGCATCATGCGCGAGACCCTGATGGCGCTGGCCGCGCCGATCTGAGCGCACGGCCGTTTGTCTCCTGCCTGGCGCGCGCGGTGATCCTCGTGCGCCTCGTCCGGCAACGAGCCGGTCCTCCCCCTCACCAGGAAGCTCCATGGCACTGCCCCGGAAACTCCGCTCCGCCCCCGCGATCTCGCGCCGCGAGATCCTCGCCAGCGGCTGCGCGCTCGCCGCCTCGATGCTCGCGCCGCCAGTGCTCGCGCAGACGCGCTATCCCTCGCGGCCGGTGCGCCTCGTCGTGCCCTTCCCGGCGGGCACCTCGCCCGACGTGATCGCACGCCTATGGGGCGAGCGCTTCGCGAAGTCCACGGGCCAGCCGCTCGTCGTCGAGAACAAGCCCGGCGCTGGCACGATCATCGCCGCGCAGGCGGTGGCCGGCGCGGCCGCCGACGGCCACACGCTGTTCTGGACCGTCAACAACACCTTCTCGATCAACCCCTTCGTCTACCGCAGCCTGCCGTACAAGCTCGACGACTTCGTGCCCGTCACGCGCATCCTCTCGGTGCCCTTCGTGCTGGTCGTCTCCGCCGAGTCGAAGGTCCGCAGCCTCGGCGACCTGGTGCGCGAGGCCAAGGCACGCCCCGGGGCGATGACCTACGCCAGCCCCGGCAACGGCACCTCGCCGCACGTGGTGATGGCGCGGCTGCTGAACACGGCCGGCCTCTCGATGACGCACGTGCCGTACAAGGAGGCCTACATCACCGACGTCATCGCGCAGCGCATCGACGCCGCCTTCGACGCGAGCACCACGGTGATCGGGCAGCTCAAGGGCGGCAAGGTCCGCGCGCTCGGGATCTCCAGCGCGACGCGCGTCGAGGCGCTGAAGGACGTGCCGCCGATCGGCGAGACCTTCCCCGGCTTCGTCGGCGAATCCTGGCACGGCGTCTTCGCGCCCAGGGGGACGCCGGAGGGGATCGTCTCGACGATCGTCGAGCACTCGCAGCGCATCGTCGAGGCGCCGGACTTCCGTGCCACGCTCGCCGGCTACGGGCTGGTCCCGGCGGGCGGCACGTCGGCCGCGTTCCGGCAGTTCCTTGCCGAGGACGCGCGCGGCTGGTCCCAGGTAGTGAAGGACAACCAGATCACCCTCGATTGAGCGGCACGCGAGACAGGGCGTGCCGACCTCGACCGGCGTCAGGACCGGTCGATTTCCCTGAACCGGAGTCTTCATGAGCTTCCCCCCCATCCACCGCGTCGTCACCGGCCACGATGCCGAGGGCAAGGCCGTCGTCGCGAGCAACGGGCCCCTGCCCACCGTGCAGGAAATCCAGGCCATCCCCGGCACCGTGTTCCACGAGGTCTGGGCCACCGCCGGCAGCCCCGCGCCGGTGGACAACGGCGCGGATCCCACGGTCGGGCCGCTGATGCTGCCGCCCCCGAAGCAGGGCACGCGCATCCGCTTCGTCGACATCCCGCCCGACACCGAGGAGTTCCTGCGGCACGGCGCGCAGAAGATGCACGACGCCTTCGCGCAGATCGGCGACACGGCGGCCTCCACGGTGAAGAAGGACTCGCCGCACCCGTTGATGCACCGCACCGAGTCGGTGGACTACGGCATCGTCATCGAGGGCGAGATGACGCTGGTGCTCGACGACTCCGAGGTGCTGCTCAAGCCGGGCAGCGTGGTCGTGCAGCGCGGCACCAACCACGCCTGGGCCAACCGCTCGGGCCGGCCCTGCCGGATGCTGTTCGTGCTGGTGGACGGCGCCTACGACCCGGCAATCCAGGACGCGCTGGAGAAGCGCGGACGCCTCGCATCTTGAACACCGAAATCGCCTACCTCCCCATGACGACACGACGCTCCTTCCTGGCCGCCGCCGCGGCCATGCCCTTCGCCGGCGCGGCGCTGGCCCAGTCCAGCGGCGGCTTCCCGTCCAAACCTCTGAACTGGGTCGTGCCCTATGCGGCCGGCGGCTTCGGCGACGCGCTGTCGCGGCTGCTGGCGCAGCGGCTCGAAGCCGGGCTGAAGCAGACGGTGATTGTCGAGAACAAGCCCGGCGCCGGCGCGCAGATCGCCGCCGCCCACGTCAAGCAGCAGCCCGCCGACGGCCACACGCTCTTCTACGGCGACCTCGGGCCCTTCGCGATGAACGCGGCGCTCTACCCGAAGCTCAACTACGACGTGCTGCGCGACTTCGTGCCGGTCACGCGGCTCGTGACCTCGCCGCTGCTGCTGGTCGTGCCCGCCAACAGCCCGCTGAACAGCTGGGCCGACCTGATGAAGGCCGCCAAGAGCAGCAGGGGCCTGAACTACGGCTCCTTCGGCATGGGCAGCCAGCCGCACATCTGGGTCGAGATGCTCAAGCGCCAGACGCAAGGCAACTTCCACCACATGCCCTACAAGGGCGCCGCGCCCGCGGTGCAGGACCTGATAGGCGGGCACCTCGACCTGATGCTCGACGTGGCGGCCAACAGCCTGCCGTTGGTGCGCGACGGCAAGCTCAAGGCGCTGGTGCTCGTCGGCAGCGACAAGCGGCTGGCGCAGCTGCCGAACCTGCCGACGGTGTCCGAGCTGGGCCTGCCCGCGCTCAACAGCTCGGGCTGGACCGGCGTGGTGGTGCGTGCCGGCACGCCCGCACCCGTGGTCGCCCGGCTGCACGAGGAGATCGCGAAGGCGGTGAAGTCCCCCGAGGTTGCGCAGCGCTACGGCGACTTCGGCATCGTCGCGGCCCCCCAGAGCCCGGCGCAGTTCGCCGACTTCATCCGCACCGAGACGGCGCGCTGGGGCGAGGTGATCCGCGCGGCGGGGGTGACGCTCGAATGAGCACGGGCGATCTGCAGGCGGTGCCCGGGCTGTTCGACATGACCGGTCAGGTGGCGCTCGTCACCGGCGCGGCGCAGGGCTTGGGCCTCGCGATCGCGCAGGCCTTCGCCGCGCAGGGCGCCTCCGTGGTGCTGAGCGACCGGGGTGCCGCGGGCGCCGAGGCCGCCGTGGACCGGCTGCGCACGCAAGGGGCGGACGCGACGGCGCTGGCCTGCGACGTGGCGAATGCGGCCGACATCGACCGCCTGGTGGCCACGGCGCAATCCTGGCGCGGCCGCGTCGACACGCTGATGTGCAACGCGGGCATCCAGGGGCCGGCAGGTCCCTTGGCCGAGGCCGGCGACGACGACTGGCAGCGCGTGTTCGACGTGAACCTGCGCGGCGCCGCACGGCTCGCCAACGCGCTGATCCCGCCAATGGCCGAGCGCGGTAGCGGCAGCGTGATCCTGATGTCGAGCATCGCCGGGCTGCGCGGCAACAAGGCCATCGGCCTCTACGGGCTGAGCAAGGCCGCGCTTGCGCAGCTCGCGCGCAACCTGGCAGTGGAGTGGGGCGCGCAGGGCGTGCGCGTCAACGCGATCTCGCCGGGGCTGATCCGCACGCCGCTGGCGGGCTCGATGCTGGACAACGCGGCCTTCATGCAGCGGCGCCTGGCGATGACGCCGCTGCGCCGCGTGGGCGAGCCGCACGAGGTCGCGGGCGTGGCGGTGATGCTCGCGAGCCGTGCCGGCGGCTTCATGACCGGACAGAACCTCGTGGTGGACGGCGGCACCCTGATTTCCGACGGCAGCTGAAAGGACAAGACATGGCAAGAAGATTCGTCGATCTCTCGATCTACCTAGAGAACGAGGTGCTGTCGGACCCGCCGCCGCTGGCGCCGAAGATCACCTACCAGAAGCATCAGGAGACGCTGGGCGAGTTCATCGCGATGATCCCCGGCACCACCGCCGAGGACTACCCGGACGGCGAGGCCGCGGCCGCCGAGTGGGTCACGATGACGACCCACAGCGGCACGCACCTGGACGCGCCGTACCACTTCCACTCCACGATGGACGCGAAGACGGGCGAGAAGAAGCCCTCGATCACCATCGACGAGGTGCCGCTGGAGTGGTGCTTCCAGCCCGGCGTGAAGCTCGACTTCCGGCATTTCCCGGACGGCTACGTCGCCACCGCTGCCGACGTGGAGGCCGAGCTGAAGCGCATCGGCCACGAGCTGCAGCCGCTCGACATCGTCGTCGTGAACACCCGCGCCGGTTCGCGCTACGGCCACAACGACTTCGTCTCGGCCGGCTGCGGCATGGGCTACGAGGCGACGATGTACCTGCTCGAGCGCGGCGTGCGCCTCACGGGCACCGACGCCTGGAGCTGGGACGCACCGTTCTCCTACACCGCGAAGAAGATCGCCGAGACCGGCAACAAGGCGCTGATCTGGGAAGGGCACAAGGCCGGCCGCGACATCGGCTACTGCCACCTGGAGAAGCTGCACAACCTCGAGGCGCTGCCCGCCCACGGCTTCTTCATCAGCTGCTTCCCGCACAAGGTCCGCCGCGGCTCGGCCGGCTGGACCCGGGCGGTCGCGATCCTCGACGACGCGCTGATGGCGCTGCCCCGCTGAACCCCACCGGAAGGACGGTCATGAAACTCGCCACCCTGAAGAACGGCACCCCCGACGGCCGGCTCGTGCTGGTCTCGCGCGACCTCGAGCGCGCGGTCGACGCCTCCGCCATCGCGCCCACGCTGCTGCAGGCCCTGGAGCGCTGGGCGCAGGCAGCTCCCGCCCTGCAGGCGCTCTACGAGCAGCTCAACGCCGGGGAGGTGCGCGACGCCTTCCCCTTCGAGCCGCGCCAGTGCATGGCGCCGCTGCCGCGCACCTTCCAGTGGTGCGACGCCTCGGCCTTCCTCAACCACGGCCGGCTGATGGAGCGCGCCTTCAACACCCCGCCGATCCCCGACTTCGACACCATCCCGGTGATGTACCAGGGCGCGGGGGACGACTTCCTCGGTCCCTTCGACGACGTGCCGCTGCCCGACGAGGCGCTGGGCATCGACTTCGAGGGCGAGTTCGGCGTGGTGCTCGGCGAGGTGCCGATGGGTGTGGCGCCCGAGCAGGCGCTCGACTGCGTGCGGCTCGTCGTGCAGATCAACGACTGGAGCCTGCGCGCGCTTGGGGCCCGCGAGATGCAGAGCGGCTTCGGCTTCCTGCAGGCCAAGCCCTCCACGAGCTTCGCGCCGGTGGCCGTCACGCCCGACGAGCTGGGCCAGGCCTGGTCCGACGGGCGCGTGCAGCTGCGGCTGCACATCGAGTGGAACGGCGAGTGGTTCGGCCACCCGCACGGCGGCGAGATGAACTACTCCTTCGGCGAGCTGATCGCGCATGCCGCGCGCACGCGGCGGCTGTCGCCCGGCACCATCATCGGCTCGGGCACGGTGTCCAACGCCCAGCGCATGGCCGGCTCGGCCTGCATCGCCGAGCGGCGCGTCCTCGAGATCCTCGACCAGGGCCGCCCGAAGACCGGCTTCATGCGCTTCGGCGACCGCGTGCGCATGCAAGCGCGCGCAGAAGGTCAGGAGCGCAGCCCCTTCGGCGTGATCGACCAGCGCGTTGTCCAGGCGGGAGCGGCCACATGAGCGCTTGCGCACGGCCGCTCCGAAGGACGCGCTCTGTCCCTCCTGGAGGGACCGCGCACAGCGCGAGGGGGCCCCGATGAGCCAGGTGCTGGTCACGGGCGCCGGCGGCTTCGTCGGGCGCGAGCTGGTGCACCGGCTGCTGCTGCAGCCCTCGCTGCGGCAACTCGTCGCCGTCGACCAGCGGCTGGACACCGCCGAGGCGCCCTGGCTCGGCGACGAGCGGGTCGTACGGCTGGAGGGGGACTTCGGCTCCACGGCACTGCTGGAGCAGGCGCTCGCGCAACCGCCGGACCTCGTGTTCCACCTGGCCAGCGTGCCGGGCAGCCTCGCCGAGCGCGAGCCCGAGCTCGGCACACGGGTGAACCTCGATGCCTCGCTGGAGCTGCTGCAGCGGCTCGCGCAGCAAGGGCCGGGCGGCGGCGGCAAGGTACCGCGGGTGGTGTTCGCGAGCTCGGTGGCGGTGTACGGGCCGCTGGACCCGAAGGGCACGGCCAGCGAGGCCACCCCTGCGCGCCCGGTGCTGAGCTACGGCGCGCACAAGCTCATGACCGAGATCCTGCTGGCGGACCTGAGCCGGCGCGGGCAGCTCGACGGCGTGTCGCTGCGGCTGCCGGGCATCGTCGCGCGCCCGCTGTCGCCCACCGGCCACGGCTCGGCCTTCATGAGCGACCTGATCCGGCGCCTGAAGGCCGGCGAGGCCTACGACTGCCCGGTGGGGCCGCAGGCGCGCGCCTGGTGGATGAGCCTGCCGTGCTGCGTGGACAACCTGCTGCACGCGGCCCGGCTGGGCGCCGAGCGGCTGCCGCCCGGCCGCGTGGTGCAGCTGCCGGTGATCACGGCGATGGTGTCGGAGGTGGTGTGGGCGATCGAGTCGTCCCGGGGCGGCAAGCGGGCCGACATCTGCTACCGGCTCGACGGCCCGCTGGAGCCGCACTTCGGCCGCTACCCGCTGCTGGAGACGCCCGCGGCGCGCGCCCTGGGGTTCGTCGACGACGGCAGCCTGCTGAACCTGATCGAGCGGGCCACTGCCTGCGACCCCGTGCCGGCGCAGTGAGGGATGGGCGGCGCCTGCCGCTCGGGAATTCAAGTCAAGCCTGAAGGGAGCTTCTAGAAACCGCCCCTGCGGCATGATGCGGGGATGAGCAGCAAGAAGACCAAGACCGAGCAGGCGTTGGCGCCGCAGGGCGACATGTTCGTGCAGCACCACAGGGACGTGAAGCTGCAGCAGTACACCGACAGCCTGGAGCGCATGGGCGAGCTGGTGGACTTCGGGCAGGTGGCGGCAGCGGTGGATGCGGCCTGCCCGAGGCCCGATCGA
>NZ_KZ983969.1:0-265 GCF_003569765.1 Caldimonas tepidiphila | reverse complement strand
CAGCAAGAAGACCAAGACCGAGCAGGCGTTGGCGCCGCAGGGCGACATGTTCGTGCAGCAGCCCACAGACGTGAAGCTGCAGCAGTACACCGATAGCCTGGAGCGCATGGGCGAGTTGGTGGACTTCGAGCAGGTGGCGGTTGCGGTGGATGCGGCCTGCCCGAGGCCGGATCGCAGCAAGGGCGGGCGGCCTCCGTATCCGACGCTCGTGATGGTCAAGGTGCTGTTTCTGCAGGCGCTCTACAACCTGTCGGACGAGCAGGCC
>NZ_KZ983968.1:803-26054 GCF_003569765.1 Caldimonas tepidiphila | reverse complement strand
CCCGCCACCAGCACGTGCACCTCGCCGCCGCAGGCCGCAGCGGCCGTCACGGTGTTGAGCGTCGCGCCCTTGATCGATCGGTTGTCGTGTTCAGCAATCACGAGTGCAGTCATCTTCTCTCTCCGTCGCCCCCACCGCGCCGGCGGCAGGCAATGTGTTCACGAATAGCGTTTCACGCGAGGCCGCTCGGCCTGCGGCTCAGAGCACCTTGGCTTCGTTCTTCAGCTTGTCCACGAGCGTGGCCACGTCCGGCACCTTCACGCCCGCGCCGCGCTTGGCCGGCTCCGAGACCTTGAGCGTCCTCACCCGCGGCGCCACGTCCACGCCCAGCGCGTCGGGCTTGACGTTCTCCAGCGGCTTCTTCTTGGCCTTCATGATGTTGGGCAGCGTCACGTAGCGCGGCTCGTTCAGCCGCAGGTCGGTCGTCACGATCGCCGGCAGCCTGAGCTTGACCGTCTCCAGCCCCCCGTCGACCTCGCGCGTCACGGTTGCGAAACCGTCGGCCACCTCGACCTTCGAGGCGAACGTCGCCTGCGGCCAGTCCAGCAGCGCCGCGAGCATCTGCCCGGTCTGGTTGCAGTCGTCGTCGATCGCCTGCTTGCCCAGGATCACGAGCTGCGGGGCCTCCTTGTCGACCAGCGCCTTCAAGAGCTTGGCCACCGCCAGCGGCTGCAGCTCGGCGTCCGTCTCCACCAGAATGCCCCGGTCCGCGCCGATCGCCATCGCCGTGCGCAGCGTCTCCTGGCACTGCGCCACGCCGCACGACACCGCCACCACCTCCGACAGCGCCCCCTTCTCCTTCAGGCGCACCGCCTCCTCCACCGCGATCTCGTCGAACGGGTTCATGCTCATCTTCACGTTGGCAATGTCCACCCCCGTGCCGTCCGACTTCACCCGAACCTTCACGTTGTAGTCGACCACGCGCTTGACCGGTACCAGTGCCTTCATTCGAATCTTCCTTTGCCGACAGGGAAAACAGGGAGCGGCCTGCCGCCGCGGCGGCAGCGGGGCAGGGCGCGGGAATCGGGCCGGGGCGGGCGGCGACGCCGGCCCCGCGCATGTGAAAACGCCGATTGTCTCAGGGCGGCGCGCCCTGCCGCCAGCAGGCCCCTCAGGCGCCGCTGCGTTGCGGCAGCACCGGCGGCTCGCGCAGCATCAGGTGCTGCGGCCCCAGCTCGTCGAGCCGGTTGATGCCGAGCAGGCCCATGTCGGCACGGATCTCGGCGCGCAGCAGGGCGATCGCGTGCGCCACGCCGGCCTCGCCGCCGACGGCCGCGGCGTAGTTGAAGGGCCGGCCGACGAAGGCGCAGCGCGCACCGAGCGCGAGCGCCTTGAGCACGTCGGTGCCGCGGCGAAAGCCGCTGTCGACCATCACCGCCATGTCGCCCGCCACGTCCACCACCTGCGGCAGCACGCGCAGCGGCGCCACCGCGCCGTCGAGCTGCCGCCCACCGTGGTTCGAGACGATCACACCGTCCACGCCGATGCCGCGCGCGATGCGCGCGTCCTCCGGGTGCAGGATGCCCTTCACCACCAGCGGCCCCTGCCAGCGGCGCCGGATCAGGCGCAGCTCCTCCCAGTCGAGGTGCTCGCGGCCGGCGAAGTCGCGCATCACGTCGCGCGCGACGAGCGGCGCGCCGCGGCCGCTGGCGTCGGCATTCTCGAAATGCGGCATGCCGTGGCACACCAGCGTGCGCAGCAGGGTGCCGATCGACCAGCGCGGGTGCGTCAGCCCGTCCCACAGCAGCCGCAGGTCCGGGCGCAGCGGGGTCCTGAAGCGGTTGCGCACGTTGTTCTCGCGGTTGGGCACCACGGCCGAATCGACGGTCACGACCAGCGTCGTCACGCCCGCGCGCGCGACGCGGTCCACCAGCGCCGCGATGCCTGCCGAGTCGCGCGGCAGGTAGGCCTGGAACCAGGTGCCGGGCGCGGCTTCCACCACCTCCTCGAGCCGGATCAGCGAGGAGGCGCTCAGCGCCATCGGGATGCGCGCGGCGGCCGCGGCGCGCGCCTGCGCGAGGTCGCCGCGGTAGGCGGTGAGCGAGCTGATGCCCATCGGCGCGATGCCGAAGGGCGAGTCCCAGCGCTGGCCGAACAGCGTGATCGCCTGGCTGCGCGCCGTGACGTTGACGAGCGCGCGCGGCACGAAGCCGATCTCGTTGAACACCGCGCGGTTGTCGCGCAGCGAGGCATTGGTCTCGGTCGCGCCGGACACGTAGCCGAACAGCGGCCGCGGCAGGCGCCGACGCGCCGCGGCCTCGAAGTCCTCCAGCGACAGGAAGCGGCGCAGCCGCCGCGGCGGGGCGACGGGCGCGGGGGAGGCGACGGCGGCGCGCGGCGCGCCGGGCAGGGCGGTGGTCTCGGACACGGGGCAGGTCTCCATCTGCATGCGTTCGAGGAACTCTAGGGGTGCGCGATCCTCGTGCAAAACTACGATTTCTCGCTTCCTGCATGAGTTTTCGGAATGGACAACATCCACCGCCTGACGCCGTCGATGTCGATGCTGCAGGCCTTCGAGGCGGCGGCGCGCCACCTGAGCTTCACGCGCGCCGGCGAGGAGCTGTCGCTGACGCAGAGCGCGGTCAGCCGCCAGATCCAGGCGCTCGAGGCGCTGCTGGAGGTGGAGTTGTTCCGCCGCTCGGGGCGCCAGCTCGCGCTCACCGAGGTCGGGCGCATGTACGCGCACGACATCGCGCCGGCGCTGGCACGCATCCGCGGCGCGAGCGCGCGGGCGCTGGCCCTGCGCGGCGGCGTGGCGCAGCTGAACCTGTCGGTGCTGCCGACCTTCGCGTCGCGCTGGCTGCTGCCGCGGCTCGCCGACTTCTACGCGCGCCATCCCGACACGGTGGTGCACCTGCACACCCGCGCCGGCGAGTACGCGCCGCAGCAGCACGGCATGGACGCGGCGATCAACGTCGGCGTCGAGCCCTGGGCCGGGCTGATCTCGCACCGGCTCGCGGACGAGGAGATGGTGGTGGCCGCGAGCCCGGCGCTGCTCGCGCGGCAGCCGGTCGCGTGCCCCGAGGACGTCGCGGCGCACCGGCTGCTGCACATCGCGATGCGCTCGGAGGGCTGGCGCGAGTGGTTCACGCAGCAGCGCGTGCCGGTGCGCCGGATGCGCGGCGGGCCGCACTTCGAGGTCACGCTGCACCTGATCCAGGCGGCGGTCGCCGGCGTCGGCATCGCGCTGGTGGCGCGCTGCCTGGTGGAGGAGGAGCTGCGCGACGGCCGCCTCGTGCTGCCGCCGGTGCCGGGGCTCGCCGGCCGGCGCGGCTACTGCCTGCTGTACTCGCCGGACAAGGCGCATCTGCCGGCGCTGCAGGCCTTCCGGGACTGGCTGCTGCCGCAGGCGACGCTTTCGTGAGCGCGCGGCGAGGCGGGCGCCCCGGCGCAGGCAGCATGCGCAGCCGGTGCGGGCGTCGCTGCGATCAATCTGTATACACTTTTGATTGAAAACCGGTCCCGCCGGCCTTTCAACTGCCGCGGTAGGTCGAATACGACCAGGGGCTCGCGAGCAGCGGGACGTGGTAGTGCTGCCCCGGGTCGGCGATGCCGAAGTCCAGCGGCACCTCGTCGAGGAAGGGCGGCTCCGCCAGTGCCGCGCCCCGTGCCCGGAAGTAGGCCGCGACGCCGAAGACGAGCCGGTAGCGCCCGGCCTGCAAGGCCTCGCCTTCCAGCAGCGGCGCGTCGGCGCGGCCGTCGCCATTGAGCGTGACGGTCTTCAGCAGGGTCGCGGCGGAGCCCTCGACGCGGTAGAGCGAGAGGCTCATGCCGGCCGCGGGACAGCCGTGGGCGGTGTTGAGCACGTGGGTGGTGAGGCGTCCCATGCGGGTCCTTTCGAGTCGGGGAGGGCGGCAGGCCGCGGGCGGCTTGCGGCGGTGGCAAAAGTGTATACACTCTCGACGACAATTCAAGCTCGCCGACCTCCGATGCCCTCCCCGATCCAGAAGCCGTTGCCGCAGCCCCGGCCCCGCAGGCCGGCGCGCGCCGGCATCGCGGCGGAGGCCCCGAGCAGCACCCAGCGCATCGTCGAGGCGATCACCGCCGCGATCGTCGAGCGCCGGCTGATGCCGGGCACCAAGCTCGCCGAGCAGAAGATCGCCGACCTGTTCCAGGTCTCGCGCACCATCGTGCGCCAGGCGCTCAACCAGCTCAGCCGCGACCGGCTCGTGACGCTGGAGCCCGCACGCGGCGCGCGCGTCGCCCGCCCGAGCGCCGACGAGGCGCGCCAGGTGTTCGAGGTGCGGCGGGTGCTCGAGGCGGCGATGATCCGCCGCGCCGCCGGGGCGCTGACGCCTGCGCAGATCGCCGAGCTGCGGCGCCACCTGCAGCACGAGCAGGCCGCGGTGCAGCGCGCCGACGTCTGCGGCCGCACCCGGCTGCTCGCCGACTTCCACGTCGTGATCGCGCGCATGCTCGGCAACGAGGTGATGGCCGACATGCTGGCCGACCTCGTGACGCGCTGCTCGCTGATCGCGCTGATGTACCAGTCGGCGCACTCGGCCGGCCACTCGTCCGACGAGCACGTCGCGATCGTCGACGCGCTCGAGCGGCGCGACGCCGATGCCGCGGCGAAGCTGATGCAGGAGCACCTCGACCATGTCGAGCGCACCCTGCGGCTCGAGCCGCCCGAATCCGACCTCGCCGACGCCCTGCTGCCCTTTGCCTGAACCCGGAAGCCCCCATGCCCCAGCCTCCCGCCCCGCCCGGCTACCCCCGCGACCTGATCGGCTACGGCCGCAAGCCGCCGCACGCGCAGTGGCCGGGCGGCGCCCGCATCGCGCTGCAGTTCGTCCTCAACTACGAGGAGGGCGGCGAGAACTCGGTGCTGCACGGCGACTCGGGGAGCGAGCAGTTCCTGTCCGAGATGTTCAACCCGGCCGCCTACCCGGCGCGGCACCTCTCCATGGAGGGCATCTACGAGTATGGCTCGCGCGTGGGCGTGTGGCGGCTGCTGAAGGAATTCGAGCGCCGCGGACTGCCGCTGACGGTCTTCGGCGTGTCGATGGCGCTGGAGCGCCACCCCGAGCTTACCCGCGCCTTCGTCGAGCTCGGCCACGAGATCGCCTGCCACGGCTGGCGCTGGATCCACTACCAGAACCTGGACGAGGCCACCGAGCGCGAGCACATGCGCATCGGCATGGAGATCATCGAGCGGCTGACCGGCGAGCGCGCGCTCGGCTGGTACACCGGCCGCGACAGCCCCAACACGCGCCGGCTCGTCGCCGATTACGGCGGCTTCGAGTACGACAGCGACTACTACGGCGACGACCTGCCGTTCTGGCTCAAGGTGCGCAGGACCGACGGCTCGCTCGCGCCGCACCTGGTCGTGCCCTACACGCTCGACACGAACGACATGCGCTTCGCGCTGCCGCAGGGCTTCTCGCACGGCGACGAGTTCTTCGAGTACCTGCGCGACAGCTTCGACGTGCTGTACGAGGAGGGCGAGGAGGCGCCGAAGATGCTGAGCATCGGCATGCACTGCCGGCTGCTCGGCCGCCCGGGTCGCATGCGCGCACTGCAGCGCTTCCTCGACCACGTCGAGCGCCACGACCGCGTCTGGGTCTGCCGCCGCATCGACATCGCGCGGCACTGGAAGCAGGTGCATCCCTACGACGAGACGAGCGCCTTCGAGTGGCGCTGACAGGACCCCCGAGATGCCGACCCTGGACCAACTGAACGCCGCCGCAGCCGACGAGGCGCTGGCCCTGCTCGACGGCCTGTACGAGCACTCGCCGTGGATCGCCGAGCGCGCGCTCGCGCAGCGGCCCTTCCGCTCGCTCGCGCATTTGAAACGCGCGATGGTGGAGGTGCTCGCCGAGGCTGGGCGCGACGCGCAGCTCGCGCTGATCCGCGCCCACCCCGAGCTCGCCGGCAAGGCCGCGGTGGCCGGCACGCTCACCGCCGAATCGACCCACGAGCAATCGAGGGCCGGCCTCACGCACTGCTCGCCCGAGGAGTTCGCGCGGCTGCAGCAGCTCAACGCCGACTACAACGCGAAGTTCGGCTGGCCCTTCATCCTCGCGGTGCGCGGCCCGCGCGGCACGGGCCTGGCGCGGCGCGAGATCATCGAGACCTTCGCGCGCCGGCTCGACGGCCACCCGGAGTTCGAGTTCGCCGAGTGCCTGCGCAACATCCACCGCATCGCCGAGATCCGCCTGAACGACAGGTTCGGTTTCGAGCCCGCGCTCGGCAACGAGGTGTGGGACCTCGCCGAGCGGCTCGCGCGCCACTCCGACCCGGGGCACGCCGAGCAGGGCCGGCTCACCGTCACCTACCTGACCCGCGCGCACCTGGCCTGCCAGCGCGAGCTGCAGCAGTGGATGCGCGAGTTCGGCTTCGACGAGGTCGGCGTGGACGCGGTCGGCAACGTGGTGGGGGTCTACCACGGCAGCGACCCCGGCGCGAAGCGGCTGCTGACCGGCTCGCACTACGACACGGTGCGCGACGGCGGCAGGTACGACGGCCGGCTCGGCATCCTGGTGCCGATGGTCTGCGTGCGCGAGCTGCACCGCGCGGGCCGGCGCCTGCCCTTCGGCATCGAGGTGGTTGGCTTCGCCGAGGAGGAGGGCCAGCGCTACAAGGCCACCTTCCTCGGCTCCGGCGCGCTGACCGGCCGCTTCGACCCGGCCTGGCTCGAGCAGCGCGATGCCGAGGGCGTGACGATGCGCGAGGCGATGCGGGCCGCGGGCCTGCCCGGCACGATGGAGGCGATCGCGGCGATCGCGCGCGATCCGGCCCGCTACCTGGGCTTCGTCGAGGTGCACATCGAGCAGGGTCCGGTGCTCGCCGAGCTCGACCTGCCGCTCGGCGTCGTCGCGTCGATCAACGGCAGCGTGCGCTACCAGTGCGAGCTGGCCGGAACCGCGAGCCATGCCGGCACCACGCCGATGAACCGCCGCCGCGACGCCGCCGCCGCCGCCGCCGAGCTCGTGCTCTACGTGGAGGAGCGTGCGTCGAGCGCGCCGGACCTCGTCGGCACGGTCGGCATGCTCGAGGTGCCCGGGGGCTCGGTCAACGTGGTGCCCGGCCGCTGCCGCTTCAGCCTCGACCTGCGCGCACCAACCGACGAGGCGCGCGACGCGCTCGCCGCCGACGTGCTGGCGCAGCTCGAGGCGATCTGCGCGCGCCGCGGCCTGCGCTGCCACGTCGAGGAGACGATGCGCGCCGCCGCCGCGCCGAGCGCCGCGGCCTGGCAGGCGCGCTGGGAGCGCGCCGTCGAGGCGCTCGGCCTGCCGGTGCTGCGCATGCCCAGCGGCGCCGGGCACGACGCGATGAAGCTGCACGAGCTGATGCCGCAGGCCATGCTGTTCCAGCGCGGCTTGAACGCCGGCATCAGCCACAACCCGCTGGAGGCGGTGAGCAACGACGACACTGAGCTCTGCGTCGGCGCCATGCGCACGCTGCTCGAACAACTGGCCGAGGAGACGCCGCGATGAATTCAGCCCATGAACGGCTCGACGCCTGGATCGACGCGCACTTCGACGAGCAGGTGCGCTACCTGCAGGCGCTGGTGCAGGTGCCGACCGACACGCCCCCGGGCAACAACGCGCCGCACGCCGAGCGCACCGCGGAACTGCTGGAGGACTTCGGCTTCGGGGCCGAGCGTCACCCGGTGCCCGAGGCCGAGGTGCGCGACTACGGGCTGCAGTCGATCACCAACCTGATCGTGCGTCGCCGCTACGGCGAGGGCGGACCGGTCGTCGCGCTCAACGCGCACGGCGACGTGGTGCCGCCCGGCGAGGGCTGGCGGCACAACCCCTACGGCGGCGAGATCGAGGACGGCCGGCTCTACGGCCGCGCCGCCGCGGTCAGCAAGAGCGACTTCGCGACCTACACCTTCGCGACACGCGCGCTCGAGTCGCTCGGCGTGCCATTGAAGGGCGGGGTGGAGCTGCACTTCACCTACGACGAGGAATTCGGCGGCGAGCTGGGGCCGGGCTGGCTGCTGAAGCACGGCCTCACGAAGCCCGACCTGCTGATCGCCGCCGGCTTCAGCTACCAGGTGGTGACCGCGCACAACGGCTGCCTGCAGATGGAAGTCACGGTGCACGGCAAGATGGCTCACGCGGCGATCCCCGACACCGGCGTCGACGCGCTGCAGGGCGCGGTCCGGATCCTCGACGCGCTCTACCAGCAGAACGAGCTCTACAAGCAGGTCACATCCAGGGTCGAGGGCATCAAGCATCCCTACCTGAACGTCGGCCGCATCGAGGGCGGCACCAACACCAACGTCGTGCCGGGCAAGGTGACCCTGAAGCTCGACCGCCGCATGATCCCCGAGGAGAACCCGGCCGAGGTCGAGGCCTCGATCCTCCAGGTGATCCAGGAGGCGGCGGCCGGCTTCCCCGGAATCACGGTCGAGATCCGCCGCCTGCTGCTGGCGAACTCGCTCAAGCCGCTGCCCGGCAACGAGCCGCTGGTGCGGGCGCTGCAGAAGCACGGCGAGGCGGTGTTCGGCGAGCCGATCCCAACCTCCGGCACGCCGCTCTACACCGACGTGCGGCTGTACTGCGAGCGCGGCGTGCCGGCGGTGATCTACGGCGCGGGCCCGCGCACGGTGTTCGAGTCCAACGCCAAGCGCGCCGACGAGCACCTGGTGCTGGAGGACCTGCGCCGCGCGACCAAGGTGGTGGCGCGCACGCTCCACGACCTGCTGGCTTGAGCGGCGGGCCGGGGCCGGCTCGCGGCAGAGGGCGGTGCGGGCCCGGGAGTGGTCTAATTTCCGGGCTGCGGCGCCGCCTGCCCGGGTCGCCCCGCTGCGGGGACGATAGGATGCGCAGGCGGCGCACGGCCGCCGCTTTCTCCCCGCCACCTCCCGACTTGCAGACGACGCGATGCTTTCAGACACCCCTAACGAACTGGTCCGTAAAGCCGGGCGGCCCGCCCGGGCGAAGGCCGAGGGCGCGCGCGTCAACGACCCGGAGCGCACCATGCAGGACATCCTGGAGGTGGCGACCAGGGAGTTCGCCGCCAAGGGGCTGAGCGGCGCGCGCATCGACGAGATCGCCGCGCTCACGCGCACCAGCAAGCGGATGATCTACTACTACTTCGGCAGCAAGGAAGGCCTCTACATCGCCGTGCTGGAGGAGGCCTACCGCCGCATCCGCAGCATCGAGAACCAGCTTCATCTCGAGGACCTGCCGCCGGAGGACGCGCTGCGCAAGCTCGTCGCCTTCACCTTCGACTACCAGCTCGCGAACCCGGACTTCATCCGGCTCGTGATGACCGAGAATATACACAACGGCGAGTTCCTCGCGCAGTCGCGCTCGATCCAGGACCTGAACGTGCCGGCGATCCACGCCGTGCAGGCGGTCTACGAGCGCGGGCGGGACGCCGGGCTGTTCCGCGGCGACATCGATCCGGTCGACCTGCACATGTCGATCAGCGCGCTGTGCTTCTTCAACGTCTCCAACCGCCACACCTTCTCGCTGATCTTCAAGCGCGACCTGTGCTCGGCGGAGGCGCTGGCGACCCGGCGCAGCAACATCGTCGAGATGATCGTGCGCTACGTGCGCAAGCACGACTGAGGCTTTTATAAGTAGAACTACTGACGGGGAAATCCCGGGCAGAGAAAACTAACCAGTTCGTACATTATTCGGTCTCATCAGACTCGGGCCCGGGTGCGTTCCCCATGCGCTGCCGGCCCGGGCCTCCGAAGGAGACGGATGTGACGAAGCTGCTGGAGCGGTACTGCCGCTTGCTCGAGGGCGTGATGGTCGCGATGCTGGCGATCATGGTGGTGCTGGTGTTCGGCAACGTCGTGCTGCGCTACGCGTTCAACTCCGGCATCACGGTGTCGGAGGAGGTCGCGCGCTGGCTGTTCGTGTGGCTGACCTTCCTGGGCGCGATCGTCGCGCTGAAGGAGCACGGCCATCTCGGCACCGACCTGCTCGTGTCGGCGCTGCCCGCCTGGGGCAAGAAGCTGTGCCTCGTCGCGAGCCAGCTGCTGATGCTCGGCGTCACCTGGCTGCTGTTCTCCGGCAGCCTCGCACAGGTGAAGATCAACGCCGACGTCCAGGCCCCCGTCACCGGCGCCTCGGTCGCCATCTTCTACGCCCCGGGCGTCTTCTTCGCGGTCT
Source organism: Caldimonas tepidiphila (assembly GCF_003569765.1). GTDB lineage: Bacteria > Pseudomonadota > Gammaproteobacteria > Burkholderiales > Burkholderiaceae_C > Caldimonas > Caldimonas tepidiphila. Next base: position 15,972 of record NZ_KZ983968.1, on the reverse strand, counting down.
CCGCCGCGGTGCTGCTGCTGCTGCAGATCGTGCGCACCCTCACCGGGCAGGTGGACGACAAGGAGCTCGTGATGGTGCAGGAGAGCGAGGACCTCGCGCAGCTCGAGGAACTGCACCTCGCCGACGCACCCTCCGCCGCCACCCCCGCGGCCAAGCGCTGAAAGGACCCGCGATGACCGTCTTCATCTTCCTCGGCTCGTTGCTCGGCGCGATGGCCATCGGCGTGCCCATCGCCTTCGCGCTGCTGCTGTCGGGCGTGGCGCTGATGTGGCACCAGGACCTGTTCGACGCGCAGATCCTGGCGCAGAACGTGATCAACGGCGCCGACAGCTTCCCGCTGCTGGCCGTGCCCTTCTTCATGCTCGCCGGCGAGATCATGAACGTCGGCGGGCTGTCCAAGCGCATCGTGAACCTGGCGCTGACGCTGGTCGGCCATGTGCGAGGGGGCCTGGGCTTCGTCACCATCCTCGCCGCCTGCCTGATGGCGGCACTCTCGGGCTCGGCGGTGGCCGACACCGCGGCGCTCGCGGCGCTCCTGCTGCCGATGATGGTCAAGGCCGGCCACGACAAGGCGCGTGCCGGCGGCCTGATCGCCTCGGCCGGCATCATCGCGCCGATCATCCCGCCCTCGATCGGCTTCGTCGTCTTCGGCGTCGCGGCCAACGTCTCGATCAGCAAGCTCTTCATGGCCGGCATCGTTCCCGGGCTGATGATGGGCATGGCGATCGCGCTGGTGTGGTGGTGGGTGGCGCGCCGCGAGGGCAGCACGCCGCCGCCGAAGGCGAGCCGCGCCGAGCAGCTCAAGGCGCTGCGCGAGTCGACCTGGGCGCTGTTCCTGCCGGTGATCGTGCTCGTGGGCCTGAAGATGGGCGTATTCACGCCCACCGAGGCCGCGGTGGTCGCCGCCGTCTACGCGCTCTTCGTCGCCACCGTCGTCTACCGCGAGATGAAGCTCGCGCAGCTCTACCACGTGTTCCTCGCCGCGGCGAAGACCACCTCGGTGATCATGTTCCTGGTGGCCGCCGCGATGGTCTCGGCCTGGCTCATCACGGTCGCCGACCTGCCCGGCGCGATGATCGAGATGCTCGGCCCCTTCATGGACCACCCGACGCTGCTGCTCGTGGCGATCATGGTGCTGCTGATCGCGGTGGGCACCGCGATGGACATGACGCCGACGATCCTGATCATGGCGCCGGTGCTGATGCCGGTGGTCAAGGCCGCGGGGATCGACCCGGTCTACTTCGGCGTGCTCTTCATCATGAACTGCGCCATCGGCCTGATCACGCCGCCGGTGGGCACCGTGCTCAACGTCGTCGCCGGCGTCGGTCGCATGAAGATGGACCAGGTCGCGCGTGGCGTGCTGCCCTTCATGGCCGCGCAGTTCGCGGTGATGTTCCTGCTCGTGGCGTTCCCGTCCATCGTCCTCGTGCCGATGCGCTGGCTCACCAGCTGAGGCGTCTTCGTTTCCCCCAAGGGTCGGCCGTCGCCGGCCCTCCACTTCCCTACCTCAACGAGGAGACAAGCATGAACAAGATCACCCGCCGGGCTTGCCTGGCCCTGTCGGTCGGCGCCGCCGCGCTGCTGCCCGTGACCGCCGCGTTAGCCCAGGACATCAAGGAGCGCACGATCAAGTTCGCGTTCCAGAACCAGAAGGGCCATCCGCAGGAGATGGGCGCACAGAAGTTCGCCGAGCTGGTCGCGCAGAAGTCCGGCAACAAGATCAAGGTGCGCCTCTTCCCGGGCGGCACGCTCGGCGGCGACCTGCAGACCGTCTCGGCGCTGCAGGGCGGCACGGTGGAGATGACGGTGCTCAACGCCGGCATCCTGAGCGCGCAGGCCAAGGAGTTCGCGGTCTTCGACTTCCCCTTCCTGTTCAACAACGCGCAGGAAGCCGACGCGGTCACCGACGGCACCTTCGGCAAGAACCTGTTCGCCAAGCTCAACGACAAGGGCCTGGTCGGCCTCGGCTACTGGGACCTGGGCTTCCGCAACCTCACCAACAGCAAGCGCCCGATCAACAAGGTCGAGGACATCGCGGGCTTGAAGATCCGCGTGATCCAGTCGCCGATCTACATCGATCTCTTCAACGCGCTTGGCGCCAATGCCACGCCGATGCCCTTCCCGGAGTTGTACCCGGCGCTCGAGCAGAAGGCGGTCGACGGCCAGGAGAACCCGGCGACGGTGATCCGCTCGGGCAAGTTCAACGAGGTGCAGCAGCACCTGGCGCTGACGAACCACATCTACAACACCCAGGCGCTGCTGATCAGCAAGAAGCTCTGGGACGCGATGAGCGCCGACGAGAAGAAGATCATCAACGAGGCCGCCGCGGCCGCCACCACCTTCCAGCGCGGCGTGTCGCGCACGCAGGCCAACGTCGCGCTTGACGACCTGAAGAAGTCCGGCATGCAGGTGACCGAGTTCAGCCCCGCGGAGATGGCGCGCCTGCGCGAGAAGGTCAAGCCGGTGATCGAGAAGCACACCGCGGCCGTCGGCGCCGACACCGTCAAGGCGATCAACGCCGAGATCGCCAAGGTCCGCAAGTAATCCCTCCCCGCAGCACGCAGGCGGGCGGCGCCCCCCGATCCGCCGCCGCCCGCCTGCGCTCCCCGTCCCCCCACGCATCCCGCATCCATGAGCACGATCCTGGCCGAGGCCGTTTCCTCCAACCCGCCTGTCGCCGAGCGCAAGGCCCTCGTGGGCCTGATCGGCAGCGGCATCCAGCGCTCGCTGACCCCGGCGATGCAGGAGGAGGAGGCGCGCCAGCAGGGCCTGCGCCTGCACTACCAGCTCATCGACCTCGACCGCACCGGCTCGGGCGTCGAGGCGCTGCCCGCGCTGATCCAGTCGGCGCGCACGATGGGCTTCACGGGCCTGAACATCACCTATCCCTGCAAGCAGGCCGTCCTCCCGCTGCTCGACGAGCTCTCCGAGGAGGCGCGCGCGATGGGCGCGGTCAACACGGTCGTCAACCAGGGCGGGCGGCTCGTCGGCCACAACACCGACGGCTCGGGCTGGGCCTGGGGTTTCAGGCGCGCGCTGCCCGGCGCCGACCTCTCGCGCGTGGCGCTGCTCGGCGCCGGCGGCGCGGGCTCGGCGATCGCGCATGCGCTGCTGCGCCTGGGCGCTGCCCGGCTGACGATCGTCGACAGCGACGCGGCGCGCGCCGCGCAGCTCGCCGAGGCGCTGAACGCGCTCTACGGCCCGCGGCGCGCGGCCTTCGGCAGCGACATCGCTGCGGCGATGGCGGACGCCACCGGCCTGGTCCACGCCACGCCCACCGGCATGGACAAGCTGCCGGGCATGCCGCTGCCGGCCTCGCTGCTGCGCCCGGACCTGTGGGTGTCCGAGGTCGTCTACTTCCCGCTCGAGACCGAGCTGCTGAGGACCGCCCGCGCGCTCGGCTGCCCGGTCTGCGACGGCGGCACGATGGCCGTGGGGCAGGCGGTGGGCGCCTTCGAGCTCTTCACCGGGCTGAAGGCCGACCCCGAGCGCGTCGAGGCGCACTTCCGCCGCCTGATCGACGAGCGCGCCGGCCGCTGAACCCTTCCCGCGAACCGCATCCTTCCCGGAGCCCGCCATGACTGCCATCCCGACCGACCGCGAAGCCATCGGCCAGCTGCCCAACCCGCTGGGCCTCGACGGCATCGAGTTCATCGAGTTCTCGACCTCCAAGCCGCAGGCCTTCGGGCAGGTGCTGGAGATGATGGGCTTCAGGCCGGTCGCGCGCCACCGCTCGCGCGAGGTGCTGCTGTACCGGCAGGGGGAGATGAACATCATCGTCAACGCGCACGCCAGCGGCGTGCCGCAGGCGGTGCAGCCTGCGGAGACGCCGGTGATCGCGGCGATCGCGCTGCGCGTGCGCGACGCCGCCGCCGCCTACCGCCGCGCGCTCGACCGCGGCGCCTGGGAGGTGCCGGTGCGCGTCGAGGTGATGGAGCTGCACATCCCCGCGATCCACGGCGTGGGCGCGAGCCGCATCTACTTCGTCGACCGCTACGAGAAGTTCTCGATCTACGACGTGGACTTCACGCCGATCCCGGCCACCGACCCGAGGCCGACGGCGATCGCCGGGCTGCACTGGTTCGGCGTCGTGCAGTACATCGGCCCCGGGCGCACCGAGGACTGGACCGAGTTCTATGCCGAGCTGTTCGGCTTCGCGGCGCTGCCCGACGAGCAGCGCTTCGGCATCCTGCCCAAGGGCCGCGTGCTGCGCAGCCCCTGCGGCCGCTTCTACCTGCAGCTGATCGAGCCGCTGGTCGACGCGCTGGAGATCGACCAGGACGAGACGCTGCACCGCATCGCGCTCGGCACGCCCGACGTGCTCGCGGCGGTGCGCGAGCTGCAGACGCGCGGCATCGAGTTCGTCGAGTCCGGCGCGGTGCACACCGAGACGCGCGGCGCGCTCACGCAGAGCTACCTCGGCGGCGCGAGCTTCGAGCTCGTGCAGCACGACGAGCCGCCGGCCCGCTGACCTCAACCCAGGAGCGAGCGATGAACATCGACGACTTCGGCATGGACACCATCTCGCTGGCCGGACCGCTGGAGGCGAAGCTGCGCGCGGTGCGCGAGGCGGGCTTCTCGCAGATCATGCTGCAGGCCCGCGACCTCGTCGGCCACCCCGACGGCATCGACGCGGCGGTCGCGGCGGTCAAGGCGAGCGGGCTGCGCGTCACCGGCTTCCAGGTGCTGCGCGACTTCGAGGGCCTGTCGGGCCACCTGCACGACTACAAGGTCGACATCGCGAAGTCGATGCTCGAGATGTGCCGCGCGGTCGGCGCCGACGTGCTGCTGGCGTGCTCGTCGACCTCGCAGCACGCCACGGGCGACCTGGACGCGATCGCGCGTGACCTGCGCAAGCTCGCGATGCTGGCGGTGCCGCTGGGCATCCGCGTGGCCTACGAGGGGCTGTCGTGGGGCCGGCACGTCAACGAGTTCACGACCGCTTGGGAGGTGGTGGCGCGCGCCGACTGCCCGAACCTGGGGCTGGGCTTCGACTCCTACCACGCCTTCGCGACCAGCACCCCGCTCGACGCGCTCGACGACGTCGATCCGGGCAAGATCTTCTTCGTGCAGCTCGCGGACTTCATGTTCAACGAGCTGCGCACGCCCGAGGAGCGCATGACCACCGCGCGCACCTTCCGCGTCTTCCCCGGCGAGGGCGTGCACAGCGAGCAGATCGCCGAGGCCGTGGTGCGCCTGGACCGCATGGGCTACCGGGGCGACTACAGCTTCGAGGTCTTCAACGACGACTACGTGCAGCTGCCGCTGCCGGTGGTGGCGCAGCGCGCGCGCGCCTCGGCCGAGTGGCTCGCCGAGGACATCCTGCGCCGCTCGGTGCCGCTGCCCAACCGCATGCGCCTGCGCGGCCAGGCCGCGGCCTGACCCGACCGAGAACCCCTGCAACGAGAAGGAAGCCCAACGTGAAGATCCTGCTGCTCAACGGCCCCAACCTGAACCTGCTCGGCACCCGCGAGCCCGCCGTCTACGGCGCGACGACGCTCGCCGACGTGGAGCGCATGGTGCGCGAGGACGGCGAGCGGCTCGGCGTCCCGGTCGACTGCTTCCAGAGCAACCACGAGGGCGCGCTGGTGGACCGCATCCATGCGGCGCGCAGCGAGGGGGTGGACTTCATCCTGATCAATCCCGGCGCCTACACGCACACGAGCGTCGCGATCCGCGACGCGCTCGCCGGCGTGGCGATCCCCTTCGTCGAGATCCACATCAGCAACGTGCACAGGCGCGAGGCCTTCCGCCACCACTCCTACCTGTCGGACGTCGCCGAGGGCGTGATCGTGGGCCTGGGCGTGCAGGGCTACCGGCTCGCGCTGCAGTACGCGGCGGGCCGGCGTCCCGCCTGAGCCCCTTCAGCCCGCCGAGGGGTCCGCGACCGCGACGACCCGGCGCTGCTCGCGCCCGCTGAGCCAGGTGCCGGCGGCGCCGCACACCGCGATCACCGCGATGCCGACGACGGACCACAGGTCCGGCGCGTGCGAGAACACGAGCCAGCCCGCCAGCGCCGCGAAGGCGATCTGGAAGTAGAGGAAGGGCGTCAGCGTGGCCGCCGGCGCGCGCCCGTAGCCGAGGATCAGCAGGAAGTGGCCGAGCGTGCTGAACACGCCGATCAGCAGCAGCGCCGCCCAGTGCGGCCCCGGCAGCGTCTGCCACGCGAAGGGCAGGGCGAGGCTGGAGAGCGCGACGCCGACGCAGCCGGTGTAGAAGTGCATCGTGCCGGCGTCGTCGGTGCGGGCCAGCCGGCCGGTCAGCAGCTGGAAGGCAGCGTTGCAGGCCACCAGCGCGAGCGGCATCAGCAGCGCCCAGTCGAAGTCCGCCGCACCCGGGCGGATCACGACCAGCGCGCCGACGAAGCCGCCGCCGACGCAGGCCCAGCGCAGCGGCGAGACGCGTTCGCCGAGCGAGCGCGCCGCGAGCAGCGTGATCAGCAGCGGCGTGAGCATCAGGATCGCGGTGAACTCGCCCACCGGCATGTGCTTCAGGCTCAGGAAGCCGAGCACGCTGCAGAGCAGCAGCAGCACCCCGCGCGCGAACTGCAGCCAGGGGTGGCGGGTGTGCAGCAGCGCGCGCCCGCGCTTCGGTCCCAGCGTCGCGACGGTGGACACGACCTGGAACAGGTAGCGGAACCACATCACCATCGCCACCGGCACCAGCGTGCTGAGGAACTTGGTGGTGGTGTCGAGCGCGGCGAAGAAGGCGACCGCGGCGATGACGAGCGCGATGCCCCGCTCGTGGGCTCCGGTGTGCGTTCGCATGGCCGGCTCAGCCCTTCGCGCCGACCCCGGCGCAGCGGCGCGGGACGGGGGGCGCCGCAAGGCGCCCGCGAGCGGTCGGAGCGTTCGGCGCCGGGACGGGAGGCATTCGGGGATCCTTCGTTTCGATGTGCTGCGGGGGCCGCGATGGTGCCTCAAAACGGCGTTTCGCGCCGCCGCTCATGACCGGCGGCCGCATCCCGTGGCTTCGATGTACAGGCCACGGCGACCTCCGCGCCGCGGGCGTTCCGCGTCTCCCGGCGGCGCTTTCGCTCCGGCCCGCAAGGCAGTCTCCTGCCTCGATGGGCGGCGAGTCGGCGGCCCGGCCACGGCGTCCCTTCACGGCCGGCCGGGCTTCACGCCAGGCCGTCCAGCACCTGCTCCAGGTCGCGCGGCCCGCCGAAGGCGCCGGAGCGGGTGTGGCAGACGACGCCGTCCCAGCAGCCGCCGAGCATGCGTGCGCTGCCCCAGCCGGTGCGCTGCAGCGGCTGCTCCGAGCTCAGCGCGTGCGCCCCGAGCGCCTGGCACAAGGCCAGCAGCGTGTCGCCGCCCACCACCACGGCCGTGCGGGGGCGCGGGGCGTGGGTCGCGATCAGCGCGGCCTGGCGCGCGAGTAGGGCGGCGGCCTCGGCGGGCGTCATCTCGATCTCCGGCGACAGGTCGAGCAGCGCCGGGTAGGCGTCCCGCGCCCGGCACAGCGCGGCGGGGTCGCCGGCATGCAGACAGTCCGGCGCGCGCGCCGACTGCCGCAGCACGCGCCACTGCTCGCGGGACACGGGATGGTGGCTGGCGCTCACGAGCATCACCGGACCCGGCGCCGCGTCGGGCGTGGTGCGCGACGCGGGTGGCGGCGGCGCCACGCTCCGCGCCATCGCATGCGCGAGCCCGGCGCTGCCGCACCACAGCAGCCGGCGCGGCGCGCGGCGGGCGGCTGCCGCCACCGCGTCGAGCTCCTCGTCGCTGCGCACGTCGGGCACCCAGGCTGCTGCGGTGCCGGCCGTGCCGGGCTCGGGCAGCGCGCTGGCGGCCTGCCAGCCGCGCTCGCGCAAGGCCTCGGCGATCGATTGGGGGCCCACCGCCGAGCGCTCGCCGCCGGGGCGCAGCCACCATTGCCGGCCGCTCTCGGTGATGCGCGCCTGCGCCGGGAAGGCGGGCGCGAAGACCAGCGCGCCGAAGCCGCCGGCGCGGGCCACGTGGTCGACCTCGTCGAAGGTGTTGCCGCGCAGCAGGCTGTCCACCTTCTTGAAGGCGATGTCGGCCTCCGCGAGCCAGGGCAGCAGCGGCGCCAGCAGCTGTGGCAGCCGGTGCGCCGCCACGTCGCGGGTGGCGGTCGCGACGATGTCGACGGGCGCCGGCGCGCCGGGCCCGGGGTGCCCCAGGTGGACCGGCACGCCGGCGCCGAAGGCCGCGGCGCAGTCGAGCGCGCCGGTCAGGTCGTCGGCCAGGATGCGCACGGTCTTCATGCCTGGGCCTGCACCACGGTCAGCCTGAGCTCCAGAGCGCGCAGCCGCTCCTCCTCGGCCGCCGGCAGGCCGCTGTCGGTGACGATCTCGTCCACCGCGTCGAGCAGCGCGACCTGCATGAAGGCGCGCGGCCGGAACTTCGACGAGTCCACCAGCAGCCGCGTGGTGCCGGCCGCGCGCATCAGCGCGCGCTTGACCGCGGCCACGTCCGCCGAGGTCTCCGAGATCACGTCCTCGGTGACCGCGTGCGCGCCCATCAGCAGCACCTCGGCGCGCAGCGCGCCGGCCTGCTCGATCAGCGTCTGCCCGATGATCGTCGTGCTCGCCGGCCGCAGCACGCCGCCGAGCATGTGCACCTGGATCACCGGCGACTTGCCGAGCAGCTGCGCGATCGCCAGGTCGTTGGTCACCGCCGTCAGCGGGATGTTGCGCCGCACCGTGGCGCGCGCCGCCTCGAGCACCGTGGTGCCGCTGTCGAAGATCACGCTCTGGCGCGGCAGCAGCGCGTCGGCCGCGGCCTGGCCGATCGCCGCCTTCTCCCGCGGCGAGAGCTCGGCGGCGGCGCTCGAGTCGGGCTCGAAGGTGCTGTATTCCTGCGCCTGCTGCCGCAGCAGCGCGCCGCCGTGCGTGCGATCGACGATCCCCTCGGCGGCCAGCGCGTCCAGGTCGCGGCGCAGCGTCGAGATCGAGGCTCCGAGGGCCTGCTCGAGCTGGCCGATCGTGACCGCGCCGTGACGCCGCAGGAAGTCGACGATGCGCTGGCGCCGCTGCAGCGGCATCAGCGGCGACACCGACGCCTCGGGGCTCGGGCTGAGATCGGGACTCAAGGACATGCGCAACTCCGGCTACTTGCTGCCCCAAATGCTACCGCAAATGACGCTCGATGATTCTTATTGATCGTTTATGAAGTTTTGTGGTTGAATTCGTTCGCCTTCTTCCACAGTCGTTCAACTTCGGGAAGAGCAAACCAGGAGACAAACCATGATCGGTCAGAAAAAAGCAACCCGCCGCCACCTGCTCGCCGCCGCCGCCTGCCTCGCCGCCGGCACGCTGGGTCTCGCCGGCCCCGCGCTCGCGCAGACGGCGTTTCCGAGCAAGCCCATCACCTTCGTGGTGCCCTACCCGGCCGGTGGCGCCAACGACATGCTGGGACGCCTGATCGGTCAGAAGATGGGCGAGGCGCTCGGCGCCATGACCCTGGTGGAGAACAAGCCCGGCGCCGCGGCGCTGCTGGGCGCCGCCGCGGTGGCGCGCGCCCCGGCCGACGGCCACACGCTGCTCGTCGGCGGCCTGGCCACCCACGCGGCCAGCCCCCACCTGCTCAAGGCCGACTACGACCCGCTCAAGGACTTCGAGCCGGTGGGCCTGATCGGCAGTGCCCCGATCGTCGCGATCACGTTCAACGAGTCGTCGTTCAAGACGCTCAAGGACGTGGTGGACGCCGCGAAGAAGGACCCGCGCGGCGTGATGTACGGCTCCTCGGGCAACGGTTCGCCGCTGCACCTCGCGGGCGAGCTGTTCGTGTCCCTGGCCCAGGTCGAGATGACGCACGTGCCCTACAAGGGCGGCAATGCGCACATCCTCGACCTGATCGGCGGGCGCGTGCCGGTCATCTTCGACACCGCGACCAACGCGATGCCGCTGATCAAGAGCGGCAAGGTGCGGCCGCTCGCGGTCTCGACCCCGGCGCGCCTGGCCGACCTGCCGAGCACGCCCACCTTCGCCGAAGCGGGCTACCCGCAGTTCGAGTTCTCGGCCTGGTACGCGCTGTTCGCGCCGGCGAAGACGCCCAAGGACGTGGTCGCGAAGCTGTCGGCCTCGCTGTCGACCGCGCTGAAGCAGCCCGAGGTCGTCGGCCGGCTCAACAACGTCGGCGTCACCGTCTCCACCGGCGAGTCGGCCCCGCTCGCGCGCTTCGTGCCGGTCGAGTACGAGCGCATCGGCCGGCTGATCAAGACCGCCAACATCCGGGCCGACTGACCGGTCGCCCCCTCACCCCCCGCATGGAAAGCAGCATGACAACACCGATCCGACTCGCGTTCACGATGGGCGATCCCGCCGGCATCGGCCCGGAGATCGTCGCCAAGGCCACCCGGGAGATGGCCGGGCTGGTGCGCTCGGGCCGCGCCGAGTTCATCGTCCTCGGCAGCGCGGCCGCGCTGGCGCAGGCCGAGGCGGCGCTGGGCCTGGCGGCCTCCGAGGCCGGGCGCCCCTTCTATCGCATGGTCGACGTCGGCCCGGTCGAGGCGCCCTGCGTCACCGGCCGGGTTTCCGCGGCGGGGGGGGAGTGGGCCTACCGGGCGGTCGCGGCCGCGGTCGGGCTGGTGCAGGCCGGCGAGGCCGACGCCATCGTCACCGGCCCGCTGTCGAAGGAGGCGCTGCACATGGCGGGGCACCTGTTCGAGGGCCACACCGAGCTGCTCGCGCACCTGACCGGCCAGCGCGACGCGGTGATGATGCTCGCGCACGGCGACATGCGCGTCACGCACGTGACGACCCACTGCGCGCTCGCGGACGTGCCGCGCCGCATCACGCCCGAGCGGCTGCGCCGGGTCTTCGACGTCACGCTCGACGCGATGCGCGCGCTCGGCATCGAGCAGCCGCGCGTGGCGGTGGCCGGCCTCAACCCGCACTGCGGCGAGGGCGGCATCCTCGGCACCGAGGACGAGCGCATCATCGCCCCGGTGATCCGGGAGTACGCCGAGCGCGGCCTCAGCGGCCCCTGGCCCGGCGACACGGTGTTCATCAAGCTGCGCGCCAAGCAGTTCGACGCGGTGGTCGCGATGTTCCACGACCAGGGCCACATCCCGGTCAAGCTGCTGGGCTTCCAGGTCGACCCGGACAGCGGCGCCTGGCACGCGATCAGCGGCGTCAACATCACGCTCGGCCTGCCGATCCTGCGCACCTCGGTCGACCACGGCACCGCCTTCGACATCGCCGGCAAGGGCGTGGCCAACGCCGACAGCCTGATCGAGGCGGCCGAGTACGCGCTGAAGCTGATCGCGGGCCAGCGTGCCGCGGCGGCCGCGGAGGTGGCCCAGGCATGCTGAACGGTCTGCTGCAAACCCACCCCGAGGACCCGGCGCGCGAGGTCGCCGACCTGCCCTCGCCCCGCGTGCAGGCGCACGCGGCCAACCTGATGGAGCTCGCCGACGGCACGCTCTGCTGCGCCTGGTTCGGCGGCACGATGGAGGGGCGCTCGGACATCTCGGTGTTCATGTCCCGGCTCGAGCCCGGCGCGCGCCGGTGGAGCGCGCCGGTGCAGCTCTCCGACGACCCCGAGCGCTCCGAGCAGAACCCGGTGCTCTTCCCCGCGCCCGACGGCGCGCTGTGGCTGCTGCACACCGCGCAGACGGCCGGCCACCAGGACAGCTCGGTGGTGCGCCGGCGCGTGTCGAGCGACGGCGGCCGCAGCTGGGGTCCGACCGAGACGCTGGAGGCGGCGCCGCCGGGCACCTTCGTGCGCCAGCCGATCCGCGTGCAGCCCGACGGCAGCTGGCTGCTGCCGATCTTCAACTGCCGCTCGATCCCGGGCCGGGCCTGGGACGGCAGCCTCGACGACAGCGCCGTGCTGCGCTCCACCGACCGGGGCGCCTCGTGGCAGCGGGTGTCGGTGCCCGACAGCCTCGGCTGCGTGCACATGAACATCGTCGCCGCGAGCGACGGCGGCCTGCTCGCCTTCTTCCGCAGCCGCTGGGCCGACCATGTCTACCGCAGCCGCAGCGACGACGGCGGCCTCACCTGGCAGCCGCCGCAGCCCTGCGGGCTGCCGAACAACAACTCGTCGATCCAGGCGCTGCGGCTGGCCGACGGGCGGCTGGCGATGATCTTCAACGCCAGCAGCGCGGCCGATGCGCAGGGGCGGCGCGAGTCGCTCTACGACGAGCTGGAGGAGCCGGCCCCGGCCGCCGCCGGCCAGGCCGGGGCCGACGACAGCCCGCCGCCGGCGCGGCGCGCCTTCTGGGGCGCCCCGCGCGCGCCGCTGACGCTGGCGCTGTCCGGGGACGACGGCCTGAGCTGGCCGTGGCAGCGCCACCTCGAGGTCGGCGACGGCTGGTGCATGAGCAACAACTCGGCCGACCGGCTGAACCGCGAGTACTCCTACCCGTCGATCCGGCAGAGCGCCGACGGCGCGCTGCACCTGGCCTACACCGTCTTCCGCCAGCACATCCGCCATGTCCGGCTCATGCCGGACTGGGTCACGCAGACGAGCGAATGAAGGAGGCTCACCGATGAGCACGAACCCCTACACCCTCCTGAACCCGGGCCGCGTCCACGCCGGCGCCGGCAGCCTCGCACAGCTCGCGGAGCTGGCCGGCTTCTTCGGCGCGCGCCGCGTGTTGGTCGTCAGCGACAAGGGCGTCGCGGCCGCGGGCCTCGTGGACGCGCCGTGCCGCGCGCTGGAGGCCGCCGGCATCCGGGTGACGCTGATCGACAGCACGCCGCCGGAGCCCGAGGTGCGCGACGTCGAGGCGATCCTCGAGTCCGCGCACGCCGCCGGCAGCTTCGACCTGGTGGTGGGCATCGGCGGCGGCAGCGCGATGGACGTGGCCAAGATCGTCGCCGTGCTGCTCGCCCACCCCGTGAGCCTGCGCGAGCTGCTGGGCCGCAAGGCGGAGATCCCCGCGCGCGGCCTGCCGACGATCATGGTGCCGACGACCGCCGGGACCGGCTCGGAGGCGACGCCGAACTCGATCATCCTCGTGCCCGAGGACGCGCTCAAGGTCGGCATCGTCAGCGCAAAGCTGATGCCGGACGCGGTGATCCTCGACCCGCTGCTCACGCTGACGCTGCCGGCCGCGGTCACGGCCTCGACCGGCATGGACGCGCTCACCCATGCGATCGAGTGCTACTGCTCGCGCAAGGCCAATCCCTTCAGCGACCTGTACGGCCTGGAGGCGATCCGGCTGATCTCGCGCAGCATCCGCCGCGCCGTCTCGGACGGCCGCGACGTCGCGGCGCGCGAGGACATGCTCACGGGCGCCTACTGGGGCGGCGTGTGCATCGCCACCTCCAGCACCACCGCCGTGCATGCGCTGGCCTATCCGCTCGGCGGCAAGTACCGGGTGCCGCACGGCCTCTCGAACGCGATCCTGCTGCCCTCGGTGATGGCCTTCAACCTGGAGGGATCCGAGCGGCGCTTCGCGGCGATGGCGCGCGCGATGGGACTGGACGTGGACGGCATGGACGATGCCGCCGCGGGCGCGGCCTTCGTGCAGGCGCTGCGCGAACTCAACGCCGATCTCGGCATCCCGTCCTCGCTGCGCGAGCTCGGCATCCGGGAGGAGGATCTCGACGGCCTCGTCGACGGTGCGGCCAAGGTGACCCGCCTGCTGGACAACAACCCCCGGCCGATGAGCCGGGACGACATGCGTGCCCTCTACGCGGCGCTGCTGTGAAACCGATCGACGACAGAGGAGGAGACGAAGCATGAACGACTCGCTGCCCCGCAACAGCTTCCGCCAGGCCCTGCTGGAGAACCGCCGCCAGGTCGGCCTGTGGGTGACCTTCGCCCATGCGCCGATCGCCGAGGCGCTGGCCGACTCGGGATTCGACTGGCTGCTGTTCGACATGGAGCACAGCCCGACCGACCTGCACCAGATCGGCCAGCAGCTGCTGGCGGTGCGCGGCCGGAACGTCGCGCCGGTGGTGCGCGTGCCGATCCTGGACATGGCGTGGATCAAGCGCGTGCTCGACGCGGGCGCGCCCAACATCATGGTCCCGAACGTGCGCTCGGCGGCCGAGGCGCGGGAGGCCGTCGCCTACACGCGCTTCGCGCCCGAAGGCCTGCGCGGGGTCGCGGGCAGCACGCGCGCCGGCAACTACACCCGCTACAAGGACTACATGGCGCGCGCCAACGAGGAGATCGGCGTGATCGTGCAGATCGAGTCGCGCGAGGCGCTGGAGGACCTCGACGCGATCTGCCGCGTCCCCGGCGTCGACGCCGTCTTCATCGGCCCCTCGGACCTGGCGGCCAGCCTCGGCTACCGGGGGCGCTCCGGCCACCCGGAGGTGCAGGCCCTGATCGCACAGGCCTTCCGCACCGCCAACGCGGCGGGCAAGGCCGCCGGGGTGCTCGCCGCCGACGGCCGGGCCGAGCACTACTTCGAGGCCGGCGCGACGATGGTCGGCGTCGGCACCGACCTGCACCTGCTGATCGCCGGCGCCGACGCGGTGGCCGCGCGCTACGCGAAGGCCTGATCCCCGCGGCCGTGCGCCGGCGGCCGGGAGGCCGCGTGGCGATCCCGCGCGGCCGGCTCTCCCGGTCGCCGCCGGGCCGCGTCATCGCGCCCGTGCGCCGGCCGCCTTACTGCCGCACGCCCTCGGCCTGGATGACGAGGCGCACGGCGTCGGGCATGCCCATCTTCAGGCCCCAGTCCATGCCCCACTGGCTGCGCTGCAGCGTGGCCTCGAAGTCGCCGCCGCAGACCTCGCGCTTGAGCATCGGGTTCTGGTAGCAGTTGAAGCGCGTGGCCTTGAGCGTCAGCGGTTGCGTGCGCCCCAGCAGCGTGAGCTGCCCCTGCACCTCGCTGAGCCTGTCGCCGTCGAAGACCAGCCTGTCCGACACGAACTTCGCGCTCGGGTGCTGGGCGGTGTTGAAGAAGTCCGCGCTCTGCAGGTGCTTGTTGAAGGGGGCGGTGCCGGTGTTGATCGAGCCGGTGTCGATCGTGACCTCCAGCCGCCCGGTCTTCGCCTCGCGGTCGAGCTGCACGCTGCCTTCCTTGCGGTCGAAGCGGCCGCGGTTGGTGGAGGTGCCGAAGTGGTCGATCTCGAAGGTGACGAAGGTGTGCGTCGGGTCGAGCGCGTAGGTGGCCGGGGCGGCGTGGGCCGAGGCGGCAACAGCCGACAGCGCGGCGATCAGCAGGGTCTTCTTCATTGTGAAGGCTCTCTCTCTTTTGCGTAGGGATGGAAGGTGGGGGAGGGGGGAGGGCGCGCGCGGCC
>NZ_KZ983968.1:0-793 GCF_003569765.1 Caldimonas tepidiphila | reverse complement strand
GCTGCCGCTGGCGACGGTGGCGCCGCCGGCGCCGGGGGCGAGCGTCACCGGCACCACGACGTCGCGCGTCTGGTTCTTGATCGTCAGCCGCCCGGCGACCTCGAAGCGGTCGGCGCCGAGCGGCTTGACCGCGGTCGAGGTGAAGCGCGCCTGCGGGAACCTGGCGGTGTCGAACCACACGGGCTTGACGAGCTCGGCCTCGGCCTCGGTCTCGGCCGAGCCGAGCCAGGCGCTGCCGAGGTCGACCGTGAAGTCGATCCTTGCGGCCTGCGGGTTCTTCGGGTCGAAGGCGACGCGCGCGTCGAAGCGGCGGAACTTCCCCTCGACCGGCACGCCCATCTGGCGGCTGGTGAAGGCGATCTCGCTCTGCGCGGGCAGCAGCTTCTGGGCGGACTGCGGGGGCGGCGCGGCAGCGGCCTGCGCCAGGGCGGGGAGGGGGAGGGCGGCGGCCAGCGCGAAGGCGGCGGCCGCGGCGAGCGGCGCGGGAAGGAGCTTCATGGGCGAGGGCGGTTCCAGAGAAGAAGGGACGGGCTCAGCGCAGTGCGAGCCGCATGCGGGCGAGCGTGCCGTCGCGGTCGACGAGCTGGTGCTTGAGCGCGGCGGCGACGTGCAGCGCCACGAGCGCGGCCATCGTCCAGGCGAGCCGCCCGTGCCAGGGCTTGATCGCCTCGGCGAGCGCGCGATCGGCCGCCACGAGGTCGGGCAGCGGCAGCACGCCGAGGAAGACGACGGGAAAGCCCGCGGCGGAGCTGTAGGCCCAGCCGGCCAGCGGCACGGCGAAGAACAGCAGGTA
>NZ_QXMG01000072.1 GCF_003569765.1 Caldimonas tepidiphila | reverse complement strand
GGCGCTGTCAAGCCACGCCCCGCCCGGCGCCCTCGCTGCCATTTGTGCAACAAAGCCAGAGGCGGTCGTCGCTGCGCTCTCAATGCCGTGGAGCAGCGGCCAGGTCGAGGGCCAGATCAACCGGCTGAAGTATCTCAAGCGCCAGATGTACGGACGGGCAGGTCTCGATCTGCTCCGGATCCGTGTCCTGCATCCCGCCTGATCAAGCAACATAAAAAGAGGAAGACCCAGATTTGGATCGGCGCCGACACCCTGTAGAACAGCCCTGCCTTCCAGGAGGCCGAAAGGTGACTGTTTATGGGTCGAAAGTCACCTTGCTCGATCAGCTGTGCGGAACCCGTGCATGCGAAGTCAGCTCGCTGGGTCGAAGGACAGTCACCTTCCAGGATGCCGAGAGGTGACTGTTTATGGGTCGAAAGTCACCTTGCTCGATCAGCTGTGTGGAGCCCGGGCGTGCGAAGTCAGCCCGCCGGGTCGAAGATCGGTCACCTTTCAGGAGGCCGAAAGGTGACTGTTTATGGGGGACTTCGATAAACCGGTTTTCGAGCCCGTCGGGCTCTGAGCAGGGCCTCGGCTGAGGCGGGCGCAAGGTGCGCACCGGCCAGCGAGGCGGCGACTGCGGGACGGTGAAGATCGGCAGCCAGGCAGCGCGAGCGCTGCACCGACCTTGGCGCGCCGGTCGGCGCGTCCTCAGAAGGCCGGCACGTTCTCCCTCAGCCACGTCAGGCGCTTGACGTTGTAGACGGCGCACTTGATCGCGATGGCAAGTTCATTGCGGGCCAGCCCGATGGCTCGCACTGTCTTGCCCCCGAGGTGGCGCAGCCCGGCGAAGACGTGCTCGACGCTGTCGACGCGCGAGCGGCGCCGGTTGATGGCCTTGTTTCTCGCCTCGGCGCGCTGGCCGAGTTTCTCGCCCACTGGTGCTCGTCGTGCGATGCCGTCCTTGCAGCCGTGCTCGGCCAGCAACTCCCTGCTGGCGCGGCGGTCGTAGCCGCGATCAGCGTACAGCCGCGCGGCCGTGTTGGATGCGTCGATGACCTTCGGGAGGGTATTGCCGTCGTCCACGTTGGCGGCCGTGACCTTGTAGCGCCGGATGAGCTTGTAGCGCGCGTCGACGTTGGCATGCAGCTTGTAGCCGTAAAAGCTTTTGCCGTGCTTCTTCGTCCAGCGCGCCTCGCAGTCCTTGTGACGGGCCTTCTTCGCGCCCCACTCCAGCGGCACAACGCCCTGCTGGACGAGAGCCTTCTCTTCCTTGTCGAGGTGCTGGATGGGCGCACGCACGATGGTGGCGTCCACGATCTGACCGCCCCTCGGGATGTAGCCCTGCGCCTGCAACTGCTGCTGCACCGCCTCGAAGATCGCCTGCGCGCCGAGTCCGCCCTGCACGAGCCGCTGCTTGAACAGCCAGACAGTGCGCGCGTCCGGAATGCGCAACTCGTCGGCCAGGCCGCAAAAGCGCTGGAAGCTACGCCGGTCCAGCAACTGGTGCTCGGCCTGCTCGTCCGACAGGTTGTAGAGCACCTGCAGAAACAGCACCTTGACCATCACCAGCGTTGGGTACGGAGGCCGCCCGCCCTTGCTGCGATCGGGTCTGGGGCAAGCCGCATCCACTGCCGCCGCCACCTGCTCGAAGTCCACTAAAGGTACAGCATGCGCGCTGGGTCCCGTCGCTCAGCGGCCCCGCGCGATGTCTTGGCCATTGAAGTCCAGCGCCGGCGCATCCTGCCGGCAGTAGATAACGGCGCGGCTTCACGCACCTGACCGTATAGCAATGCAGCCGGCTTTCCAGCGACTCAGTTGAGCGCGTTCTCAAGTGCCTTCACGGTCCTGGAGGAAACCACCCACTCCAAGTGCACGCGCGCGCGCGTCATGCCAACGAACAGCAGTCGGCGTTGCAACTCGTCGAGCTCTTCGAAATCGCACTCGGTTAGCACGATGGCCGGCGCGGCCTGTCCCTTGAAGCGGCGTACCGATTCGACGAGCAACTCGCCGTCGCTCCACACCGGCTGGTCTTGTGCGTCATAGCGGCCGAGGAAGCGCCGCATACGCCAGTCGCCCAGTCGCTCCGACGCGAGCAGGTGCGAATTGCCGAGCCCGCGCAGGCTGACGACGGCGATATCCTCCATCGCGAAACCCCGCTCCAGGCAGCGCTCGACGGCCTTCTGTGTGGCGCGTTCGAGTTCACGTGTCGTGTCGTAGACGAGCGGATCGGGTGCTTCGCCTTCATGGAGCCCTAGCGCCTCGATCTCCGAGTCGGCCAACTGCAGCAGGTTGACAAGTCGCACCAGAGCACGGGGACTGCGATAGTTCTCGGTGCAGCGGATCGTCACGGCGTCGGCAATGTCGAATTCGTCGCGGTCGAGATAGAGCTGCTGGTCCGGGTCCTCGAGCAGCACCGCCCGGCCCTGGGGCCTCAGGCGGCCGAGCAGTGCCTCGATCCATCCGACATGGAGGTCCTGCACCTCGTCTAGCACGAGCAGGTCGAGATCCGGATCGCGGGCGGCGAGCAACTGGATCGCACGGGTCGTGACTGCGTCGAACGCCTGTGGAGTGCGGGGGACTTGTGCCTCGGGCTCGCTGCCGCGGACAAGGCGCCAGGCGAACTCGTGGAAAGTCTCGGCGTGGACCCGGTCCGGTACCAGCCGGGCAATGTGATCGGCCAGCGGGCGGTTGAAGCACAAGTAGGCGACCTTCGCACCGCCGGCCGCCCCGTCGCGCATCAGGCGCAGCGCCAGTTGCGTCTTGCCGGATCCGGCGGTGGCCCTCACGCGCAGCAGCCCGGACGGGATCTGCATCCGCGGCACCCAGGTGGCGAGTCCGGCCGAAAGGCGGGTGGTGCTCGTCTGCAGGCGCCCCACCAATGCGCTCACATCGACAGCGACGCGAAAGCGGTTCTCGAAGAAGGCCAGCACTCGATCGGACAGTGGGCCATGCACGCCGACGTCCAGCACGTCCCGCACGCGCGAGACGAGCTGCTCGACCTCGTTCGCGTCCACGATCTGCGCGCGCGGCCACTGCACGGTGTCGTGCAGCACGCGCACTCCTGGCAGGACCAGCAGGTGGTGCAGACGAACCTTGAGGCCGCACTCGCTGAGCCGCGTGCGGATGCCGGAGAGCTGTCCCCGGACTTGGTTCACGACATTCTTCGTCGTGCCGCTCGAATAGCGCTTGAAGATCCCACCGGCTTCAACTTCTACCGTGCCGGCCTTGACCTCGATTAGCAGGACATCACCCGCTTGGTTGACAACGACGATGTCGATTTCGCCGCCATCCGTTCCCTGCGCCCAGTCCACCGAGTGGAACAGCGTGTACGCATCGGGCAAGCCACGTTCGAGCGTCGCCAGGATTTGCAGTTCCTGATAGTCCCCGGCGCTGAGGGCGGACTTCGGTGAAGAGGAAGGAAAAAGGCGGGCCATGGCAACAGGAGCACAGAAAGAGCATGAATTTAACCTGTCGGTTCGGCCCAGCCCTCCCCGACCCTGCTCCTCGCTGTCCGTGCACCAGGGAGTGCACATGAGAGCCTCGCACTCGGCACGTCTACAAGGCACGCGAAACGAAACAGCACGGCAGGAGCCAGTAGGGCTGCGAGCTTTCCCATGTCGAGGACTTGCTCCCACTCAGCTGGCACGGCCATAGCCGCGAACTTGAGGGACGTCGCCGTTGCGACGAACTACGTCGCAACACCGCTCAACAATGCGCCTGCTGGGGCCTCCAGTGCCCATGCACGACCACAAGGAGGAGCGACCAGTCCACGAGGAGGCGCGAGCCGCCCCGCGCAGTGAATGCACGATCAATAGCGTGGCCGATAGGCCGTGAGTCCTGGTGAGTTGAGGCAGCCCTTCACGACAGCCTTTCTCTCCGCTTCGCGGTGCTGACCCGCCAGCCCTGCACGCGTGCGGAACAGGCTGAAACAGGACGCAGTGGAGGGCGCGCCGCCTTCGCGCCACTTCGCCAAGGACATGAGCGCTGAAGGACAGCGCTGGCGCGGTGACGCCAGACAGAAATCGTACCGGAGCAGCAGCGAGGCTCCCAGCCCAGATCTGGGCCCCATGAGTTGACCCAACGTTCAAAAAAACTTCTCATTCTGCAGAAAGGAACCGCATCATGGAAGATCCTGACCACCGCGACGCCCAACGCCGGGCCCTCCTCGATCAGGCCACAGAGATCATGGCGCAACGCGTCAAGCCTGCCCCCGGCGCCATTCGGAAGCCGGTCTGCTCCCCTCTGGGCAAGCGGGCTACCGGACTGCCGCCCGCGATCCGCGAGCTGCTGGACAAGCCCGTATCCTGCTTCGAGGAACTGGCCGGTGCCGCGGAAAAGGCCGGCGAGGAGCCAGTTACGCATATTGCCTTCGTGCTCGACGACTCCGGCTCAATGCGGGAAGGCATGGACGCGACGATTGAAGGCTTCAATTCACAGGTGCGGGAGGTCCGCGAGGGAGCCAAGACCGCGGGTCGCACGACTTTCACCGATGTCCGCTTCGGTGCCCGGGTCCGGGTGGAATGCGTGGCCGAGGACATCTCGTGCATCCCGGAACTGAGCGCCGAGACCTACCGCCCCAGCGGCACCACCCCGCTCTACGACGGCCTGGGCATCACGCTGTCCAGGCTGCTCGAGCAGGAGGGCATCCATGATGCGAAGACTGCGACGCTCGTGACGCTGTTCACCGACGGCGGCGAGAACAGCTCCCGGATCTTCGACGCGGAGATCCTGCGGGAGGTCATCGTTCGCCTCGAGGCGACCGACCGTTGGACTTTCGCGCTCGTCGGCCCCAGCGATAGCGTCTCGACGCTGGCCGAGTTGCTCTCGGTGAGGGCAGACAACGTGCGGGCCTACGATCCCGCCAAGCTCGGATCGCGGCGCAAGGCCTTCGAGGGTGTGAGCGCCGCCAGCGCGAGCTACATGCGACTTCGCTCGATGGGCCTCACGAGTGCTTCGTCGCTGCATGGCACCGACGACAGCGAGGTGTGAGCGGGGGGACCGCCAGGGAGAGGCCTTGCACTGGGTCGTAACCCGGCCAGGAGCCCACTGCGGCCCGGTGCTGCGGCCGTGCCCACCCTCCAAGCGCTTGCGCGCGGCCCCCCCGTCCCAGGCCGGGCCGGAATGACGGTACGATCCCCTCGCTCGCCCCGCCTCCCGGCCATTGCCCCGCCGGAGATCCACGCCCTCGAGGCGCGCCCGTCCGTATCAAAGACATGAGCCATCCCGCCGACGTTTTCGAGATCCCCCCGTCCTTGATCGAGGCCTATCGCGCGACCGCCTATGACATCGAGCTTCCCGGCGGACCCCGAACGCTGCGGATCGGCGAGGTGTCCGCCGCACTGCCTGCATCAAGAGGTCACACACCACACCGGATTGCCATCCTGACGGCGAGCAACCCGTTCAGCCGCCCGTTGCCCGAGGAGGTCAACGAAGCACGCCACCGATTGCTGCTCGATGCGGTCGATAAGGCGGGGCTTTCCTGCTGGCCCGCACAAGGCCGCGACCCATCGGGAGAATGGCCTCCCGAGCAGAGCCTGGCGCTCGCAGACCCCGGGGATGATGTGCTCGACGCCTGGATGCTTGCGCTGGGCCAGAACGCGGTGGTTGTCGCGGATCAGGGCCAGCCGGTCGCACTGCGGCTGCACCCCCTGGAGCTCGGACGCGCTGCCGAGGATTCCAGCTCCGGCCTCCGTGCCGCAGCCCTCCTGTGGACCGAGGCCTGGAGCACTCTCAATCCGGATTTGCTGGCCGAAGCCCTGCATCCGGACGTGTGCTACGAATCGCAGTGGGTGTTCTCGCCGCTCGAGGGCCGGGAGGCGGTGCTCGCGCACTTGGCAGGGAAGATGCGGACCCTGGAGCGGCTTGGCGCAGACGATCCGTCGGTGCGACTGCAAGTGCAACTCGGGACGACGACGAGCGGCGGGCCGCCGCAGCCCTGCGCGATCACCTGGCAAGGTGCCTCGGCCGAGCCGCAGATGATCGTCCTGTTCAGACTGCACGAGCGACAGATCGACCGCATTGACATCTGCATACCGCAGCTCTTCGAGCCGCATGTGATGACTAGACAACAGGTGAAGAATGCTTGATCGAGTGATCGTGATGTCGAAGACACAGTGCGGCGCTGCGGCCAATCAGGCCAGCAGCCTGCCGGAGGACTTCGTGCTGGTCCAGATCCTCGGCGACGACGAGGGCGAATTCCCGGACCTGCGCTGTGCACGCGAGGTCCTGCGCCTTCGCTTCGATGACGTGCATGAGGACAGCCCTGGACTGCGCCGGCAGGCGGGGATCGCACATTGGCCGGATCACGGTCTCGAGCTGACGCTGAAAGTCATGCCGGGCGTAGTCGAGAAGCTGCGCTTCCCCGGTCTGGAGCACGCCCGCGAGATCGTCGAATTCTGTCGCCGGGCCCACGAGTGTGAGACTCCCTTCGCGCTGGTGGTGCACTGCCTGGCCGGCGCGAGCCGCTCGCATGCGGTGGCGCTCTCTGTTTCTGAGCAGTTGGGCATCGAGTTGGAGCGCCGCGCACCGGGCAAGGGATCGCCTAATCCCCGCCTGCGGCGACTGCTCTCGCGGGCCTGGGACGAGCCGGCACCTTGCTGATGCAAAGTCGGCGGGACGCCGGCCGCTTCCGGCCTGCCGCCCCTCCCGGCGCGAGAAGGATACGCTCGCCGGTGTGGCATGCGCTTTCCGCTGCTCAGACTCCTTCGCTCTCCAGTGCCGTTCTCAGCCCGCTGGAGCGCAGTACGCGCCGCCTCACCGACTGATCCAGGACATCGCTCCCTCCCGCCTCCACCAGGCTGAACCAGCGCTTGGCGCGGGTGATCCCGGTGTAGACGAGCTCCCCGGTCAAGACGGGATTGATGCGATCCGGCAGCACCAGCGCGGCGTGCTCGAATTCGGATCCCTGGGACTTGTGGACCGTGAGCGCGAAGACGGTTTCGACGGCCTGCAGGCGGCTCGGCTGGATCCACTTGATTCCCTTGCTGCCGTCGCCTGTCGGGAAGGCCACGCGCAGTACACTGCCCCGTCCTTGAGCCGGCAGTTCGAGCGTGATTCCGATGTCGCCGTTCATCAGCCCGAGGCCGTAGTCGTTGGAGGTAACGAGCACCGGCCGCCCGGCATACCAGCCCTCCGCTGAGGGGATCAGCCCCTCGTCGCGCAGCCAGCCGGCGATGCGCCGGTTGAGCCCTTCGACACCCCAGCTGCCGCGGCGCAGTGCGCACAGCACTTGGAAGCGGCCGTGAGCGGCAAGCACCTCCCGCGCCCAGTTGTCGCAGGCGACCTGATCTTCGCTGGGGCGAGGTCGCCTGTCCTTCAGCAGCTGCAGGTAATGCCGATAGCCCTGCGGCTCGGAGCCGGACACCGCTGCGCGATCCCTGCCGTCCTCACCGTCGATCACGAGCCGGCGCAGGGCGGCGTCATCGCTGTCTTGCAACGGGACGCGAGCCAACTCGGAGTGAGCAGCACTGAAGACCGTGCTCACGGCGTCTGCGCTGCCCTGCTTCACCGCCGCAGCAAGCTGGCCGATACCGCGGTCGGCCGCGAAGCGGTGGCTGTGGCGCAGCATGGCGACCGCCTGGTCGAGCGGGCTGCCTTGCGGGTCGACGAGCGCCTCCTCGATCGGGGCACCAGCGATCCTGCAGAGCCAATCGGCCGTTGCCGGGATGTACCGCCCCTTCTCGGCATGGCGACAGAGCTCGCCGAGCACAGCCCCGGCCTCCACTGAGGCGAGCTGGTCCTTGTCGCCGATCAGCACGAGGCGCGCCGAGGGCGGCAGCGCATCGAGCAGCGCCGCCATCATCTCCAGGTCCACCATCGACGCCTCGTCCACCACCAGCACATCCACCGGCAACGGGTTGCCAGCGTGATGCCGGAAGTGCCGCGTATCGGGCCGGCTGCCGAGCAAGCGGTGCAGGGTCGTGACCTCGCGCGGAATCGCGGCACGCACGGCATCCCCTGCCGGCAGACCGTCGAGCTTCAGCTCTTCGACCTTTTCCGCGATGGATTCATTGAGGCGCGCCGCGGCCTTGCCGGTCGGGGCCGCGAGACGGATGCAGAGCGGACGGGACGGCGTGTCGTCCAGCGCCATGGCCTGCAGCACCGCGAGCAGACGCACAACGGTGGTGGTCTTGCCGGTGCCGGGGCCGCCCGTGATGATCGCGAAGGCGCTGCGCGCCGCAAGCGCGCAGGCCAGCTTCTGCCAGTCGGGACCCGGGATGCCGGAATCGTGCGGGAAGACCACCTGGAGCGTGTCCCGCAGCTTTCCCTCGGCCAGGACCGGCGCAGCGGCGAGACGGGCCTCGATGCCGCCCCGCACGTCCTGCTCGTAATGCCAGTACCGGCGCAGGTAGAGGCGATGGCCGGTGCACACGAGGGGCGTCTGCCCCGCGCCGCTGCCGACCAGCTCGGGATGCAGCAGCGCCGTGCGCCAGTCCTCGGCCGTGAAACCGAGCAGCAGATCGGCAGGCAGGGGCAACGGCTCCTCGTCACTCGCCTCCTCATCGCGCTCCGGCGGCAGCGACAGGGCCAGGCCCGGGTCGATCAACGTCTGCTCGAGGTCCAGGCAGACATGACCGCGGCCCAATTGATGGCTCGCCAGCGCTGCGGCCAGCAGCAGCATGCGGGGCGCGCCCTGCACCTCCCGATCGAGAAAGCGCGCGAAGGCGGCGTCGAGCTCCCGCAGCCAGCCACGCTCAGCCCAGCGCTCGATCAGCGCCAGCATGGCAGGGTTGTCCTCGGGAAGCGTGGCGGTACGGTGCGGATTCATGCGGGCTCCTTGGCGGTGCGGCGGGCGATCAGGCGGTCGAGCGACTCGATCAGCTCGCGCGGCGGCCGCTCGGCATGCACTCCCATGCCCGGCGCATGGCTGCCGCGCAGGAACAGGTAGATCGCACCGCCGATGTGGCGCTCGTAGTCGTAGTCCGGCAGCCGCAGCTTGAGCAGCCGATGCAGCGCCAGCAGGTAGAGCACGTACTGCAGCTCGTAGCGCCGCGAGAGCACCTCCTGCTTCATCGCCTCGGGGGTGTAGGCCGCGTCGTCGGCTCCGAGCCGGTTGGACTTGTAGTCGATCACGTAGTAGCGCCCTTCGTGCTCGAACACCAGGTCGATGAAACCCTTGAGCATCCCGTTGAGCTGACCCGGCAGCAATTGCGGACGGGGCGCGCCGCCAAGGGTGTGGCGGCTCACCAGCGTGTCGAGCTTGGCGAGATCGGCGTCGTGGACCGCGATCAGGAACTCCATTTCCGCAACCGGGCTGGAAAGCCCGGCCAGCGTGAACGGCGCCCCCGCTCCTGGCGGCACGAAGGACTGCTGCAGGAAGCCCTGCATCCATTCGCACACCGGCTCGATCCAGCGCTGCCATCCCCGCTTCGCGCAGCGGCGCGCTACCGCATCCCTCAGCTGCCCGGGAGAGCCTGCGATGCGTCCGAACCCCTGCTCGGCAGCCCACTCCAGCAATTCATGGAAGAAGGAGCCAGCTGCGGCGCCCCTCGGAAAGCCGTGCAGGGGGCCGGACGAATACGGCGACGGAACCGCGCGGCCCCCCTGCCCGGCGGCATCCTCGTCGACGATCGCCGTCTCCTTGAACACATCCTCGTGCGCGGTGGCCGCGACCCTCTTGTCCATCTTCCGCAAGGCCGAGTAGCTCGCGATCCACCAGTCGTCGCGCAGCGCTCGTCCCGGCACCAGGGCCGGGCCCCGGACGGCGGCAGCGCCTTTGACGTCGTAACGGTCGTCACACGAGCGGGGATCGTCGATCACGGCGATGTACCCGCGGCGGCGCGCAAGCCGGTCGATGCCCGATCGCAGATCGCCGCTGACGAGATGACCGAGGGCGCTGCGCTCTACCCCGTTGACGGGGGCCGTGCCGATCCAGGTGGCATAGCGGGCCCGCGTCAGTGCCACATAGAACTTGCGCAAGTCTTCGGCCAGCCGCTCCCGGTCCGCCCGCTCAAGACAGTTCCCCTTGTCGGCGAGGCCCAGCTGAAGCTTCCCCTTGTCGTCGTGCCACTTGAGCGGCAGGTCGCTGGCCTTGGTGGCCCGGAAGGCGCACGCGAAGGGCAGGAAGACCAGCGGGTACTCCAGCCCCTTGGACTTGTGCACGGTGACCACCTGCACGAGGTCGGCATCGCTTTCCAGCCGGAGCTGGCGCTCATCGCTGCCGGCTTCGGCGTCCTCCCGCCGCTGTTCGGCAAGATGGCGGATCAGCGCATGCTCCCCCTCCAGCAGGCTGCTGGCCTGCTGCAGCAGCTCGGCCAGATGCAGCAGGTCGGTCAGGCTGCGCTCCCCGCTGCCCCCTTCGGCGAGCAGGCGGGAGGGCACGTGGAAGTCATGGAGCATCTGCCGCAGCATCGGCAGCACGCCCCGGCGGCGCCAGCAGTCGCGGTATCCGCGGAACTGCATGACGCGCTCGTCCCATGCCGCCTCGTCATGGTTGAGCCGCTCGATCGCGCCCCAGTCGAGGCCGAGCGTGCGGGTCGCCAGCGCAGCGCGCACGGAGCGCGGACTGTCGGGATCGGCGCAGGCGTTGAGCCAGAGTTGCAGGTCGAATGCTTCGGGACGCTGATACACCGACTCCCGCTCGGAGAGGTAGATGCTGCGCACGCCGCGGCTCGCGAGCGCCCTACGGATCGCGTCGGCCTCCTCGCGGTTTCTTACCAGCACCGCCATGTCGGCCGGGCGCAGTGGACGCAGGAGAGCGCCTTCTCCCACAAAGCCTGCCTTGCCCTGCTGCCCGAGCGTGAGCAGGCGCACCATCTCGCTGGCACAGATGCTGCTCATCGTCTCGAGGTGGTCTTTTTTGGCAAGGGGTTTGCCATTTGGCGAGGGCAGGCGCCATACCGTCAGTGCCGGCACCAGTGCTCCTTCGGCCCGCAACTCGTCCTTGCGCCCTTGGGCACTCGCAGGCCTGAAAGGCACGGGATTGTTGCCTCCCGGCTCTCGGAACAAGAAGGCACCCGGCCCGCCCACTTGTCTCTCTGCCATTCTGAAGCAGCGATTGCTTGCCGCCACCATCGCATGCGTCGAGCGGAAGTTGCGGCGCAGCGTGTAGAGCCGTCCCACCGTGTCGGCTCGCGCCGCGATGTAGGTGTGGATGTCCGCGCCGCGGAAGGCGTAGATCGCCTGCTTGGGGTCCCCGATCAGGATGAGCGCGGTCGCCGGATCGTTATCGCGCACGCGGTAGACGGTATCGAAGATACGGTACTGGACCGCGTCGGTGTCCTGGAACTCATCGATTAGCGCTACCGGAAACTGCGCCCGGATCACAGCGGCAAGCCGCGCGCCGTTGGGGCCTGCCAGGGCCGTGTCCAAGCGCGCCAGCAGGTCGTCGAAACCCATCTGGGCGCGGCGCTCCTGCTCCTGGGTAAAGCGTTCGGCCACCCAGCAGGCGGCGTGGCGCAGCACGTCCTCGCGGGCGTTGGGCAGTACTTTCAACGCGGCCTTCAAGTCGCGGATAGCCGCCAGTGCGAGGTGTTCCCCTACCGGATCGCCAGATGTCCAAACCTCGGCAATGCCCTCGGGCGTGAACCGCTCCCATGCTTTATCGCTTAAGGCGGGTTGCACCGCGGCCGGGTCGTCACGCCATTCAGACAAGGCCTTAAACGCGCTGCTGCGAAAATTACTTTTGAGATGTCCTTTATCAACCTTTCCCTTTTTGCACCAATCCTCAACTGTCATCTCCAAATTTTTCAACCATTCAGTCCAAGGAGCTTTCAGTGCCGCAAGAGCCTGCTGCTTCTGGGCGTTCGCCGCCATGAACGCAGCTGCCGGCTCGGGACTTCCGGCAAGTAGGCCTGCATGCGGAAGCAGCTTGCGTATCGCCTCCTGCAGCTTCTCCGGCGTCGGCCACCATTTATGGACCTGACGCGCCGCTTCCGCGTCGAGCGGGTACATGAAGCTGCGCCAGTAGTCGCGCACCACCTCGGCGAGCAGGTCCTGCGGGTCGGTCTCGAGCCGCTGCGTGAAGAGGCTGTCGCTGTCGAAGGCATGCTCGCGCAGCATGCGGTGGCACCAGGCGTGGATCGTCGACACCGCGGCCTCGTCCATCCATTCCGCAGCGAGCTGCAGCTTGCGGGCGCAGCCGGGCCAGTCGCCCGGCGCATAGCCCGCGCGCAGGTCGTGGAGCAGGTCCTCGCCGGCCTCACGCGGCACCACCTGGGACGGATCGGCCTGGAAGTAGACAGCGGCTTCGGCCAGTCGGGCGCGGATACGGTCGCGCAACTCCTTGGTGGCTGCGTCGGTGAAGGTCACGACAAGGATCTCGGGCGGCGTCAGCGCACGCTTGAAGGCCGCCTCGTCGCCTCCGTGCCCGAGCACGAGGCGCAGGTAGAGCGCCGCGATGGTGAAGGTCTTGCCGGTCCCGGCGCTCGCCTCGATCAGGCGGCTGCCGTGCAGGGGGAAGGTCAAGGGATCGAGGGAAGTGGGGAGGGTCATGCCTGGTCTCCTGCCGGCGCGTCAGCCTCATCCTTGGCGGAAGTGGCCTTGTAGAGTGGAAGCAGCAGCCTTTGCGCGAGGCGCTGGAACTCGCCGCCCGTGCTGAGCGCCGCGTAGTCGGGCCAGACGCGCCGGAGATAGGGACAGGACTCGACTTCACCCGGCTGCTCGTAGCCGTCCCCCTCATAGACCTTTGGCGCCGTGTTCTTCGGCGTGCTGTCCTTCTTTTGCGCGCCCTTCTTCGACTCCTTGCCCGGTTCCTTGACCTGCGTGTCTTGCAGCCAGGCGAAGGCGGTCTTGACCGCCAGCGGCAGCGGGCGCGTCATGCCCTCCTGCCATGCATCGATGATGTCTTCGATGAGGTGACGCACGTCGTCGCAATCGCGCGGGCCGAACTCCACGTTACCGGCCTTGCTGACGACGACGGTTGTCAGCGAGCGGCCGGTCAGGTGGCCAGCGAGATGAGTGATCCAGTGCTTGATCAGGCTGTGGCGCTGGTATTTGCGATCCTTGATCAAATCACTCGTTTCCAGGATGACCCTCGCGTACTGCCCTTCGGCACCTTTACGCAGCTCGGGCAGCCGGCCCTCGAGGCTCAGTCCGGTTGCCGCGCTGTGGTAGCGCACGTCCTCGGCCTCTGACAAGACATCCGGCCAACGAGCCAGCGCCTCGGAGTAGCGCTTGAACATGTCCTCCATCGGCTTGGCCAGGGCTTCGCTCGTCACCTCGCTGAAGGCGCCGGCAGGCAGTTCGCCCCGTCCTCGGATGCGCCCGAGCCCCGCCTTCAGCGCTTCCTCCGGAGAGGCGCCTGCGCTCAGAGCCTCAGCCTGGGCGGCGACGAGTTCGTCCCACAGCGACCACATCTGCAGTCCGTCCAGCGCGAACGGCTCATGGTCCTCGGCCACCGGGTCGTCGAGATCGAAGTGCACCTTCAGGCGCTGTTGAAAGAAGGTCTTGGCCGGGGCGCGCAGGAAGCCGGCGAGGTCGGCGAGGCGCAGCGGCTCCGCGCGGGCCAGCACGCCCAAAGTTCCACCTTCAGCCTCGGACGCCGGACGGGCATCGCCATGCCACTCCCGTGCATAGGTATAGAGGCGCGCGGCCGTGGGCTGGGCAGGGAAGTAATCGGGGTTGAAGGGCTGCAGGCGGTGCTCGACGGTGAGAGCATCCAGCAGCGCCGTCTTGTCAGACTCGCGGCCGGCGAGCCGCCAGCCCGCGGCGAGATGGTCGCGCAGCTGGCCGACCAGCACCGAGGGCGGACGCACGGCGTTGTCGTGGATGCTGCGCCCGACCCACGAGATGGAGAGACGCTCGCGTGCCGACAGCAGCGCCTCGAGAAAGAGGTAGCGGTCGTCCTCGCGGCGCGAGCGGTCGCCGGGCCGGTAGTCGTGGCCCATCAGGTCGAAGTCCAGCGGTGCCCGCGTGCGCGGATAGTCGCCGTCGTTCATGCCGAGCAGGTAGACGTGGCGGAACGGGATCGCACGCATGGGCAGCAGCGTGGCGAAGGTCACCGCTCCGACGAGGAACCCCTGCAATCCCCGTACGTCCTCGATTCCGGCCAGCCAGTGCTCCGCGACCACCGAGAGCGGCAGCTTGGCGTCGAGCCCGGCCGCCTTGCACCCATCCTCCCAGGATGCAAGGGTCGCCTCGAGCCGCTCGAGCGTGTAGGCGTCTTCGCTGTCCTCCGGATCGAAGAAGTCGTCCACCAGCCGGCCCAGCCTTTCGCGCCAGCCGGCGGGATCGGCCTCCTCGCAGAGCACGCGCCACGACGCCTCGAGCCGCTCGAGCAGTTTCGCCAGCGGGCCGAGCAGCGCGGCGTCGAGCCCGCCGATCTCGTCGTAGGGCTCGATGCCCTGCCAGGCGCCGCCGGTGTCTCCGACCGCGTAGCCCAGCAGCATGCGGCGCATGCCGAACAGCCAGGTGTTGCCGTCGAGTGCACCGGGCAGGCCCAGGCTTTGGCGATGCGCGGCATGCAGGCCCCAGCGGACATTGGCACCGTGGATCCAGCGACGCAGCCGCGGGAGGTCGTCTTCGCCGATGCCGAAGCGGCGGCGCAGGGCAGGCACCTCGAGGAGGTCGAGGACGTCGCTCATGGCGATGCGCGATTGCGGCAGGCCGAGGAGCTTGACGATGGCGTTGACGAGCGGATCCTGGTGGCGCTGCCCCAGGTCGGCGATGCGGAAGGGGATGAAGCGCTTGTCGTCGTTGCCGACGAGCCCGAACACCGCCTGGATGTGCGGCACATAGGCCTCGATGTCCGGCACCATGACGATCACGTCCTTGGGTGCCAGCGTGGCGTCGGCGCTGAAGGCGGCGAGCAGCTGGTCGTGCAGAACCTCGACCTCCCGCTGCGGGCTGTGGGCGACATGGAAGCGGATCGAGGCGTCGTCGGGCTGTACCGCGGGCCATGTCTCGCGCGTTTCCCGCAGCGGGCGCAGATCCCGGATGTCGTCCTGCAACTGGTTCAGCAGGCAGGTTTCACCGTGCGGGGCGAACAGGTCGATGCGCTGCCGAATGGCCTCGAAGTGCGGCTCGTAGGCCTTGCGGGCCGGCTCGCTGTCGTAGGTATCGAGCAGGCTGATGAAGTCCCGCCCCTGCTTGCCCCATGCAGCCAGCAAGGGATGGGCATGGAGGTGCAGCGACTCATCGGCAAGATCCGCTGGCATGCCCTTCCGGCGGCCTTGACGCCCGTGGCCCCGGCCCAGCAGGTCCTTCCCGGCGATGATGTCGGCCCAATGGTGCTGGCAGGGGTTGTGGACGCAGACCAGCACCTGGCACCAGCGCGACAGCTCGTGCAGCACCTCGAGCGATTGCTGGGGGAGCGCCGAGATGCCGAACACGATCAGGCGCCGCGGCAGTCCCTCTGGACGCTCGCTGCCCGCCCCTGCCTTGCGCGCCATAAACTCCTGGTGCACGGCGGCCCGTCCCCGGACCAAGCTCACGTCGTCCCCTGCTGCGGCCTTCACATCGTCGATCAACGCGCGCCACAGCGCAGCCTGCCATTGCTGCTCCTGCGGCAGAGGACGGGACTCCCCCCTGTGGGCGTCGGTCAGTACGTCCTGCCCACGGGCCCATGCATGGAGCCAGGCGGCGCGATACACCTGGTACTGGTCGAACAGGTCGGCGATGCGCTCCGCCAGCTGAAAGAGCTTGCGCTGATCCGCGTCGTTCGCCAGGAAGCGCCGCAGCGGCTCATAAGGCTCATCCTTGAGCTGCCGGGGCAGCAGGCGCATCAGCCGCCACACCAGCAACTCCTTGTCGAAGGGCGAATGCTCGGGCACCTGGTCATGCCCGAGCACAGCCCGGTAGACCTGCCACTGGAAGGTCGACGGCAAGACCATCTCCAGCGAGGCAGCAATCCCGCACCCGCCGCCTTCGTCACCCGCATCCTCGGCCAGGGCCAGCTGCAGCCAATGGGCCATGCCCATGCTCTGTACGAGGATCGTTTCCTTCTCGAGTGGAGCGAGGGGATAGCGCCTCATCCACGTCACGAGCAGCTGGCGCAGCTGCTCAGGATGGTTGCTGTGGACGAACATCAGGCCATGGGGCAGGGTCGGAGAGGACAACACGGCTTCCTTCTGTCAGGGGTCTGCAGCTAAATCGGCAAATTCAGAAAAAAATTTAAACATGCTGATACGACAAGAAACGTCGCAGTAGGCTGCCGCCGCAGGAGGACGGGGCGACTACCCCCCCCTATTCAGGGGGGCATCTGTAGACGGCGGACGGGCCATCGAGGGCCACTCCGGGACTCCAGAGCGTCCGCCCCGCCGAGGCCGAGTGCTCGCGGGTTCTGGGGCAAGGGCCCACGCCGTTGGTGCTGGCGGAGGAAAAGTAGGAAGGACGATGCCTGGAGACAGGGCTCTCTCCGGCCCGGCCGCGACGGCAGGGGTCGCAGCGCTGCGTACACTGTCCGCCGCACTGTTGGAGCGTCGATGTCCGCACCCCCCTCTCTCGAAAATTCATCTGCTGGAAGGCCGGTTCCGTCGGGAACGTTCATCCCCGTCCCGGGCGTGCGAACCCTTCACACAGCTCGGGCTCTTCGGGCGCAGCCACGCTCGGGCGTGGCTGACTCGCCGCTTGCCCAGCGGGAAACGGGGGACGAGCGCAGAGACGTCCCTGCGGACGGCCTCGCGACCACCCGCTTGCAAGCAGTGCCGGGGAGGAACTGAATGGACCGTAACTTCCAACGGCTGCTGGACACGCTGGTGGCGCTGCCGCGCAATGGCTGGATCTCCACGCCCCAGCTCCATCAGCGACTTGCGGCGAAAGGGCACGAGGTCACCGCGCGCACCGTGCAGCGCGACCTGGAGAACCTGGCCACGGTCTACCCCATCGAGTGCGACCAGCGCAGCCGCCCCTTCGGCTGGCGGTGGGGCAAGAACGCACAGCGCCTCTCGCTGCCCGACATGGATTGGCCGGAGGCCGTGAGCTTCCAGATGCTCGCGACCTATCTGGAAGGCGTGTTGCCATCGAGCGTCCTGGAGACCCTGCAGCCTTACGTGGAGGAAGCGCGCCGCAAGCTGGCACAGCATTTCCAGAACCTCCCGCTGCGCCGCTGGCCCGAGCGGGTGCGAATCATTCCGCCCGGCCCTTCCCTCGTGGCACACCGGGTGCCGAAAGCCGTGCATGCCGCCACGACGGAAGCCGTCTTGCTCGGGCAGCAGTTGAGCATCCTCTATCGAGGCTTCGAGAAGCCGGACGCCAAGCGCTACATCGTTTCGCCGCTCGGGCTGGTGCAGTCGGGCTCGGGCTTCTACCTGCCGGTGCGCTTCCAGGGGCACCAGGATGTCCGCACGATCAAACTGCACCGCGTGCTGCGCGCGGAACTGCTGGAAACGCCGGCCGAGATGCAGGATTTCGATCTGTCCGAATGGATCGATTCGGGGGCGCTGGGCTTCGGCGGCAACGAACGGATTCGCTTGGTGGCGCGTTTTTACGAGGGGGCTGGCGAATGGGTGCAGGAAGCGCCACTCTCGGAGGACCAGGAGGTCGTCCGCGAGGGGGCCGGAACCCATCGTGCGACGGCCACGGTGCTGCTCACCGTGCAGTTGAAGCGGTGGCTGCTGGGCCTGGGCTGGAAGGTGGAGGTTCTGGCGCCCTCAGAACTTCGTGAGGAAATGGCGCGCTCATTGCGGGCAGCCGCGGCCCGCTATGAAAGTCCTGAAAAGCGAAGGATTAGCGCCGCTCCTCAGGAAGCGTAAGCTCCCCTTAGCAGCAAGCGTCGACCAGCACCTGGCGACCGAGCCGAGCGGGCATTCCCCGTCCATTCGCGGGACGCTCGAACAGGTCGGCGGCGGCACCGCTGGGTGGTGGAGCGCACCTTCGGTATCCGTCCGGCTATTCCATCTTGAACCTGGCGTGATCGCAAAGGATGCTCGTGTCCGCGTAACTGCTCCGCGGACAAATGAACACTTCTCTCATCGAGCTCCCCGGGCGGCGTACCCTGCGGCGTCATTCGCCGGAGTTCAAGGCCGGGATCATCGAGGCGTGCCGGCAGCCGGGGGTCTCGATCGCCGCGGTCTCGCTGGCCAACGGGTTCAATCCGAACATGGTTCGCAAGTGGGTCATCGATGCCGAGGCGCTCCCAGATTCCGAGGTAGAGCGCCAGGTCGGCTCTGGCCCGGCGAGCGAACAGCCGGCTGCCGTGGCCGCCTCGACGCCGGGCTTCGTTGCACTCGCTCTGGAGCCAGCCTCGGCCACTGCTGAGATTCGGATCGAGCTGACCCGGGGCACAACGGCGATCAAGGTCTGCTGGCCGGCGTCAGCCGCTGCAGAGTGCGCCGTCTGGCTGCGTGAGATGCTGAGGTGATCCGGGTCGATGCCGTGTGGCTGGCGCCTGGAGAGCGCGCAGCTTGCGTACGATAAGCAGCTGGATCGGATGCAACCGACAGCCGCAGCAGCACAAGGGGCCGCCTGATTCGGCGGCTTGTCTGTCAGATCAAGTCTCGACCAGGACAGTTGACGCCACTGCTCGCGCAGCCGGTCCTGCATCGTTTCGAAGGCCCCTTGCGCGGCCCAGCAGCTGAAGGACTTGTACACGGTGGTCCAGGGCGGGAATGACTTGGGCAGCAGCCGCCAGGCACAGCCGGTTCGCAGCACGTAGCAGCAGGCGTCGACCAGCACCCGGCGATCGAGCCGAGCGGGCATTCCCCGTCCACCGGCGGGGCGCTCGAACAGGTCCCCAACCAGTTCCCACTCGGCGTCCGTGAGGCAGCAACTGTAGTCGCGTCCATTGTTCTCGCGTCGGTGGGCCGCGGTATAGCCGTAACGCTGGGGCGAGCCCTTGGCCTGACCGGAGAGCACCTCGCGCCGGGTAGGTTTGACGCGCACGATGCCCGCCTCGTACAACGCCCGGCGCGCACCGTCATGCTACAGACGTTCACGCCGCAGCGCTCGTGCAGCAACTGGGTTACTGCCTCCAACGTGGCGCCGGGATGATCGGCAGCAATCTCGCGCAGTGCCAGGAGGTGCTCCTCCTTCAACGAGCGGGGCCTGCCGCCCAGGTTCTTCACCTCACCAGTGCGCCGATCCTTCTTGGCTGTACCCACGGCGACCTCCGATGACAAGGACGCCCAGGACGCAGCAATCGGCGCGCCGGTTGATTCTGTCTACACCCTCTAAAAGTCACCAGCCCTCGTTGAGCCGTTCCAGCAGCTCGGTCTTGGCTAGCACCTTGGAGCAGAGTTCCCAGCGCTCCTTGCCAGGGTCCACGCTGTCGCGCGTTTGGTACCGAATCTCGAAGGAGTTCTTTGCGGCTTGCCGACGCTCGATGTACTTGTCAAGTTCCAAGCTCATCCGCTCCTGGTCGTCAATCCATTTGTCATCGAGCGTATCAGGTAACGAGCCGAAAATATCAAACTTGTCCTTAAGCCGACGTGACAGCACGCTGTAGACCTTCTCGTCTCGCGTCTGGGCGTAGACCAGGTTGAGCATGTCTACCGTGCGGCGCACCTGGCCGAAGCGCTTGATGCGGCCAAGCCGCTGCTCTAGCTTGCTGGGGTTCCACGGCAGGTCGACGTTGATGAGCGTCCCCAAGGTTTGCAGGTTCAACCCCTCGCAGGCCGCATCGGTCGCCACCACCAGCTTGATTTCGTGTCGCCTGACTGCCCCCTTGATGTATTCACGCTCGATGGTGGAGAACTCCTCGCCCTTGAAAAGCCCGCTCTTGCCCGCGCCCGCGTACACGGCCACCACATGCAACGGATGCGTCCGGGCAATCTCCGAAGCCACCCACTTGGCCGTGTCGTAGTACTGGCTGAAGATGATGCAGCCATGCTCAGCCCATGTCCTGTTGTCCGGCGCTGCGCCCGTTCGGTGCTCATCGAGGAAATAGTTGACCGCCGCGAGCTTCGGGTCTCGTGCCTCGGGCCGACCGAGTTCGGCCACGATTTGGCGCAGGCATTCCGCTTCCTTATCGGTCAGCGAGTCCAGAGCGTTCTCTAGGTCCTCGATGTCCTCTTCGTCCTCAATAGGGCGCTTGTCCAGCATCATCTGGGCTGTCGAGCGGCCGGCAGCGAAACTGGAGCAGATGCGCTGCAGCAAGAGATTCTTCAGGAATCCGGCTGACTTGGTGCGCTGACCCAGCAGCGACGTGAACTCTTCCGCAGCCTGGTAAGCCAAGTTGAACGGGAGATTCGTCATCAGGCCGTTACCTTCAAGGATGAGCCCTGGGTAGGCGCCCAGCGGCGCCTTGGGGTCGGGGTGGACGTCGACCTCGACTCGCTCCAGCAGTCCCATGTCCTCAAGAACGTCGCGCCGGCGCAGCACGGTGTGCCGCAAGACAGGGTTGTTGTTCTTGAAGAAGTCCTTGTCGCTGGCGATTTCCTCCAGCGTCATCTGGGAAGCGAAGTCCAAGTCCTGGTAAGTGCGGTCACTGAAGTGATGCCGGTCATCCAGGTCCAAGGTCATGCGCAGGCTCTTCAGCCGTTCGTCCTTTTCAGTGCTGGGCGGCAGTGGAGTCTTTAGCAGTTCCCAGACGTCTGCCGGGTCGGAGAAGGTAACTTCGCCCTTGACAATGGGCAGAGCTTCTTCGCAGTTGCGCCACTTGCTCGTGAATTCGCGGCCCATGACAAAGCCGGCGCCTTCGTTGAGCAGGTTGAGCAAGTCCCACAGCTCCACCACCTCAGTCTGGATGGGCGTAGCTGTGCCGATGACCAGATGCCGCGTGCGCTTGGCCAGCCTAGTCATGAAGGTCAGCAGGTTGTTCGGCTTGTAGTCCTTCTTGCTGATACCCCGGCTCACGCGCGCCTTGTGCCCTTCATCCAGGACCACGGTGCCAAAGTGGAGGCTCAATAGCTCGTCGCACTCGTCAGCCTTGTGGAAGATGAGACCCTGCGAGACGATAGCAATCGCGCTCGGGCAGCGCCGGATACCGGCGGCACCCTGGTTGTTCTTGATGATGTGCCCGTTCTCGTCCTGCCAGCACTTCCGACTAGACAGCCACACGGCGCTGGGGATGCCCAGTCGGTCCTTCAGCTCGGTCTGCCACTGAAACATCAGTGTCGACGGGCACAGGATAAGCACCTTGCCGTCACCCAGCAGCGCAGCAACGAGCGCAGAGCCAGCCATCGAAAGCGTCTTTCCGACGCCCACCTCGTCGGCCAACAGTAGGCGGGCTTGGCCGTAGGTCTCCCGATGTTGAAGGAAGATGGAGACGAAGGCTCGCTGCCAAGGCTGCAGCATCTCGCCCGCTCGGTACAGCGGGCTCTCGACCATCGCGGCAGCCGGCACCTCTGCCGGCTTCAGCTCTTCGAACCGAACCTCATGGCGCTTAGCCACCCGCTCGACCTCTTCGATGATGGCGTCAGGTAGCGGGTAACTGTCGGCCCAGAGAGCCTCGAACTCTTCGTCGACCCAGGCCACGGCCTCCGCAGCGGGGTCCTCCCACAGGATTTCGTAGTTGTCGGCAAAGCCGCTCTTAGACTCGTTGATGGAGCCCATGAAGCTGGTCTTTCGCCCATCGGCGTACTCGATGACACCTGCTTTTCCGTGCAAGAACACCTTGTCCTTAGGGACCACGCGCACCTGTACGTTGCCCTGGCGAAGCAGCTCGTAGAGCTTGAGGTACTTGTCGCGGTACAGAAGGGCTTCGGTTGCCGGTGACACCGCGTTCCACGTCTCTTTGAGAGACGCATCCCGCGCCGCCTGGGATACCCGGATGTCCGCAACGTCGAGTTCGCTGTTGCAGACGATGCGCACGTCCGGAATGTCACCGATTTCCTCGCCGACCAGTTCGAAGATGGAGCTTCGAAAGTACCCGGCGATGCGCCGGTAGGACACGGCACCTTCCAGGCGCTTGGCCAGGAATTCCCTGTCCAAGCGCTGGCGGCGAGAGCTGAAGCGCTGGATACCACCCACGTTCACATCCGCTGGTTTTCGATGCCGTCGGCCAGCACACGGGCGGCTGAGGCCTCAGCGGGGCGCAGCAGGTCGACTTTCTTTGCGATGTAGCGCGCAATGGCCACAAGCAGATTCCGCGACGAGTAGAAGGCGCCGACCTTGAGGTTTTGCTCCAAGCCCTTGAGAACCACATCCAAGTCCTTCTGCGCCTGCAGGTCCATCAGCGCGTACAGCACGGCCCGAGTCGGCGTCTGGTACAGCTCCGATGACGGGCTCATATCGGAGCGACCAAAGTCCTTGGCCGACTTCAGCGCCGCCTTGTTCGCGTTCTCGCTGGCCATCAAGGCGCCAAAGCTGCGCACGGAGAAAGCCTTGGCGAAGTTCTGGTAGTTGTCGAGCTTGTTCAAGCCGTGAGACTCCTGCTCAAGCATCTTCAAGTAGAAGCGCTCTGCCGGAGCCAGGTCGTGCCACACGGACTCGTCCAGTCCCAGAGGCACGAGCATCTTGTTGGCCGTGTCGGTAGCGAACTCGATGAGGCTCTCTACCAGTGTCTTCTGACCTGGAACTCTCGGCCGCAGTGCCTCCTGAGTCATGTCCTTGCCGTCGATGACGCTGTATTGGGTCAGCACCTTGAGCGCGGCGGCATACCCGGCCATCTGAAGGTCGGCATCCTCGAACAGATTGCCGTCCTTGGCGCGCTTGCTGTCGGCGGCGACCGTGTCATTCATGCCTGTGAGCCGCTTGATTTGGTCCGCGACCTCGTCTTCAAGTTCGTAGGCGAGGTCCGTCTGGTTGGTCCGCTTGGCGCCCAGGCGCTTGCGCAGCACCAGCAGGATGGTGCCCTTGACGTAGGAACCCTCGCGCAGCGCCGAGTCCGTCTCGGTTACCAGATACCAAGCTGCCGTCACCCGCAGCCCGCTGGCCCACACGATGTTGGCCATGTCCGCCCAGATGTCACCATCTTGGTGGGTGAACATCAGGACCTGGATGCCGTTGTCAGGCATGCACTCGGCCATGCGCTTGTAGGCAGCGACCATCCCGAGGCGGAAATCGTGGTCTTCCCCCTTGACTGCCAGCTCTCGGCGCGAGTCCCAGGTCCAGTTGGCGAACTCGGCGGGCGGGTTCTTACGCAGCCAAGCGATGAAGAACTCTAGGATTTCCTCGTACTTAACTGCATCCCCGTAAGGCGGGTCAGTGATGAAGATATCAACCGCCTGCTTGCAATCCGATGCCGGCTCATTCTTTATAACGACGCGACAATCTGGGATGGCCTTAGACGGAGGCAAACTCCTTTGCAAAACACCTTCCGTAGAAATGAACCCACGACATCCATAGGTGTAGAGAGTATTCAAGGCCTGGTTATAGAAAACATCCTGAACGCTACCGCCGCCACCGCTTCCAGGATTCCACCTTGATGGCTTAGCATTCCAGTTCAGTGACTGCGCAACTAAAAGTGCCATCGGTGAACTGGCAGCCCCCCTGAGCAACGCTGCAGTTAGCAACTGCCTCGGATTGAAAAGATGATGCCAATGCGTCCAGCCGCGCGTCCGGATAGGCTCATCCGTCTTATCGCCCGGCTCAATTCGCGTGGCTGGCACCCATCCTTTGTCTTGCCATTCGGCCAAGTGGTCCTGCACGTACTCGGTGACCCGTTTTTCGCGCTCTATGTCCTCTGGAGTCACCGAGCGGAACTCCGACGGCGCTCGGGTTGAATCCCCTTCAGGCAGTTCTTTAATCCATTGAATAGCATAGAGCCGTTCGTTATAGATGTCACCCTCTTGGAATACAACATCAGACCTTTCCCACTGACGCAATTTATTCTTATTGACCCGCCGGCCTTCGACAACGTCTGCGTAGTCACCTCGAATTGACTTAATGCTGTTGCGGTGCTCGCGCCCGTCGACAACATGGACAATATCGCCGTTTTGATAAGTTCCCTTGTCGTAGCGTTCAATTTCGGAAATTGACAAGCCGCTCTTAATTATCACGTCATATCGCTTTTTTTGGACGTCGGGCTGAAGAACTACAGCCGTATTGTTGTTCTTGCCTGTACGCTGCTTGGATATTATCAAGGTAGGAAGGACCGGCACTTTCCAGCCTGATGACGGGCAAGTGACCTCCAAGCAGTACAAGTAGACCTTGCCTCGCCAACCCTTCCCGTCACTCTCAAAACCTAGGGTGTCAATTTCGGCCTTAACCTTGGCTATCAGCCGGCCCTTTTCAGCTTCGATTTCCTTGCGATACTCAACACTCGCTCCCACGATGTTGAATGCACCCCAAGTCAGCATGCACGCAACCGGATTCAAGTCTGAGGCATACACATCGCACCCCAGTTGAGCGGCAGCGAAGGGAATCTGCCCCGAACCCGAGAAGGTATCCGCCACCGTGGGGCGATGTCCAAAGCGCATTACCCCCAATTGTTCGACCAGTTCCTGAAAGGAGAACGCGTTAGTACCTAAATGCTTGTTGACTTTACCCCAAATGTGAGAGGACACCTCTTCCGCAACCTCTTCCGCTCGCTTTGCATCGTCCACCAGCTCGCGATATGTATCAAACCCAAAGGAAAGTGTCGCAACCTCATGTTTCTTGGTGTCGGAAATATCGCTACGCCATTTCAGCTTCGGAGTCACCTCCTTGCCATTCTTTTGGCATGGGTAGTCATTAACATCAAACGGAGCGCTTTGTGGCAAACTATGCCCAGGTGGTTCCACCACGAAATAGGCGCCAATGTCTGGGATATTGGCGACGCGAACAATCATTTCCGGCTTGACCAAGCCTAAGCGCTTGCTCACGGACACATCGTCCATGCCCATTAAAAGCTCAAACACCTCTAGGTCTTTGATGGGATCTGCCGTTGCGGGCAAAAGTGAAGCCAGCACACAGGCG
The DNA here is from genome assembly GCF_003569765.1 of Caldimonas tepidiphila. Taxonomy (GTDB): domain Bacteria; phylum Pseudomonadota; class Gammaproteobacteria; order Burkholderiales; family Burkholderiaceae_C; genus Caldimonas; species Caldimonas tepidiphila. The sequence goes on along the minus strand of NZ_QXMG01000072.1, from coordinate 5,232 downwards.
CGGTTAAGAACCAATGGCTTTCGTCCCTTCCAATAGCTTCCCAAAGCAGTCAAGGTCTGACCGGAGCCCGCCGTACGTTCATTATAGACATCAACAGACAGTTTCTGGACTGGCAGCAGCGACTCGATCAGGGCGGGTGTATCCTTGAGGCTCAGGGCCTTTACGCCCGACGGATGCGGCGTCGTCGTGTAGTCGACCTTGGCGAGGTTTGGTGTTACGGGAAAATTCATTTTCTTGTTTCCGGTGTCTATTTTATAATCTCGGAGAAAGCGTCGAGCTTAGAACATTTGCAGGGTCGTCTGGCCGTCTTCAGGTGGTCGAATCGACCGGGACTTCTTATCGCCGGTCTTGGCACTGGACAGCGCGAAGTAAAGGGCCTTGCGCCACCCGGCATCCTTGTCGTCGGGCAGGCCCGCGTCGGCGACGGTCTGGCGGAACAGCCACCAGCGCTCCTCGGGCTTGAGCGCAGCCCACTTGGCGGCAATCCCTTTACATTCATCTACGCTGTTGGCTTGTTCAGCAGCCCACGCCAGCACGCATAGCTCCTTGCCCAGCATACGGTCGACCTTGTTGTCGCCCACAGTCCAGCGAGGAGCAGCCAGCTTCTTGGCCTTCAGCCTGGTGACAAAATCCTTACGGGCCGTTTCGGCAATAGCCGACCAGAACCGCCGAGGCAGAACCACACGCGGCTCCCGCGGCGGAATCCCGTTCTCGCCGCCTTTAAGGCCATAGTCCTCGATAATGGTGACGTTGCCCTTTGCAGCTGCCGGAATTTCTACGCGGAAGATGTGAGCGCCGAAGGCGGCTACTCCAAAGCCTTCGACCAAGGCGGCCGGCTTTACGTTGTCGGGCTTGCTCATTGCGTAATGTCCGATTCGTTAAGCTCAATGCCGACCGTCGCGGCGGCGTCCAGCAGGTCTTGACCGGTCTGGAATTGGAAGCGGTGAATCTTCAGGCTGATGGAGGCGTCCGCTGGAAGGCACGAGCCAATCTGGTTAAGCACGCTCTCCAAGTAGGCGCCGTCGGCCGGTGTGTCGCCCAGGAAGAACTGCACGACGGCTGGACTGGTCCCCACCACCGCATTCACCTTTTCCACGGTAGCGCTGCGTTCCTTAAGCAACGAGACCAGTTGGTACGCGTCTTGGCGTGAACCCAGATTCACTACGCGGCTCAGTCTAGCAGGCTTGCTTCGGTCGATGACGACCTCGCGCTTACCGCTGGGACCCGCACCACCGGTGCCCTGGTGCACAGCGGCGTACTCAAATTTCTCCTTGGCTTCTAGACCGCCACCTTCGGCGAACACCAGCACCTTGACGGCGCTGTCGCCTAGTTGAATCGGCCCGGTGTAGTCGATGCCGTTGCGCGGCTCAGAGCCGTCCAGCGTGTACTTCAGGCTCGCAGTTGGGGCCACCAGCAACTCGACGTGGCGGAGTGCCGTATCCATCAGCGCGCGGATGGTCAGCTTGTTAGTCCAGGTCGTCGCGTCGCCCGTTTCGAACTGGTCATTAGGGTCCACCGCCAAGAACTGGACGCGGTAGGCCTTGGTGCGCAGGGTTTCGTCCTTGAGAACAGGACTCGTTGTGCTGACCGCGCCGTCCTCGGCGTAGTGGATGCGGCCGCTCGGCCCAGCGTTAAGCGCATTGACGCGCAGCACGACCTCCCCTTCATCGTTCGGTGACGTGTCAGCCACGACTTGGACCGATGTCTTCTTTTTCGCCGGAGAGTGGGAGACATGACCGTTGCTCAGGTCTTCCCAGATACCACGCTGGACGGCGATGGATTTTAGTGTATCCAGTCCCTTGGGCGGCATCCAGGGCATCTTCGGGCGCTGCTTCTCCCGGGCAATGGCGGTTGCCCAGTCAATCGAAGCGGAGCCTTCGTTCCATAGGTTGGTCTCCGCAAAGTCGCGCAGAACGTCGAAGTCTGCCTCGACGTCCACGAAAAGCTTTTTGGGGTGAGACGTCAGGGTTTTCTCAATTTGCTCTTCGCCGTTGAAGGGCTTGCTGCCATCACGCTTTGTGTCCAGCGGCTTAACCTTCAACTCCGGCGGCTTGGAGCCCACTTGGGCTGGATAAATAACCTTGTCGAAGATTCCCAGGATGGTGCTGTAGAAGTCGTGTGCAGCCGTTTCTTTTTTGGTCAAGAAATCTTCGTACTGAGCGTGCGTCTTGGGAATCTTGACTTCGGCCTTCAGGGTCGCGTAGCTCTTGCGAGCGGCCTGCTCGATGCTGGCCATCTGCGTCTTGTCACCAGTCAGCACGAGCAGGTTGTTCTTCTCCGGCAGCTCCGCAAAGAACGCATCCAGCTGCTCGGGCGGCATCTTGGTAGCCGGGTCGATGATGAGCAGGACGCGGTTGCGCTTGACCTCGATGATGACCTCGTTGAGCTTGGGCAGCGCAATGACGTGGCTGTAAGCCGTCTTTCGCGTCGGCGCGAACATCTCCTGGAGCCGAGCCTTGATAAGCTCATCAATCTGCGCCTCGGGAGCGCTGGCCGCTATGCCCTGCAGCATCTTGGTCAGGTTCTCCTGCCGGTCGAAGTACAGCTTGGCGTCCTGACTCTGATGTAGGAACCAGCACTCCGAGAGCATGGCGTCGATTGCAGCGTTGTACTCGACCACCGACTGCAGCGGGGTCACCACGCACTCCAGCACTTCCTCGCGGGTTAGGCCTTTGACCGCGTTGACTGCCCTCGAGAGGCTGGCCGTAAAGAGCAAGTTGGCCACCTCGGTGGCGTTCCTGTTGCCGGTGGCTGCGTCGATGCCTTGAGCGTGGGCCGCGAAGTTCGCATCCCAGAGGTCTTTGGAGATGACGTCGCTCATCACCGAGATGTCGGCCAACTTGCTTCGGACCTCCGTAATGCTAAGGTCGAAGTGTTGAGCCCCAATCAGGTAGACGTCGTCCGCATCACGCATCCAAACCGACTTCAGCAACCGAGACATCAGCTCCATCAGTCCTCGGGTCTGCTTGAACTGCTCGTTCTCCTTGAAGAGCGCGACCAAATCCTTGAGCCGGGGATGGAACGGATAGGTCTGGACGATTTCGTCGGCCAAGGCCTCCGCGCCGCGGGCAATCACTTTGGACTTAGTGGCCTCCTCCAGAGCCTTCCCATACCGGGCAGCCAGGTCTTGAATCTCGGCTACGTCGGCCACCTTGACGAAGAGGCGTTTACGCAGGATGTCGTAGACCTCGTTTCCCGCAAGGTCCACCGGTGTGATGGCTTTTTCTTGCCGTCCCAGCTCCTTGCGGGCATCAAGCAGTGCGCGCTCAATCAAGGCGCCGCCCTCGGCGTAGGAGGCGGCGTCCAGGTCTGAGACGACGACGCAGACATTCGAGAGCTTGCCCGCAGCGCTGAGCAGGTTGGCAAAGGCGCGGGTTGCGATATCCGCGACGGTGCCGGTACCCGAGGCTCGGGTACCGAGGTACTGGAAGTAAGGCGGCAACTCGTCCAGCAGGATAAGGGTCGGCTTATCAGACTTAAGAAGGCCGGTCCAGTCGGATTCGTCGGGCGAGTCCGGGCCTGAGACCCAGAATTTCTTGAAGGCTTCGGCCTGCCCCAACTGGTGGGCGATTTCGCCCCAGAGGTAGTGCTGCGGGCTGTTGCGGCCGTTGAACGCCACCACGCGGGCGTCCGAAAAGGCGTCGATGTGAGGCACGTCGGCACAATATTTGTGGCGCAGGTCTTTGTGCTTGGCTGCCAAGCCGGTGCCTACAATCAAATGGGTCTTGCCGCCGCCCATGGCCTGCTTAAGGTGGAAGACCGCGTTCGACGACTTGCCGGCCAAGCGCTCGATGGTGCCGCGCAGCAGGTCACGCATGCCGGCCGTGATAAAGGTCTTGCTATAGAACGCTTCGCCGCTGCCTTCGTCCCTAATCAGTTGCTCAAGTTGTTCTATTTGGTCGCTGACATCAATGGACAGAGCGTTGGGAGCCAGTTGGCAGGCCTGCTTGACGGTTTTCATTTGATAGGACTTCCTGATTCTTCGGATTCTTCGGAAGAGGCGACTGCTTCTATGACGACGTTGTTTTTAGCGCCGTATTCATAAATAAGGTGCTCGACCATGTTTGAGATAGAACGGCGTTTTCGAGCTGCCGCCTCGGGCAGCAGCGCTTTGGCGACTGGGGTTATCTGGACCCCAAGTTGTTCAGATTTGACATGGACCATGAATTCAAGATGTCAAACAATGTTCAGACAATGTGTAGCATGACCGAGGCTGGATGATAGCTGCCAGAGCACGTGTTCTTGCGATGGCACAACAGAGCGACACGACAGCCCACTCCGTCGGGTGAAATATTTCCGGCCCCTATCCGCGCCGAAGTGCCGTCTCGCTCCTGAGTCCAGGCAGGCCCCCTGGGGGCGGATGACCGTAGACGAGCCGTTGCTGCAGAGTTGGCACCTTGTACCCCTGGCTCACGCTGCCCAGCGTCTGCGCCAGCTTCAGCAGCCCGAGTGACCTGCCCCCGGTGGGGCGTACCAGCCGATGGTTAGTAGAGTCCGTATCCAGAGGAAGGAGCGGACATGAGGAAGAGCCGGTTCACCGACGAGCAGATCGTCGGATTTCTCAAGCAGGCCGAGGCCGGGATGTCGGTCAAGGACATCTGCCGCCAGGGCGGCTTCAGTGATGCGACGTTCTACAAGTGGCGAGCCCGCTTCGGCGGCATGGAGGCCAGCGAGGCGCAGCGTCTGCGGGACCTGGAGGCCGAGAACGCGCGGCTCAAGAAGCTGCTGGCTGAGGCGCATCTCGACATCGAGGCCTTGAAGGTGGGCTTCGGGGTAAAGCGCTAGCCCCACGGGAACGACGCGCAGCGGCTGCCAGGATGGTCGAGCAGTTGAGCATCTCGGAGCGCCGCGCGTGCCGCCTCGTGGGGCTGTCGAGGACGTGTTTTCGGCAACCGCCGACGCTGGATGCTGGCACGGTGGGGCTGGGCGAGCGCATCATTGAGTTGGCGCACGAGCGCCGGCGCTTCGGCTACCGGCGCATCCACGACCTGCTGCGCGCTGAAGGACTGCGGGTCAATCACAAGAAGGTTTGGCGGCTCTACAGCGAGCGAGGCCTGTCGGTGCGCAAGCGGCGCAAGGTCAAGCGCACAAGCGGCGAGCGCCAGCCCCTGCAGGCAGCGAGCCGCATCAACGAGGTCTGGAGCATTGACTTCGTGATGGACGCGCTGGCCAACGTATCCGTCCGGCCAAGTCACATTGAACATGGGTAGCCGGTCGAGGATGCTTGTGTCC
>NZ_QXMG01000071.1 GCF_003569765.1 Caldimonas tepidiphila | reverse complement strand
GGTGGTCAGTGCGGTGTCGGTCTCGTCGAGGGTGACGTCGGCCGAGCCGAGGACGGCGGGGGCATTGGACCTCCCAGGGCTTCCTGGAGCTTCTCCTTGTGCAATCGATCCCGTCCCGAACTCCACCGGCGCCGCCCGTTCCATCAGGGCCGCGCGGGTGGACGCCCCCGCCTCCACGGTCTCGACGATGCGTTCCACCCGCAGTGCCGGCGCAGCCGCGCCGCCCACCGCCGCCACGCCGGCCGCCGGCACCGCCTGCGGATCGCTCGATTCCAGGGCCTGGATCACGCGATCGATCTCGTTGTCCGGCTTCGGCTCCGCCTTCGCCACCGCATCCCGCTGGATCTCGACGATCCCGTCCTGCTGCGTGAGGATCACGTCACCGAGTTTGATGTCATCACCGACGCGCAGCACTCGCGTGCTGCCGTCCGGCAGTCGCAGCTGCGCCTGCCCCGAGATGCTGGTGACCTTGCCGGGTTCGAGGGTGGTGATGACGGGCACGAGGAATCCTTCCATGAGGCAGCGAGGACGCGCCGCGCTCGGGGAAGGCCGCGCCTATGCTGCGCCCCCCGAGCACGCCACGCCGTCACCATAAAGCGGTTTATTGCAGTGTATTCTTGTGTAGCATTATGTTTCAAGAAGATGCGTGCAGTAATGCCTGCCTTCTTGAGGTTGATTGGGGTAAACGCGTCCCCCGCTTATGGGAGGGATGCGTGGGAGATGCGCCATGCCTCGCGCGTTTGTGGTGCCTGGTAGCTCGATGGCAATCGAGGTCGCAAGGAGCGAGCACCGCCCGCCACGGTCGTCCGCAGGGCATGAGGTGCGGGAATGCGCACCGCTTGCAGCGGCCCTGGGCCACACGGTCCTGTCCCCGAGGAGCTTCGCTGCTGGCTCGCTTCGAGCACCTCGCAGCTGCGGGCCGCACGCGTTCGTGCAGCCCGCCGCCGGATTCACCGCTCGGTGAGGGCGTAGGCCTTGCCGCGCAGCACGGGCTTGAGCAGGTATGACAGCACGGTCTTCTTGCCGGTGAGCACGTCCACCTCCGCCGTCATGCCGGGGATGATCGGCATCTTCTCGCTGAGCTGCGGCTTCTGGGTGCGCACACGCACCATGTAGAAGGCGTTGCCCTTCTCGTCGACCACGGTGTCCGGGCTGATGTTCTCCACCGTCGCCTCGAGCCCGCCGTAGATGGCGAAGTCGTAGGCGGTGAACTTCACGATGGCGCTCTGCCCGGGGTGGATGAAGGCGATGTCCTTCGGGGCAATGCGCGCCTCGAGCACCAGCGCGTCGTCGAGCGGCACCACCTCCACGATGTCGCGGCCAGGCTGGACCACGCCGCCGACCGTGTTGGCGAGCAGGCGCTGGACGCGGCCGCGCACCGGCGACTTGACCAGGGCCTTGTCCACCTTGTCGTCCAGCGCGACGCGCCCTTCGCCGAGCGCGTTGATGCGGCCCATCACGTCCGCCAGTTCCTTGCGCGCATCGTTGCGGAAGGACTGCTCCGTCTCCTGGATCTTGCGCTGCGCCTCGCCGATGGCGGCCTGCACTCGCGCGATCTGCGCGCCCGCCTGTTCGACGTCGCCGCGGTACTTGCTGATGTCGCGCTCGAGCCGCAGGATGTCGATCTCCGAGACGGCGCCGCTGCCCAGCAGCGGCCGGGTCTTGGAGAGCTCCTGCTGCGCGAGGTCCAGGCCGCGTTCGGCGGCGGTGCGGCGCGAGCGCATCTCGTTGAGCTCCTGCTCGCGCTGCGCGAGCTGCTGCCGCGCGATCGACACCAGCGTGGCCAGCTCGGCGTGGCGCGACTCGTAGAGCCGGCGCTCCTCCTCGACGATGCGGCGCTGCTCGGCGTCCTGCGCCGCCGGCGGCTGGAACACGCTGCCCTCGGCGATGGCGCGCAGCCGGCGCTCGCGCGCCGTCAGCGCGAAGCTCTGCGCGGCGTTCTCGCGCACGCCGGATGTCGCGCGCGTCTCGTCGATGCGCAGCAGCAGCTGCCCGGCCTCGACCACCTGGCCCTCCTGCACCAGGATCTCGGAGACCACGCCGCCGTCGAGCGACTGGATCACCTGCAGCTGCTTGGACGGGATGACCTTGCCTTCGCCACGGGTGATCTCGTCGATGCGCGCCAGCGAGGCCCACAGCAGCAGCAGCGCGGTGACCGCCACCGCGGCACGCACGATCTTGCGCGCGCGCTGGCTGTGCGCGCGTGCCAGCACGGCCTCGGCCTCGAACTCGAAGCCGCGAGTGCGATCCCTGTCCGGCGCAAGCGGCACGGGAGCGAGGGGCTGGACGCCGGAGGGGGGAGTGGACGGGTTCGGGTTCATCATGCCGCCTTGCTGATGCGGCCCGCGGCGAGCGCCTGCAGGATCTGCTCGCGCGGACCGTCGGCCACGACCTTGCCTTGATCGATCACGATGACTCGCGTCGCCAGCGGCAGCAGCGAGGTCCGGTGGGTGACGAGCAGCATGGTGCGCTCGCGCGAGAAGCGCGCGAGCTGCTCGGTCACATGGGCCTCGGTCGAGTGGTCCATCGCGCTGGTGGGCTCGTCGAGCATCAGGATCGGTGCGTTGTGCAGCACCGCGCGGGCAATGCCCACGCTCTGTCGCTGCCCGCCCGAGAGCGACTCGCCGCGCTCGCCCACCGGCATGTCGTAGCCGCGCGGATGGCGGTTCACGAACTCGTCCAGGCCCGCCATCTCCGCCGCCGCGATGACGGCGGCGTCGCTGGCGTGCGGCAGGCCGAAGGCGATGTTGTCGCGCATCGAGCCGAAGAACAGGGTCACGTCCTGCGACACGTAGCCGATGTTGCGCCGCAGGTCGGCCGGGTCGAGCTGGCGTTGGTCGATGCCGTCGATCAGCACCGTGCCCTCGGAGGGCGGGTACAGCCCGAGGATCATCTTCTGGATCGTGCTCTTGCCCGAGCCGACCTTGCCGATGAAGGCGACGCGCTCGCCGGCAGCGATCCTGAAGCTCACGCCGTTGAGCGCGCTGTCCTCGCGGCCAGGGTAGGTGAAGTGGACGTTGCGGAACTCGATCTCGCCGCGCAGCTCGCCGCGGTGCGTGAAGCTGCGGTCGGCCGGGCGCTCGACCGGCTGCGCCATGATGCGATCCAGCGACTCGAGCGCGGTGCGCGCGCCCTGGTACTGCATCAGCAGCCCGACGATCTGGCCGGTGGGCGCGAGCGCGCGGCCGCTGAGCATGCTGGCGGCGATGAGCGCGCCCATCGTCAGCTCGCGCTGGCTGATGAGGTAGACGCCGATCACGATGATCGAGATGCTGGCGAGCTGCACCAGCCAGTTGGTGGTGCTGGCCGCGCCCGAGGACAGCCCCCGCATGCGCACCGTCATGCCGGCGAGGTAGGCGTTGGTGCGCTCCCAGCGCGACTGGATCACGCTCTCGGCGCCTTGCGTCTTGACGGTCTCGATGCCGGTCAGCGCCTCGACCAGCGTGGCGTTGCGCAGCGCCCCGGCCTGCCAGGTGGCCTGCGAGAGCTCGTGCAGGCGCCGCTGCAGGACCCAGCCGACCACCGAGATGACGACGAAGGCGATCACCGGCGGCAGCGCGAGCCAGGGCGAGAGCCAGGCCATCACGCCGAGGAAGATCAGCGCGAACGGCAGGTCGACGAGGGCGGTGACGGTGGAGGAGGCGATGAAGTCGCGCACCTGCTCGAAGCCGCGCAGGTTCGAGGCGAAGGAGCCGACCGCGGCAGGACGGTGCGCGAGCTGCATGCCGAGCACGCGCTCCATCAGCGTGGCGGAGATCTGCACGTCGATGCGCGCGCTCGCCTCGTCGACGAAATGGCTGCGCAGGCTGCGCATCAGCAAGTCGGCGCTCACCACCAGCCCGATGCCGATGGCCAGGGCCCACAGCGTCTCGACGGCGTGGTTCGGCACCACGCGGTCGTAGACGTTCATCGAGAAGATCGGGAACGCGAGCGCGAAGACGTTGATCAGCAGCGCGGCCCACAGCACGTCGCGGTAGACCTGGCGCTGCGACAGCAGCGCGCCCCAGAACCAGTGCCCGCTTGCCGTGGCGCGGACCGCCGGGGTGCGCTCGTCGAAGCGCAGCTGCGGCCGCACGAACAGCGCGAGGCCGGTGTAGCGCGCCGCCAGCTCCTCGGCGCCGAGCCGCACCTTGCCGGAGCCGGTCTCGGGCAGCAGCACGTCCCAGCCCCCGTCGGCATGGCGCCCGAGCAGCACGCAGGCGCGCTCGTCGGCAAGCAGCGCGATGGCCGGCAGCGCCGCGGCGTCGATCTCCTGCAGCGCGAGCCGCTGCAGTCGGCAGCTCATGCCGGCGCGGGCCGCGGCACGCTCGACCGTGGAGAGGCCGAGCCGTCCCTCGTCGTCGAGCGGCAGCCCCGCCGCGAGCGAAGCCCGGGAGGCACTGACGCCGTGCAGATGGCAGACCTCGAGCAGGCAGTCGAGCAGCGGGCTCGGATGGATCAGGTCTTCACGCAGGCGCGTGGTCGAGGCAGTGCTGAGGGTTCGCATCAGGCATCAGGTCGGAGGCAGGCGCGCGGAAGTATCGTTGAGCCGGCGGCCCGGCAGGCCCGGAGCCGATGCACGGGAGGCGAATATGTCCGATATTTCGCGACCGGGCGGACGCGCCGCCTGCCGGCGGCCCTTGCGGTGCGGCCCCGTGAACAATTGCCGACCCCGGTGTTTCGAGGTGGGCCGCGCGGCGAGGGCGGACGGCTCCGTCCTACAATCCCCCGCATGCCTTATGTCTTGCGCCTCGCAGATGGCCGGGTGGCCAGCTTGCACCGGGACCCGGAGCCGGGGAGTGAATTCCTGCCGCCCGAACATCCGGAGGTGCTCGACTTCCTCGGCCGGGACGCTGCCAGCGGCTTCGCGAAGCTCGACGCCGAGCTCGTGCGCGTGCTCGAGGATCTGATCGACGTGCTGATCGCCCGCCAGGTGATCCGCATCACCGACCTGCCGGCCGAGGCCCAGAACAAGCTGTTCGCGCGCAAGAACTTCCGCGAACGGCGTTCGTCCCACGCGCTGCGCCTCTACGGCGACAGCGAGGACGGCATCCTGCCGACCGGACTGGTGGAGCTGTAGCCCAGGGGGCGACGCGGCGCCTGCATGTGCCGTCGCCTGCCTGCCCCCGGGGCGCGGCTCAGTGCCCCTCGAAGGACACCAGCGTGTACAGCGGCAGGCCGGCGGCGCGCAGCTTGTCGGCACCGCCGAGCTCGGGCAGCTCGACGATGCAGGCGCCCTCGACCACCTCGGCGCCCAGGCGCTGCAGCAGCCGCATGCCGGCCATCATCGTGCCGCCGGTGGCGATCAGGTCGTCGATCAGCACCACGCGGTCGCCGGGCTTGACCGCGTCGGTGTGCAGCTCGACGGTGGCGCTGCCGTACTCGAGCTCGTAGGTCTCCTCCACCGTCGTGAACGGCAGCTTCCCCTTCTTGCGGATCGGCACGAAGCCGACGTTGAGCTCGTAGGCGAGCACCGAGCCGATGATGAAGCCGCGCGCGTCCAGCCCCGCGATCACGTCCGGGCGGGTGTCGAAGTAGCGGTGCACGAACTGGTCGATCAGCACGCGGAACACGCGCGGGTTCTGCAGCAGCGGCGTGATGTCGCGGAACTGCACGCCGGGCTCCGGCCAGTCGGGCACCGTGCGGATGTGGCTCTTGATGTAGGTGGTGGTTTCCATGCGGGAAGAGGCAAAGGGGAGGGGGCGCCCGGGCGGTGTCACTCCGCGAAGCGCGCGCGGGCCCGGATTGTCGTGCCGTCGCGGCCCGACGCGATCGCCAGCGCCTCGCCCATTGCGGGAATTTCGCCGCTCAATGCGGTGATGTTGACCTGGTGCGTGACCCAGACCTCGAAGCGTCCCGGGCCGATCGCCGCGAGCGCCTCGCGCAGCGCCGCGCTCTGCCGCGGCTCCGAGCTGCGGTCGTCGAAGAAGGAGTCGAGCGCTGCCCACGGCTCGACCGCGCCGAAGGCCAGCCGCGCGGTGTCGAGGCAGCGGCACCAGCGGCTCGAGCGCACCGCCGCCGGCCGCAGCCCCTGCGCGGCGAACCACTGCCCGATGCGGCGCGACTGCTCGCGGCCCGCCTCGCTGAGATTGCGCTGCGTGGCGCAGGCCTCCAGCCGGAAGCCCGGCGGGTCCCCGGTGCCGGGCACCGTGCGGGCGTGGCGCAGCAGCAGCGCCGTTCCGCCTTCGCGCAGCGCGGCGGCGAGCTCGGGCGTCGCCGCGCGGAGCCGGCCCGGCAGTACCTGCGCCAGCGCGCCGAGGCCTGCGAGCAGCAGCAGGCGCCGGCCGGGCCGTGCGGCGACGGCGGGACGCGGTGAGGGAGGGTGCATGCGGGTGAAATTACACCGGCCGCCACGCCCCTGCTGCGGCGAGGGTGCTGGCCCGCCTGCCGGGGGCGTTCGCCCGCTCCGGTGCGGCCCCGGCCGGGTCGGCATCCCTCCCCGTGCGGCGCTGCGGCGAAGTCTCAGCCGTTGAGCAGCTTGTTCTCGGCGCGTGCGAGCAGCTCGGGCCGGCCCGACAGCACCAGCGTGTCGCCGCCCTGCAGCAGCAGCTCGTCCGAGGGCTGCACCACCGCGCCATTGGCGCGGCGCAGCGACACCGGGACCACGCCGAGCGCCTGCAGCGTCGCGTCGCCGAGCGTGCGCCCGACGCCGCGCGCGGCCATCGGCAGCGTGACGGTGTGCAGCCGCGTCTGGTCGCGCTCCTCGGCGGTGTCGTCGTCGGCGCCGTGGAAGTAGCCGCGCAGCAGGCTGTAGCGCGCGTCGCGCTGCTCCTGCACGACGCGGATCACGCGCCGCATCGGCACGCCGACGAGCGCGAGCACGTGCGAGGCCATCATCAGCGAGCCCTCGATCGCCTCGGGCACCACCTCGGTGGCGCCGGCGGCCTGCAGGTGCTCGAGGTCGGTGTCGTCGATCGTGCGCACGATCACCGGCACCTGCGGCGCGTGCTCGCGCACGAGGTGCAGGATCTTCAGCGCCGAGGGGCTGTCGTGGTAGGTGACGACCACCGCGCTGGCGCGCGCGAGGCCCGCGGCCATCAGGCTCTGCAGCCGCGCCGCGTCGCCGAACACCACGCTCTGGCCCGCGGCGGCGGCCTGGCGCACGCGGTCCGGGTCGAGGTCCAGCGCCATGTAGGGGATGTGCTCGCTCTCGAGCAGCCGCGCGAGGTTCTGGCCGCTGCGGCCGTAGCCGCAGATGATGACGTGCCGGTCGGTGTTGATCGCGCGCTTGGCGATCTGCGTCATCGCCACCGACTGCATCAGCCAGTCGCTCGCGGCCAGCCGCATCACGATGCGGTCGCTCCACTGGATCAGCAGCGGCGTGGCGAGCATCGTCAGCACCATCGCCGCGAGCACCGGGCTCTGCAGCTCGGGCAACACCAGCCCGTGCGACGTGGCGAGGTTGAGCAGCACGAAGCCGAACTCGCCGGCCTGCGCGAGATACAGGCCCGTGCGCAGCGCCACGCCCGGCGTCGCGCCGAAGGCCCGCGCGAGGAAGGCGACGAGCCCGAACTTGAACAGCACCGGCAGCAGCGCCAGCACCAGCACCAGCAGCCACTGGTCGAGCACCAGCCGCCAGTCGAGCAGCATGCCGATCGTGATGAAGAACAGGCCCAGCAGCACGCTGTGGAAGGGCCGGATGTCGGTCTCGACCTGGTGCTTGTACTCGGTCTCGGCGATCAGCATGCCGGCGACGAAGGCACCGAGCGCGAGCGACAGCCCCGCGTGCTCCGTGATGTAGGCGAGACCGAGCGTGATCAGCAGCAGGTTGAGGATGAAGAGCTCGTCGCTCTTGCGCCGCGCCACGAGCGTCAGCCACCAGCGCATCACGCGCTGCCCGCCGAGCAGCAGCACGCCCAGCAGCGCTGCGGCCTTGAGCAGCGCGAGGCCGAGGTCGCGCGCCATGTCGCCGCTGCTCTGGCTCAGCGAGGGGATCAGCACCAGCAGCGGCACCACCGCGAGATCCTGGAACAGCAGCACGCCCATCACGCGGCGTCCGTGCTCGCTCTCGAGCTCGAGCCGCTCGGACATCATCTTCACGACGATCGCGGTGCTGCTCATCGACAGCGCCGCGCCGAGCGCGATCGCCGTCGGCCACTCCAGCCCCCAGTCGCGGCCCCACAGCGCCAGCAGCCACGACACCGCGCCGTTGACCGCCAGTGTCGCGAGGATGGTCAGCAGCACCTGCGCCAGCCCCAGGCCGAACACCAGGCGGCGCATGCTCCTGAGCTTGGCGAGGTTGAACTCGAGCCCGATCACGAACATCAGGAAAACCACGCCGAACTCGGCGAGGTAGCGGATGCCGTCGGAGTTGGCCGCCAGCGCCAACGCGTTCGGCCCGATCAGGATGCCGACCACGAGGTAGCCGAGCATGGGCGGCAGCTTCAGCGAGCGGCAGGCCACCACGCCGAGGACGGCGGCCAGCAGGTAGAGCAGGGTCAGTTCGAGGGTCGAGGCCATGGGGGATGTTGTGGGCGAGGCCGCGGGCCGCCGCGGTGCGCCGCCTAGAATCTTTCGATCGTAAACGACCCAGGTCCCGCCCCGTGCCGTCCACCGTCCCTTCCGCTCCTCCCGGCTTCGATGCGTCACGCGCCGTCGCGCTCGCGCGCGAGGCGCTCGACATCGAGGCGCGCGCGCTGCAGCTGCTGCAGGCCCGCCTCGGCGAGTCCTTCGTGCAGGCCATGGCGCTGATGTTGCGCTGCGGCGGCCGCGTGGTGGTGATGGGCATGGGCAAGAGCGGCCACGTCGGGCGCAAGATCGCCGCGACGCTGGCCTCCACCGGCACGCCGGCGATGTTCGTGCACCCGGCCGAGGCGAGCCACGGCGACCTCGGCATGATCACCGCGCAGGACCTGGTGCTCGCGATCTCCAACTCCGGCGAGAGCGACGAGCTCAACGCGATCCTGCCGGTGCTCAAGCGCCTGGCGGTGCCGCTGGTGGCGCTGACCGGCCGCGCCGGCTCGTCGCTGGCGCGCCACGCCGACGTGGTGCTCGACACCTCGGTCGAGAAGGAGGCCTGCCCGCTGAACCTCGCGCCCACCGCGAGCACCACCGCGCAGATGGCGCTCGGCGACGCGCTGGCGGTGGCGCTGCTCGACGCGCGGGGCTTCCGCGCCGAGGACTTCGCGCGCTCGCACCCCGGCGGCGCGCTCGGCCGCAAGCTGCTCACGCACGTACGCGACGTGATGCGCACCGGCGACGCGGTGCCGCGCGTGCGGCCCGACACCGGCTTCACCGCGATGATGCGTGAGATGAGCCGCAAGGGCCTGGGCGCGACCGCGGTGGTCGACGCCGACGATCGCGTGCTCGGCATCTTCACCGACGGCGACCTGCGCCGCCTCGTCGAGCGCGGCGAGGACCTGCGCGCGCTGTGCGCGGCCGACGCGATGCACCGCAGTCCGCGCACCGTGCGCGAGGACGCGCTCGCGGTCGAGGCCGCCGACCTGATGGAGCAGGCGCGGATCACCAGCGTGCTGGTGCTCGACGGCGAGGGGCGGCTCGTGGGCGCACTGAACTCCAACGACCTGATGCGCGCGAAGGTGATCTGAGGCGCCGGCGGCCCCCGGTCGCCCGCACCAGCGCCTCCCCGGGGGCGAGGCAGCGTCCCGGGGCGGCTCGGCAATGCTGCCTCGGAGCTACAGCGGCGCGTCCGGGTCGCGCCGCATCTCGCGCACTGCGGCGAACTGCCACGAGCGCATGCCGATCACGAGCGTGTAGGGCCGGCGCTGCGCCGCGGCGAGCTTCTGGTCGGCGAGGTGCTGCTGCGCGAAGTCCTGGCCGATGCGCTGCAGCCGCTCGACGAAGCCGGGTGCGGCGCTCGCGCCGATCGAGCCGTGCACCAGCAGCAGCAGCTCGCCCTCGCCGTCGAAGCCGCCGCCGTAGTAGTCGTGCACCACCTGCTCGCGGAAGTAGCGCATCACCGGCCCGTGCGGCCGCCAACGGAAGCCCTTGGCGACCTTGAGCCGGTAGCGGTTGCCCGCGCGCAGCTCGATCACGCCGAGCCGGTCCAGCTGCAGCAGGTGCTTCACGCACTCCGCCTCGGTGAAGCGGTAGCTCGCCAGCATCTGCTCGAAGGTCCACTGGCTGACGCAGCACAGCGCTACCAGCAGCAGCCCGCGGTCGGCGACCACCGCCTGCTCTTGCTCGAGCGTCAGCTCCTGCGCGAGCGGCTGGCTCGCGACCACCTGGCGCGCCAGCTCCGCGAAGTCGGTCTTCAGCACGCGGCAGATCTCGTCGATGCGCACGAGCGGCATGTCGCCCCTGGCGAACATGCGCTTGACGCTCGACTCGGCCATGCCGAGCTCGCGCGCGAGCGTGGCGTAGGTGAGGCCGGCCGCCTTCAGCTCCGCCTTCAGCGCGCGGATCAGGTCGAGGGTGGTGCTCATGGCCGATGGTAGCGCAAGGCGATACCAGTGGTGCCGCCTTGAGCGACACGGCATCGCTTCGTTGACCCTTCTGCGTCCCCGGCGCGAACATGCCTTCCATGTTCAATGCACGCCCCGAGGACACCATGCAGAGCGCCCCGAGCCCCGTCGTCATCGTCCGCCGCGACACCCGCGCCTGGAAGGCGCAGGTCTGGATCTCCTTCGCGCTGGCCGTCTTCCTGTGCGGCGTCGGCCTCGCCTGGCTGCCCGGCGACGACCTCGACCGCGCCTTCATGGTGATGGGCTACGTGTTCTGCCTGTCCACCGCCTTCGCGCTGGCGAAGTTCGTGCGCGACAACGAGCAGCGCCGCAGCGACACGCCGCTGTGGAAGCTGGTGGTCTGGGGCGGCTTCCTCTTCGCGATGGCGCTGACCGGCTGGGGCCTGTGGCGCATGGGCATCCACCCGACCTACAAGGCCTACCTCGGCGTGTGCTGGCTGTTCCTGATCTCGTCGGCCTTCACGCTGGCCAAGACGCTGCGCGACGGCTACGACGCCGACCTGGCCGAGTCCCGCCTGCAGCGCCCCGCCTCGCCGCACGAGGACGAGTGAGCGGCCTCCCCCTGTCCCTGCCTTCCTGAAAGGAGAACGTGATGAAGACGAAAACCCTGCGGGCCCTCGCGCTGGGCCTGGCGCTGGCGACGGGCGCGCTGCCTGCCGTGCAGGCCCAGTCCACCGTGTCGGCGGCGGCGAGCGCGCTGTCGATGCTGCCGGTGGCGGTGTCGGTCGCCGCGCCGGTGATGCTGCTGTCGGCCGGCGTCACGCTGACGGTGGTGGCGGTGGAGGCCTCGGCGCTCGGCACCGTTTGGGTGCTCGAGCGCGCCTCGGACGGTGCCCGTGCGACGGTGCGCTGGAGCAGCCAGGCGGCGGGTGCGCTGTCGGTGGCGGTCGGCACCGGCGTGCTCGTCACCGCGATGAGCACCGGCTGGCTGCTGTCGGCCGCGGGCCGCGCGATCGCCTTCATTCCGAACGAGCTGGGCGCGTCGCTGCTGTACGGCGAGCGCATCACGCCGTGAGGGCGCTGCTGCTCGCCGCCGCGCTGCTGGCGGCGGCCGGCGCGGCCCGCGCCGGCCAGCCCTGCGAGGCGCAGCCGCTCGAGGTGCGCGACGTCGAGCAGGCGATGGAGCTCGCCGCGCGCACCGCGGCGCGGCTCGACGCGAGCGGCGCGCGGGTGGTGGTGGTCGCGCGCGTCGGCCAGGACCTGAGCCGCCACGGGCTCCATTACTCGCACCTCCGCTTCGCCTACCGCGAGCACGACGGCGCGCCGTGGCGCGTGCTGCACAAGCTCAACCACTGCGGCACCGCGCAGGCCGCGCTCTACCGCCACGGGCTCGGCGACTTCTTTCTCGACCGGCTGCACCGCTACGAGGCGGGCGTCGTCGTGCTCGCGCCCGGGGTGCAGCAGCGGCTGCTGCCGCTGCTGCGCGACAACCGCCGCGCCGCGCAGTGGCACGTCGCGCGCTACAGCATGGTCGCCTACCCCTGGGCGCAGACCTACCAGCAGTCCAACCAGTGGGCGATCGAGACGCTGGCCGGCGCGATGGAGCCCGCCGCCGCAACGCGCCGCCAGGCGCAGGCCTGGCTGCAGCTGCGCGACTACCGGCCGACCGTGCTGCGGCTCGGGCCGCTGACGCGGCTCGGCGCGCGTGCCACCGCGGCGCATGTCGCCTTCGACGACCACCCCGGCGAGAAGCGCTTCGCCGACCGCATCGAGACCGTCACGGTCGAGTCGGTGTTCCAGTGGCTCGCGCGCACCGGCCTCGGGGATGTGCCGTTCACCGTCCACTGATGCGCCGCTACAGTCTCCAGCATCCACCCGGGGAGCCCGCCTTGAGCCACCATCCCAGCCAGTTCGCGCTGCTCGCGCAGCGCCGCTTCGCGCCCTTCTTCTGGACGCAGTTCCTCGGCGCGGCGAACGACAACCTCTACAAGTTCGCGCTGACCGTGCTCGTCACCTACCGGCTCCACGTGGAGTGGCTGCAGCCGGAGATGGCGGGCCTCGCGATCGGCGCGCTCTTCATCCTGCCCTTCGTGCTGTTCTCGGCCACGAGCGGGCAGCTCGCCGACAAGTACGACAAGGCGGCGCTGATCCGCTTCGCGAAGTCGCTCGAGATCGCAATCATGGCGCTTGCCGCCTGGGGCCTGTGGACGACGCAGGTGCCGGTGCTGCTGGCCTGCATCTTCCTGCTCGGGCTGCAGTCCACCCTCTTCGGGCCCGTGAAGTTCGCCTACCTGCCGCAGCACCTGGACGAGCGGGAGCTCACCGGCGGCAACGGCATGGTGGAGATGGGCACCTTCGTCGCGATCCTGCTCGGCAACGTGGCCGGCGGCCTGCTCGTGGCGGTGCCGCAAACCGGCGTGCTGCTGGTCGCGGCGGCGGGCCTCGCGCTCGCGCTGCTCGGCCGCGCCACCGCGCACGCGGTGCCGCGCTCGCCGGCGACCGATCCGGGGCTGGCGATCAACTGGAACCCCTTCACCGAGACCTGGCGCAACCTGCGGCTCGCGCACGGCAACCGCGTGGTGTTCCGCTCGCTGCTCGGCATATCGTGGATGTGGTTCTTCGGCGCGGTGTTCCTCGCCCAGTTCCCGTCCTTCGCGAAGGAGGTGCTGCACGGCAGCGAGCAGGTCGCCTCGCTGCTGCTGGTGGTGTTCTCGCTCGGCATCGGCATCGGCTCGCTGCTGTGCGAGACGCTGTCGCGGCGCCATGTCGAGATCGGCCTCGTGCCGCTCGGCGCGCTCGGCATGAGCCTGTTCTCGATCGACCTCTACCTCGCGTCGCGCGGGCTGCCGCCGGCGCACGCGCTGACGGTCGCCGAGTTCGTCGCGCGCCCCGGCCACTGGCGCGTGATGGCCGACCTCGCGCTGCTCGCGCTCTCCGCCGGGATCTACAGCGTGCCGATGTACGCGCTGATCCAGATGCGCTCGCAGCCGACGCACCGCGCGCGCATCATCGCGGCCAACAACATCCTCAACGCGCTGTTCATGGTGGCGAGCTCGGTGCTCGCCGGGCTGCTGCTGAAGGCGGGGCTCGACATCCCGCAGCTCTTCCTCGCGGTCGGCCTGGCGAACCTGGTGGTGGCCGGCTACATCTTCCTGCTGGTGCCGGAGTACCTGCTGCGCTTCTTCGCCTTCGTCGCCACGCGCTGCGTCTACCGCTTCCGCGTCGAGGGCGAGGAGCACATCCCGGTGCGAGGCGCGGCGCTGCTGGTGTGCAACCACGTCAGCTTCGTCGACGCGGTGCTCTTGATGGCGGCGAGCCCGAGGCCGATCCGCTTCATCATGGACCACCGCATCTTCGCCACGCCGGTGCTCGGCACGCTGTTCCGGCTCGCGAAGGCGATCCCGATCGCGCCGCACCGCGAGAACCCGGCGGTCTACGAGCGCGCCTTCGCCGAGGCGCGCCGCGTGCTCGACGAAGGGGAGCTGCTGTGCATCTTCCCCGAGGGCGGCATCACGCGCGACGGGACGCTGCAGCCCTTCAAGGGCGGCGTGATGAAGATCCTCGAGACACACCCGGTGCCGGTGGTGCCGCTGGCGCTGCGCAACCTGTGGGGGTCGTTCTTCTCGCGCGTCGAGGGCGGGCGGGCGATGGTGCGGCCGTGGCGGCGCGGGCTGTTCAATGCGGTGACGCTCGTCGCCGGGGCGCCGTTGCCGGCCGCCGAGGTTTCGCCCGGGCTGCTGCAGGAGCGGGTGGCGCGGCTGCTGGGGCAGCCCGCCGACGGGGCGGAGGCCGCCGCGATCGCGGCCGGCAGGGCGGCACGCGGGCCGGATGCCGCCTGAGGAGGCTCCGAGGCCGGAGAGGCTGCCGGGAAGGGCCGGGCAGCGGGCGGGTTTGCCGCCCGTCACCGGGTCGCGGGCGGCCTGCGCGGCACAATGGCAGCCATGCGAGCCCTGACCCCCAGTCTGACCTTCCCGCCCGAGCTGCTGCTGCAGGCCCAGGGCATCCGTGCCGCGATCTTCGACGTCGACGGCGTGCTGACCGACGGCCGCATCTACATCGGCGAGCAGGGCGAAACCGTCAAGGCCTTCAGCACGCTCGACGGCCAGGGGCTGAAGCTGCTGCAGCTGGCCGGCATCACGCCGGTCGTGATCACCGGCCGCGACTCGCCCGCGGTGCGCCGCCGCGTCGCCGACCTCGGGCTCGCGCATGCGCTCTACGGCGTGCACGACAAGCTCGCCGCGGCGCAGCAGCTGATGGCGGCGCTGGGACTGGACTGGCCGCAACTCGCCGCGATCGGCGACGACTGGCCCGACCTGCCGCTGCTGCTGCGCGCCGGCTTCGCCTGTGCGCCGGCCAATGCCCACGTCGAGGCGCGTGCCGCGTCCCACCATGTCACTGCCGCCGCCGGCGGGCACGGCGCGGCGCGCGAATTCTGCGACCTGCTGCTGGTCGCGTCGGGCCGTTATGCCGCGCTGCTGCAGACCATGCTGGCCACGCTCGACGACGGCCGTCCCGGCGCATGAGGGGCGCCCCCGGGGGCTGGCGGGCCCGCCTGCACGGCCTGTCGGCCTACCTGCCCGCGCTGCTGATGGCGCTGCTGGCCGCCGCCACCTGGTGGCTAGTGCGCAACACGCCGGTGCCCGACGCGCCGCGGCCCGAGCGGCCCCCGCGCCATGAGCCGGACTACGTGATGAACGACTTCTCGGTGCAGCTGCACCGGCCGGCCTCCGGCGCGCATGCGTTGCTCGAGGGCGGCAGGCTGCGCCACTATCCCGACAACGACCTGCTGGAGATCGACGAGGTGCGATTGCGTGCCACCGACGAGCTCGGCCGCGTCACCGTGGCGACCGCGCGTCGCGCGCTGGCGCAGGGCGACGGCAGCGAGGTGGAACTGATCGGCGACGCGCAGGTGCGGCGCGAGGCCGGCGGGCCGGGCGCCGCTGGCGGCGAGCCGGTGGAGTTCCGCGGCGAGCAGCTGAAGGTGTTCCCCGACACCGGCCTGGTGCTGTCGGAGCAGCCGGTGCAGCTGCGCCGCGGCGGCATGCAGGTGCAGGCCGAGTCGCTGCGCTACGACAAGGAGCGCAGCCAGCTCGAGCTGCAGGGCCGCGTGCGCGGCAGCCTGCCGCCGCCTGCCGGGGGCCGCTGAGAGCATGGGCGAGAACAAGCTGCCGCTCGTCTTCATCACCGGCGCCTCCAGCGGCATCGGCCAGGCGCTCGCCGCGCGCTACGCGGCCGCGGGCTGGCGGCTCGCGCTGGTGGCGCGCCGCGCCGCGGAGATCGAGGCCTGGGCCGCCGCGCAGGGCCTCGGCGCCGACCGGGTGCAGGTCTACCGGGCGGACGTGCGCGACACCGCCGAGATCATCGCCGCCGCGCGCGACTGCATCGCGCGGCAGGGCCTGCCGGACGTGGTGATCGCCAATGCGGGCATCAGTGTCGGCGTGGACACGGCCGAGTTCGAGGACCTGGAGGTGATGCGCGCCACCTGGGAGACCAACAACCTCGGCATGGCCGCCACCTTCCATCCCTTCATCGCGCCGATGCGAGAGCGAGGGCAGGCCAGCGGGCACGGCGGCACGCTGGTCGGCATCGCGAGCGTCGCGGCGATCCGCGGCCTGCCGGGCCACGCCGCCTACTGCGCGAGCAAGGCCGCGGTGGTGAGCTACTGCGAGAGCCTGCGCGGCGAGTTGCGCCCCTTCGGCGTGCGCGTCGTCACCTTGCTGCCGGGCTACGTCGACACGCCGCTGACGCGCGAGAACCGCTACCCGATGCCCTTCCTGATGCCGGCCGGGGATTTCGCCGAGCAGGCCTTCCAAACGATCGATCAGGGCGTGAGCTACCGTGTGATCCCCTGGCAGATGGGCGTCGTCGCGAAGCTGCTGCGGCTGCTGCCCGACGCGCTGTTCGACAGGCTGCTCGAGGGGCGGCCCAGGAAGCACCGGCGGGGAGGGTAAGGCTGTGGCCGCAGTCGCATTGCCGTGTCCGGCATCACAAGGCGTCGGCGCGGTGGATGCCTGCCTTGTGGGCGATGTAAGCGCGATCCTGGGCAACGGCATCGTGGCCAATGACCACGCGGATATCCGCACCTGACTGCAGCACAGGTTCGCGCACGATGACAGGCGTGACTGGCAGACCTCGGGCAATGGCCTGGGCCTCCATTTCATAGCCTTCCCGGTACTGCACTATGGTCCGAAGCGTGGCATAGGGTCGCAGGTTGGTAAGCCGGCTAGAGGTGTAGCCTTGCGAGCGCAAACGGCTTGCCAAGCGGGCAGCGGCGCCGGTCATGCCGTTGCCGTTGGCAATCTCCAGGCGGGCGTGACGGACGGCACTCTCCGGTGGGTTCTGATCCACGACGGGTGACGTTGGGCCTGCAGGAGAGTTACTCCTGACCGCTTCGACCACCTCCAGCTTCATAGCGGTAGGCCGGGCCAGTGTCTCGATCTTCAGGGAGCCGGCCATGGAAAGCGGTCCGGCCACCTGAATGCGAGTGATCGGTGCTGCTACCTGAACGTAGGCAACGGAGTGCTGATGAATCGGCAGGGGGCTGGAACCCGGCATCGCCTGGGGAAGGGGCATCATGGATGCGTCGGCCGGTAGAGAGTCTTTCTTGGCGGAAAGATCTTCCTCCGCCTGGTGAGGCAAGGCCGCTGCAAGGGTGGTTGCCTTCTCCAGCAGGCTGCGGGCTACCGGATTGAGGGGGTCGAGTTGATGTGCATGGCGCAGCGGCACCAACGCATCACGAGCCTGTCCCGCGCGCAGCAGCACTTGGCCCAGGTTGCTGTGCAGGTGCGCACGCAGGGGGTCGAGGTTCACGGCTGCCTGCAGCACGGCTCGTGCTTCCTGCAGCCGGCCTTGCCGTGCCAGGGCCACGCCGAGCGCGTTGTACGCCTCGACAAGGCCTGCATCTGCAGCGATGGCGCGGCGGTAGGCCTGTTCAGATTTCGCCCAGTTTCCCTGGCGATCGAGCAAGCGACCCTCCAGGTATTCCGCTTGGCCCAGCGGCATGCCGTGCTGCACCTGCATGCTGGGTTTCACGGACCATGGAAAGGAAGCCGCTTGCGCCGAGGAGTCCGCAGGCGTGTCGGGGGAGTGAGCGCATCCGCCCAGCGCCAGCGCAACGGTCAGGGCGGTCAGTACGGACAGCGGGGAAGAGTCATGGCTTGGTTTCATCATGAGTCTTTGGTCGTGTCAGCTTCCTGTCATAGCAGGCATCACGACGCGGATCATCTGGATGACCGCTGGCCCCATGATCACCAGCATCAGCGAAGGGAAGATGAAGAAGATCAGTGGAAACAGCAGCTTCAGCGGAATCTTGGAGGCGGTCTCTTCCGCCTTCTGGCGACGGCGCGTGCGAACGGTTTCCGAACTCACTCGCAGCGATTGGGCCAGGCTGGTGCCGAAGCGCTCCGCCTGCAGCATCATCGACACGAACTCCTCGACCTCCTCCACGCCGGTGCGCAGCGCCAGGTTGCGCAGCGCGCGGTCGCGCGGCGCGCCGGCCCGCAACTCCAGGTTGACCAGGCGCAGTTCCTCGCTGAGGACCGGGCTCTTGTGGACCATGTCCTCCGCCACCCGAGTCAGTGCCGCTTCCGTGCCCAGGCCGGCCTCCATGCACACCGTCATCAGGTCCAGCGCATCGGGAAAGGACTCGAAGATCTCCCGCTGGCGGCGGGCGATGGCCTGGCTCAGCAGCATGTTGGGCAGGTAGTAGCCCAGTGTGGCCAGTAAGAGCAGGGCAAACAGCAGGGCCGAGCCCTGTGCCGCGCTCGTGACCGTGAGAAGAAGGAAGCCGCCCACCGGGAGGCTGAGCGCCAGAACCGTCTTCGTTCCGAAATAAGCGATCGGTGCCGAGCTGCTGCGGATGCCGGCATTCATCAGGCGTCGACGGAGCGCGGAATTCTCGAAACCCTCCTCCGGCACGGAAAGCTTGGCCATGCGTTCGGTGGCTTGTGCCACACGGTCCACCAGGTTCTCCCGGGGCCGCTCGTCCAGTGCGGAGGAGGCTCCGAGCACCTGCTGCACCCGACGCTGCGCGTTGTCGACGCTTAGGCGGGAGATCAGCCACAAGGCCCCTGCAAAGGTGCCGACGAACACCAGCACCAGCATCGCGATTTGCACGGATGACATGGATTCTCCCGGGCTGTTTTCAGACGCGGATGCGGATGATCTTTCTCATCCACAGCGCGCCGAGGAGCATGGACACGAAAGCCGCGCCCACCAGTTTCTGGCCTGCAGGATCGGTCCACAGGATCGCCATGAAGTCGGGGGAGATCAGGTTGATCAGCGCGGCAGTGGCGAAGGGCAGGGCGATCAGGATGATGGCCGACAGCCGCCCTTCGGCGGACAGCGTGCGGACCTGGCCGAGCAGCTTCAGGCGGGCCCGCACGATGGTGGCGATGTTGTCCAGGAGCTCGGCGAGATTGCCGCCCGATTCGCGCTGGATGATGACGGCCACGACGAAGTAATTGAGGTCGGGGATGGGCACCCGCTCGGCCAGGCGCAGCAGGGCCTCCTGCTGGGGAATGCCGTAATTGGTCTCGTCGGCGAGCTGGCGGAATTCCGGTCCCAGTGGAGCCGGCATCTCGTCGCCCACCATCTTCACCGCGGTGGGGAAGGCATGGCCCGCACGCAGGGCTCGCCCCATCAGATCCAGGGCCAGCGGAATCTGCTTCTCGAAGGCCATGATGCGCTGCTGCCGCTTCCTGGACAGCCAGAGCCAGGGCAGGCAGCCCAGGCCCAGCACGCCGGCGAGGCTAAACAGCAGCGGCTTGTCGAGCAGCACCGGCAGCAGGAAGCCCGCCAAGGCCAGCAGCGCGCTGAACAACAGCAGCTCGCCGGCATTGCACCCCACGCCCGCGACAGCGACATGGCGGCGCAGGGCCTCGCCGCCCGGCATGACCGGCAGCAGCTGCGTGTCGATCCATTGCCAGCGCCCCCGTCCGCTGAGCCGTTCCAGGCTCAACGGGGACTGGACGTCGATGTTGTCAATGGAGCGCAGCCGCGCGGCCACGCGCTTGGCCTCGGCGCTGTTCCTAGAGGCCCAGACCTGGTAGAGCCCCTCCAAGCCCAGGACCATGGCCACGAACAGGAGCACGCCCAAGAGGATGTAGCTGGAGTCCATGGCGTCCTCATTCCACGCGGCGTGACGGGTCGAACAGGGTTTCCGGAATCGAAATTCCCCGGGATTTCAATCGCTCCACGAAGCGCGGACGCACGCCGGTGGCCTGAAAGTGCCCCCGTACCGTTCCATCGGCCTCCACCCCAGTCTGTCGGAAGGTGAACACTTCCTGCAGGGTGATGACGTCGCCCTCCATGCCGGTGATCTCGGCGATGCTCGTGACCTTGCGCTTGCCGTCGGTCATGCGATTGGCCTGCACCACCACGCCGATCGCGGAGGCGATCTGAGCGCGCGCCACCTTGGGCGGCAGGTTCATGCCGCTCATGGCCAGCATGTTCTCGAGCCGGGACAGGGCGTCGCGCGGCGTGTTGGCATGGACGGTGGTCATCGACCCCTCGTGGCCGGTGTTCATCGCCTGCAGCATGTCCACCGCCTCGGCACCGCGGGTCTCGCCCAGGATGATGCGGTCGGGCCGCATCCGCAGCGCGTTGCGCACGAGGGCCCGCTGGCTGACCTCGCCGCGGCCCTCGATGTTGGGCGGGCGCGTCTCCAGGCGCACCACGTGAGGCTGGCGCAGCTGCAGTTCGGCTGCGTCCTCGATCGTGACGATGCGTTCGCCATGGTCGATGAAGCCCGACATGATGTTCAGCAAGGTGGTCTTGCCGCTGCCCGTGCCGCCCGAGATCAGCATGTTCATCTCGGCGGTGGCCAGCGCCTGCAGCACCTTGGCCATCTCCGCGGTGAGGCTGTGGTACTCGACCAGGTTCTCCATCGTCAGCGGCACCACCGAGAAGCGCCGGATCGACATCACTGGGCCATCCAGTGCCAGGGGCGGGATGATGACGTTCACCCGGGAGCCGTCCGGCAGCCGGGCATCGGCCATCGGGCTGGATTCGTCCACCCGCCGCCCCACGCGCGACACGATCTTGTCGATGATCTTCATCAGGTGATCGTCGTCGGCGAAGCGCACGTCGGTCAGGCTCAGCTGCCCGCGGCGCTCCACGTAGACCTGGCGTGCGCCGTTGACCAGGATGTCCGACACGGTGGGATCGGCCAGCAGGGGTTCCAGCGGCCCCAGTCCCAGCATCTCGTGCTGGATGTCGCGCACCAGATTGCGACGCTCGGTCGCATTGATCACCAGGTTCTCCTCCACCAGCAGCCGCTCAACCAGGGCGACCAATTCCTCGCGCAGGCGCTGGGGCGACATGCCTTCCATCACCTCCAGGTCGATGCGCGACAGCAGCAGCTGGTGCACCCGGGTCTTCATCTGCTGGTAAGCGTGGGGTGCTTCGGCCGGTGCATCGACGCTCCGCGGCTCGACGCGGGCGGCAGGGGCCGGGGGGCTGGCGAGTCGTTCACGCAGGCTCATCGGATTTCCTTGTATTCATAGGACGGCGGGTCGACCGAGGGAAGAGCGAGGAATGCCCTCAATGGCTGAACAGGCTGCGGAACCACTTGTCCTTCTTGCCGGCTTCCACCGGTGCGATAACCTGCGCGAGATCCAGCAGTGCGCGCGTGACCGGGCTGCTGCGCGCCAGCTTCTCGATGGGAACCCCCTGGTTCACCGAGGCGCTGACGGAGGCGAAGTGGTTGGGAACGGTGAGCAGGTCCTTGTTCCCCACTGCCTGCTCGAAGGCCTCCAAGCCGATTTCCGTGCTCTTCTGGTAGCGGTTGACGAGCCACTGCAGCTTGTCGGGCGGATAGCCCAGCGACTGGAACAGTGTGCGCAGGCGGCGGGCATCGCGCAGCTGGGGCAGGCTCAGCTGCACGACGGGGTAGATCTGCTGGGCCAGGTCCAGGGCCTGCAGGCTGACAGGGTCGATGGACCGGCCAACGTCGAGCACCACGTAGTCGAAGACCTGTCGGGCCTGCTTGACGATGGCCTCGATGTCAGACGCCTTGATCTCCAGCGCCTGCGACAGTTCGGTAGGGGCGGCCAAGACGCTGAGCGTCGGGCTCACGGACACCATGGCCGCGCGCAGCAGCTCGGCATCGAGCCGGTGGATGTCGCGCGCCACCTCCGCCACGTCGCTCGCCGGGCGCTGGTCGCTGAGCATCAGCAGCGCATCGCCGAACTGCAGGTCCAGGTCCAGCAGCGCCACGCGCAGCCCTTCCCGGCTCGACAGCACATGCGCCAGATTGGCTGCCAGGAAGGTAGCCCCGCTGCCGCCCTTGCAGCCCATGAAGGCCAGCACTTCTCCTCGGGCCGCCGGGGCGTGCTTTCGGCTGATGCGCTGCACCGCCGCCTGCAGGGCCACCGGATCGGCGCTAGGAAGCACGTCCCTCACGCCGACCTGCATGGCACGCAGCAGGAAGGCGGGCGAGGGCTCGGGCGAGATCACGATCGCCTCCAGCTCTGGATGCTTCCCGCTCAGGGCCCCCAACCCGTCCAGCCCCTGCTGGTTCAGGCCGTCGAGCACCAGCAGCGACGGTTGGCTGCCGTTGACCGCCGCTACCAAGTCGTCCGGCGCGCCTGTCGCGGAGAGCACTTCCAGGCCGGGGGCGCTTTCGCGCACCATGCGGGCCACCGCCTCGGCGCGCTGCTGAGTGGAAGAGACGACTTTGATTTTCATGCTGTTGTCCTCAAGGGAGGGCGGAAGAACGGTGTCCCGGCTATCGCAGCAACCTCAGTTGCAAACGGGATTGAGTACGCCGCCGAGCTCGCTTTGCATACTTTCACGTGGCAAGGTGGTTTTGAAAGCGGGTAGACTCAGCGAGCGCGGCAGCAGCCAGTGGATGGTGGGAATCGAGTTGCTCGGATTGAGTTCGACCGTGACCGTTTCACAGTCTTCCGCATTGGTGCAGCTGCTCGCTCCTCCTTCCATGTAGTAGGAGATGCGGATGTCGTCCGCATTAAGGAGGGGAAGCATTCCGCGCATGCGCGACTTGATCTCTGCGTCGTTCAGGTCGCACACGACTGCCATGCGGGCGCCCAGCCGGGTCACCTCGGCAGCGGTGTTCCAGTAGTGCATCAGGCGGCCGAATTCGATGGCGCCGAGCAGCAAGGGGAAGAACACCAGGGAGGAGACAAGTGCGAATTCGACCGCCTCGTGGCCTTGCTGGATCTGTCGAGACGGGCTGCGGCAGCCCCGCTGGAAAGGCTTCATAGCGGTTGCACCATCGTTGCGTTGACAGGGCCGAACGTGATGGAGGGCATTACGAACGGCACCATGCTCACGAAGGGATAGTTACTCACCGTCACGCTGACCAGGTTTACGACGCCGCGGCCGGTGGGCTGAAACCGGTGGGATGCCGCGCAGGAAATCTGATCGCAGATCGAAACCATGGACAGTTCTAGGCGAGGTAGCAAGGGGTCTTCCCGACAACCGTCCCCGCTAAGTGCAGGGGAGCCTGTCAGCGCCAGGCACCGAGCTACTAGGGTATCGCTGGCTGATCCGGAAGGCGCCACTGTCGTCTGGTAACGCACGGCATCGCGCACGCTCTTGGCGAGCGTGTTGTATTCGTACAGGGCTCGTCCTCCTTCGACCACACCTGTAATAAGAATGAACAAAGGCAGGAACAGTAGCGCAAACTCTATCGTTGCAGCGCCGCGTTGGATGTGAAAAGGGGCGTGCCGAGCCATGATCACTGCACCAGGGTGGGAACCGGGGGACCGCTGGCTAGAGGACCACCCGGTAAGCCGCCAGTGCGGCAAGGACTGCCAGGCGTGTTGGCCAGACCTCTATACTCCAGGTAGATCGTACCATTGGCACCGTTGGACATGGGGTTGAGCATTAGCACGCAAGCCATGTCCTCAATCACAACCTCGCTGCCCGCACTGCAATTGATCAACGCAGCAGTAACCAAGCGTCGGTCACTGCCGAGCGAGAGGTGTTGAGATGATAAAAGGGTTCTGCCGGAGACGTTGCCTGTTCCTGCATATTGAGAGTTGTTGAATGGAGCGCCAACGGCTTGGCGATTGAGGTAATCGTTGTATGCACTGACGCCGATATTTATTTCAGAAAATCCAGCGCCTGGATTCTTGTTGGGGTAGGCGTAACCAGTTCGATCGGGCGGGGAGCTGGATTCATTGTATGCGTTATTGTTGGGATATATTCCAAAACGGGTGTTATAGCCAGATTTCGCGCCTTGCTGAGTGCCCGGCAGACGTATTTTGTCGCCTACCTTTACACCGCATACCGGAGCCCCTCCCGCCAAATGATCACGTATTTCTTGATTGCCGCTTGTGTCAGGGGTGTAGTCAACCCAGCGGAAGCTGCCACTCAGTGCGTCCTCGTCCGCGCTGTTGCTTGTGAAGTTGCTGGTAATCCATTCCCCTGCCGCATATCCGCCAGCTTTGTTGCAGATTCCAATGGGGGCAGTTGGGCACATAGAGTAAGCAGGGGCAAGCGTTGCCACTCCTGTGGCCTCGATATTCTGTGCGCCGATTCCCAAGAGGGCCATGAACCACGGCGTCAGGCCTGTAAGACGCGCGGTGCACATCACATAGCGAGACTGAGTGGAGGCACCATTTGTTCGGGACAGGTAGCTGGAGTTTGGCGCCAGCGCCGTGCTGAATTTCACGTCACCCGAGTTCACGCTGATCTGCTGAGACTGGAACTCCACTCGATTGCGGCTTGCCGCAAAGATTCCTGCCGCCTCGGCGTTCTGAAGGTAGGACGACGGGCAAGTACCGCCAGAAGCCGCATTGCAGGTCAGTTCCGCAGCGGCGGCTAAGGCGCAGGCATCCGCTGCGGTCTGGAGTTCGGTCTTGCTCACATACATGCGCCCAAGATCGATGGCCAAGCCGGCGAATCCGAACAGGACCAGTGCCGAAAGCGCCACAATCACCGCGATGCCACCGCGCTCCCTGCGGGGGCAGGGCCGGAGCGTATGTTCAAAGGGTGTGCTCATGCCGCGCTCCCTCATTCCGCTAGGTTTTCAAAGCCATCAGCGACTGGTGGTGGCGGCGCTGCCGCTAGCGTTCGCGCTGACTTCCTGTTGCGCTCCCTTTGTGCCGTGGCCATAGCTGGTCCAGTACTTGTCGAGCGAGCCGGCGACTGCCTTGCCGTCGGTGAGAGGCAAGGGACTCTCGGTCAGCCCGGCCTGCGGGTCCAGTGTCTGGGCCTCGCGGGTTTGGCGCACCGCGTCGCCGAACCGGCTCTCCCAGTGCCGTGCCGTGCTGCAGCCCGCGAGAGCGAACAGGATCGCGCCGATGGTGAAAAGTGCTTTCATCGAGAGCCTCCTTACTTGACCTGGTAGCCGTCGGCGCCGGCGATATCCGGCGCGTCAGCGTCTTCCTTGCCTTCGGAGACCTTCTGGCCCCCGCTGCGGCGCTTGCCTTCGAGCTTGCCCCTGAAGTGCACGTCGCCGCGCGTGGGCTCGTTATAGTTGTCCGTCGGCAACGTGACCTGCGTCAGCGGCTTGACCAGCCGCGGCGTGATCACGAACACCAGCTCGGACTTGTCAGTCTGGAACTCGCTGCTGCGGAACAGCGCCCCGATGATGGGCAGCTCGCCCAGGAAGGGGAAGGCCCGGATGTTGGTGGTGACGTTGTTCTTGATCAGCCCGCCGATGGCGAAGCTCTGGCCGTCCTGCAGCTGCACCGTGGTCTTGGCGCTGCGCGAGGTGAACGAGGGCAGCACCGCCAGACCGCTGACGCCGGGTGCGGAAATTCCCACGCCCTCACGGTTGAGCTCCGACACCTCGGTCGCCACCGCCAGATCGATGCGGCCGCCGTCCAGCACGGTGGGCAGGAAGGAGACGGACACGCCGAAGGGCTTTTCCTCGAGCGTGACGGTGCGCCCGCCCGAGCCGCTGTCCTGCGCGACCGGGATGAAGATCTTGCCGCCGGCATTGAAGCTGCCCTTCTGGCCGCTGATGGCCAACACGCTGGGCTCGGCCAGCACCTTCACCAGTCCGTCGGTCTTCTGCGCATCAAGGCCGATGTTGGTCACGCTTCTGGCATCAATGTTGTCAAATGGCACGGGAATCGTCGGCGTACCTACGCCTCTGATTTGTCCGCCCGAAGCCGCTGTGCCGCCGAGGAGGCCGGACAGGAAGCGGATCGCCGAGTTGTCGCCCGTCACGAAGGCGCGCGAGAAGTTGATGCCCCAGCGGTCGAGCAGGGACTTGGAGACCTCGGCCACCTTGACCTCGAGCATCACCTGCTGTGCCGCGCCGGTGCTCAGCAGGTTGATCACGCGCGGATTGCTCGCGCTGCTGCCCGAGCTGCGCACGTAGGCGTTCGCCAGCTCCAGGATGCGCGAGATCGCGCCGTTGTCGCTGACGGTGCCGCTGAGTACCACCGCGTCGAAGGCGGCGCTCACGCGCACCTCGCTCTCGTTGGGCAGCAACTGGCTGATGACGGTCTGCAGGCCCGCGGTGTCCATCCCCACCACCACGTCGAACGCCGTGCACCGGCCCGCCTGGTCCAGAAGCACCACGTTGGTGGTGCCGATACTCCTGCCCAGCACGTAGACCTCGCTGGGGCTGAGCAGCAGCACATCGACCTCGGCGACGCCGGGGCGCGTCTTGCTGTTCTCGTTGCCCGAGGCTTCCTGCGCTTCATCCTTCGCGTTGGCGGCTTCGACCGGGCGACCGGCCCGCGAGCCGACCGGGTTGCCCAGAAGGACGCGGGCGATCGGGCTGCTGGGCTTGAGCACTGTGGACTTGCCGACGCTGACCTGCACCACGGGGGCCACTTCCACGCGCCCGCAGGGCATGTTGCCGTAGACAGGCACCGAAACTCCTGCAGGGGCAGGCAGTGCGGCCCGCCCGCCCGGGCTCGTCTGTGCCTGTGCAGCTCCCAAGGCAAGGGAAATCAGCATCACGAATTGAGCCAGTGCGGGAAGGACCGTGCGGCGCTTCGGGCGATGGCTTGCGTCGGGTGCGTGGGGCGGATGGATGCGGCGCATGGGGGCTCCCTCGGGGCGTCGTTATGTCAGAAGCATTCTTTTGTGCGGACGGTGCCGCGGATGACTTCCACGCAGTCGCCCGGCTTGGCAGGCTCGGCCTGGGCCGTGGGGCGGTAGGTCCTCACTAGGACCGCACTGCGGGCGGGCGCCGGGGCGGCCGCCGGCAGCGGTTCGTGGTTGAACAGCGTGGCCTTGGTCGCGCCGCCGGTGGCGCCGGGGGTCGGGTCGATCTGGTTGCGCAGCACCAGGGACAGGGTGCCGACGCTGCGCGCCAAGTCCAGCAGCTCGGCTTGGCGGGGATCGACCTCGAGCGTCACGGCATTGACAACCTTCGGCTTGGTCTCGTCGCGATTGGCCTCCTGGGCCACGGCCAGCACGAGGATGCGCTCTAGCACGATCTTGCTGATGGCCTTCTCGTCGTTGCCCCGGCGCCCGTCGCTCTGGGTGTTGACCATGATGTCGACGTAGGTGCCGGGCAGCGCGAAGCCGGCCACGCCTACCACGTCGTTGACCCGCACCGTCATCGCGCGCTTGCCTTCGGCCACCACCGACGACAGGCCGCCCTTGCTTCCCACCGGGGCCAGCTTGCCCTCGATCAGCGGCTCGCCGCGAAGCAGGCTTGCCTTGACCACCCGGGTGCCCAACTCGTCCAGGCTCCTGAATGCGCCGGGCGGCACCGCGTCGGCAGGCCAAGGAGTCAGCCTGAGCATTTCCGGGGACAGCCTGGCCCCGAGCTCGACATCGACAGCCGCGACGACGATCTGGTTGCCGCTGCGCTGCGACTGCATCAGCTTAGAGACCAGCACCACTGCCGCTGCGGCAGCCAGCAGTGCAACCAGCAGCATCATCCATCCGCGAGTACTCTTCATGGCTCGATCTCCATCTCACCCGTGCCGGGTGGTGGTGGGTGCAGCGCCGGATCCGCCGGACGATGCGAATTGGTTGTGCCAGGCCCGCTCGAGCAGGTCCGGGCTGAGCCGGGCGCTCAGGCCGTGATAGGCGGCGTGATCGCTCACGTGGCTGACCAGGTCGCGCGGGGCGCTGGCCAGCAGCGGGCGGCCATGGCGGCGATGGAGCGCGAGCAGATGCTCGACCGCCCCTTCATCGCAGCCCACGCCTGTGTCCGCGCAGGCCTCGCGCAGCAGCTGGCCGTATTGCGCTGGAGCCACCTCGCCGAGGAAGATCTTGTGGCCGATGCGGCGCAGGAAGGCCTCGTCCGCCACGTCGGCGGGCGTGAGGTTGGTGGAGAAGAACAGCAGGCAGTCGAACGGCACCTTGAACTTCGCCCCGGAGCGCAGCACGAGGTGGTCGTGGTACTGCTCCATCGGGACGATCCAGCGGTTGAGCAGCTCGCGCGGGCTAACCCGTTGACGCCCGAGATCGTCGACCAGGTACAGGCCGTTGTTCGCCTTGACGTGCGGTGGCGCCTGGTAGAAGCCGGCGCGCTCGTCGAACATCAGTTCCAGCATCTCCAGCGTCAACTCGCCGCCGGTGACGACGACCGGGCGCTCGCACAGTACCCACCGCGCGTCGGGGCGCATGCGGCTGTCGAGCGCGCCGCTGGCCGGCTCAGGGGAGGGGCCTGGGGCCGCGGCCGGTTGGTGCACCAGCGGGTCGTACACCCGGACGATCTCGCCGCTGACCTCCACCGCGTAGGGCACCGCCACGGGGCCGGCGAGCATGCGCGAAACCTGTTCGCACAGGTAGGTCTTGCCCGAGCCCGGCGGGCCGTAGAGCAGGATGGAGCGCCGCGAGTTCATGGCCGTCCCGAGCTGCTCGCGCACTTCGGGGCGCATGATCACCGCGGCCATGGCCGCCTCGAAGGCCGGGCGCGTGACGCGCATGCCGCGCACGGCCTGGGTCTGGACCTGCGCGACGTAGGCCTTCAGGCTCACCGGCGCCGGCCCGGCATAGCGGTTGCGCTGCTCGGCCTCGACGGCACGCGTGCGGCCGGCCTGCGTCAGCTCGTACTCGACGTCGCCGTCGAGCGCGCCTCGCCATCGGATCTCCACCAGGCTGTCCCTGCGCAGACCGGCCAGCACCTCCTCGACCACGCCGGGCAGCAGTCGCAGGTGCTGGGCGAGCGCCTGCAGGTGCTGCAAGCCCGACTGCTGCATTACCTTGAGCAGCAGCTCGCTCAGCAGATGAGCCGGAAGCCCGGTGTCGGACACCGTGCGTGCTGCAACGGGCAATCGCGCGGCCGGCAGAGTGTGGGGGTTGGTCGGCTCCGGACTGCACTTCGCAAGTGGTGATGGAAAGGCGACGAGTGCGGAATTCATGGAGTGGCTCATTTCCGACAGTGCGATCAAGGGGCCGCGTTGAACAACTGCAGAGCGACCTGGCTCAGGGTGCCAACGCCGATGGCGAGGGCATAGGGCAGGCGGCGCCCGGTCGTCAAGGCGGGCTCTGGCGGCATCAGCTTGCCGCTCATGATCCCGACCATCGTGGTGGTCAGCATCAGGCGCACATTGATCAGTACCTGGCGCGAGGAGCGGGTGCAGACCATCATTCCCACAGCAAGCACGCCGCCGGCGAGAAGACTCAATAAAGTGGCGCCAATCAGCAGTTTTGGTCCGAGCCAAGCCCCCACCATGCCGAGCAGTTTGACATCCCCTGCTCCCATTACTCCTAGCAGGTATAGCGGCATGAATAAAGCAAGCCCTAAAGCTAGGCCTAGCATGGATTGGATTGGGCCCAGTCCACCCCACCAGAAAGAAAACAGTCCATCTCCCTGGGGCGGCAGCGTGTGTAGCGCCATGGCTACTACGATACCTATCGTGACTCCCAAATTGGGAATGCGGCGTGAACGCAGATCGCTAAGCGTGATCCAGGCTAATAGGCTGGTTAAAACCATAAAACAAAAGAGCGACTCGATCTGCATGGCGGCTTGACTCGAAATGAGTTGGTATTAAATGGCGACCAGCGCCCGCACTTAAGACAGAACAGCTGGTCCCCTCTAAGGCGCCCTCTTTAACCAGCAAGGGTTGTGGCCGTGCACGCCGCTGGTGCTTTCAAGCAGTTGCCAAGCCTAGTGAAGATTCCACTAAGCTCGGTCCCCAAGGCGGTAGCCCCGCCAATGATCATTACAGCGATCAGGGCGGCGATCAGGCCGTACTCGATAGCAGCAGCTCCTTCTTCTTCTCGAAGGAAGTTTCCAATGGCTTGGATAAATTTCACTGCAATCCCCTTCTAAAATGGATAACTTTGGCTTGTGTATGAAAAAGCAAATATTTTTGCTGGTCGCCCTTCTCAACCAGCAAGGGTTGTGGCCGTGCACGCTGCGGGTGCTTTCAAGCAGTTGCCAAGCCTAGTGAAGATTCCGCTAAGCTCAGTACCCAGGGCTTTGGCTCCGCCAATGATCATTACTGCGATCAGCGCCGCGATCAGGCCGTACTCGATGGCGGCAGCACCTTCTTCATCGTTCCAGAAGCACTTGACTGCGGTGATTGCGTTGTTCAGCATTGTTCGTTTCCCTAAAAAATGAAGTTGCGTCGTCCGGGGGCCTGCGGACGGATCGCAAGATCTCTCCCTCAAGGCCCTCTCCCTTGCGGCGCCATGGCAGCTGCCACTTTCTGCATGCCTTGGTAACCACACCTTCAGTTTGTGTTTTTCTTTGTTCGGATAGCATCCCTCGTGCGCGGGGCGCTAGACCGAGGGGGCTGCCCCTGATTAAGGGGTTCCTCAATCTGCTTCCTGACTGGCAGGCGGTATCACAGTCTCACGTAGTGAGCCACCAAAGTTGCAGGCTCGCTGCAAGCTCTTCGATGAGACTGACCATTTCCGTGGTCCGTATCCAGCTCCAGTAGGGGGCTCGTGGGTGGAGTTCCAGTGCTGCTTCGGCAAGGGGATGTGGCGGCCAAAGCGTTCAGAGTTGCGCGCTGAGCGGGGCCTTTGCCTATCCGTACGACGAGCAGTGCTCGGCCCCGCAGGATTCGCCCTGAAAGCGGGCATTTGTTCTCGAGTAATGCCTGGGGCCTGTCCAGCATCTACTGTTGACAAGGAATAAGCCCGAAGAGGTGTAATGAAGGCTTCTTCATGCGGTCGTGGAGGTGCCTCATGCGCCGCTACCTTCATGTGTGCGAGTGCCCCACTTGTCAGGCTGGCGAAGACGAGGCGACACGTGAGTTGCATCAGCAGATCAACCTGCTGCTGAGCCGCCTCGACGAGCAGCAACGCCGCTGGTACGCGGCATTGCAGGCCAAGCAGCTCGGCCGTGGCGGAGTGCAGCTCATGTCCTGGGGCACTGGGATCAGCGAGAAGACCA
>NZ_QXMG01000070.1 GCF_003569765.1 Caldimonas tepidiphila | reverse complement strand
GCACCTCGGCCGCGCACCGCTTCGTCCTCTTCAACTCACCGGGGGTGAATAGATACCCCGCCGATAGCGCAAGGCCTTGCCGTGCGAGTGCCGCAAGCCGGCACAGAGAGACCCTGCGCGCGAGCGTCGGCGGCGGACGGCCTTCTGAGCCTCGTCCGCGCGCCTGATCCCCGCTTCGCCACGAGGGCGCGCCCCTTGCGTTGGCACCTTCAGCCCTGCCCTGCCGGTGGCTCCCGGCTGGCACCGGCGGCAGCCGTGATGGGGGTACCGTCCTGCCGCCGTGCAGCAGAGGTCCTCTCGCGGCTCGCCTACACGACCCTGCCGCAGTGCCAGCTTCCAGAACCAGTCCGCATGCGCTCAAATCCGCATCGTGAACGCCAGGTTCTCCGCATGCACTGTTGGCAACCCCAGGTCGACGTATAGCGTTTCACAGTACAGGCCGAAGAACTCCTGCCTGTATGCCAGCGCATCGCCGCCCACCTCCAGAATCACGTAGTCGCCCGCCAGACGCTGCAAGAGCGGTGAAGCGCCATTCCCGGTCAGCCACGCCGGCCCGAACCGGATGACCGACGGCGCCATGCCCGCATCCAGGCAGCCGAGGATGACCTCTGCATCCATCCCGTGCACATCGACGACCAAGACGGAAGGATCCCCCACGCCGCTGAGCCGACGTGCATCCTCGACGCTGAGCAACAGCACCTCGGTCTGCACGAGGCATTGCCGGATCTGGCCGGCAAGCCGGGAATCGAGCGCCTTTCCGCCGATCGTGCTGCAATCGCCCGAAAAGGAGGAAACACCCCCGCCCCAATCCGGCAACCCCTTCTCGCGCGCCAAGTCCGGGTCAACCGCATGAAGCACGATTTTGCCTGTGTCCGTGCCCACCGCGGCCGGCACCAACCGCGCATTGTCATTGCGCGCGTAATTCTGCTCCAGCTTGGCGAACATCATGGGGTTCGGCTCGAACAGGACGGCCACAGGATCATGCCGGATCATTGCGGGCCGCAGCGGATCGGCCAAGACGCCATCGGCTGCGCCCACTTGCCACACCACTGCGTCTGATTGACGCCGAAACAGGAAATCCAATACCTTGACGAGTTCGAAGGGCGCTTTGTTCGCGACTTTTGGCTTTCCTTGCAACAAAGGATGAAGCACTGCCTTCAGAGCCTGACTGCGCGCATTCCGGACGGATGAAACCAGCTCGATGAACTGATCCCTCAGTGCGGGAGCGCAGCGGGCTGCGTGAGCTTCAGCATCCCGCAAATCCCCCGCCGCCAGCGCCGCGATGGTCTTTTGGCGCATGTGATTCTCGTCCACCCACGAACCCGCCCAAACGTGAATTCCATAAGTCGCCTCCAAGGACCGGTCATAGACAGAAGAAAACGGCTCGTTGAAGTTGTAAGGATAGAAAGCTTGCGTCGGTAGCCGTTTGTGGGGATGGCGCAAAAGCAACTGACCGAAGAAGGCCGGCCCAGTCTCGACATTAGGTGGCTGCCGATTGAGCGGCTTGGATTGCAGCGCCTCCACAGCTTCGGCCATCAGCTCATGGCCGGCCACAGCAGCAATGAAACTATTACTGCAATATGCAGGATCGCCGTTCTCATTGCATACGACTAATGACGCGTCCTCTGCCTCGAAAGGGTAGCGACGAAATGGCATCATGTCGCAATCGATATAGACGCCGCCGTGGATAAGAAGAATTTCATATCTTGCGACGTCGGCTTTTCCTGCGAATGTTCCTGCCTCCGCAATCTTGGCAGCGCTCAAGGGCAACTTTGCGACATCCTTGTCTCGCCACGTGCGGAACTCGTAATCCGGGTACTGCCGCTGCCAGCCCGCCCACCAACTCTCATATTCCTCCGGAATCGGCTTATCGCCAAACCATACCCTATGGAATATGCGTGGAATTCTTACGTCTTTTTGCACACAGGAAACAGCCTCAGCACGAGAGGCTTGGCGAGCATCGTGCGAGGTGTTCCTGGACTGCGGAAGTAAATGCTCGAGGCGGCAGCCTGTCAGTCGCCGGACACGATCTAGGTCTTCCGGCAGTAGCCCGGACCTCCAATCCAGAAGCTCCCGCATGGAAACACTCTCTTTCGCATAAGGAGGAGGAATCTCTCCGGCAGCACGAAATATCGATGCCCAAGTGCAGAGGTAGTGGACGGTACGTCGACCGGTCCGCACTTGACGCAGTCCCTCATGGCGCAGCGACTGGAAATAGAACCGATCCCCTAGAGAGGCCATCGGTTTGGGCATCAGCAACCATCGAGCAATGGTATGAAAAGCCCCGGACAACAGGAAGAAACAGTTGGTATCGACATGCGACCCGCTTTCCTCGTCCGAGATGTTCACCTTCATCACGGAGCCGTCTTCGCGCACGATGTGCCGCCCACTGGTAACGAAGTCCGCACCAGAGGCGGCGGCTTCCACGCAGCTCGCTATGTGATCCGGGTCGTACCAA
Source organism: Caldimonas tepidiphila (assembly GCF_003569765.1). Classification (GTDB taxonomy): domain Bacteria; phylum Pseudomonadota; class Gammaproteobacteria; order Burkholderiales; family Burkholderiaceae_C; genus Caldimonas; species Caldimonas tepidiphila. Next base: position 28,389 of record NZ_QXMG01000070.1, on the reverse strand, counting down.
TTGTCTCCGTCCAGAAAGGCGATTGCGTCGAAGCCTTCACTCGCGGCCAACAGCGCACCCAGCGCACGGGGAGTATTGCCATAGTCGCCATGCGCCCGGTCGAGTCGCAAATGACGCACCCCAGACTCCGTATCGAGCCAGTCTTGCGCATGTCCATCGGCCACAACGATATGAACGCAGGCATGCGACTGCCTCCGCACGCTGTCCATGCAACGCTGGAGCCAGGCTCGTGGCTCCTTGTAATACGGTGTGACGACAGCTACGCGCATAAATAATCCCTTCAAATCCTGAAGTCTGCAACCTGCTCGCGCGCTGGACGGCACCACACCACCTCATTGCGCAAGAAACCCTGCCCTCCGGTCGGGGAGCCAGGACATCCATTCGAAATAGTGTCGACGACGCGTCTGACCTTGAGACCCGAACAAGGCAACACCGTATTTCCACACCAAGCCGACCTTGTGCTCGGCAGGCCTTCTGCCATGCACAGGACTCTTTTCACCTTTCGTGCGCAAGCAGGTGTTCTGCGGGCTTTCCTGCGATAGCGAGCCGCATCATGCGGAGATAAAGAGACTCCAGCCCGGCAGCGAATTTTTCGCTGTCGAAAAGCGGGGCTTCGTAGCGGGCCCTTTCCAGCGCCTCCTTGCACTCCCTGAGGCGCCCCTCATGCCGGGCTAGAGAAACTGCCGTTTCGACATAAGACTCAACTGATTCACAGGTCAGTTCACCGAGCCCGACCGCATTCAACAGGCTTCCTGCTACACGTGACGCGAAAGTAAGGCCACTCAGAGTCACAAGAGGAACCCCCGCCCATAAGGCGTCGCTTGCAGTGGTATGAGCGTTGCAGGGCCAAGTGTCCAGCATGAGATCGGCTTGAGCAAGACGTGTGCTGTGCCAAGCAGGCGGCAAAGGCTCACCGAAAATCAAACGCTCGGCACTGATGCCTCGCGCTTCGGCTTCCTGCCGCAGGTTGGCCTCTGCTTGTGCATTCCCCCCCAGCAGCCAGAGGACCCCTTCCGGAACAGCGTGGAGGATTCGACACCATGCATCGAAGACCTCCGGAGTCAACTTATAAAGCTGATTGAAGCAGGCAAATACAAAGGCACCTTTCGGCAAGCCGAACTGGGCGCGATTGGAAGCCTGTGGCAAGGGCCTCTTCCTGTCATTAGGCTGGTAACAAACAGGCATCTGCGCAATCTTCTCGGTGTACCAATGAGCATGCGATAGTGGCGTCACCACAGGATCACCGATGATGTAATCCATGTAGTCCGCCCCAGATGTACCTGGAAAACCGAGGAAGCTGACCTGTACCGGAGCAGGCCTGTAGGCAAAAACAGAAAGGCGACTGCCAGCCGTGTACCCTTTCAAATCCACCAATATATCGATGCCGTCAGCCCGGACTTGCTCTGCAATTTCCTTCGCACTGAGAGACACAACATCCACAAACCTCTCGCAGGCGGCCATCAACCTTTTCTGCTCATCCGATCCTTTTTCTGCAGTGTAGGAATACAGATAGACCTCGAAGTGCTCCCTGTCCCGCCTCTCGAACACTTCTGTAATAAGTAACGCCGTTGCATGGCGAAAGAAATCATTGGAGAGATAACCGACCCTTACTTTTCCTCCATGCGGGCGAGACAAGATGTCTGCAGGGGGAAACGGCACCACCCCCCGCGCATAAGAGGCTGCCTCGAGCCGGGTCGCCATGAGCATGTCTTCCGGATGATGCGGCAAGCCCACCAGAACGAAGGGAGATCCCGCCATGGTGCGATACCCCTCGATCTGTGAGGCCTCGCGGATTGCCTTCAGGAATTCCGCAATGCTCTTGTCGCGTTCGCCCCATCGACACGCGTAGTGATCCAGATGAGCAATGTAAGCATGGCCGAGAAGACTCTTGGGCACCAGCGCGACCACGGTACGCAAACACTCGACGGCCTCTTCGTACAGCTTGAGTTCACGGAAGGCTTGACAGAGCCCCAGGAAGGCGGCCTCGTGATCCATCCTGTACTCCAGCACCTTTAAAAAGGAGGACACCGCCTCCCGAGGACGCCGACTATTGAGATAAGCGTCCCCTAGTATCCGCCAGTACTCCTCGCTCTTCTCGACCTCGGCAGGCCATGCCTCCAGCAAAGTCGCTGTCTCGGCAAACCGGTGACGCTGACTCAGCGCTAGCGCCGCCAGCATTCTGGCGTGGGACGAACTCGGTTGGCGGTCCAGCGCCGTCATGGAGGCCTCGAGACTTCCATCGATATCCCCCGTTTTCTGGCGCGCTGCAGCCAAGGCAATCCAATCTATGGCTTGCCCCCGATCGGTACGCAAGGCCTCGGCTAGCTGCTCGGCACCCCTCTTCCAGTGCGCCGCCTTCAGCAAGTCATGCGCCGCACGGAAACGTGCCTCGGCACCCGGAGTGCGCACATACGGTTTCGAGTGCTGGTTCGACAGCGTCAACATGATCCCAACTTCCTTTAGGACTACCGGAGAATCGGACAATGGTGAAGCATCCCGAGCCCTGCTAGCCGGGGAAAAGCTGGATTTTTCCGGGCCAGCTCAGGACAACGCGCTACCGACGCCTTCCGAGGCCGGACGTGTGGAGCGGCGAGCACGCGTCGCACCGCCTCTTACCCTTTATGCAACGCACTGCCTGTGTCACAGAGGGCGATCGTGACCTGCGGCATGGCGCGGCATAGGACGGGCGGGGACGGCAAGATGCCCTACGACAGCAGCTGCCTGCCGGGGAAGGGCCACTCTGATGAGCGTGTTCCCCGGGCAACTTTCAACGCTTCGGCGCCGTCGGCAGCTTCGCCGCCCGCCTCGCCCTAACTAACAGTAGGCGCTCGAGCTCCGTGCCGAGCCAATCGAGACTCAGATGGCGGAGCTCCAGTCCTCGCGATCACCGCGGGCAAGTGTTTCTTCGCCCACCCACCTCACAAGAAATGTGATTTTTTTCACTCAAGTTCGGACCGAAGCCGTCGAAATTCTTCCCATCGGGCCTGCATGAGCAGCCCGTACCGGAAGCAGCAGCGATGGGCTCGACCCTTCGCCGGCAACTCCGGAGCAAACCCGGCACTCGGAGCATCGGTGGCTTCAGGTAGCACGGATCCCCGAAGGCTCGCTCCAACAAAGCAGGAGATCACCATGGCAATGACCATCAACACCAACGCTATCTCGCTGAACGCGCAGCGCAACCTGTCCGGCTCGCAGAACGCACTGTCCACGACGATGCAGCGCCTGTCCTCCGGCCTGCGGGTCAACAGCGCGAAGGACGATGCCGGCGGCCTCGGTATTGCCGACCGCATGAACGCCCAGGCCAAGGGCATGAACGTCGCCATCCGCAACGCCAACGACGGCATCTCGCTGGCACAGACCGCCGAAGGCGCACTGGGCAAGATGGGCGACATGCTGCAGCGCATGCGCGAACTGGCGGTGCAGTCCCGCAACGCGACCAACAGCGAAGACGATCGCAAGAACCTGCAGAAGGAATTCGGTCAGCTGCAGTCCGAGATCAAGCGCACCATCGAGTCCACCAGCTTCAACAGCAAGAACCTCTTCAACAGCTCGAGCGCCTCGACGCTGAGCTTCCAGGTCGGCGCCAACACCGAAGCCCACGACAAGATCGACGTGGCGGCACAAGGTCTGGCAGGCGCTGCAGGCTCCATCACAGCGGCTGGCAGCGTTGCCAGCATGACGGACGCCGCCGTGATCCTCGCCACCGCGTTCACCACGGACGACACCGGCAGCACCGGCGGCATCGCGATCGGCGGCTGGGATGCGTCTGCCACCATGCTCAGCGGCACCACCGCCGATGCCTCCGCCATTGGTGACGAGATCGATGTCGCCCTCAACGTGATCGACAAGGCGCTCAGCGTCGTCAGCGAGGAGCGCTCCAAGTACGGCGCGGTGCAGAACCGCTTCGAGGCGGCGATCGCCACGCTGCAGGTCAACAGCGAGAACACCGCCGCGGCCCGCGGCCGCATCATGGACGCGGACTTCGCGCAGGAGACGGCCAACCTCTCGCGCTCGCAGATCCTGCAGCAGGCCGGCACCGCAATGCTGGCGCAGGCCAACCAGCTGCCCCAGCAGGTGCTCAGCCTGCTGCGCTGATCCCGGCGCGGCATGCGACGAAAAGCCCGGCTCTGCCGGGCTTTTTTTATGCTTCCCCGGGAGGGGACGACGCCCTGGGCACACCGCAGGCTCAAGTTCCCGCCTGTGCGGTCGATAGGCCCTGAAGCACCCAAGGAGCATGCATGGCAGGCATTTCATCTCCCGGCATCGGCAGCGGCCTCGATGTCAACACCATCGTCAACCAGCTGATGGCTGTGGAAAGCCGTCCGCTGAGCCTGCTGGCGCAGCAGAAATCGACGCTGACCACCAAGTTCAACGCCTTCAGCCTGCTGCAGAGCTACGTGGACAACGTCCGCGACAACGCAGCGAAGCTCGCCTCGCCGGCGCTGTGGAGCCAGACGACCGCCACCAGCTCGGACGCTGGCAGCGTGGGCGCGAGCATCAGCGGCAAGCCTGCCAGCGGCAGCTACAGCATCGTGGTGGACCGTCTCGCGCAGTCGCAGGTGGTGACGTCCGACCGGAACCCTGCGGGTGCGTCGGCCACCGTCGGCGCCGGCACCCTGAAGATCGAGGTCGGCACCCGCCAGCCAGTCCTGATCGAGATCGGCGATGGCGAGGACACGCTCGAAGGCATTCGCAACAAGATCAACGCCACCCCGGCCGCCGGCGTCACAGCCTCCATCGTGAATGACACCGGAGGCGCGCGGCTCGTGCTCCAGGGCACCGGGACCGGGACGGCGAATGCATTCCGCGTCACGGCAGTGGACGGCGATGGTGCGCCCCTCGCGGGCGGGCTGGCGGCACTGAACTTCGACCCCGCCCAATCGCCGAATGACCCGAGACTCGCGCGCAAGGCCCAGGATGCGCTGGTGCGCATCAATGGCGTCGAGGTGGTCTCGACCAGCAACACGCTCGAGAACACGGTCGACGGCCTGAAGCTGACCCTGTCCAAGGCGTCGAGCACCCCGGTGGAGGTTTCGGTGGCGGCAGACACCGAGGGCATGAAGGCGGCCCTCAACGGCTTCATCAAGGCCTACAACGACCTCAACACCTACCTGAACAAGGAAACCCGCTACGACGAGGCCAGCAAGAAGGCCGGCCCCCTGCAGGGCGACGCCGGCGCGCGCACGCTGCAGTCCCAGCTGCGTACCCTGCTGCGCGAGCCGAGCGGCGCCTCCTCCGTCTTCGCGCGGCTGCCCGACATCGGGTTCGACATCCAGCAGAACGGCTCGGTCCAGCTCAACCAAGGCAAGCTGTCCGCCGCGATGGACAAGCTCGGCGAGCTGGCGCGAGCCTTCACCCACGAAAGCGCGGGTACACCGGCCAGCGAAGGCTTCGGCCACCGCTTTAGGAACCTGGCCGCATCGCTGACCGAAGGACTGATCAGCAGCCGCAACCAGAGTTTCCGCGACGCGATCCGGCGCAACGAGCAGCAGCAGGAAAGAGTCCAGGACCGCCTCACGCTGGTGCACGCCCGGCTGCTGAAGCAGTACACCGCGCTCGACACGAAGATCAGCAGCCTGGCCAGCCTCAACAGCTACGTGAGCCAGCAGATGGCTGCCCTGAGCAAGAAGGGCTAGGGCCGAGCGTGCGAGTGACGCCCCGTGTCGTGTCCCTCGGCGAGCGCAAGGCCGGGGGGCGAGGGCATGCCGCGGCAATGCACATCACATGCCAGTTCCAGTGCGAAATAGCACACTCCATCCCCCCCAATTCCGGGATCAAGTTCGAAGCGCTGCCGTCGATAACCTCCTCAACAGTAGCAAACAAGGTCTAGGATGTTCGCAGCGCACCGCAATCCCGCATCGGCCTACCGCCGTGTCGGCGTGGAAATTGGCATCGAGACGGCCAGCCCGCACAAGCTCACCACGATGCTGTTCGACGGCGCGCTAGAGCGCATCGCGCAGGCACGGGGCGCGATGGCGCGGCGCGAAACCGAACTCAAGGGCCGGCTTATCACGCAGGCGATCCGCATCGTCGAGGAAGGGCTTCGCTGCGCGCTCGACCGCGAGAAGGGCGGCGAGCTGGCGGGCAACCTGAACGAGCTCTACATCTACCTGAACACCCGGCTGCTGCAGGCCAACCTGCGCGACGACGACGAGGCGCTGCAGGAATGCAGCCGCCTGCTCGCCCAGCTGCGCGACGCCTGGGCCGGGATCGCCACCGAGGCGAAAGCCGCCTGAGATCGGGACGCTCCATGCCGCATACTCTCGCCCCCCACCTCGGCATCGACTTCAGCCCAGCCTCGATGATGACCGGCATCGGCCTGCTCGCTTACTACGAAGCAATCGGTCGCGCCAGCGACGAGATGCTCGCCGCGGCGCAGACCGGCGACTGGGATCGCGTGATGCGGCTCGAGGGCGCCTGCGCGGTGCTGATCTCGCAGCTCAAGCACGCCGCGCACGGCCAGTCGCAGCTGAACGCCGAGCAGTCGCGCGAGAAGCGCCGCATCATGCAGCGCATCCTCGCCAACGACGCGAAGGTGCGCCAGCTCGCCGAGCCCTGGCTCGATGACCTGGACCGGCTGATGGCCGCCGCGCCGCGCGCCCTGCACTGACCCACCTGCCCGGCCCGCGATACGGCCGCAGCCCGATGAGCCCCGACGCACTCCCCTCGCCGGCTTCCGGCGACTTCCGCATCAGCGAGCCGCTCGAAGTGGCGGCGCTGCTGCGCGAGCTGGTCCGCCAGCGTGCGCTGCTGACGATCGCCGCGCCCGACGGCGCGAGCTACACCACGCTGCTGTGGGAGTTCGACGCCGAGCGGGGCCTGCTGCGCTTCAGCGCCGGCGACCACGACGACCCCGGCCTCGCACGCGTGCTCGACGCGACGGACGCGGTGGCGGTCGGCTACCTCGAGCGCATCAAGGTGCAGTTCGACGTCAACGGCCTGGTGCTGGTGCACACCGCCACCGGCGACAGCGCGCTGAACTGCGCGCTGCCCGCCGGGGTGTTCCGCTTCCAGCGCCGCAATGCCTTCCGCGTGCGGCCGCTGGCACAGACCGAACCGACGGCCCGCTTCGCCCATCCGCTGCAGCGCGAGGTGCAGCTGGCGCTGCGCGTGCTGGACGTCAGCATCGGCGGCGTCGCGCTTTTCCTGCCCGACGGCGCCCCCCAGGTGCCGCCCGGCACGAAGCTCGATCGGGTGGAGCTCGAGCTCGACGGCGACACCCGCTTCGACTGCGGCCTGCGCGTGCACCACCTCACCGGCATCAATGCCGAGTCGCGCGGCGTGCGCCTGGGATGCGAGATCGAGGGCATCTCCAGCGCCGGGCTGCGCATGCTGCAGCGCTTCATCGACCTCACGCAGCGTCGCCGCCGCACGATGGCGTTCGACGCGGGCTGAGCCCGCCCAGCGGCCCGGCGCGCGGCGCGAGCCACTGCGCGAAGTCGGCCGCCATTGCCACGGTCAACTCGTGATGTGCCGGGTGCAGGCGCAGCGTCGGGCGCGCGCGCTCGCGCAACAGCGCCCGCATCGCCAGCGCCGCATGGTGCAGCGGCAGCACCTCGTCGAGCGTGCCGTGCGCGACGAACACCGGCAGGTTCTCGAGGCGCGGCTGCCGGCGCTCGCCGCGCCGCGCCGGGACCCGCGCGCGCCGCCGCCCCTCCAGCAGCTGCGGCAGCAGCCGCGCGCCGAACAGCGCCAGCCCGGCCAGCGCCGCCGGGCGCTGCAGCGCCAGCATCGCCGCGAGCGCCCCGCCCTGGCTGAAGCCGGCGAGATACAGCCGCGGCGGCGCGAAGCCCAGCACCTCGGGCAGCCGGCGCAGCAGCGCCGCGAGCTGCGCGCAGGCCGAGTCGACCTGCGCCGCCCGCACCTGCGGCCCGTCGAGCGTGAAGCGCACCGGATACCACATGAAGCCGCCACGCGGCATGCGCCGCGGCGCGCGCGGCAGCACCAGGTTGAGGCCCTCGGGCAGCGCGCGCGCCAGCGGCAGCAGCGCGCGCTCGTCGCCGCCGGCGCCGTGGATCAGCAGCAGCACCGGGCAGCGCTCGGCATCGTGGCGCGCACGGCGCACCAGGCAGGCCAGCGGCAGCCGCGGCGGCTGCAGCAGCAATTCGGGGGCATCGTCGGAGGCGGTCGGGGCCAGGTCGGGCATCGGTGCGGACAGTTGGAACACCGCAGCCGGCGCGGCAAGCGGCGCGCCCGCTCAGGCCGGCGCGAGCGTGTCGCCGGCGTGCACGACCCGGTTGCGCCCCGCACGCTTGGCCGCGTAGAGCGCCTCGTCGGCGGCGCGCAGCAGCGCGTCGGCGTCCGCCGTGCCGTCCTCGAGCGAGGCCAGCCCGACGCTGACCGTCACCGCGGGCAGCTCCGGCAGGCGGGCCTGCGCCACCGCCTGCCGGATCTTCTCCGCCGCCGCCATGCCGCCGGCGGCGGCGGTCTCGGGCATCAGCACCAGGAACTCCTCTCCGCCGATGCGAGCGACGAGGTCGCTGGCGCGGCAGTGGCCCTCGATCAGCGCCGCCACCGCCACCAGCACCCGGTCGCCCACTGCGTGGCCGCGGCTGTCGTTGACCTGCTTGAAGTGATCCACGTCCACCAGGGCGATCGAGGCCGGCCGGCCGTGCCGGCGGAACAGCATCAGCGCCTGTGCCAGCGCCTCGTCGGCGACGCGCCGGTTGCCCAGCCCGGTGAGCGGGTCGCGGCGCGCCAGCCTCTCGAGCTCGGCGTTGGCACGCTCGAGCGCCTCGGTGCGCTGCCGCACGCGCTGCTCCAGCTCGCGGTTCGCCGCCTCGAGTTCCTGGCGCTGGGCCACGAGCGTGCACGTCATGGCCTGCAGCGCGCGGCCGAGGTGCTGCAGCTCGGTGCTGCGGGCATCGACCGGGATGCCCGTGTCGCGCTCGCCGGCCTCGATGCGCTGCGCCGCACGCGCGATGTCGCGCAGCGGCCGGCTGACATGAGCGGCAACCCACCAGCTGCCGGCCATAGTCAGCAGCACGGCCAGGCCGCCGGCCAGCAGCACGAGCAGGCGCGCATCGGCCGCCGCCTCGAGCGCGAGCGCTTCGGGCTGGCGCACCACCACGGTCCAGCCCAGCTCGTGGCGCGGGTCGCCGATCACCGGCGCCGCCGCGCTCAGGTAGCGCCGGCCGTCCCGCCATTCCCGCATCGCGGCACCCGTCTGCAGGCGCACGTTCGGCGGCACCCCGCCCAGGCCCTCCGGCCCGGAGGGATGGTGGATGACCTGCCCGCCGGCATCGACGACGAACACGAGCACGCCGCGCTCGCGGTGGCGCTGGCTGCTCAGCAGCGCGATCACGTCGCGCGCCCACTCCCAGGAACCGTGCACGGCCAGCACGCCGACGAGCCGCCCCCCGGCGTCGTGCAGCGGGGCGGCGAAATCGATGAAGCGCAGCGGCTCGCCTCCGGATGGCGCCGGCAGCAGCGAGGCCAGCAGCTGGGCCTTGTGCACGTCGCCGAGGAAGGGCCCGCTGCGCGCGGCCTGGAACCAGGGGCGGTGCGACACGTCCTCCCCCTCCAGCAGCCCGCCGGTGGCGGCTCGCACCCTGCCCTGCGCGTCGCTCACGCCGATCCAGGCGAAGTGGCTCCGCGTGCGCTGCATGCGCTCGAGCACCGGCCGCCACGCGCGCGGCTCGGTGCCGACGCGCCGCACCTCGGGCGAGGCCGCGAGCAACTCGACCTCGCGCATGCGCTCGTGCAGTCCCTCCGACATCATCGCGGCGATGCTGCGCGCCAGCGTCTGCAGCGCCTCGCCCTGGTCGCGCGCCGCACTGCGGCCGATCATGTCGGACAGCGCGATCGCCAGCGCCGCCACGATCGCCGCGGCGAGGAGGCCGAAACTGAGGGTGAGTCGAAAGCGGAAACTGCGGAACATCGGAAGGGGTGCGGCCCCGGCCAGGCCGGCGCGGCCGCGGGGGAAACAGGAGTCCCCGCAGTCTGAGCGCCGCCCGGGCGTCGGGAAGGCCGGAACAGCGGCTCGAAACGCCGACACTGTGTCCGAGTGCTTCCGTCGCTGCGCCAGGGCGCCGGGCTCAGGCTCCGGCCGGTGCCGCCCGCACGTGGGCAGGGTCCTGCCGTCCGTGCCCCAAGGCGAGCTCGTGATGCGCGTGCCGCGCTCCCCGCCGGCGGGTGGCAGCAAGGGAACCCTCCCCCGGCGGGAGGCCCCGCCCTGGGCGCCTCAGGGCTCGATCTTCACGCCCTTCCAGAACGCGACGCGGCCGCGGATCTCCTCGGCGGCCTCCTTCGGGTCGGGGTAGTACCAGGCCGCGTCGGGGTTGGCGTCGCCGTCGACGAACAGCGTGTAGTAGTGCGCCTCGCCCTTCCAACTGCACATCGTGCGGGTGTTGCTCGGCAGCAGGCAGTCGCGCCTGACCGCGTCGGCGGGGAAGTAGTGGTTGCCTTCGATCAGCACGGTGTCGTCGCTCTCGGCGACGACCTCGCCGTTCCAGATGGCTTTCATGTCGGGGGCTCCTTCGCGTGATGCAGGCCGCGGGCCGCGGCACGGAAACGGCGCAGCAAGCCGCCCGCCCGGTCTCAGACCTGCATGTGCATGATGTCGGAATAGGCCTGCACGAGCTTGTTGCGCGTGTGCAGCGTGGCCTGGAAGCCGATCTGCGCCTTCTGCATCGCCACCATCGTCTCCTCGAGACTGACGGCGGGGTTGCCCAGCTGGACCTGGCGCTGCATGTCAGCGACCTTGTGCTGCCTGTGGCTGACCGACTGCAGCGCCTGCGAGAGCGCCTGAGAGAAGCCGCCCTCCTGGGCGGCGCCGGGACGCGCGGCCTTGGCGGCCGGCTGCGGCAGCACGACGCCGCTGAGGGCGAGCGCCTGCTCGAAATTGAAGGGCTTGAGTCTCACTTCCATGGATTCGGGCGTGCGGGACGCAGAGCCGCGCGACGCAGGGCGATGCTAGGGCGTGCCGGCGCCGGGCGATGCGCGGATGTGGGGGCCGTTTGCCCTGCATCTCTTGACCCCGTGTCCCGCTGGCAGCCGCCCGCCGCCGGCGCGCAGCACCGGGACAAGGCCGGCGGCGCGCGCAATGCGCCGAAGTGGGGCCGGTTTGTAGTGTTCTTCCAGCCCTTGCCCGGGGCGTCGGCTCCGAATAATCGGGGGAAAGTGAAGCGACCCTGGCCGCGGCATGCCGCCGCGCCGCCCGGGCTCCATCCCCTCGCCCCCGAACCCCCATCCGATGGACAACTCCGTTGCCCTGCAAGCTTCCCCGCCGCCGCCGAGCGGGCTGATGAGCCGCCTCGCGGAGCTGCCGCCCAAGCGCCGGCTCGCGCTCGGCGGCGGCGTCGCCGCGCTCGTCGCGATCGCGCTGGTGCTGGCGATGTGGTCCTCCAAGCCCGACTACAAGGTGCTCTACGCCAACCTGTCGGACAAGGACGGCGGCGCGATCGTCGCGCAGCTGTCGCAGATGAACATCCCCTACCGCCACGCCGAGGGCGGCGGCGCGATCCTGGTGCCGGCCGACAAGGTGCACGACCTGCGCCTGAAGCTCGCCTCGCAGGGCCTGCCGCGCGGCTCCACCGTCGGCTTCGAGCTGATGGACAGCGCGCGCTTCGGCATCACGCAGTTCCAGGAGCGGCTGACCTTCCAGCGCGGGCTCGAGGGCGAGCTCATGCGCTCCATCCAGGGCCTTGCCGCGGTCGAGAGCGCTCGCGTGCACCTGGCGCTGCCGAACCAGAACGGCTTCTTCCGCGAGCAGCAGAAGCCCTCGGCCTCGGTGCTGCTGCAGCTGCACCCGGGCCGCACGCTCGACCGCGCGCAGATCGCCGGCATCGTGCACCTGGTGTCGTCGAGCGTGCCGGAGATGTCGCCCAAGGCGGTGAGCATCCTCGACCAGAGCGGCGCGCTGCTGACCGAGTCGCCCGACGCCGCACGCGGCCAGTCGCTCGACGCGCAGCAACTGCAGTACGTGAACCAGCTCGAGGCGATCTACACGCGCCGCATCGTCGACCTGCTCGAGCCGGTGCTCGGCCGCGAGAACCTGCGTGCCCAGGTCACCGCGGAGGTGGACTTCTCGCAGACCGAGTCGACCTCGGAGCAGTTCCGCCCCAACCAGGGCGAGAACCCGGCCACGGTGCGCAGCCAGCAGACGCTGGAGTCGAGCCAGAACGGCCCGCAGCTGCCCACCGGCGTGCCCGGCGCGGCCACCAACCAGCCGCCGCAGCCGGCAGAGGCGCCGGTCAACGGCGCCGCGCAGCCGCTGCAGGCCGCGCCCGGCAATGCGCCCGGCACGGTCGCCGGGCCGCTGCGGCGCGAGGCGGTGACGAACTACGAGGTGGACAAGACGGTGCGCGTGACGCGCGCGGCCACCGGCACCGTCAAGCGCCTCAATGCCGCGGTGGTGGTGAACCACCGCAACGTGGTCGACCCGAAGGGCAAGGCGGCGCCGGTGGAGCTGTCGCCCGAGGAGATCGAGAAGCTCACCGCGCTGGTGCGCGAGACGATCGGCTTCAACGCCGAGCGCGGCGACTCGGTGCGGGTGATCAGCGCGCCGTTCACCGTGCCGGCGGAGACGCCGGAGCTGCCGCTGTGGCAGCAGCCGCAGATGCTGGAGCTGCTGCGCGACGCGGCAGTGCCGCTGCTGCTGACGCTGATGGCGCTGGCGATCGTGTTCGGCGTGGTGCGCCCGGCGATCAAGGCCGCCGCGCCGCAGCCCGAGGTGCCGCCGCCCGGCAGCCAGCTCGACGCGCTGGTGGACGACAAGGAGCTGCTGCCGGCCTTCGACGCCGACGGCAATCCGATCACCGCGCTCGTCGACGGCACCCCGACGCTGCCGGCGCTCGGCGCGCCGGTGGCCGACAAGCAAAAGCTCGACAACGTGCGCAGCTTCGCCAAGGACAACCCCGTGGCGGTGGCCAACATCGTGCGCGGCTGGGTCAACAAGGACAAGGAATCGGTGTAAGCCATGGACGAGGAAGGCCTGCAGGACGCTGCGATCCTGTTGATGTCGCTCGGCGAGGAGGAAGCCGCCGAGGTGTTCAAGCACCTGCAGCCCAAGGAGGTGCAGCGCATCGGCGAGACCATCGCACGCATGAAGGTGATCCCGCGCGATCGCATCGACCGCGTGCTCGACCGCTTCGCGGTGGACGCCAACGAGCAGAGCATGCTCGTCGGCGACACCGACGACTACGTGAAATCGGTGCTGCGCCGCGCGCTCGGCGAGGACAAGGCCAACCTGCTGATCGACCGCATCCTGCAGGGCAGCGACGTCACCGGCATCGAGAGCCTGAAGTGGATGGACGAGAGCTCGGTGGCGGAGTTGCTGCGCAACGAGCACCCGCAGATCATCGCGGCGATCCTCGTGCACCTGGAGTACGACCAGGCCGCCGGCGTGCTCAAGCACCTCCACGAGCGCCTGCGCAACGACGTGACGCTGCGCATCGCCACGCTCGACGGCATCCAGCCCACCGCGCTCAAGGACCTCAACGAGGTGCTGTCCAAGGTGCTCGCCGGCGGCGACCGGCTGCGCAAGTCCACGCTCGGCGGCGTCAAGACCGCCGCGGAGATCATCAACATGCTCGGCTCGAGCATCGAGGGCTCGGTGCTCGGCTTCGTGCGCGACCACGACTCGGACCTGGCGCAGAAGATCATGGACAACATGTTCACCTTCGACCACCTGGTCAGCGTCGACGACCGCGGCATCCAGATGCTGCTGCGCGAGGTGCAGAGCGAGTCGCTCATCATCGCGCTCAAGGGCACGACGCCCGAGGTGCGCGAGAAGGTCTTCAAGAACATGTCGAGCCGCGCCAGCGAGACGCTGCGCGAGGACCTCGATGCGCGCGGCCCGGTGCGTGTCTCCGAGGTGGAGACCGAGCAGAAGGAGATCCTGAAGATCGCGCGGCGCCTGGCCGAGGAAGGCCAGCTCGTGATCGGCGGAGACGGCGATGACAGCTTCGTCTGATCCCCGCGCGCGGCCGCTGTCCGCGCTCTACAGCCGCTTCATCCCGCGCGAGGAGCTCGGCACCGTCGCGGCCTGGCGGCCGCGCGACCTGTCGGGCGCCGACACGGCCGCGGCTGACGTGCAGCGCGCGGCCGAGGCCGCCGCGCCCGTCGAGCCGCCCGCGCCCCCCGAGCCGCCGCCTCCCCCGCCACCGCCCCCGGCCGAGCCGCAGATCACGCCCGAGCAGCTCGAGCAGCAGGTGCAGGAGTCGCAGCGCCGCGGCTACGAAGAGGGCTACCGCGACGGCCTCGCCGCGCTCGAGAGCTTCAAGAAGAGCTACGCGGCCCAGGCGGGCGCGCAGGTCGGCCAGGTGGCTGCGGCCTTCCAGGCGCGCCTGGCGGAGGTGGAACACCGCCTGGCTAGGGCGCTCGCGGGCGTCGCCACCGACATCGCGCGCCAGGTGGTGCGCGGCGAGCTCGCGACGCGGCCGGAGCTGATCGAGGCGGTGGCGCAGGAGGCGCTCGCCACGCTCGCGCGCACCGCGCGCCAGGTGCGCGTGCGCGTGCACCCGGACGACCACGCGCTGCTCGTCGAGCGCGCCGGGCTCGACCTCGCGGCGCACGAGGCGCGGCTCACGGCCGACGCCTCGGTGTCGCTCGGCGGCTGCATCGTCGAGTGCGACATCGGCCTGGTCGACGCGTCGATCGAGACGCGCTGGCGCCGCGCGGCAGCGGCGCTGGGCGGCGGGGGCGAATGGCAGGCCGACACTGTCGGGAGCCGGGACTGATGCAGCCGCCGAGCTTCGCGAACTGGCAGCAGTACCTGCAGGACCTGCGCGACTTCGCCGCCGTGCCGCAGCCCCTGCAGGTCGAGGGCCGGCTGGTGCGGGTGACGGGACTGGTGCTGGAGGCGGCGGGCGTGCGCGTGCCGGTCGGCTCGGTCTGCGAGGTGCGCATGGACGGCCAGGCGCCGCTGACGGCCGAGGTGGTGGGCTTTTCCGGCGACCGTGCCTTCCTGATGCCCACCGGCGAGGTGCACGGACTCGCCAGCGGCGCACGCGTGGTCCCGGTGAGCTGCCCGCAGCCGCTGCCGCGCCTGGGCGAGACCCACCACCCCTGGCGGCGCAGCGAGGACCGCACGCAGCACCTGCCGATCGGCCAGGGGCTGCTCGGCCGCGTGGTCGACTCGCTCGGCCGGCCGATGGACCGCAAGGGGCCGCTCGAGCGGGTGCAGGGCGAGCCGCTGATGCGACGCCCGATCAACGCGATGGAGCGCGCCCCGGTGCGCGAGCCGCTGGACACCGGCGTGCGCGCGATCAACGCGCTGCTCACCGTCGGCCGCGGCCAGCGCCTGGGGCTGTTCGCGGGCTCGGGCGTGGGCAAGTCGGTGCTGCTCGGCATGATGGCGCGCTACACCGCCGCCGACGTGATCGTCGTCGGCCTGATCGGCGAGCGCGGCCGCGAGGTCAAGGAGTTCATCGAGGACATCCTCGGCGAGGAGGGCCTGGCGCGCTCGGTGGTGGTGGCCGCGCCCGCCGATGCCTCGCCGCTGCTGCGCATGCAGGGCGCAAGCTACGCCACCGCGGTGGCCGAGCATTTCCGCGACCGCGGGCAGCACGTGCTGCTGCTGATGGACTCGCTCACCCGCTACGCGATGGCGCAGCGCGAGATCGCGCTGGCGATCGGCGAGCCGCCGGCGACCAAGGGCTATCCGCCGAGCTGCTTCGCCAAGCTGCCGCAGCTCGTCGAGAGGAGCGGCAACGGCCTCGGCGGCGTCGGCTCGATCACCGCCTTCTACACCGTGCTCAGCGAGGGCGACGACCAGCAGGACCCGATCGCCGACGCCGCGCGCGCCATCCTCGACGGCCACATCGTGCTGTCGCGCGAGCTGGCCGAGTCCGGGCACTACCCGGCGATCGACATCGAGCGCTCGGCCTCGCGCGTGATGCACAACGTCACCACCCCACAGCACCAGGACGCGGCGCGGCACTTCCGCCAGCTGCTGGCGCGCTACAACCGCGGCCGCGACCTGATCTCGCTCGGCGCCTACGTGCCGGGCCAGGACCCGGAACTCGACGCCGCGGTGCGCGCCCATCCCGCGATGCGCGCGCTGCTGCAGCAGGACATGCGCGACCGCATGCCGCTGGAGATGAGCGTCGCGCAGATGCGCGCGGCGTTGCAGGCCTGAAGCCCGATGAAGGAGAAGCAATGAATCCCCCGCAAGCGCTGCATCTGGTGCTGGAGCAGGCGCAGCGCGCCCGCGACGCGGCCCAGGCCGCCAGCGAGCGTGCCGACCAGGCGCTGCAGGCCGCCGAGCGCCAGGCCGCGCAGCTCGGCCAGTACCGCGGCGAGTACCAGCAGCGCTGGAGCACGCGCTTTCGCACCGAGGGCGGCACGTCCGGGGTGTTGAACTGCTACCAGGGCTTCATGCAGCGCATCGAGGAGGCGATCGGTCACCAGCAGCAGATGCTCGCGCATGCCGCGCGCCAGCAGGCCCGCGCGCGCGCCGAGCTGCTGCAGTGCGAGACCCGCGTCGCCTCGGTGCAGCGCCTGATCGAGCGCCGGCGCAGCGAGGCCCTGGCCTCTGCGCGCCGCCACGAGCAGAAGACCACCGACGAGCAGGCGGCGCGCAGCGCGGCACGCGGGCGCCTGTCCGACATGCAGCCCTCGCCGGCGCTCTGAGCGCCGCACCCCGCCCGGCACGACCCGCACCGAACCCACCCCCGCCGCCATGAACACCGCCCCCTCCGCCTCGCAGTCCCTGTCCGGCCTCGCGCCCGTGCCCCCCGCTGCGGCTGCCGCACCGAAGAACGCCGGCGGCGACAGCTTCTCGCGGCTGCTGCAGCAGGCGAGCCGCCGCCCGCCCGAGGCGCAGCCGCGCGCGCAGGCCCCTGCCGCCCCGGCGCCCCCGCCCTCCCCGGGCAGCAAGGCCACGGCGGCCGGCCCGGCCGCCGCGACCGCGCAGGGCGCGGCGCAGGAGGCGCAGCCGCAAGATGCCGCCGAGGAGGACGCGGCGCTGCCTTCCGGTCCGGACCTGCCCCCCGGCCTGCTGCAGGGCCTGCTGCCGGGCTTGCCGGGCGAGGCGCATGGAGACACTGCGGCGCCCGGCCTCGCGCCGGGCGTGGCCGAGCTGCTGTCACGCGGCCAGCCCTCCGCGGCGGAGGCCGCGCCGCGCCTCGGGCCGGACGCGGCGCTCGCGCCGCCGCGCGAGATCGGCTCCACGGACATCCATGCCTCCCGGGACGCGGGACGGGATGCCGATCGCCTCGCGGCCCTGCTGCCGCAGTACCGTGCGCCGGACGCGGGAGCGGCGCAGGCCGACCCGGCCGCCGACGCCCGCGTCGTTCCGGGCCTCGACGCCGGTGTCCTTGCGGCCGGCGCCCCTGCCCCCGCCAGGGATGCGTCCCTCGACCCGCGCGGCCTCGAGGCGGCGACCCAGGCGGCGAGCGCCGGCGGCCCCTCCACGACGATTGCCGGCTCGGCGCTGCCCGGCCTGCAGCCGCTGTCGCAGACCGCCGCGCCCCCCCAGGCCACGGCCGTCGCCGCCTCGCAGACCGCCGCTCCGGTCGAGGCCCGCATCGACACCCCGCCCGACTCGCCCGCCTTCGGCGCGGCGCTCGCCTCCCGCGTCAGCTACCTGGTGCGCGAGGGCGTGCAGCAGGCGCGGCTGCAGCTGAACCCGGCCGAGCTCGGCCCGGTGAACGTGCAGATCACGCTGCAGGGCACGCAGGCCCAGGTCGACTTCGCTGCCGCCTCGGCCGCCACGCGCGCCGCGCTCGAAGGCAGCCTGGCGCAGCTCGCCTCGGCGCTGCAGGCCGGCGGCCTGACGCTCGCGGGCGGCAGCGTGTCGCAGCACCCCTCCCAGCAGGGCGAGGGCCGGGCGGGCGGCGGACGCGGCGACGGCGACGCGGACCGCCAGGACGGATCCGGCGCGCCCGCCGAAGACCCGGGCGCGGCAGCCCCGGTGCGCACCCGCTCCGGCGGGCTCGATCTCTACGCCTGACGCGGCGCGGCGGCTGCCGCGCCCCGTGCGCCGCCACCCGGATTGCGCGGCTTTTCCGCCGCTGTTCGCGCAATCGCGGGGCAGCGGCGCTTCCAATAATCCCCCCAGTCATCGATAGGTCCGCCGCATCGCGCGGGCCCGCATCCAAGGAGCCCACATGTCCGCAGCCGCGGCCCCTCAGGCAGCCCCCTCCAAGGGCTCCAAGAAGCTGATCATCATTGGCGCCGTCGTCGCGCTGCTCGTCGCGATCGGCGTCGGCGCCTTCATGCTGCTCGCGCCGTCCGCGGACCCCGAAGAAGCCGAGGCGACGGGCGCCGCGGCGCCGCGCAGCAGCAAGTCGGGCCCGCCGGTGTTCCTGCCGCTCGACTCCTTCACGGTCAACCTCGCCGACCGCAACGCCGAGCGCTACGCGCAGGTGGGCATCACGCTGCAACTCGACGACGAGAAGATCGCCGAGCAGCTCAAGGCCTACATGCCCGCGATCCGCAACAACGTGCTGATGATCCTGTCGCACAAGACCGCCGAGGATCTGCTCAGCCGCGAAGGCAAGGCGAAGCTCGCCGCCGAGATCGCGCGCGAGTCGGTGCGGCCGATGGGCATCGAGATCGACCCGGAGGACGAGGCCGAGGCCGCCGACGACGAGGCGCCGCGCAAGAAGAAGCGTCGCCGTGCCGCGCCCCACAACCCGGTGCAGCAGGTGCATTTCTCGAACTTCATCGTGCAGTGAGCGCACGCGCCGCAGGCAACCGCACATGAGCCAGCATATCCTCTCGCAAGACGAAGTCGATGCGCTGTTGCAGGGCATCACCGGCGAAAGCCAGAAGCTCGAGCGGCACGAGAGCCCCAAGGAAGGCATCCGCAGCTACGACCTGGCCAGCCAGGAGCGCATCGTGCGTGGGCGCATGCCCACGATGGAGATCATCAACGAGCGCTTCTCGCGCAACGTGCGCATCGGGCTGTTCAACCTGACGCGCCGCACGCCCGAGGTCTCGGTCGGCGCCACCAAGGTGCAGAAGTACAGCGCCTTCCTGCGCGAGATCGTCGTGCCGACGAACTTCAACATCATGTCGGTGCGGCCGCTGCGCGGCTCGGGACTGGTGGTGTGCGACCCGACGCTGGTGTTCGCGGTGATCGACGCGCTCTTCGGCGGCAACGGCAAGTTCCACACGCGCATCGAGGGACGCGACTTCTCGCCGACCGAGCTGCGCATCATCCAGCGCCTGGTGGAGGTGATCCAGACCGAGTACCGCAAGGCCTGGCAGGGCATCTACCCGCTCGAGCTGGAGTACCAGCGCTCGGAGATGCAGCCCCAGTTCGCCAACATCGCCACGCCCAGCGAGATCGTCGTGGCGACCTCGTTCACGCTCGAGATCGGCGACGCCTCCGGCACGATCCACTTCTGCATCCCCTACGCGACGCTCGAGCCGATCCGCGACGTGCTCTATTCCACGCTGCAGGGCGACGCCTCGGGCAGCGACCGCCGCTGGGTCAAGCTGCTGACGCGCGAGATCCAGGCCGCCGAGGTGGACCTCGTGGCCGAGCTCGCCCACGCGCCGGCCACCGTCGAGCAGCTGCTGTCGCTGAAGGCCGGCGACTTCATCGAGCTCGACCTGCAGCCGCGCATCGAAGCCAAAGTCGATGGCGTGCCGGTGTTCGGCTGCCACTACGGCACGTCCAACGGCCGCTACGCCATCAAGATCGACGAAATGTTGACCAGCCAGGATCAGGGCTGGTTGGGAGACCCCCATGTCTGACACGCCCGCCTCCGAACTCTCGCAAAACGAACAGGACGCGATGGCCGCCGAGTGGGAGGCCGCGCTCGCGCAGCAGGCCGCCACCCCGCTCGCGACATCCGAGCCCGACCCCTTCGACGCGCCGCCCGCCCCGCGCGCGATGCCCGCGCCTTTCGCCAACTTCGCCCCCACCCCGGAGGGCGGCGCCGGCAACGACCTCAACATGGTGCTCGACATCCCGGTGCAGCTCACCGTGGAGCTCGGGCGCACGCGCATCCCGATCAAGCACATCCTGCAGCTCGCGCAGGGCTCGGTGATCGAGCTCGACGCGCAAGCCGGCGAGCCGATGGACGTGCTGGTCAACGGCTACCTGATCGCGCAGGGCGAGGTGGTGGTGGTCAACGACAAGTTCGGCATCCGCCTCACCGACATCGTCACGCCGTCCGAGCGCATGCGCCGGCTCAGCCGCGGCGGCTGAAGAGGGGTCCCGCACGATGTCCGGCTCCTCCGTCGCGCTGTCGCTGCTGTGGTTCGCGCTAATCGTCGCGGCGATCCCGGTGGTGCTGTGGCTGCTCAAGCGCACGCCGCTCGCGATGGGCGGCGCCGCGCAGACCGCGCGCGTGGTCTCGAGCACCGCGCTCGGCACGCAGCAGCGCCTCGTCACCGTCGAGGTCGGCCAGGGCGAGGATCGCCGCTGGCTCGTGCTCGGCGTCTCTCCGGGCAGCATCACGACGCTGCACACCCTGCCGCCGCAGCCGCTGCCCGAGGCCTGTGCGCCGACGGCGCCGGCCGCCTTCGCCGCCCTCCTGCAGAAAGTTTCGCGCCGCGACCCGCCGTCCGGCGCCTGAGGTTCCCGATGTCCGCATTCCCGAGGCACCGCGCCGCCGTCCTGGGCGCGGGGCTGGCGCTGCTCGCGCTCGCCGCGCCCGGCACCGTCTGGGCGCAGCCCGCCGGCACCGGCGGCCTGCCGCTGATGGTCGCGCAGGGCGCCGGCGGCACCAGCTACTCGGTGCCGATCCAGACGCTGCTGTTCTTCACCGCCCTGAGCTTCCTGCCGGCGGTGCTGCTCCTGATGACCGGCTTCACCCGCATCGTGATCGTGCTGTCGCTGCTGCGCCAGGCGCTCGGCACGCAGGCCGCGCCGCCGAACCAGGTCATCATCGGCCTGTCGCTGTTCCTGACGCTGTTCGTGATGGGCCCGACCATCGACCGCGTGCACGAGCAGGCCTGGAAGCCCTACGCGGCGCAGCAGATCCCCTTCGAGGAGGCGCTCAGGCGCGGCGAGGAGCCGATGCGCGCCTTCATGCTCAAGCAGACGCGCGAGAGCGACTTCGCGCTGTTCGCCCGGCTCGCCAAGCTCGAGCCGGAGGTCGGCGCGCGCGAGGCGCCGCTGCGCGTGCTGGTGCCGGCCTTCGTCACGAGCGAGCTCAAGAGCGCCTTCCAGATCGGCTTCCTGATCTTCATCCCCTTCCTCGTCATCGACATGATCGTCGCGAGCGTGCTGATGAGCCTGGGGATGATGATGCTGTCGCCGGTGCTGGTGGCGCTGCCCTTCAAGCTGATGCTGTTCGTGCTCGCGGACGGCTGGAACCTGCTGCTCGGCTCGCTCGCGGCGAGCTTCGCGGTCTGACGAGGAGGAATAGACGATGGATGCCCAACAGGTGCTGACCTTCGGCCAACAGGGCCTCTACCTGCTGCTGACGGTGGCCGCCCCGGTGCTGCTGACGGTGCTGTGCGTGGGCCTGCTAGTCAGCGTCTTCCAGGCCGCCACGCAGATCAACGAGGCGACGCTGTCCTTCGTGCCGAAGATCATCGCGGCGGTGGCGGTGCTGGCGGTGACGGGGCCGTGGATGCTGACGATGCTGGTGGAGTACCTGCAGCGCATGATCACGGCGATCCCGGGCGTGGTGGGCTGAGCACCGGACGGCGGCGATGCTGACCTTCTCCGAGGCGCAGCTGCTGGGCTGGATCTCGCCGATCCTGTGGCCCTTCGTGCGCACGCTGGCGCTGTTCTCGGTGATGCCGGTGTTCTCCAACCGCACGGTGCCGGTGCGCGTGCGCATCGGGCTGGCCTTCTTCATCGCGCT
Organism: Caldimonas tepidiphila; assembly: GCF_003569765.1. Classification (GTDB taxonomy): domain Bacteria; phylum Pseudomonadota; class Gammaproteobacteria; order Burkholderiales; family Burkholderiaceae_C; genus Caldimonas; species Caldimonas tepidiphila. The sequence goes on along the minus strand of NZ_QXMG01000070.1, from coordinate 6,673 downwards.
GGCGGCGCAGGCGGCGCTGCCGCCGGCGCCGGTGGTCCCGCTCGACTCGGCCGCGGCTTTCCTGGTGCTGCTGCAGCAGCTGCTGATCGGTCTGTCGATCGGCTTCGCGGTGCGCATCGTGTTCGCCGCGGTGGAGTTCGCGGGCGAGCTGGTCGGGCTGCAGATGGGCCTGAACTTCGCGTCCTTCTTCGACCCCACCACCGGCGGCCAGGCCACCGCGGTGGCGCGCTTGTTCGGCACGATGACGACGCTGCTGTTCCTCGTGCTCAACGGCCACCTGGTCGTGATCGCGGCGCTGGTGCAGAGCTTCCAGGCCTTCCCCGTCTCGCCCGAGCCGCTGGCGCTGCTGCGCGAGCTGCAGCCGCACCGCTGGGGCGCCGAGATCTTCCGCACCGGGCTGTGGATCGCGCTGCCGACCGTCGCGATGCTGGTGTTCGTCAACCTCGTGCTCGGCGTGATCTCGCGCGTCGCGCAGCAGATGAACATCTTCGCGATCGGCTTCCCCATCACGCTCTCGGTGGGGCTGATCGGCATGGCGGTGACGCTGCCGATGCTGGAGGCGCCGTTCACCGCGGTGCTCGAGCGCATGCTCGGCCTCTTCTGAGGCTCGTTCAGACCAGGCCGTTGCGGATCGCGTAGACGGTGAGCTCGGAGTTGTTCGACAGCCCCAGCTTCTCGAGCACGCGGGCGCGGTAGACGCTGACGGTCTTGGGGCTGAGCGTGAGCTCCTCGGCGATGTCCGACAGCCGCTTGCCCGAGGCGATCATCACCAGCGTCTGCAGCTCGCGGTCCGACAGCCGCTCGTGCGCCGCCTCGGTCGCCGGCGCGGTCAGGCTCTCGACCAGCATCTGCGCCATGTCGGGCGTGACGTACTTGCGGCCCTGCGCCACCATGCGTACCGCGGCGACGATCTGCTCCGGGTCGCCCCCCTTGTTGACGTAGCCGTACGCGCCGGCCTTGAGCGCGCGGATCGCGTACTGATCCTCCGGGTACATCGACAGCACCAGCACGCGCACCGCCGAGCCCTCCTCCTTGAGCGTGTTGAGCACGTCCAGGCCGCTGCGGCCAGGCAGGTTGATGTCGAGCACCAGCACGTCGCAGGGCTGGGTGCGCAACAGCGTGCGCAGCTCGCCGTAGTCGCCGGCCTCGCCGATCACCTCGATGTCCGGCGCGTCCGAGAGCATGTCGCGGATCCCGCGGCGGATCAGCGCGTGGTCGTCACACAGAACCACCTTGATCATAGGCTTCCCCAAAGGGTCGGATCGTCGCGCCCCGCTGCGGCGGGCGGGGGCAGGGCATCGCCCTGCGCCGCCGGCCTGGAAGCGGCGATTCCGGTGTCGTTGAATTCCCCGACCGGCTCGAGCGGGATCGACAGGATCAGCGTGGTGCCGCCCGCCCCCCCGCTCAGCTCGATCCAACCGCCCACCGTGCCGGCGCGCTCCTGCAGCCCGCGGATGCCGAAGGAGCCGGCCTTGCCCAGCGCGCCCGGCGCCAGGCCGCGGCCGTTGTCGCTCACCTCGAGCGACAGCACGCCGGCTGCCAGCGCGAGGTCCATGTGCACGCGCGTGGCGCGCGCGTGCTTGGAAATGTTGGTCAGCGCCTCCTGCGCGGTCCGGTAGGCCACCAGCGGCACCCCCGGCGGCAGTTGCAGCTGCTCGTGGCTGCTGCGGAAGGCGGTGGCGATGCCGGTGCGCCGCTCGAAGCGCTCGGCCATCCACTGCAGCGCCGCGACCAGCCCCTGCTCCAGGATCGCCGGCCGCAGGTTGTGCATGATGCGCTGGCTCGCCTCGATCGCATGGCCTAGCGTCTCGACCGAGGCGGCCACGCGCTGCTGCACCGCGGCGTCGCGGACATGGCGCGCGATCCACGCCAGGTCGAAGCGCAGCGCGGTCAGCGCGCCCCCGACCTCGTCGTGGATCTCGCGCGCGATCGCGCTGCGCTCCATCTCGACGCTAGTCTGCAGGTGCTGCGCGAGCTCGTGCAGGCGCTGCGTCGACTGCGCCAGCGCCGCGCCAGCGCGGGCCTGCGCCGAGATCGCCTGCAGCACCGCGGGTGCGAGGCGCTCGAGCCGGCTCTTGGGCAGGCAGTCGCTCGCGCCCCGGTGCATCGCCCGCACCGCCGCGTCCTCGCCTGCCTCCCCGAAGACCAGCACGAAGGGCAGCAGGCTGCCGCGCGCGCGCAGCATCTCGAGCGCCTCCAGGCCCGACGTGCCGGCGAGCGCCGCGTCGGAGAGCACCACGTCCCAGCCGCCCTCGTCGAGCGCCGCCGCGAACCCTTCCGCCGAGACCACCCGGCGGGCCCGCACGTCGAGCCCCGCGCGTCGCAACTGCAGGACCACGCGCTCGTGGTCGGCCTCGGAGTCTTCCTGGTGCAGCACGCGCAGACTGCGGCGCGGTGCGGTTTCGGTCATGAATGGGGGGTCCGGTTCGGCGATCGGCGACAAATGGATGAAAAAAACCCGTTAATACGCCTCAAGTCCGGCGGGGGGGGTGTCGAAAATTCTAGCAACCCGCCCCGATTCCCGGCCTGTGCCGAGGTCGGCGCATGCCCACGGCCGACGCTCCGCCGCGTTCCGGCGCAGGCCGCGGGCCCTTGCTCACCCGACGCGGAGCCCCGATGCTGCCCCCTTCCCCTCCGGCGGACGCACCCGCCAGCCCGATTCCCCTGCAGTGGGCCGCCGGCCTGCAGGACGACCTGCTGATCGCCACGCATGACCTTGAAAGGCTGCAGGCATTGCTCGCGCATGCCGGCGAGCAGCTGATGCAGCAGTTCTCGACCGCCGTCTCGCACCTGCAGGCCCTGACGGCCGCCGCCGAGGGCGGGCAGCGCATCGGGACCGCCGAGGTCGCGCCGGTGATGCGCGACCTCGGCGGCGCCGTGACCTCGCTGCAGTTCCAGGACATGGCCTCGCAGCTGATCGGGCACACCCAGGCGCGGCTGCGCCACTGTGCCGACCGGCTGGCGCGCGACGCGATGGGCGAGGACGACGAGGACGGCGGCGCGCTCGTGGCGAGCGCGCCGGAGCGGCCCAACCCGGTGACGCAGTCCGAGATGGACGCGGGCTCCGTGGAGCTGTTCTAAAGAAAGCGCATGACCCGGCCGATAAGGCCCAGACCTGTCCGGAGAACGAGCAATGCATTCAATCCTCGCGGTGGACGACTCGGCGTCGATGCGCCAGATGGTGTCCTTCACGCTCAAGAGCGCCGGCTACGACGTCGTCGAGGCCGTGGACGGCCTCGACGCCTTCGAGAAGGCGGACGGCCGCCATTTCGACCTGGTGCTGACCGACCAGAACATGCCGCGCCTCGACGGCATCGGGCTGACGCGCAAGCTGCGCGAGCGCGCGCAGTTCAAGACCACGCCGATCCTGATCCTCACCACCGAGTCGAGCGACCAGATGAAGCAGGCCGGGCGCGCCGCGGGCGCCACCGGCTGGCTGGTCAAGCCCTTCGACCCGAACAAGCTGATCGAAGTGATCCGCAAGGTCATCCGCTGACCGCGCCCCCCGCACAACGCCAAGAACGACCCACAGGAGTCCCGCATGAGTGACATGACCTCCGAAGGCACCCACCTCGACGCCGGCTTCGACCTCAGCCAGTTCTACCAGGTGTTCTTCGAGGAGGCCGGCGAGAACCTCGACCGGATGGAGCAGCAGCTGCTCGACCTCGACATCGAGGCCGCCGACGACGAGGAGCTCAACGCGATCTTCCGCTGCGCCCACTCGATCAAGGGCGGCGCGGCGACCTTCGGCTTCGCCGACGTCGCCGAGCTGACGCACCAGATGGAGACGCTGCTCGACAAGCTGCGTCGCCATGAACTCCAGCCGACCGCGCCGATGGTCGACGTGCTGCTCGCCTCGGGCGACGCGCTGCGCGCGCAACTCGCGCGCCACCAGGGCGCCGGCGGCGACGAGGTCGACACCCGCGCGCTGCTCGCCGACATCCGCGCCATGGTCGCGGGCGAGCAGCCGGCGGCGCCGCTCCCGGAACCGGTGGCGATGCCGGCGCCGCTGCCCGAGCCCGTCGCGGTCGTGGCGAGCATGACGGAGCCCGCCCCGGCGCCGCAGGCCCCGGCTGCCGCCCCCGCGGCCTCCGGGCAGCGCGAGCTCGAGCTCACCGTCGGCCCGCTGGCCGACCCGAAGCAGGCCGACAACCTGCTGGAGCTGTTCGCGGAGATCCCCGACCTCGGCCGCATCGAGCCGGTGGACGGCGGCCAGGCGGCGGGCGGGCTGCGGCGCTTCCGCGTCCGCACCGCCAGCAACGAGTCCGAGCTGCTGGACCTGTTCACTTTCCACGTGTCGCGCGAGCAGGTGCGCTTCGCGCCCTGGCCCGCCGGGCAGGCCCCCGCCTCGGCCGCGCCGGCGCCCGCTGCCGACCCCGGCTACGGCTTCTTCGACGACGCCCCAGGCGCGCCGCGGCCGCAGGCCGAGCCGGCGGCGGCGAGCCCCGCCGAGGCCCCGGGCGCCGCCGCGGCGGCCCCGCGCGCCGCGCGCGGCGAGGCCAAGGGCCAGGCCGCCCATCTCGAGGCCAGCAGCATCCGCGTGGCGGTCGAGAAGGTCGACCAGCTCATCAACCTCGTGGGCGAGCTCGTCATCACGCAGGCGATGCTGGCGCAGAACAGCCGCGGGCTCGACCCGGTGGTGCACCAGCAGCTGATGTCGGGCCTCACGGACCTCGACCGCAACACGCGCGACCTGCAGGAAGCGGTGATGTCGATTCGCATGATCCCGATGTCCACCGTGTTCAGCCGCTTCCCGCGCATGCTGCGCGACCTCACCGCCAAGCTCGGCAAGAAGGTCGAGCTCGTCACGCAGGGCGAGGCCACCGAGCTCGACAAGGGCCTGGTCGAGAAGATCACCGATCCGCTCACGCACCTGGTGCGCAACTCCCTGGACCACGGCATCGAGCTGCCGCAGGACCGCCTCGCCAAGGGCAAGGCCGAGGCCGGCACGATCACGCTGGCGGCCTCGCACCAGGGCGGCTCGATCGTCATCGAGGTGCGCGACGACGGCCGCGGGCTGTCGCGCCCGAAGCTGCTGGCCAAGGCGCGCGAGCGCGGCCTGTCCGCGCCCGACTCGCTCAGCGATGCCGAGGTCTGGGGCCTGATCTTCGAGCCGGGCTTCTCGACCGCGGAGATCGTCACCGACGTCTCCGGCCGCGGCGTCGGCATGGACGTGGTGAAGAAGAACATCAGCGCGCTCGGCGGCACGGTCGAGATCGACTCGGCCGAGGGCTACGGCATGCGCGTCGCGGTGCGGCTGCCGCTGACGCTGGCGATCATGGACGGCATGAGCGTGGGCGTGGGCGACGAGGTCTACATCCTGCCGCTGTCCTCGGTGGTCGAGAGCTTCCAGGTGCAGCCCGACATGGTCAAGACCATCGGCAGCACCGGCCGCGTCGTCGAGGTGCGCCAGGAGTACATGCCGGTGCTCGACCTCGAGCGCGTGTTCGAGGTGCCGCGTTTCGACTGGGAGCGCACGAGCTCGATCATGGTCGTCGTCGAGGCCGAGGGCGGTCGCGTCGCGCTGATGGTCGACGAGCTGCTCGGCCAGCAGCAGGTCGTCGTCAAGAACCTCGAGGCCAACTACCGCAAGGTGCCCGACGTGTCGGGCGCCACGATCATGGGCGACGGCCGCGTCGCGCTGATCCTCGACGTCGGCAGCCTGGTGCGCCGCTCGCGGCACTGAGCCTCGCCCCCGCCCGCTCGCCTGCGGGCCGCGCAGAACAACCCAGGAGACACACTTGAACTGGAACAACGTGTCGATCGGCCGCAAGCTCGGCCTTGCATTCGGCGCCCTGCTGCTGCTGATGGCCGCCACCGTCGCGATCGGGTTCATGCAGATGAACCGGCTGATCGCAGACGGGGAGGAGGTCGCGACTGATTACCTGCCGAGCATCGAGACGGCAGGAAGGATCAACACGGCGCTTGGCTCGCTGCGCCAACTCAGCCTACGGCATGTTCAGACCGAAACAGCACCTGGCAAGTCCGCGGTTGAGACGAAGATGCATGCGGCAGGTGAGCGGCTCGGCGAGTTGTTCGCGCAGTACGAGAAGCTGATTTCTTCGGAAGCGGAACGCGAGACGTTCGACAGGCTGCGCCAGGAGTACGCCAACTACCTCGCCCTGCAGAAAAACCTGTTCGAACTCTCGAACGCCGCCGCAGATGGGTCGGGCGAGGTGGCGCGCGCCTACTCGCTCGCCGACCCGCTCAACGCCTTCGAGCGGACCGCCGCACTCGCCCAGGAGCTGGTGGACATCAACTCGAAGCTGGCGGCCCAGCAGAGCGCGCAGGCCCGTTCGGACGCGAAGCAGGCCAGGATGGTGCTGGTGTCCGCGCTGGCGCTGGCCATCGTCGCCGGCATCGCGCTCGCAGTGGCGATCACCCGCAGTATCGTGCGCCCGGCAGAGGAGACGCTACGCGCGGTCGAGCGGATCGCCGGCGGCGACCTGACCGTGAAGCTCGACACCGGCCGCGGCGACGAGATGGGCCAGATCCAGCAGGCGCTCGACCGCATGACCGCCTCGCTGCAGAAGCTCGTCGTCGATGCCCGCAGCGCCACCGACAGCATCTCGACCGCCTCGTCGCAGATCGCCAGCGGCAGCCAGGACCTCTCAAGCCGCACCGAGCAGGCCGCCTCGAGCCTGCAGCAGACCGCCAGCTCCATGGAGCAGCT
>NZ_QXMG01000069.1 GCF_003569765.1 Caldimonas tepidiphila | reverse complement strand
AGCGTAATGGTCGACAGTCTCACAGGATGAGCCAAGCTGAGCTTCGTGACGAATCAGGTCAGTGGAAGCTGATGAAGATGGCGGGCCTGCCGCCGCCGACCGAGCTGCTGACCGAGCCCACCCGCAACGACGGGCGCACCCTTGGCTACGTGCTGCGGCTCTATGCGAACAGCGGCATCCCGGCGCCGACCCAGCAGATCACCATCGGCTCGCTGATGCGGGAGGTCGGTTCCGTGCGTCTGGTCGACGCCGACTACCAGTGGGTATCGGGCTATGTGCGAAGACTGAAGGTCGAGAACAACCTGGCTCCCAACAGCATCCGCCACCGCGTCCAAGCGCTTGGACGCGCAATCGACGAGTTCCTGCGCACGAATCCGGATGTGAAGTTGCAGAACGCGGTGCGCCTGCTGCCCAAGGGCTACAGCAGCTACACCGACGTCGATCGCAAGCTGGTGGAGGCAGCCGGCAAGGAAGTGCGGCGCGACGTGTCGCGGGATCGGCGGTTGCATCCAGGCGAGGAGGAGCGCATCGTGCGCGCGCTGTCAGGCGAAGTGTTCCCCGGCAAGCCTCGCGCGCTGCTCCTCGAGGGCGGCAATGCGCTGCTGACGCTGTTCCGCCTTATCGTGTCGACCGGACTTCGGCTGCGCGAGGCCTACTCGCTGCGGCGTGGACAGGTGGATCTTGATGCCAAGGTGATCCGGGCCCAGTGCAGCAAGCAGTGGCGCGGCCGCGTGGCATTTCGCGACGTGCCAATCCGCCCTGAGCTCTATGCGGTCCTGCGCGAGTACTTGAGCACGCGCGCGATGCTCCCCGCCGCCTACCTGTTCCCGTTCCTTGAGGAGGAGCCGGACATGACGCTCAAGAAGTGCACACAGCGGCTCTCGGATCGCTTCCGCGTCGCGTTTGAGTACGCGGGCTGCGAAAACCTGCACGAGCACGATTTGCGGCATGAGGCGACATGCCGGTGGCTGGAGATGCGCGATGCGTCGGGCGGCTGGATGTGGCGCCTTGAGGAGATCAACCGGATCATGGGGTGGGCCCCGAACTCAACGATGGCGCACCGGTATGCCTCGTTCCGCGGCGCCGATCTGGCGCAGCGGATGTGGGTGAACGTCAAGGATGGCTAATCGCCAAAAAGCGATGGACGCAGAGGGAGCTTACGAATGGGGCTCAAATAAAAAGCCCGCCAAATAGGCGGGCCATGCAACTAATTTTTCTCGTTGACAAGCGCTCGACGACTGGCTATCGCAGCTAAGACGCTATTGGTTGGCGCTCAAAGAGATTTATAACGTTAGTTGTCTTGAGGGTAGGCGAGCAATTAAGTAGTTCATGTAGAAACTTGGGTTGCACGTACATGGCGCGTGCGATCGCGGCCTCAGGCATCCCAAGGTGTTCGTTCATTACTTTGAGCCCGTCTTGTATAACCTCTGGTTTTTCAGGTGGGATCAAGTGATCCTCTGTTTCCTGAATAGCTTCTCCGTGTCTGCTAAGGCCGATGTAGCCGGCCCTGACTTGGTCTTCGGAAAATATATCGAGTTGGCGGCCACGGTACAGGATGGCTGCCTTTGAAACTCCCCAGCGCATTTTTAGCTCTGAAAGTCCATTCCAATTTAGTCTTGAGCCGCGGAGTGCAATTTTGCACTCGAAGGAGAATGAGGATCTGGGGAGCAAAAAGGCACTGGCGAAGCGGTTGGCTTCGTTTTCAGTGTATTTGTCGCCTGTAAGTACCCCGGTATGCAATGCTAAATGTCCTAGCTCATGGGCGATGCCAAAGCGACTCCGGCAAACTGACCTGCCTGAACTGTTGAGCGCAATTACTGGGCGGCGTGTTGCAAAGGAAATGGCATCAACTTCGTTGGCTAGTCCGCTAACGTGCATGACGACCGCGCCAACCTTTTCGGAAACGCGGGTCACGTTCGCTATTGGACCCATCCCGAGGCCCCATTTAACTCTGCAGCTTTCGGCTGCTCGCTCGATGGCTTCTGCTGACGTGGGCTCGGCCGAATCAATTGAGTAAGGGGGTAGTTCTAGGTGGCTTTCTAGTACGCAAACTAGACGCTTCAGCATTTCCCCGCGTGCTCGTGCCTCCTGACGCAGTGAAACCTTGGTTGTCAGTTGCTTGCGAAAATGGCACTGCTCTTCTGAAATCGGCATCGGATCAATATGGTAGAAGAACTCAGGAAGAACCTGTAGTTCCTCTGCCATTGACTGCTCAAGCGGCGAAGATACTGGCTCTCCTCCGGCTTCAAGTCGGCTCAAGAATTGTTTTGAACATCCTAAGCGCTCGCCCAAATCGGCCAGAGATAGGCCATGAAAAAGTCGGGCCAGACGCAGGTTCGTTCCAATAAATTCGCTCATGCTCCAGTTTCTGCTGCTTCGCCATCTTCGTCGCGCCGCTTGGGCACAATGATAGGCTTGGAAATATCGACAGGTTGTGCAATATGGGTGGAAATTGTCTTGAGGACGCGGACAGCAGTGGACGCCCAGCGGCAAACTATTTGGTTGTTGACGTCAAAGCCAAGAAGTTCAACGCGTGGCTCCGCGTCTTCATGAGGGCCACGATCAACAATGAAGCAAAAACGGCGCGGCTCGCCAGGTTCGCCAAGTTCAAGAAAGGACTCTTGGTATCGGTTTGCAGTAACGGCGGCCTTTTTAGTAGGGCGCGCTGCATTGTCATTGCTAAATCTGCACGGTACTCCACCCACAGTAATAACAATATCGTTGCCCTCATGGGTGCTAGAGAACCAATGGTGTTTCCCGGATTTCTTTTCCAAAACTAGGCGTGACCACTGCCTACCGAACGTCGTAGTGCCCCTGGTGTAGCGGGTGTCGGTGTAGCGGGCGAGGTCCAGATCAGTCGCATGCAGCTCTTCCAGCAGCCAGCGCGCCACGCTTGACAAGCGCTCGTCAGTCAGCTCAGGGAAGAAGTGAGAGGGAAGGGGCAAGCTCATGGTTTGTGCAAATGAAGTGTTTCGTCAACCTTCATTGTGTGCGAATTTGCAAGTTCGTCAACCCTTGGTGCACTGGGGACGCCAGAAACGCAAAAGGGTCAGGACTGCCATCCTGACCCTCGTGCGCCCCAGCGATCTCTCGCCCGTGGGGACGGCCCTAGCAGGACCACGTTGCGACCTGAGATTCTAGCTGGGCGTCGGTTTTTGAGGGCGAGGACCTTCAAAAATGAAAGGGCCTAACCATGGCTGACAACACCAAACAGACCTCTCCCAAGGTCGCCTCCCTCGCCTCTGATACCTTGCGTAACAAGGGGAGTTCGTCCACCGCCAAGACGCTCGCAGCGTCCGTTTTGAGTCAGACAGGAAGCTCCAACCAGACGGGCTCGCGCGTCGAGGACTTGGCGTCCCGGGTGCTGAACAGCAGCAAGTACAGCGCGGCCACGAAGACGTTGGCGGGGAGCGCTGTGTCGCAGTCGAACAAGAAGCGCTAAAGGCCCGCTTGTTCTTTGGGAGATGTCCTCCTTTCGGGGGGGTGTCGAGGGGTAGCGTGAGCTACCCCTTTTTCATGTTCGCGATCCGCCGGTACTTGCCTGGTTGTTGGGGGCAGGCGAAAGCTCTACGAGAGGCGCTGCATGGGCAATCAGTTCGCCCGCTCCATCCGCCAGGTGGAGAACTGCCGGTTGGCGATATGGCGGGTGGTGCCTTCCAGGCGTGCTACGGCATCAGCCTGCCCAACGGTGGCGCACATCGTGATACCGGCAAGGCTCACGAGCTTCATCAGCACGTTGCCCACGTCCTCGACAGTGTTGCAGCCACAGGCGTTGACGTAGGCCTGGATGTGCTGCTTGGCAAGGGCCTCGGCTTCAGTGGAGGAGATCATCTGGTTTCCTTCGTTGCGTATCAGGGATTTGTCTCGAGAAACAGCAGCAGGCTCAGTTCTTCGCGGGTCAGTTCCATCTCGTTTCCCCTGGGGTGTGTTCGGTTCTAGTCTCAGAAAGCGGGCGTTATCGGGGGTCAGCCCGCGGCCCTGTCTGCCAACTCGTCGCAGGCGTGGGTTCGAGGGAGCGTTAGGCGCAGCTCGACCATGTTTTTCAGGCTTGTGCAACGACTGCCGGCAGGGCTGGGGGTGTGCGGCGGCGGGATGCCTTCGGCATGCGCTGCAGCAAGGTCACGGCAGGGGCAGGCTGTTCGCGTTTGGCACGCCGCTCAGCGGCTTCTGCACGAGCTTTCTCGGCTAGGTAGTCCAGCAGGTCGGCCCGCACGAACAGCCACGAGCGGCCTAGTTTTAATCCGGGGATGTCGCCTGCACGAGCAAGCTCCTCGACCTGGTCGGCCGAGCAGTGCAGCAGCTCGGCGCACTCCTCGGTGGTGATGGTGTCGGGCCGGGCAGTGTTAGTCATGGGGGCCTCCTTCTCCATCGCAGCTCTTCAGGCGCGGGAGGGAAGCTGATTGCGCCATGGCGCGCCGCGCCTCTTGCTCGACGACGCACAGGGCGATGGACAGGCCGGTCTTGATTGCGGTCTCGACCGTGCCGTCGGACTCGGGCGCCGGCAGGGTCGCTCCGGCACGCCGCAGTGACTCGGCGATGGTGCTGAGGACTTGGGTCGTGGTGTTCATTGCTGGTGGCTCTGGTGGTTCTGGTTGCCGGCGAGGTGGGGGCGCGAGATCTGCTCCTGCTCGACCTGGTGGTGCTCCGGTAGGCGCCGTTCGGTGGCGAGGTGGTCCAAGGCGGCCAGCAGGCCGGGATCGAGGTCGGCATCCCGTTCCCAGGGGCGGGAGTCCGCTCGTTGTCTGGCTCGGCGGCTCATGCGGCTTCCTTCAATGCGGTGATCAGATCGGCTGCGACCGGCGGGCACACGGCGTTGCCCAGCAGGTGCACGGCTTCGCGGTGCTGCGTAGGCAGCCGGTAGCCCTCCGGAAAGCCCATCGCCGCCCGGCACTCGTCGGCCCTCAGCATGCGCATGCGCTCGCCATCGACTACCGCCCAGCGGTCGCGCGTCGTCACGGTGCCGAGTGGCCGGCTCAGGCAGCGGCCGGTGAGGCCGGAGCCGCTGCCGTAGTACGGCGCGACGAAGCGCTCACCGTGCTGCGCCCGGCCGCGCTGGATCCGCTCGAGCGTCCTTGCAGAGCGGCCGGGGCGGTGCACGGGCGTCCACTTGCCGGCTTGGAAGTCGATGACGCGCGCTGCGCCCACGTGCTCGCGCCGCGGCAGGCGCAGCTCGATCGGGTGCTGGGAGCGCGTGGCGACGATGAAGAGCCGGCGCCGGTGCTGCGGCACGCCGTGGTCGGCCGCGTCGACGACGATCGGCTGCAGGGCGTAGCCGAGCGCGTGCATCACAGCGCACCAGGCGGGGTATAGCGCCCACTGTGCGAACTCAGGCACGTTCTCGACCAGCGCGGCGGCGGGCCGATGCACCGCCGCGCAGGTCACCACGGCCCAGGCGGTCGAGCGCAGCGCGTCATGGTGCGGCCGCTCGGCGCCGCGGGCCCGGCTGTGGCCTTGGCAGGCCGGGGAGGCCAACAGCACATCGTGAGCCGGCGCGTCCCGGAAGTCGGCCTGCTGCAGGTCTTGGCAGGCGTGCGCGGTCTCCGGGTGGTTGGCCGAGTGCCACTGCACCGCGGTGGGCCAGTGGTTGGCAGCCCACACCACCTGCGCGCCGGCAAGGCGTGCGCCGGTGCTGAAGCCGCCGGCCCCGGCGAAGAGGTCGATCGCCTTCATGCAGCAACCTCCGCTGTGCCTAAATCCAAACTGGCACAGCGCTGGTGCATCAAGTCGGATCTCCCGATACTCCCGCCTCGAATAAAAGAGGATGAAGTTAGATGGTGATATGCGCAGCCTGTGATGTGATGGCTCGAGAGGCTCCGGAGGTCAAAGGACATGAGAGGCTGCGCTTGCTCTTTGCGCATGGAGGGGAAGACGTGCGCGAGCTGTGCGTCAACGAAATCCATATCTGCCAAGACTGCGGCACATGGTGGCGCAACAACGTCACAAAGGCCCGTTTCGCCGGGGCGTGGAGCCTCTATCACGGGCGCCCCGAGCCGCCTTTGAGGGTTCCGGGGCCGACGCAGAGCTGAGTCTGTCCAGAGGAGGCCGAGTTCATGCGTCATCTCTTCGGCCCTCCCGGCATGTCTGCCCAGTCCGTGACGTGGCCGGCGACGCGCCCGCCACTGACGTAGTACCAGCCGCCCCCGGCGTAGAAGCCGGGCCACGTGGGCTCGTCGTCGCCCTCCAGGGCCATCAGCACCGTCGTGTCGCCGTCCGGCATCTGCTCGGCCACCGGGTGCCAGGTGATGGTCTCGGTGGTCACGCTGCACCTCCCGGGAAGCCGTCGTGCGTCACGCCGTCGAGCAGCCGGCCGGCGGCTTTCTTGCCGACGCGCGTGGTCTCCTCGTCGCCGCCGAAGAAATCCACGCCGCCAGCGCCGTCGTGGGTCGTGCCGTCACGTCGGACGTAGGCCAGCCCGCGGTGCGGCATCTCGGCCTGCTCGTCAGTGCAGAAGGCGGTCGCAAGCCACTCGCCGTGCTGCTTGAACAGGAACGGCACGCCGGCCGCAGTGCACTGGTCGCGCAGCGAGCGCACCCAGGCGGGATGCATCGGCCGGGCCTTCGGGCCGCTCTCGCCGCCAACGATCACCCAGTCGATTCTTGGGTTCAGCGGGTTGGCCCGCTTGAGGGCATTGCCCGTGATGATCGGGCTGAATTCATGGTGGCCGTGCCCGCTTTCAGGCATCAGCACGTCCTTCAGATCCACCGGCCCGAGCAGCGGCTCCATGCTCAGGAACCGGCGCGCCGCCGGCACGGCCAGCAGCTTCGGGATGTCGCGGTCGGCCTCGGCCTGGCAGGTGACCGTGGCGCCGATCCAGACGTTCTGCGGGAGCTGGCCGGTCCAAGCGGGGTCGGCAAGCAGGTGCAGGTCACCGGCAATCTCGCGCAGCATCGGCGCGACGTTGCCGATCCGTTTCGTGAGCAGCAGCCAGTCGAGGTGCGGCGTGTCGAGGATCAGCCGGAACAGGTCCGACCGCCACTCGGCTGGAGCTTGGTTGTCGAACACGTCGGCGAGCGAGGCGCAGAACACGCGCGGCCGGCGCGGCTTGGAGAAGCCGGCGGCAATGCAGGCCTCCTCGCTGCCGTGCAGCTCGACGCCCGCCTTCCAGCCTGCCTCGGCGGCACGCGCATGGCGCTCCCACTTCAGCGGCAGTCGCCAGTTCGCTGCGGAGGTGAGGCGGCGCTGCGTGAAGTCACCCCCGAAGCGCTGCACCAGCGCCTCCGCGTAGCAGTGGTCGCAGGCAGGCGAGACCTTGGTGCAGCCGATCCACGGATTGAAGGTGTGGTCGGTCCACTCGATGCCGGAGTTCTCAGCCATGGCAGGCCTCCCGCTCCTCGGCCACCTCGTCCACCGCCTCCACGGGCAGCGAGAGCGACTGTGCGATGTGCGCGCGGATCTCCGGCTCGCTCAGCTCGAAGTTGCGATCCCGGGCGGCCTTCAGGGCCTTCCGCACGTCTTCCTTCTTGACGAGGCCCATGGCTCAGCCCTCCGCGCTGGCGGTCTCGCCGCCGAGCTTCTCGTTGATGAGCATCAGGCACTGGAGCGCCAGGCCGTGAGCGGGACTGTCGTCCTGGCAGCTGGGGTCGAAGGACAGGCGGACGTGGATCTCGTCGCCCTGGTCGGTGAGGGTGATCGTTGCGGTTGGCATGGACTCAGGTCGTTGTGGTCGTCGTGGGGGCGGTGTCGGCGCCGTGGCTGGCTGTGCGGCGCGCGTTCCGCCACGCCTGCCGCTCGTCGTCGTTGAGGCGGGTCAGGTCGATCCGGGCGTGGGCGATGCTCAGCACTTGGCGCAGCGTGGCGAGGAGCTCGCCGGTGCCCGTGGCCTTGCTGTCGGCCGCAGGGGCCGGCTCGGGCGGCTGGGTGGCGTCGACGGCGCGCAGCAGCTCGGCGCCGATCGCGCGGGCCTGCTCCAGGCTCAGGTCGAGCTTGATCGCCGCGGCGACGGTGTCGTGATCGAGGCGCACGCGCTGGCTCGTGGCCGAGACGCTGACGAAGAGGTCCGGCCCGGCCGACGAGGCCGGCACGCGGGCCTGGGCGCGGTAGAGCTCGCGCTTCTGCAGCGAGCCGGGCGAGAAGAGGAGGGCGGGGGCGTTCATGCGTGGCGCTCCTGCTCCGCTCGGACTTGCAGCGCAGACCCGGGCGCGGCCGCCGCGCGCGGCCGCTGCACGCGCGCCTTCACGGCCTCGAGCTGGGCGTTGGACCACATGGCGGCTTCGCTCGCGACCACATCCGTGGTCCGGTCGGCCAGCATGTCCATCACCATCACCCCGCGGCGCGCCGCCTCGTACTCGCCGCCCTCGAGCGTGATGCGACCGGTGCGGCCGTAGCGCTCCAGCACCGACAGCATCAGCTCGAGCTGGGCGTCCATCTCGGGCTCGCCCTCGCCGAGCAGCTGCGAGGTGCGCGACCAGGTCAGGCCGGACTCGACCCAGTCCCACAGGGTGGCGTCGGAGGCTTCTCCCGAGTGCAGCGCGTCGAGCGTGCTGGTGTGAGCGAGGCGGATCGTGCGAATCTGTTCAACGGTTAGCAGTGCGGGCATGGTCAGCCTCCGAAGACGAGATCCATGAACCACGCTTGGTCGACGCGGCGCAGGTCGATCGCGGCCAGGTTCTTCGCGATCCATGCGCGCAGCTTCTTGCGATGCACGCGGCGCACTTGCGCGGCGCCCTCGCGCTCGGCAGGCAGGCCGTGCTGGTCGATCCAGCGCGCCACCGTCTTCTCGCACACGCCCAGCGCCTGGGACAGCGAGACCGTGGTGAAACGGTCCGGGTCGTCGCGGTCGAGCTTGCGGCGCTTGATCTGGCCCATCACGGCGCCCTGGGTGCGCGTGAAGCCCGCGGCCTTCAGCTTCGAGACGATCACCTTCAGCGACAGGTGAGCCACTTTTTCCAGCAGCTCAAGTTCCTTGGCGCTCCAGGGGTTGTTCAGCAGCATCGGGTTCGAGCGGGTGAGCCCGAGCTCGGCCGCGCGGTGCTGGAGCCACCCGCGGGGCCGCCCGGTGCTTGCTGCCAGTGCTGCCATGCCGCCGCGTCGTCCGGTGCTGCTGGCGTAGTGCGCGCGCAGCGCTGCATCGATCGCCTCGGTGCGCTCCCAGGTGCGAGCGAACTGCTTGCCGGCCGAGCCCTGGTGCGGGGCGCTCAGCCCGAGGGTGCGTGCCTTGGCGTAGATGCTGCTCAGCGCGCGGTGCGGGAGCAGCTCGGCGCAATGGGCGGGGCCGGTGGCGCGGTCCGGGTAATGCTTCCTCAGGATGGCTTCTTCCCACGTCATCCAGTGGTAGCCCGGGGTGGGGCGCACGAAATGGGCCGGCGCAGCGTCGCTCAGGTCGGCCGTGCGGAGCGTGTCGTCGAGCATGGCTGCCTCTCAGGCGGCGTTGCGAGCGAGCTGCTGCACGCGCAGCTCATGGATCAGGCTGTCGAGCTGATCGCGCAGGCAGGCCATCGAGCCGCGGTTGTCGATCTCGTGGTCGGCCGGCAGCGTCGACGAGTGCCGCTCGCTCTCGTGATCACGCACGCTGGGCAGGCCGGGGCGCGAGATGCGCACGAGCACCCCGCCGTGGGCCTTGATCCAGGCGGCCTCGTTGGGGAAGCGGATGTCGGACAGCACCAGGTCGATGCCGAGCTCCTTGGCCTGCAGCAGCTTGCCGGTGCCGATGCGCAGCCAGAAGTCGGGGCTGATGGCGCGGCCCCACTCGGTGCCGAGGGTCTGCGCGAGGTGGCGGTAGCTGACTCCGATCGTGGGGACCGGCAGCTCCTTGAGCGCGCGCTCGGTCATCCATTCGCCGCCTGCGCCGGCTGCGTCGAGCAGGGCGCAGAGCATGTTGCGGATCGGGTCGGCGAGGCCGAGCTGCTCGAAGCCGTGCTGGTCTTCGAGGTAGCGGGCCGCGGTCGACTTGCCGCAGCCGGCGAAGCCGATCAGGCCGAGGAGGAGGGGTTGAGCATGCATGGCGTGACGGTTGGTGAGAGGCATTGGGAAGGGGATCAGGCGTCGAGGAACGGCGCGCGCATGTGCCGCGCGTCGGGCCCGCACGATCCGTCGGGGGCGCGCACGATGGCCACCGGCAGCGCTCTCTCGGGCGCGACCGGGTGCTCGCCGGCTGTCGAGAGCGCGCGGGCACAGCGGCAGTGCCGCACCCCGTTGCGCGTGGTACCGAAGTCGCACAGCTCGCAGGCGCGGTAGGACACCTTCCGAGCGGCGGCCTGGTGGGCGAGGAGGGCGGTCATTGCCACAGCACCCAGGCGGCGTAGCAGGCGATCGCCGTCACGTAGGCCACGGCGAACACCACGCAGGCGCGCGCCGAGGCGTCATAGCGGCGGCAGGGCTGCTGCAGCTCGAGGCGGGTAGGGGTGGGCAGCTCGCGCATGACGTCGCTCAGCTGCTCAGGGCGGCGCGCGCCTGGCGTGCGCTCAGGTTGATCGTCGAGGCGGGGCCGCGGCCGAGATCTCGCTCGGCGATATCGGCGGCGGCCTTGCTGGAGCGGGCCCACACCCGGCACTCGGTGCGCTCGAGGGTCTGCTCGTTGGTGTGGAGCACTCGCCAGTAGCTCAGGCCCTGAGGGGCGAAGCGGTGCAGCGGGTGCGACAGGGGGCTGGTGACGGTTGCCATCGCTCAGGCCTCCTTCACGGTGGGCTGAGCGGCTGCGGCCTCGGCGGCGTCAGCGGCTTTGAGCAGGAGGATCGTGCCTTCGAGGGCATCGGCGGCGGCCAGCAGGCCGGCGGCGATGGCGCGCAGATCTTCGGCGCTGGGGTAGGTCTGCAGGCTCGCGCAGCCGGTCGTCAAGGAGACCATTGCGAGCCGGTCCGGTTCAACCGAGACGCCTTCGCCCGTGGCGACGCGGACATGGGTGTGCCAGTTGTCGTCGTGGCCGCCTACGTCGTGGCTGAGGTGGTGGGTCGGCTTCTGGGAGAGGGCCGGCTGCTGCTGGCCTTCGGATGCGGGGTGGGTGGGGCTTGCCATCATCGGTCCTTGGTGGAGGCGATGGCGGAAGTCTAGCTTGAAGCTAGATGATGTCAAGTTTTTAGCTAGAACTCTCTAGCTGGCCACAGAAAAAAGCCCGCGCAGGGCGGGCAGAGTGGCTGGTGGGGTGAGGAGGCGGTGGCGGCCTTCACTCGATGTCAGGCCGCCATTTGCTAGGGGGGAGGATGAAGCCTACAGCGTGGATCAGCTCGATCTCATCGGTTCCCAGGGTAATTCGCCGTTCACCGTTGACGCTGAGGAGGGCCACGCTGTCCTTTCTGTAGTAAAGCAGCTCCTTGACCATCTTCTTTCCGTCTCGGAGCTTGATCGCTACGTATTCCCCGACTGCTGGCCTGGAGTTCGGCTCGACTACAACTAGCCAGCCGTCGCGAATAGCGGGATGCATGCTGTCGCCACGAACTAGCAGTGCATAGGCATCGGGATCTCGCGTGGGAACATCAACGTAGCCGTCTCCCATCCCTGGGACCAGGGACAGCTCTTCGTACCACCCGTTGTCTCCCAGCTTCGCCATTCCAACTACCCGTACTCTTTTCGACACAGACGGCCGGCCTGCGTAAGTCAGCTCTGCAGCTTCTTCGTTTAGGACTGGGCGCGTTGCCGGGGTTGGCTCAGGGCGAGCCGTATCCGTACGAGTTGCTACTGTGCTGGCGGCTTGGTCAAACCAGTCGTGAGGACGTCCCTCGGCAAAAGCTCTTGCGATTGCCTTCGCGGCCCGTGGGCCGACATGCCGAGGGCTGCCATCTGCTTTCGGCTTGCCCTCATAGAGCTGATAGATGTATTCCTCAGAGAGCCCACTTGCAGAGGCAACAGCGCGATAGCCGACGCGCTTGTCGTCGCCTTCGCTCAGCTCGTCCACGAGCGCCCGTAAGTTGGCTAGCCAGTTGTCCTGCACGGTCATGGCTAGATTCAAGCAAATAGCTAGAGCTGCCATCTAGCCTCCGGCTTGACTATCTCTAGCTGTGAGCTAGACTTCGGGGGATGAGCCATATCACCGCCCAAGATCGAGCGCGGATTGCCGCCAAGGTTGGCGTCAACAAGGACTATCTCTATCAGTGCATGACGGGGCGTGGAGCCATGAGTCCTGCTGAAGCAGTCCGCATTGAGTTTGAGAGTGAGAAGGAGTTGTGCCGCTGGCACCTGCGTCCCAACGACTGGCACTACATCTGGCCCGAGTTGATTGGTGCTGCGGGGGCTCCTGAAGTTGCCTCGCCCTATGAGCGCCGTCACGGCGACCGCCGCCACGGCCCCTTCGAGCGCCGCAAGGGCGCGCGCCGCGCCACCGACCGCAAGGACAAGGGCCCGGTCGGCTTGGTGCAGGAGAGTTGCCATGCAGCGTGATTCGATCCCCCGCAGAAAGCGGTCTGTCTCGGCGTTGATGGCGTAGGGGGAGGGTTGCAATGACGTTTCTCGAAGAAGACAGCCGCGCGCTAAGGTCAATCGCGCGCAGCATGGAGGCCCTGGCAGATCGTGAGGGCTTGCCTGCGTTCGCAGCAGTGCCGATGCTCCCCGGACTGCAACTCCATATGGAGCGCGTGGAGGACGACACCGTCCGCCTGCGGCTGGCAGTGCCCCCGGCGTTGATTGAGGCAGCGAAGGAGGGTGGAGTGCTCCATCTTCAGGTGGGCGAGGCGCAGATCGCGCTCCAGTTCGAGTTCCGGTTCGTTGCGCTCAACCACGCAGTGTTTGAAGCCACGCGAGTGCTTCCGGCCAGTGATCCATACCCGCCTCCACGAGGCGTGTGGTCGCTGCTTTCAACGCCTCCCCGCCAAGATCCCGCAAGGCCGTCGTGATGCGCGCCTTCTCTTCCGGCGGTAGGCCACTGGCCTGTACTTTCGCTTCCAGCAAGGCGCGAAGAGTCTCGGCTTCCAGCCGGACCGTGACCACGCCCAGCATGGCGGATAGGCCGCCGTCGTCTTGCAGGAAATCGAGCCCGCGAGCCGTGATGGCCGCGAGATGCACCCGCATCTGGCCGCTGAGAAATTTCACGGATTTCGCGTCGATGAGGCCGTGCTCGTGCAGGTACGTCGCGTTGAAGATCCACCGCCGGTCCTCGGAGTCCAGGCCCAGGGTCAATTCCTCGGGCTGCATCTGCGAGGGGTATGCGGCGGCCAGCCTCTCCAGGATCTCGCGCTGCAATGCGCGGTCCATCAGCTCCATGGGAGCCCCTTTCTTGGTGGCGTTGTGGGTGGGACTTCAATCCTGCCATGACCGTGGGCTCCCGCCCCTTCCCGGTCTGAGGCGCGTCGCCTAGCCGCCTCAGCCCTCCCGTTGCCAGCTCCCCATCCGCCAATGCAAGCAGCCCTCGCCACCGCACCGCAGGCGCAACTTCCCCAAGTTCATCCTGCCGATATCGTGCCCGTGCCTGCACCCCTGAACGGGGGGCGTACCCCGGGCGTGCGGGTGCACTGCTCCACCTGCGCGCAGGAACACACCCATCACCTCGACGCGCCGTGCGCCGCGTGCTTCGACGTGAAGGCGGGCGCCTTCCGCAACTGGGAGCCCCGCCTGTGATCCTCCTCTTCAGCCCTCTGCTGTGGTGGGCGGCCTTCGCCCCGCTGCCGCTCGCCTTCCTGGCCGTGTCCCGCCGCTCCGAGCGCGATGCAGCGGATATCGAGGCGGCCTGCCTGCGCTTCGCCCGGTCGATGTCGGCCGGCGCGAACCACCCCTGATCCGCGCCGGCCTCGCCTCGCCCTCCCTGACACCCTTCGATCGAGTCTCTGCCCATGAGCCGCACTATCCCGCCGCAGAAACCATTCGTCACCGCCGATATCGGGACCGAGATCGGCACCCCGGGAGCTGCCATGCCGGTGCTCACCGACGTGCACGACGCGATCTATCACATCGCGCACGACTACCCGGGCGGCATTCCGGCGCTGGCCGTGCGGATGAAGATGAACCCGCACACGCTGCAGAAGAAGGTGAGCCCTACCTGCGACACCCACCACGTCACGGTGGCGGAGTTCATCGCGATCCAGGCCTTCGCGGACCGGTTCGATCCGCTGTACTCGGCGGCTGCAGCGCTCGACCACGAGCCGCCCCTGCGCAAGAGCAACTCGCCGGCTTCCGAGTCCGAGACCGAGGTCGATGTGGCCGCGGTGCACCTGCAGCTCGCGCACATCGGCGCCGAGTCGGGCGACGTCTATCGCCAAGTGCACGCGGCGCTGCAGAAGCGGTCGATCTCCCCGAACGATCGCAGCCAGATCCGCAAGGAAGTCAGCGAGGCGATCGCCGCGCTGAATGGGCTGCTGGAGGTGCTGTGATGGTCAGCATCAGGAAAGCGAAGAAGCGCGCGCAGCGCCGGATGAGCAAGGACATGGTGTTCGTCGTGGCTGATTCCTGGGGCGGCTTCAAGATCCTGACCGTCTTTCAGAGGGGCCGCGCCCTCTCTGTTCGTCTTTCCAGCCGGTGGGCTCAGTGCCTGGCTCAAAGCCTCATTCACCGAGGCCGATGAGAGATTTGATGGTCACGGCTGTTCCTCTCTTCGGCTTCTTCTTCACCTGCCGCTGGTACATCGCAACTGCCATCAGCAGTTCCTGGCGAGTGAGCTGGCGGTACGCGTCGACGTGGTACGTCACCTCGTTGGCCGGATCTCGCAACGAGGTCCGCACGCTCGGCATTTCCATGGGAGCCCCTTTCATGGGCCGGTTGGTTGTGGAAGACAAATCTTCCCATGACCGTGGGCTCCCGCCCTTTCCCCGCCACGCGCTCCAAGCGCGCCTCGGCGGCTCTCTCCTCGCGTAGGACCGTGATGGAAACCCAATCGACTACACATGAAAGCCGTGACGCGCAGGCCCAGGCGCTTGCCGATATCGGACTGGAAAGGCAGCGGCATCAGAACGACGATGTCGAGGACGTGGTGCGCGCAGCGCAACGCAATGGCATGGACGGGTTGACGCGCTCGGAGATCCGAGAGCGGCTCGAACTCATTACCTCGCGGCGCTGGGAGGGGTCGACTGTGTCTCGCTGCGTGAATGGGTTGATTGCAGCCGAGCGCCTGGTGCAGCTTGGGCAGCGGCGCGAGTGCAGCGTCACTGGTCGGGTCGTCACCGTGGTGGCTGTGCCTGCGGTGCAGGCGAGGCTGGTGCCGTGATGGGCGTACCGCAGCGATATCGGGGAGGCGCGAGCCATGCGTGACTACGCGAAGATCTGCCCGAAGATCTGGACAGGCCGCACCGGCAAGGCGCTGCGCAAGCAGGGCCCCGAAGCGATGGTGGTGGCGCTCTACCTGATGAGCTCGCCCCACTCGAACATGCTCGGGCTGTTCTACCAGCCGGTGCTCTACATGGCTCACGAGACGGGGCTGGGCATCGAAGGGGCTTCGAAGGGCCTTCGAAGCTGCATCGAAGTGGGTCTCTGCAGCTTCGATGCCCCTTCGGAGATGGTGTGGGTCCACGAGATGGCCGCATACCAGATCGCGTCGGAGCCCCTCAAGCCCAGCGACAAGCGCTGCATCGGCATCCGCAAGGAGTACGACGCGCTGCCGGACTGCCCTTTCCTGGGGCCGTTCTTTGACCGCTACGCCGGGCAGTTCCACCTGAAGACGCGGCGCGAGGGTGCCTCGGATGAGCAAGCGTCCGCAGGGGGAAGCCTCGCCTGCGTGGAAGCCCCTTCGAAGCCCCTTCGAAGCCAGGAGCAGGAACAAGAGCAGGAGCAGGAACAGGAGCAGGAACACACCCCCTTGCCCCTCGGGGGGCATGGGGTGGGTGTGGGGCCTGCCAGCGTCGAGGTCGAGGGGCTGGAGGCGGAGGAGGTCGACTGCGACCTCGTCACCCCGGCTGCTGCGGTCTGCAAGGCGTTGAAGGCCCGGGGGATCTCCCGGGTCTATCCCGGCAACCCGCTGCTCGCCGAGCTGCTCGCCGCTGGAGCGTCGGAGGCCGAGTTCACCGACCTGGCCGAGGCCTCGAAGTCCAAGGGCGACCCCTTCGCATGGATCCTCGCGGCGGTGTCGAAGGCGCGACAACGCGCGGCCGAGGTGGCCAAGGCGCTGCACCGCGGCCCGCTGCCCCAGGCGGCGCCTGCTGAGACCGCCTACGCCCGCTCCATGCGGGAGAAGTACGAGCAGATCTGCCCGCAGGCAGCTGCGAAGCCGCTGCAGGGCGTCACCGCTCCTGCATCCAAGCCTGTTCCGACGTTCCTGGAGGTGATCGATGTCTCTGCCAAGCGACTGGGTTGACGCCCTCTTTGCCCGGCTGTCCGTGCGCTACGGCCGTGATTTCCTGTCCCGGTGGGAGGGGCTCGACCTGGCCCTCGTGAAGGCCGACTGGGCCGAGGAGCTCGCGGGCTTCGCGGGCCGGCCGGAGGCGATCAAGCACGGCCTCGAGCACCTGCCTCCCGGCAAGCCGCCGACCGTGGGCGAGTTCGCAGCGCTCTGCCGCAATGCGCCGGTGCCGCAGTCGCCCGCCTTGCCGGCGCCGCCAGCGGACCCTGAGCGTGTCAAGACGGTGATGCAGCGGCTGACGGCGGCGGGCAGTGCGAGCGTGCGCAGCGAGCGCGCGTGGGCGCGCCGGCTGGAAGCGCTGGATCAGAGTGGCGAGCCGCTCACCATCACGCAGCGCACGATGTACCGCGAGGCGTTGGGGTATGCCGCTCAGCCTGAGCACAGGGCAGGGCGATGAAGATCACCATCACCAGCAACGTCGAGGACGTGATCAAGCGGCTGGATGACGTAGGGCGCAAGCAGATCCCGTTCGCCGCGGCCAGGGCGCTCACGGCCACCGCGCGCTTGATCGTCGATGTCGAGCAGAAGGTGATGGACAGCGTGTTCGTGCGTCCCACCTCGTACACGCTCAACAGCCTCTTCGTGCAGCCGGCGACCAAGGCAAAGCTCGAGGCCGTGATCCGGCCGAAGGATGCGGCCGCAGGCGGGCGATCGGCCAGTGCCTGGCTGGCTCCCGAGGTGACGGGCGGGCCGCGCCGCGAGAAGGGCTTCGAGCGCGCGCTTCGGTCGGCCGGCATCCTGCCCGCCGGGATGTACGTCGTGCCCGGGGCCGGTGCTCAGCTGGATGCCTACGGCAACTGGAGGCGCGCGCACGTGAATGCCGTGCTCGTCGACATGCGTCTGGCGGGCGTGAAGGCAGTGGCCAACCGCGTGGCGAAGGCTCGCGCCAAGGACGCGGCTCGCGCACGTGCGAGGCAGTCGCGCTACTTCGTGCTCGCGCAGCAGGACGGCGAGCTCGAACCCGGGATTTACGAGCGCCGGCGCACGGGCTTCGGCACGGCGGTGCGGCCGGTGGCGGTCTTCGTGCCCAGCCTGCCGAGCTACCGCCGCCGCTTCCCGTTCTACCAGGTGGCGGAGCGCGTGGCGAACAAGGAGTTCCCGGGGCACTTCCGGCGCGCGCTCGACGAAGCGGTGGGGAGCAGCCGGTGAGCGGGCGTCGTCCCGGTCTCCCCGCCCCGGTTGGGCCGGCCCCCCGGGGGGGCTTCGGGTCCTCCCGGGGGCTGAGCCTCGCGGGTAATTCGAACCCCGATGTCGGACTGTTCAGCAGCCTTCCCAAGGGGGTTGTACGGTGATTGATGCACTCAAGGCCCGGGTCACGCAGAAGGAGTTCGCGGACCTCGTCGGCATCTCCCAGCAGAAGGTCAGCGAGCTGCTCGCCGACGGCATCCTGCCGCGCGAGGGCACTGCGGACCAGTGGCTGCACGCCTACTGCACGCGGCTGCGCGAGCAGGCCGCGGGCCGCCTGGGAGAGGTCGAGGGGGTCGACTTGGCGTATGAGCGGGCGCTGCTTGCGCGGGAGCAGCGGGAGGGCCAGCGGCTGAAGAACGCGATCGCGCGCGGCGAGTACGCCCCGATCGGCCTGCTCGCCGACGTGCTGGGCGCGGCATCGGCCGGCGTCGTCGATCGCTTCGACCAGTTGGAGGGTGCGCTGCGCAAGGCCTGCCCGGATCTGCCCGAGTCGGCGCGCATGACGGTGATGCAGGTGATCGCCTCAGCGCGCAACGAGTGGATCCGCTCAACCGCCAAGCTCGTGGCCACGCGCGTCGACGAGCTCGCGGACGACCAGGCTGAGGACGCGCTGAGCGAGGGCGAGGAGTGGCCGGCCTCATGAGCGAGCGCTACGTCATCGCCGCCGAGACCCGGGCCGCGATCGTCGCCGCAGCGAAGCTCGGCCTCGAGAGCCTGGCGGCCGAGCCGCCCCAGCACCTGAGCGAGTGGGCCGCCGAGCACTTCAAGCTCGCCGGCGAGAGCAGCCACCAGAAGGGCGCCTGGGAGGCATGGCCGTTCCAGATCGGCATCCTCGACTTCATGAGCGACGACCGCATCGAGGAGCTGGACGTCCAGAAGTCCAAGCGCGTGGGCTACACCAAGATGCTCACCGCCTTCGTCGCCTACAACATCGCGCACCGGCGTCGCAAGCAGGCGCTGTGGCAGCCGACCGACGACGATCGGGACTCCTTTGTCAAGTCGGAGATCGAGCCGGTGCTCGAGGGCGTGGAGGCCGTCAAGGCGGCGCGCCGCAAGGGCAAGGGCGTCGAGGACACGATCAAGTACAAGGCCTTCCGCGACTCGGTGCTGCACCTGCTCGGCGGCAAGGCGGCGCGCGCCTACCGGCGCATCACGGTGGCCGTGGCCCTGATCGACGAGTGGGACGGGTTCGACCAGGTGGTGGAGAAGTCCTCCGACCCCGGCACGCTGGCCAAGGGGCGCCTCGAGGGCGCGCCCTATCCGAAGTTCGTCGGCGGCACGACGCCGCGCATCAAGGGGCTGAGCCACGTCGAGCGCTCGCGCGAGAAGGCCGGCGCGGACCTGCGCTACCACATCGAGTGCCCGCACTGCGGCGCCGAGCACCCGCTGCTGTGGGGCGGCAAGGACAAGCGCCACGGCATGAAGTGGGAGCGCGGGCGCCCCGAGACCATCCGCCACGTCTGCCCGCACTGCCTCGAGTCCATCACGCAGGCCGACTACCTGCCCGAGGGCGTGCCACTCACCGGCACCTGGGTGTGCATCAAGACGGGGCTGAGGTACGGGGCCGACCGCACCTGGCGCAATGACCAGGGCGAGCCGGTGCGTCCGCCGCGGCACGTCGGCGTGCAGGTGTGGGCCGCCTACAGCCCGCAACGCAGCTGGGAGAGCATCGCGCGCGAGTTCGAGCACGCCTACGAGATCCTGCAGACGGGCGACGCGGGCCCGATGCAGGGCTTCGTCAACGAGACGCTCGGCGAGACCTGGGAGCTCCAGGGGGAGCGCAGCGACGAGCACGCGCTGCAAAAGCGCGCTGAGCCGTACCCGCTCGGCCTCGTGCCGATCGGAGGGCTGCGCCTCACTGCCGGGGTCGACGTGCAGCGAAACCGCTGGGAAATCGGCGTCTGGGCATGGGGGCGCGGGCTCGAGAGCTGGACCGTCGACCATCACATCATCGAAGGCAACCCGGCCAACGACGAGGACTGGGAGCAGGTCACCATCTACCTGCAGCGTCGCTATCCGCAAGCCTGGGCCGGTGGCAGTGCGCTCGGCATCGACAGCATCTCCATCGACTCGAGCGACCAGACGCAGGCCGTCTACAACTGGGTGCGCAAGAACGTGCACCAGCTGCCGGTGCAAGCGGTCAAGGGCTCCAGCGAGGAGGGCAAGCCGATCAAGGGTGCGGCCTCGTCGCAGGAGATCACCTGGCGCGGCCAGAAGTGGGCCAACGGTGTGAAGCTCTGGAGCATCGGCGTCGACACCGCCAAGGACCTGCTGCTCGGCCAGCTCACGATCGACACGCCGGGTCCGGGCTACGTGCACTTCAGCGACCAGCTCTCACGCGAGTGGTTCGAGCAGCTCACGGCCGAGCAGCGCATCCTCGTGAAGGGGCCGCGTGGCGGCGAGACCTACAAGTGGGTGAAGCGCCGGCCGCGCAACGAGGTGCTCGACTGCCGCAACTACGCGCTGCACGCTGCCTTCATCCTCGGGCTCGATGGCTACAGCGAGAAGCGCTGGCAGCAGCTCGAGGCCCGCGTGCAACCTCCCATTGATCTCTTCAGCGCGCCGGCAGCCCCGGCCGACGTGCTGCCCGCCCCTGAGGAGGCTGCTACCCCTGGCGCCTCCCAGGACAACTCTGCCGCTGCCCCCACCCCACGTGCAGCGGCCATCCCTCGTCCTGCCCTCACCCCCTCCCGATCCTTCGCCCGTGCCTGGTGACTTAATGACATCGAAAACCGCCGCCGACACCACCCCGCCTGCCCGCCATCAGCTCAGTGAGCGCTTCGCCGACCCGGACCTCGTCGACCGAATCTTCGACCTCGTGATTGCACATCTCCCGCAGCTTGTTAGTGGTGCACGCTCGCTAAGCGAGGCGAAGAACGCGGTGCGTGGCGAGTTCAGCGGCCAAGAGATTTATATTCACAAGCGACGACACATGAGTGGTGAAGTCCTTGCCCAGCAGGTGCGGGAGTTGTGTGCTGGCGGTGCGCGGCCCAAAGATGTGGCCGTCAAACTCGGATTGAGCCGTGCCACGGTCTATCGCATGCGCGGCTCGCACGGAAAAAACTTGTCTCATTTTTCCGAGAAATGAGACAGCCGCCCCGGTAGCGTGCCGGGGCTATGGCCCTCTCCCAATCTGACCTCGACTCGCTCGACGCTGCCATCGCCTCCTCCGAGCTGGAGGTGGAGCTCGATGGCCGTCGCATTCGCTACCGATCCATCACCGAGCTGCAGGCGGCTCGGGCCCACGTGGCCAACGTGCTGGCCGCTCAGGCGCCCGGCCGCCGCGCCGGCGGCGCCTTCCGCTTCAACTTCACCACCAGCCGGGGCGACTGATGGCCGAGCCCCGCATCACCTTCCTCGACCGCGCCATCGGCTGGCTGTCTCCCGGCGCAGGCCTGCGCCGCCACTTCGATCGCCTGCGCCTGCAGC
This sequence comes from Caldimonas tepidiphila, assembly GCF_003569765.1. Lineage (GTDB taxonomy): Bacteria > Pseudomonadota > Gammaproteobacteria > Burkholderiales > Burkholderiaceae_C > Caldimonas > Caldimonas tepidiphila. Next base: position 10,209 of record NZ_QXMG01000069.1, on the reverse strand, counting down.
GCGCCTATGAGGCAGCCAGTCCCCGCGACCCCTGGAAGCCCCGCCGCGCCGGCGCGAGCGCCAATGCCGACCACGCCATGGATGGCCGGACCTTGCGCAGCAAGAGCCGGGCGCTGAAGCAGAACGTGTCCTACATCCGCTCGGGCCTGGAGGCGCGCGTCGCGCACATCATCGGCACCGGCATGAGGCGCAAGTTCCGCGGCCGCTCCGGCGAGCGGCTCAATCAGCTGTGGGCCGAGTGGGTCAGGGTCGCCGACGCCGACGGCCGGCGCGACCTCTACGGCCTGGAGGCCGATGCGGTGCGCGCAATGGATGTCGACGGCGAGGTGCTGATCCGCTTGCGCCCGCGCCGCCCGGAAGACGGGCTGCCGGTGCCGCTACAGCTGCAGCTGCTCGAGATCGACTGGCTCGACGAGCTGCGCACCAGCGCGGACAACGGCAACGCAGTGCTCAACGGCGTCGAGTACGACGCCTTCGGCCGTGCAGTGGCCTACTGGCTGTGGGACAACCACCCGGGCGACATCGGGCGCATCAAGAAGACGGCGCGCACCGAGAGCCGGCGCGTGTCGGCCGACTTGATCATCCATCTCTTCGCTGCCGAGCGGCCGGGGCAGGGCAGGGGCTTCCCCCGCCTGGCGCCTGTGATCAGCCGCGTGCGCGACCTGCAGCTCTACCAGGACGCGGAGCTCGGGCGCAAGAACCTCGAGACCCGGCTCGGTGTGATCGTCAGCGGCGACCCGTCAATGCTGTCAGATCGTCCCGAGGAGGCCCAGCAGACTGGAATCCTGGGGGATCTGCCGAGCGGGAACGTGATCCAGGTGCCGACCGGCATGAACATCACGACTGTCGCGCCGAACGTCGCCCCTGGCTACGTCGACTATGTGAAGTACGAGCTGCATCTGATCTGCTCGGGCGCCGGCTTTACCTACGAGCAGGCCACGGGCGACATGCGGGAGGTCAACTTCAGCAGCGCGCGCGTGCGGCAGCAGGACTTCCGCCGAGAGATCGAGCAGCTGCAGTGGCACGTTGTCATCCCCGTGATGTGCCAGCGCATCAGCGACGAGTTCGCGCGCTATGCGTCCCTTGGGGGCCAGGTGCCGGGCCGGCTCGACTACACGGTGGAGCACTCCACCCCGAAGTGGGACTACATCAACCCGGCCCAGGAGCTTACGGCCGACCTGCTCGAGATCGGGGGCGGGATGTCGAGCATCAGCGAGAAGCTGCGCCGTCGCGGTTACGACGCCGATATGGTCTTCGACGAGCTGGAGAAGGACATCAAGGGGCTGCGCGATCGGGGCATCCTCGATGTGCTGCTCGCGATGCAGAAGACGCGCGCCGAAGCCCCGGAGGACTCCGGAACCGCATCGGCGGCGGGGCGCTGAAACCGTCTCATTTTTCCGAGAAATGAGACAGCCGCCTCGGCACAGTGCCGAGGCATGCCGCAAGCCAACCCGACTCAAGCCGCACCGCAGTCTGAGACTCGCGACCTGCCGATGCAGATGCGCGAGGCGACCCTGGTGCCCTCGACCTTCAACGAGGCCGACAACACCATCGAGGTGGTCTGGACCACCGGCAGCCGCCGCCGCGCCTATGACTGGTGGACCGAGACGATGTACGAGGAGGAGCTCGTCGTCAGCGAGGAGACGGTGGACATGGCCCGCTTCGAGGCCGGCGTCGTGCAGGTGCTCGACGGCCACCGCACCTGGGGCGGCGTCGGCTCCATCCTCGGCGTCGCTCAGCGCGGTTGGGTCAACGCCGGCGAGGGCCGCGCGATCCTGCGCCTGAGCCAGCGCGAGGACGTCGCCGGCATCGTCGCCGACATCAAGGCCGGGATCATCCGCTCGATCTCCTTTGGCTACTCGGTCGAGCGCTACGAGATCACCCGCGCCCAGGACCGCACCGACGGCGTGAACCTGCCGCTGTACCGCGCCGTGCGCTGGACGCCGCAGGAGATCTCCTTCGTCACGGTGCCGGCCGACCCCAACGCCTCCACGCGCTCGCAGCACACCTCCCAGCCTCAGGGCAATGGCCAGCCGCCTGCCGGCCAGCCTTGCCAGTTCATCCGGGCAGCCGCCCACATTTCCACCACGGAGCACTCCATGCCCCTCGAGAACGATCCCCAGGGCGGCACCACGACGCCCGCCACTGCCAACCGTCAGGCCGCAGCAGCGCCGGCGCCTGCCGTCGTCAACCCGCCAGCCGACGACGTGGCCCAGCGCGCGGCCGCAGAAGTGGCGCAGCGCGCCGCCAACATCACCGAGGTGTGCACCCGCCACGGTGTCGCCCATCTGGCCGCCGGCCTGATCCGCAGCGGCCAGTCGCTCGACCAGGCCCGCTCGGCCGTGCTGCAGGAGCTGGCCGTGCGCGATGCGGCCGCCGGCGGCCACATCAACGTGCGCGGCGTGCAGACGGTGCGCGACGAGACCGAGACGCGCATGCGTGGCATGGAGGAAGCCCTCATGCACCGCGTCGACGCGCGCTCTCAGCTCACCGACCACGGCCGCCAGTTCCGCGGCATGAGCCTGCTGGAGATCGGGCGCGACATGCTCGAGGCCGGCGGCGTTAACACCCGCGGCATGGATCGTCTGCAGCTCGCCACCCGCATGCTGAACTTCCGCTCGGGCGGCATGCACACGTCCTCCGACTTCTCGGCGGTGCTGTCGAACGTCGCCTCCAAGCGCCTGCGCGCCGGCTACGAGGAGAACCCCGGCAGCTACACCCGTTGGGCCCGCCGTGCGCCGAACGCGCCGGACTTCAAGAACATCACCGTCGTGCAGCTCTCGGCGATGCCCGACCTGCTCAAGGTCAACGAGCACGGCGAGTTCAAGTACGGCAGCCTCAGCGACGGCGGCGAGACCTATGCGGTGACGACCTTCGGGCGCATCGTCTCCCTGAGCCGCCAAGCCATCATCAACGACGACCTGCGGGCCTTCGATCGTCTGGTCGCTGGCTTCGGCGGCGCCGCCGCGCGCCTGGAGAACCGCACCGTTTACGCGCAGCTCACGGCCAACGCCGCGCTCGCCGACGGCGTGGCGCTCTTCCACACGGATCGCAAGAACCTTGGCGGCGCCGGGTCGGCCCTGTCGTTCGACGCGCTGTCGGCGGCGCGCAAGGCGATGCGACTGCAGAAGGGGCTGGCGGGCGAGGAGCTCAACCTGGCGCCGGCCTACCTGATCGTGCCGGCCGCGCTCGAGCAGATCGCGTATCAGCTCACGAGCTCCAACTACGTGCCGGCCACCCAAGCTGCCGTCAACGAGTTCCGCTCGGGCGGCCGCACCTCGGTCGACCCGATCGTCGAGCCGATCCTCGACGCGGCCTCCGCCACCGCCTGGTACGCCGCGGCCAGCAACTCGCAGGTCGACACGGTCGAGTACTGCTACCTCGACGGCGCCGAGGGTCCGGTGATCGAGAGCGAGATGGGCTTCGAGACCGATGGCGTGTCCTTCAAGTGCCGCCTGGACTTCGCCGCCAAGGCGCTGGACTTCCGCGGTCTCTACAAGGCCACGGGCGCCGCTGCCTGATGAGCGTGCGGGCCGGCTTGTCCGGCCTGCTGACGCTGCTTCGAGATCTCCATTTCCTCTCTACCGAGGGCTTCAACATGAAGAACTTCATCCAGTCGGGCCTCACGATGGCCCTGATCGCTCCCTACGCTGTCGCCGCCGGCGCCGGCATGCTCGTCGGCTCGCTGTTCGCTGTCGCAGCGACGACCGCCGCCAACGGCGCCGAGGTCGAGGGCCACACCGTCGGCGTGTTCGAGCTGACGGCCCTGGCCACCGACACCGGTGCCGTCGGCGCCAAGGTGTACTGGGACAACACCAACAAGCGCTGCACCGTCACGGCGACCGGCAACACGCTGATCGGCTGCCTGGCGGCCGCCAAGGGTGCGGGCGAGGCAACGATGCGCGTGCGCCTGAACGGCGTCGTCGTCTAAGCCGGCTGAATCGCGATGCTCGACGCCGCCGCCATGGTCGATCGCCTGTACCGCCGCCTCGGCACGCCCGCCACGCACACGAGCGCGGCGAGCGGCATCGAGACCGCTGTGCACGTGATCCTCGACATGGGCGGCGGTGACGCCTCGATCGCCGGCTTGATGCAGGGCGACTCGCCATCGCTCAAGCTGCCCACGGCGGCCGTGCCGGGCGGCGTGCGCAAGGGCGACACCTTCCAGATCGGCGCCACGACCTGGCGTGCCCGGGAGGCCGGCCAGCCGCTGCGCGACGGGGCGGAGCTGCTCGTTTCGCTGGCGAAGGACTGACGCATGGCTGCCACCGCCTTCGAGCAGCTGCTGCAGCGCGTCGCCGACGTCATCGCCTCGGCCAGCACGCCCGCGGGTCCCCGGGTGGTGCGCCACCAGGCCGACGACGAGTGGAGCCCCGAGGACTGCCCGATGGTCTTCGTGCGCCGCGGCGCCACCCGCCGCATGGCCACCGCCCCGATCGGCATGCTCGACCACGAGCTCACCGTGCTGGTGCACCACCTGGTCAGCGGCCCGAACTGGGAGGCCGCGGCCGACGAGCTGCACCACGCAGTGCATGCCGCGCTGTGCGGCAGCGCCGAGCTCCAGGCGCTCGGCATTGAGCTGACGGCGACCGAGACCCGTGCCCAGTCCGGCAGCACCACGCTTGGCGAGCTCGCTGCCTCCTACCGCATCGCCGTGCGCACCGACACCACCCTGAACCTCGTGAGCTGACCCATGCCGCAGACCGAACCGACCCCGACGCCCACGCCCGAGAACACGCCGCTGCCCGGTGGCGGCTCGTGGAACTGGAGCGACACCGCGCCGCACTGGCGCCCCAACGAACCCGCTGCCGAGCCTGTCACGGCCGGCGAGCCCACCGAATCGCAGGAGTAAGCCATGCCGCGCCTGATCACGAACACCGTCGTCCTCGCCAAGGTCGAGACCACGATCGGCACCGATGCCGCACCGACCGGCGCCGCCGATGCCGTGCTGCTGGCCGATGTCAGCATCACGCCGCTGGACGCGCAGAACATCGACCGCAAGCTGATCCGCCCCTTCATGGGCGGCGCCGAGCAGCTCGTGGGCCCGGCCAGCGTCAAGGCGACGATCACCGTCGAGATGGCCGGCAGCGGCACCGCCGGCACCGCACCGCGCTGGGGCGTGCTGCTGCAGGCCTGCGGCATGGCCGAGGCGAACCTGGCGACGCCCGCGCGCAACGAATACACGCCGGTCTCCAGCGGCCACAAGACCGTCACCGTCTACTACTACGACGACGGTGTGCTGCACAAGCTCGTGGGTGCGATGGGCAACCCGAAGTTCAGCTTCAAGGTGGGCGAGCGCCCGACGCTGTCGGTGGACCTCATCGGCCTGGACGGCGGCGTGAGCGCGGCGGCGAACCCGAGCGCGACGCTGACGGCGTGGCGCGTGCCGCCCGCGATCACCAAGGCCAACGTCGTCGACATCACGCTCGGCGCGACCTACGCCGCCGGCGCACTGGCCAACGGCACCACCTACAACAGCACTGGCCTGGAGCTCGAGCTGGGCAACCAGGTGGCATTCACGCCGATGCTCAACAGCGAGTTCGTGCAGATCGCCGACCGCGCCGCCACCGGCTCGATGCAGCTCGACCTGACTGCGGCGCAGGAGGTCTCGCTGATGAACAGCGTCAAGGCGAACACCACGCAGTCGCTCGCGATGACGGTGGGCACCACCGCCGGCAACAAGCTGATCGTGCACGCGCCCGCGGTGCAGCTCATCAACCCGAGCAAGGCCGAGCTCAACGGCAACCGCCTGATCGGCTTCGATCTGCGCCTGGTGCCCGTGTCGGGCAACGACGAGCTGCGCTTCGCCTGCGTCTGACGCCATCCGCCCGGCCGCGAGCCGGGCGTCTCTCACCCCTCATCGACTCACCACCATGGCATTCAAGCTCGTCGTCTCCAACACCGTTGCCGTGCCCGTCAAGGGCGTCATCTCCGACGAGGCCGGCAAGTCCGTCCCGTTCAATTTCTCGCTGACCTGCGAGCGGCTGACTGCCGCTGAGCTGAAGTCGGTCATCGATTCGAAGGAGACGTTGGTCGGCGAGGTGGTGCAGCGCGTCGCGCAAGGCTGGAGCGGCGTGCTCGACGCCGAGGGCCAGCCGCTGCCGTACAGCGACGCCGGCCTCGCGCAGCTCCTGGACATCCCCGGCATCGCGAGCCTGTGCTTCGGCGCCTACATCCAGGCGGTGGGAGCCAAGGAAAAAAACTGATGGAGGCCGCGCGCCTGTGGGCGCGTGGCGAACTCAGGACCGGACATGACGATGAACCTGCTCCCGAAGACCGCATCGCTGCCGCGCTCGCTGCAGTCGGCCTGGTTGCCGAGGGCGAGGTCGTGCGCGACGAGCCTTTCTACCTCTGGCCCGAGCACGTCGCCGCGCTGCAGCTCTGGAACCAGGTGCAGACCCAGTGGCGCGTTGGACTGGCCGGTCGAACTGGCTTCGATTACCCCGGCATCGAGGTTGTCATGCGCCGGCGCTTCCGGCTGCGTGGGCGCGAGGCCGACGAGCGGTTCGCGGAGCTTCAGATCATGGAGCGCGCAGCCCTTGCGGAATGGGCGCGGCAGCGCGAGGGCGGCAAGGGCTGACGGTCAGCGTTTGGCCCACGCACGCCACCAGCCCCGTCCGAGCAGTGCGCGTGCCAGCAGTGCAAAGGCCGCCGCCATCGTCAGCAGCGCCTGCATCCATGACGCCTGTCCGGTCCCCCACGTCAGCCAGGCGACAAGCCACAGCAGGAACGCCAGTGCGCAGCTCACTCCCTTGAGTGCGCCGGCGGTAAAGGTCTTGAGCAGCGGGTCCATGGTTCGGAGGGTAATCCCTTGAGCAGTAGTGAAGAGATCGGCATTCGGTTGACCCTGCAGGGGGCGGGTGCCGTGGCCTCGCAGCTAGGAGGGGTCCAGCGTCAGGTGCAGGCGGTTGGCCAGTCTGCAGATGATGCCGGGAATGGTGCGGACCGCCTCGCCGCGGCCATCGGGCGCATTGGGCACTATGGTGCACTCGTTGGCACGTTGGGCGTGCTTCAGGCGGCGGGCAGGGCACTGTTCGAGGCGAGCGCGGCCGCTGAGCGTCTGGCGACGCAGCTCGACTTCGCCACCGGCGGCGCCGGGGCGCGGGAGATGGCTTTCGTCTCTGGGTTGGCCAACCGGCTGGGCCTGGACCTGCAGGGTGCGGCGAAGGCCTATGGGATGCTGGCCGCCGCGGCGCGCGGCACGAGCATGGAGGGGAAAGGCGCCCGCCAGGTCTTCGAGGCTGTCTCGAAGGCGGCGGCGGCGATGGGGCTGAGCGCGGACGAGACCTCGGGCGCGCTGCTCGCGCTGCAGCAGATGATCTCCAAGGGCAAGGTCAGCTCCGAGGAGCTCACTGGCCAGCTCGGCGAACGCCTGCCTGGGGCCTTCCAGATCGCGGCGCGCGCGATGGGCGTGACCACGGTCGAGCTCAGCAAGATGCTCGAGCAGGGCCAAGTGCTCTCCGAGGACTTCCTGCCCAAGTTCGCCCGCCAGCTCGAGCAGGAGCTGGGCGATGCGGCGGAGAAGTCGGCCGACCGGCTCGACGCCGCGGTCGCGCGCATGGGTAACGCCTGGAGCTCGCTCAAGCGGGCGGTCGGCGATAGCGGGATTTCCCGCGGCATTGCCAACAGCATGGGCGTTCTGACGAACGACATGAAGGCCGTCAGCGAAGCCATGGACCGGGCGCGCAACCAGGGCGGCGGCTTCTTGCGGCAGATGAACGACGGCCTGGGCATGATCATCGGCCGTGCGGTCGGGCTGGGCATGGTCAACCGCGACTTCATGACGCTGGAGCAGGCAGTGGCCGACGCGACGGCCACGATCAAGCGGCTGGACGAGCAGGAGCAGCGCTTCGGCAAGCTCAGCATCTACAGCATGAGCGAGCGCGCCGCGGCTGCGCGCGATCTGGCCCGGGCCAACCGCGAGCTTGCAGCCTCGGGAGGGCAGGAGCAGGGGGCAGGTGGCGGGCGCGGACTCGTGAATCCCCAGACGGTGGGGCAGCAGCTCGCCGCACAGGAGCAAGCCGCTGAGCGTCTGGCCGCGCTGCGCCTGAAGATCTCCGGCGTCGACAAGGATTACGTCGAGGCCATGAGCCAGCTCGCCAAGGACCGGGCAGCGGGACTCATCGGGGAGAAGGAGTACGCCGAGGTCCTGGGGCTGCAGCAGGCCGCGCTGCTCAAAAAGACCGGGGCGACCCAGAAGGCCAGCGAGGCCGAGAAAGCCGCGGCCGAAGAGGCGAAGAAGCGGCAGGCGCTGCTGATGGGGGCGATCGGCCTGGACACCGACTACCTCGAGACCCTCGAGCGGCTGCAGAAGATGCGCGCCAAGGGGGAGATCTCCGAGGATCGGTACGTTGCGGCGGTCGAGAAGCTGATCGGCTCGCAGGCGGCGGCCAAGCAGCTCACCGAGGAATACAAGAAGGAGCAGAAGGAGCTCGGCGAGGCGATGGGCGCTGTGACCGCCCACGCGGCCAAGGCCGACGCGCAGCTCTACGCGACCGTCGACAGCCTGGCGGCGGCGCTCAAGGAGCAGCAGGAGCGCAATGAGGCCATCGGCCTCGAGGGGGCGGCGCTCACCGAGCTCGAGCACCGGCGCGCGCTGGCGAACATCGCGCTGCTTGAGGAGCGCCTGCGCATGGAGGAGCTCGCCGGTACGTCGCCCGAGCGCCTCGCAGCGCTGCGCCAGGAGATCGAGCTGCAGCGGCAGCTTGCCGATGCGCGGTACGGCGGCGCGCGCAAGCAGGTCGATGCAGACATGCAGCGTCAAGTGCGCGACGAGTGGCAGCGCACAACCGAGCAGATCGGGCAGTCCCTCTCCGACGCCCTCATGCAGGGAGGCAAGAGCGCCTGGGAATACATCAAGGGCCTGTTCCGCTCGACGGTCCTGCGCCCCGTGATTCAGGCCGTGGTGAACCCCGCGGTGTCGAGCTTCATGGGCCTGCTCGGGATGGCGTCGCCGGCCAGCGCGACGGCGCCGCAGATCTCGGGCACCGCGGGCCTGGGGCAGTACCTGCAGCTTGCCTCGCTGGGCTCGTCGGCGAGCCTGGGCGGAATGATCGCCGCTGCCGGCAACACGCTAGGCATGGGCTCCCTGTCAGCCTTCGGCACCGGCATGGGGCTCACTGGCGCCCAGGCTGCGGCAGCCTCCTCGGCCTATGGGGCCGCCGGCATGGCGAGCACCGGAACGGCGCTGTCGGCCGGCGCAAGCGCGGCTGCAGCGATCCCGGTTGTCGGCGCGATCATCGCCGGCATGCTGGCGAACGGCTCACTCCATGACCGGGGCTGGAAGTTCGACACCAGCAGCATGAACGGGCTGTCCCGTCATGTGTTCAAGAACAGTGGCTACGAGGCCATGAACAAGGCCCTCGACCGGATGTTCGGCGCCAAGACGGCGGCAATGCTGACCGGCTCGGCGCTGACGCAGCGGTTCTTCGGCCGCAAGGCGCCCCAGGTCAAGGCCTCGGGCATCGAGGGCACGTTCGGCAACGACGACTTCACCGGCAACACCTGGGCCGACATCGAGGCCAAGGGCGGGTACTTCCGCAAGACGAAGCGGTGGACCGAGACCGGCGCGCTGGACGCGGGCATGGATCACGCGCTGTCCTCGACCTTCGGCGCGCTACGCCGGCAGATCAGCGGGCTCGCGCAGTCCCTCTCGCTGCCGACGGAGCAGATCGCGGGCTACACCCGGCACATCCGTCTCGCCTTTGGCAGCGACGAGGCGGCGAACCAGAAGCAGATCGAGGAGCTGTTCGCCGGCATGACCGAGGACATGGCCAACGCGGCCATGCGCGGCTTCGAGTGGGCGATCCGCGGCGGGGAGAAGGCCAGCGACGCGCTGAAGCGCCTGGGCGGCTCAATCGAGGCCGTGAACCCGATGCTGCGCCTCCTCGGCGTCCGCATGCTCGACGTGAACGTGTGGGGCGGCGACGCAGCCAGCGCGCTCGCCGACCTCATGGGCGGGCTAGAGGGCTTCACGTCCGCCACCTCGGCCTACTACCAGGCCTTCTTCAGCGAGGAGGAGCGGCTGGCCAAGACGACGGACAGCGTGCGCGAGGGCATGGCCGCGCTGGGCATGGCGATGCCTGGGACGCGCGCTGAGTTCCGCCGCCTGGTCGAGGCGCAGGATCTGCACACCGACGCCGGCCGCCGCGCCTACGCCGCGCTGATGCAGATGGCGCCCGCCTTCGACGCCGTCGCTGCTGCCGCGGA
>NZ_QXMG01000068.1 GCF_003569765.1 Caldimonas tepidiphila | reverse complement strand
ACTCGCCTATGCGCGAGCGTCATATCCGGAGCGTGGCTGAGGATCATGACTAATCAGGTGACGACAACGGCATACCAGCAACTTCAGCCCGAGGAACGGGTCACGATCGCAAGCCTGAAGCAGCAGGGACATGGAGTGCGCTCCATTGCCCGCACTCTCGGGCGCTCGCCCAGTTCGGTCAGCCGGGAGCTGCGGCGCAATGCACTGCCCGATCGCGGCTACGCCTCTACACCGGCCCAGCGGGCGGCCCACGCGCGTCGTACGGCGGCCCGGCCCTGGCCGAAGCTGCACCCCTTGGGCAAGCTGTGGATCGTCATCTCGACCTGCCTGGCGTGGCGCTGGTCGCCGCAACAGATCGTGGCCCCACTGCGGCGCATGTTCCCCGACGACTCTTCGATGCAGGCCTCGCACGAGACCATCTACACCGCGATCTACGCGCACGCCAGCGGCGAGTTGCGCCGCCAGCTCATCGCCTGCCTTCGCCAATGCAAGAGCACTCGCCGCCCCCGCCTGGGCGGCCAGGACCGCCGCGGGCTGCTGCCCGAGATGCCCAGCATCCATGTGCGCCCGCCTGAGGTCGAGGACCGCGTGATGCCCGGCCACTGGGGACCGCCAACCTTCGTTGAAGACCCGGGATGCGGTCGAGTTGGCCACGCTGCAACAGGTCGCTTGGTTCAACCACGACCGGCTGCTTGAGCCCATCGGCCACATTCCGCCCGCCGAGGCCAAAGCTCACTACTATCGTTAACTTGTCGAATGAGCCATGTCGGCCTGACTCAAGCCAATGAGCCTCGGAAATTTCCGGGGTGGTTCATGACGCGCATGCAGGCGCTACGGCACGTGCTGCTGCCGCAAGCGTTCCGCCTCACGCCCCCAATCTGGTGAGCAATGCCATCGAGATCTTCAAGCTCACGGCTATCGCCAACGCGGTAGCGATGCCCGAACTGCTGCGCGACGCCCGCATCATTGATTTTTAAGGTTTTTCCTGATTTTTCGCAACGATGCGAAAAAGTGGAAAAGTCAGGCGCCATGACCCAGCACCCTGAACATGCGCGGTTCAATTCTTGGGCTCGGACTTAGCAGGCGTCGGGCTGAAGCGCGCAAACAGCAGCTCGTGCGCAGCTGGATCCAAGACTTCTTTGGATGCGCTACGCATCTCGGCAATCTGCTGGCTAGTCCACTCCATGGCCATGCGCCAGCGCTTGGCTGCCGCGTGAGCCACCTCCGCGCGCGCTTCCGCGGCCCTGGCCCGCTCCTCGGCCTGCTGCGCCCGTGTCTCTGCGCTTTCCGCTCGGGCCTCGGCTTGCTGCGCGCGGCGCTCCCGCTCGTCGACGGCCTCGATCGCGCGGCGCATGGCCTCCTGCATGGCATTGAGGCTGCCGGCTGTTTGCTCAAGCTCGGCCTTGAGGCGCTGGCGCAGCTGTACCGAGCGGCTGCGGCGCTGACTTGGCGCCGGCCCCACGCGCCCCAGACCCACATGGCGCCCCACGGCCTCGTGGTACTCGTCCTGCAGCGCCTTATTCGCCTCAATGAGCCGCAGCTTGGCGTCGGCCTTGACTGAGCCATTTTGCAGCGCCCTCAACGCGGCGCCATGCCCCGCTAGGCTGTGCTTGACCTGCCGCCCCTGGTCCGCAAAAACCACGTGGAGGTGCCCGTGGCGCTCGTCGGTGTGCTCGTACACGCCGGCGAGCCGCTCGCCGTAGTGCTCCGCGGCCCAGGCCACAGTCAGCTCGCGCCAGCGCACGTACAGCGGATCCTGCTCGGAGGGCGGACCCGGGTAGCTGGCCACCGCCACGCCCAAAATCGTCGTGGTTTCACGCTGGCGATACAGCCGCACCTCGTCGCCGTACACCCGCTCCTCGACCACCTCCCGGGCCTGCCGCTCGAGCTCCTCCCACCATGCGATGAGATCCCCGGGGTGCACGCCATGCAGGTGCCTCGGCGGCTGGGGCTCGATGCCCTGGTCCACCAGATGCTGCACGTATCGCGGCCCCAGGCGCAGGAGCTCGCCGATGATGTCGCGGGCGCTGGGCTTGCGGCCGCGCGCATTGCGGCTGCCGCGGCGCGCATAGCACTCCTCGTGCACGAACTGCCCCGAGCCCACCGAACTCCCCGATGGCGAACCACCCCCCTTCGATGACGAGCCCCCCTCCGTTGGCGAAGAGGTCGTTGCCAGGGCAACTCCCGCCGCTGCTGCGCTGCCGATGAGAGCCTTAGCTTCCGATGGGATCTTCGTCCCCGATGTCATGCCTCCGTCCACGATGGGCCTCCGTTTTCGATGGCCCTGCGATATCGATGCACCTACCCCCCCGGTGGTGAGCCCTTCGCGCTCGAAGATACTCCCGAGACACTCCGTCCGCGATGACTACATATACGATAGCAGATATCGATGACGATGTGGGATGTATTTTGGCGGCTGGAGGGATCCGTTGCCCTAGAAAAAGAGACCTACGTGAACGGGGCTTCATTTCTAGGCAGTAACCTCATGTGCCGGTGCCGCCGGGTGATACAGAGGAAGTACCTGGCCGCAGGGGTTATTTCAGAGGCCTTCGAGATACATCACGCCGACGACCAAGGAGGGTAGCCTCCTGTTTTTTTCACCTTTGGCGCCCGGTTGCACGGGAGAAGCTCGGCGGCGGCAGCTGGTGCCGAATTGGCGGGCATGGAGCAAAGACAGCACTGCTTTTCAATTGAATTTTCAATCACAACGAACTGATGTGCAAATTTAACGCGTTGGCCTCAAAGTTGTACGTATCAGCGCAAAAACTCGACGGATCGGCTCACAAATCGAAATGCTCGACGCCACTCTGTATCTGGACAGTCCTGCCCGCCTCACAGCCAAGCAGCAAGGTCGCAAAAACGGCTAAAACTGCCGACTATTTGCCAATGCTGGCCAGTGGATAGACATTGTTGGCCTTTGCCGTGGCCGATTCCGCACTTTCAGCGGCCAATGCTGCCACCCAATGATTATTTCTAACCTTTGAGCACGCTAACTTGGTCAACCAATGTGCCATGTTGGCCATCCAATAGTTCTTTGTGGGCTGTTGTGCTGTTACGTAGCACACCCAAGTGCAATTCAAAAGCGCTCCTAATTAAAAATGAAGCTCAGCTGCCTCATGTGGCAAGCCACCGAGGGGCATTTGCCCTGGACGGTCGGTGCTGAGTGCGGCTAGTCAACTCGCACCTCAAGGCCGCGATCCGAGATCGCATGCTCAACTAGCGCTTGATGTCCGTCGGCAGAGCATCGCTGATCAGCTAACGAAGGGAGGCCTGCCGGCTGATTTGTCGCTCAGCAGCTAAGTTGGGACCGGATTTGTCGCCAGATAGCTAAACAGAGGCCGGTCCAGCCCACTCTCAGCGTCCGCAAACAGACCCCGGCCACTGTATCGGTCGGATACCCTCTGGAACCGTCAGCATGACGGGTTCTTTTGGGCACCGCGACGCCGGACTTCAGGCTCGGCCACCGAGAACCGCTGACAACCTCACCAGATCATCCTCGGTTAAACCGACGTAGGGATCGCACAACACCACGCGGTCGTTGAACGGCCGGAATAGCCAGGCGTGGTCATCCAGCGCTACCCACGGCTGCCATGGCTGGTCACTGCCGCGCAACCACATGGCCACCTCAGCCTCCCGCGGGAAGCGTTCAGGCAAGGCGCCATTGATCCTCGGCGTGACGCCGACGATCCGGGGCTGAATCGCCGGCGAGAAGAAGCTCCGTATCTCGTCCAGCGTCCTCGTGAGACGCCACGTCGACGACACCACCACGTTCACGTCTGCTTGCTGCCCGAGCCAAGCCTCAAGCAGTGGCAGCCGGCCGAAAAGGTCGGCTGGCTTGCAGCCGTACTTGTGCAAGACGCCGTCGAAATCCAGGAACAGAATCATGGTATTAGTCGGATACGGAAACGAAATGCCTCGCTCGGAACCGAAGCATGACGGCATCTTGGCTCAAGATACGAGCCAGCGCGACGCCGGCAGCGCCCGGGCTACTTGCGCGCCATCGTGGCCACCACCGATCCGGCCACGCTGCCGCCGCTCTCGACCTGGTACTTGAGCACCAACCTGCCGCTGGACAAGGCGCCGCTGCCGCATCTGGTGTGGCTCTATGGCTTGAGGGTCTGGATCGAAGAGCACTACAAGCGCGTGAAGCACGAGCTCGGCTGGGCGGACTTCATGGTGCGCAGCGATCGGGCCATCCGCCGACACTGGGCCCTGGTGTGGTGCGCCTTCTCGTTTTGCTGGTGGCACGAGGCGCAGCAGGGCGCGCTGCGCAAGCCCGAGCCATCGACCTCACCAGCACCCAAACGGGTGCGGGGGAAAAATGAACTCCGCACCCCAACGCCCGGCGCTGGGGTGCTGCTGGCCGCAAGCGCTGCGGTTCAGCTGACCGAGCTGCCCCAGGCCTCCACCGCCGACGACTACGAAGCACTGCTGCCCTGGCGCATCGGCGCCGCCACCCTCTGACCGCCCCCTCTACAGCGCAGACAGCACAAGCTGCGCCGGTCCCCAAGGACGTGGTCTATTGAGCGCATACGATAGACATTGTTGACCGCTGCCGTAGCCGGTTCAGCACTTTCAGTAGTTGATGCTGCCGGGGCAGCGGCGGACCTAGCCAACCATTAGGGTCTGGCCGCGGCCTGGATCCCAGCATGGGGCCCCAAAGGTGGGTACTTCGGGGACTCCATCGGCCGAAAAGTTTTCACAACTCCCCGATGGACCCACCTTTTGGATCCGGCTGCGGTCTGGATCCCTGCATGGGGCCCCAAAGGGGGTACTTCGGGGATTCGCTCGACCGAAAATTTTCACAACTCTCCAATGGACCCACCTTTTGGGTCCGGCCGCGGCGAGCAAGCCCGCGAGGACGCCCAGGCGTCGGGGATCGAGTTGCAGGTGGTCAGGCTGCCCGAGGCGAAGAAGGGGTTCGCGCTGCTGCCGCGGCGCTGGGTGGTGGAGCGCAGCTTTGCTTGGCTGGCGCGATTCCGGCGCCTGTCGCGCGACTTCGAGCGCATGCCTTAGGTGCTCGCAGCGCTGCATTTCGTCGTCTTCGCCATGCTCATGCTACCCAAGGCCGTGACGTTCTGGGCCTTGGGAGAAAGTGCATAACACGCTCTAGGCCTTTCCTTCCCAGATCGAGCTGGAGTGAAGCAGGGGAGATGCCTCTGTGCTTTAGAAAATCTTCGATATCCATGTAAATCTCCTTTTGCCGCTATTGAAAAAAAGCGACATGGTAAGGAGGTGTTCATATGAAGGTAGGGGCGTAGATGAGATAAATAAACGCTAAATTTTTTTGCGATATGCAAATAAGATGTTTGCATCAACATACATGAAAAATAAAAAGTATAACCACTCTCATGGCTTTCCCTTTTCCCCTCTAGTAAACAATTGCTTCACCTGAAATCCGAGGGGGCCAGAGAAAGGTTGCGGCCTTTGAGGGGGCTGATACCGGGGGATTGGATCAAGTCCACATGTATGCTGAATTACTTGGCGGGTGCATTCACTGGCCTGCACCCAGCTCCGCCGCCAAGCGTAAGCCCGGGTCTAGGCTTCCGCCTGACCTCCTTGGACAGGCGGAACTTTTAACCGCACCATTGCATGGAATAGGCACTGGCTTTGCCCCAACCCGATTAGGATACAGTATCGGTACAGCCCTAAGTTAAAGATATCCCACATGCCCAAACCCCAGGATTCCACCAAGTCCCCGCGTTTGCGCTGGAGCCCCGAAGAAATGGATCTGCTGATCCGCGAAGTGGCCATGCTCATGTTGGCTGCGGAGCGCAACGGCAGCAAGTTGACAAAGAACAAGGCACTCGCCCTCGCTCAGCACGTGCTGCCCAAGCAACGACAGCGTGATATCGGCCCCGAATACAACCCGATTTGGATGTCCAGCGGTGGCCGCCTCGAAGGGGAAATCGAGAAGCTTCGCTCCGCCTTGCCTGCTGCTGATGCTGCGCTGCTCCCGAATCAACAAGCCCCGGACACGGGAGCCACTTCTCAGCCCCAGCCGTCCTCTGAGGTGGGCGCGATGGACTCGATGGCCGCCCACAGCGACGGGTACTCCCCTCGGTGCTCCTGCACCATCCTCACCGCGCGCTCACGCACCTCGGGCGAGAACTTGTTCGACTTGCTCATGGCTCAATCCTCTCAGAGTGTTGAGCCTCCTCGAAACCCGGGGCGGTTCAGAGTCGAGGGAATACAGACCGTGGTGAGCCGAGTGGCTGCTCGCCAGTAGGCCTCCAATGCACCGAGCAGTTTCATGTTCGCCCCGACCACAAAAACTCTTGGAGGCAGCACATCCGCCCCCCAGGTCCTCAAGCAAGTCATCCACCTCGCGCTCTGGAATGTCGAAGAAACCACGGAAACGACGGAAGTTGCGCCAGCCGTGCCGCTCATGTCTTGCGGTGAGTTCATGTCGATCCCAACCGCGATCCCTCAACGGCCCAGTTCCTTGGCACTGACTCCGGCGATGCCCCAATTCTCTTTTGGAACGTCATGGATCCAGACGCGCACGTTCTCCTTGGGCGCACCCACGGCCTCAACGAGAGCCTGGGTCACCTTCTCAATCACTGCTTTTTTCTGCTCGGCAGTACGGCCTTCAATCATGTAAATCTGCGCGAAGGGCATCAATTCCTCCTGGTTGGTTCTGGGTTGATCACGGTGCGAAATCCAAGGTGAGAGGTGCCGAAGGCGATGTCACGCGGCTGCCGCGCCGAGGGTCGATAGCGCATGCAGTAGTTCGGCGCACACAGGTGAGATCCTCCCTTGATCACTCGGGCTTTTACCCCAGGCTGAGCTGGATCGGCGCTGTCGTCCTCTGCAGGCCCTGCAGGATTGCGTTGCGCCCCGGCGGGATGCCGGGGGCTGTACCAGCTGGCGGTCCACTGCCAGACGTTGCCGGCCATGTCATAGAGGCCCCAGCCGTTGCTGGCGAAGCAGCCAACGGGCGAGGTGCCTGCATACCCGTCTTCGCCAGCGTCATGCTGCGGAAACCGGCCTTGCCACGTATTGGCCATGATCTGACCTTGCGGTCTGAACTCGTGACCCCACACATACGGAGCGCCGTCAAGGCCGCCCCGAGCGGCGTATTCCCACTGGGCTTCGGTGGGAAGCTCTCGTCCCAGCCAGCGGGCATAGGCCTGCGCATCCTCGTAGGCGATGTGGACCACTGGATGGTTGGCACGTTCGGCAATGCTGCTGCCCGGGCCTTCCGGGTGACGCCAATCAGCCCCCTCGACGAATCGCCACACGCCCGCTTGGCCGCCCGGTCCCTGCACAAAGACCACGGACCCTGGGGCGTGCAACTCAGAGGGCAGCTCGCGATACCGCTTAGCGTCGCGCCCTCGCTCGGCCAGGGTGCGATACCCGGTGGCCTGCACGAAGCGGGAGAATTGCGCGTTGGTCACGTCGTGCCGATCCATCCAGAAGGCGTCCACCTCCACCTCGTGCGGTGTGAGCTCCTCGTCGTAGTGCCGTTCCGACCCCATCATGAATCGCCCGGCCGGGATATGCACCATCCCGGCAAGCTCGCCGTCGGCCGGGATGCCGGCGTACGCCGAGCAGAGAAGACCCGCCGGGGCCTTGCTCGATGCTCCAACAGCGGGTGTCGCGGGCGCAGCGAAGAACGCGCCGAAGCCGAACGCCGCCACCGCGACGGCTAGCATCGCGGCAAGCCATGCCCGCTGCCCTGGCCGCCTACCAGTCAGTCCCTCGTCTCGCGACTTCATTTGCGCCTCGGCGCTTCGACCGCTTCATGCGCCAGGTCGTCGTAGTACTTCGCCGCGTTGCTGTAGCCGGGTCGATCCGACAGGCCGTCGATCTCCAGCACGCCGTTGTCCGCGACGTACTGCTTCCAGGCCTGCACGAGTTCGGCCAGCTTGTCTGGTCGCTCGATCGCCAGGTTACGGCTCTCGGTACGGTCGCGCGCCACGTTGTAGAGTTCCCATTCCCCGGTGCCCCACGGCCGGTTGGACTGGACAATCTTCCAGTCGCCCTTGCGCAGGGCCTTGCGCCCGCCGAGCTCCCAGCCGATCGCGTCGTCCGGGCCGTACACCGACTCCTGTCGACCTTGCAGGAAAGCGACGAGCGAGCGCCCCTTCACTGGCAGCACCGTGCGGCCCTCCCCAACCGGCCCGGGATGACGGGCGCCGGCGAGTTCGTAGAACGTGGGCGCAATGTCCATGATGTGGGCCACCTGCGTGCGACGTTGCCCGCTGATGCCTGCGGCCGGGCCCCATACGATGGCCGGCACCGAGATTCCGCCTTCGTGCATGAAAGACTTGAACAGGTTCAGCGGCGTCGAGCCCACCTGTGCCCAACCAGGACCGTACTCGATGAAAGAACCGGGGCGACCGATGTTGCCGGTGCTGTTGTCCATGTCCTTGCGGATCCAGTCGCGGGTGCGCGCCAGGTCGAACACCGAATTCCCGTCGGCCCCGTTGTCGGACATGAACACGACTACCGTGTTGTCAAGGTCGCCACGCTCCTGCAGGTACTGCAGCACGCGGCCGATGTTGCGGTCCATGTTGTCGACCATCGCGGCGTAGACGGCCATCCGGCGCGATTCGCTGCGGCGCTCGGCCGGCGTGAGCTGCTCCCAGCGCTTCCAGCGCGGATGTCCAGCGTAGGCCTCCACGTCCGTGGGCACCAGCCCCAACTGCTTCATGCGCTCCAGTCGCTGCGCACGGATGGCGTCGTAGCCCGCGTCGTACTTGCCGTCATAACGGGCGATGTCCTCGTCGTGCGCATGCAGCGGCCAGTGCGGCGCGGTGAACGCCAGGTATGCGAAGAAGGGGCGGCTGCCATCGCCCCGGGTCTCCTCCAGATACTGGATCAGGCGGCTGGCGAACGCGTCGGACGAATAGAAGCCGTCGCGGGGAATGTCGACGGCCTTGCCGTTTTCCCGGTACATCGCCTTGGGCGGCTTGTCGGGGTCGGCGGTGATGATGCCGAGCTGGTCGCCGAAGTGACTGGCCCCGCCCATGGTCATCGCATACGAGCGGTCGAAGCCGCGTGCCGCCGGGCTCAGGGCTTCCGTGTTGCCGAGGTGCCACTTGCCCGCCATGACCGTCCGGTAGCCCGACTGTTTCAGCACCTCCGGCAGCGTGACGACGCGATCGTTGAGATGGCCCTCGTAGCCAGGCTTGCCGCGCTGCTGATCGAGCATCAGCTCGGCCATGTCACCGTAGCCGATCAGGTGGTTGTCTGAGCCGGACATCAGCATCGCTCGGGTCGGCGAGCAGAACGGCGAGGCGTAGAACGACGTGAGTTGCGTGCCGGTGCGCGCCAGCCTATCCAGGTTCGGCGTGGAGATCTCGCCGCCGTAGGCGCCGATGTCGGAGTAGCCGAGGTCGTCAGCCAGGATGAGCAGGAAATTGGGCGCCCGTTTCGGCGCTGCGGCCTCGGATCGATCCGTGGTTGCGGTGCTGCTGCAGGCCACCAGCCATGCGGCGGCGGCGGCCGCCAGCAGGCGGCCCGGGAAGGGTCGGTTCATGCATTGTCTCCTCGTCAGGGCGCGCGGGTTGTGTCACCCGTCGCGCCGCTAGGGTGGAGGGCGCGCGTCGGCGTGCCCGGCGTTCAGGCTCGTGTGTCGACCAGGGAGCGTTGCGGCTTGGACCCGGTCCGGGGCTGGCCCTGCTCGGCGGCGGCGCGCTGGCGCTCACGGGCCAACGTCAGGGCGGTGTCCTCGATCATGTCTTCCTGCCCGCCGACCATGCCGCGCCGACCCAGTTCCACGAGCAGGTCCCGCGCGGGAACGCCGTACTTCTCCTCGGCGCGCTTGGCAAACAGCAGGAAGGAGCCGTACACACCTGCATAGCCAAGGGTCAGCGCGTCGCGGTCGATGCGAATCGGATAGTCCATCAGCGGCACCACGATGTCGTCGGCGACGTCCTGGATCTTCCAGACGTCCACGCCAGTCTCGATGCCCATGCGGTCACACACCGCCACCAGCACTTCCATCGGCGTGTTGCCCGCACCGGCGCCGAGCCCGGCAGAGGCAGCATCGATGCGGTTGGCACCGGCTTCGATGGCGGCGATGCTGTTGGCCACGCCCATCGCCAGGTTGTGGTGCCCATGGAAGCCGACCTCGGTCGAGGGCTTCAGCGCGGCACGCACCGCGGCGACACGCTCCTTCACGTCGTCGGGCAGCAGGTAGCCCGCGGAGTCGGTCACGTAGACGCAGTTAGCGCCATAGGCTTCCATTAGCAGCGCCTGCTTGACCAGGCCCTCGGGGCTGTTCATGTGTGCCATCATCAGGAAGCCGACGGTGTCCATGCCAAGCTTGCGCGCGAAGGTGATGTGCTGTTCGGACACATCGGCTTCAGTGCAGTGCGTCGCCACCCGGATGGTGCTCACACCCAGGCCGTGGGCCATGCGCAGGTGATCCACAGTGCCGATGCCGGGAAGCAGCAGCGCCGAGACCTTCGCCCGCTGCATCAGGGGGATCACCGCGGACAGGTATTCCTCGTCCGTATGGGCCGGGAAGCCGTAGTTGACCGAACTGCCACCCAGACCGTCGCCGTGGGTGACTTCGATCAGGGGCACTCCGGCGCGGTCGAGCGCGGTGGCGACATCCCTCATCTGCGCTAGCGTCATCTGGTGGCGCTTCGGATGCATACCGTCGCGCAGGGTCATGTCGTGCAGCGTGACCTGCCGTCCTTCGAGTTGGCTCTTCATCGGGTTCTCCTTCAGGCCGCCAGCGCGGCGGGTTCGAGTGACAGCCGGCCGGCGAGGATCTCCTCGGCGAACATCTCCGCAGTGCGGGCTGCGGCGGCGGTCATGATGTCGAGGTTGCCGGCGTACTTGGGCAGGTAGTCGCCCAGGCCTTCAACCTCCATGTAGATCGACACGCGGTGGCCGTCGAACACCGGGCCGTTCACTAACCGGTAGCCGGGCACGTACTTGCGCACCTCCTGGATCATGGCGTGCACTGATTCCTCGATCTCGGCGGCACGGGGCGTGTCCACCGTCAGGCAGTGGATGGTGTCGCGCATGATCAGCGGCGGGTCGGCAGGGTTGATGACGATGATGGCCTTGCCCTTGCGCGCTCCGCCCACCCTCTCGATGGCGCCGGCGGTCGTGCGGGTGAATTCGTCGATGTTCTTGCGTGTGCCGGGGCCGGCCGAGCGGCTGGACACCGTGGCGACGATCTCGGCGTACTCGACCGCCTGCACGCGGCTGACTGCCGCCACCATCGGGATGGTGGCCTGGCCCCCGCAGGTGACCATGTTGACGTTCATCTCACGGCGGCCCACGTGCTCACGCAGGTTCACCGGCGGCACGCAGTAGGGGCCGACCGCGGCCGGTGTCAGGTCGATCATCAGCACGCTGAGCTCGTTGAGTTTGCGCGAGTTCTCGGCATGCACATAGGCGCTGGTGGCGTCGAACGCGATCTGCACCCCGTCGGCCAGAACGTGCGGCAGCAGGCCGTCGACCCCCTCGGCGGTGGTCTTGAGGCCCATCTCGCGTGCACGCTTGAGGCCGTCGGACTCGGGGTCGATGCCCACCATCCACACCGGCTCCAGCACGGGGCTGCGCTTGAGCTTGGCCAGCAGGTCGGTGCCGATGTTGCCGGGGCCGATGAGGGCGCACTTGATCTTCTTCATGACGAAATCCTTGTGGAGTGGGAGTTGGTTCGGGGGCGGCGTCAGACGAAGCGCATCGAGACGGACCCCAGGTCCTGGAAGCGCACGTTCACGTGGTCTCCCGCCTGCACGGCAATCGCTTCGGTCACGCCGCCGGTCATGACGAAACTACCTGCAGGCAGTTCCTGGCCGCGTGCGCCAAGGTGGTTGGCAAGCATCACCACGGCCGTCAGGGGATGGCCAAGCACGGCGGCGCCCGCCGCCATCGCCGCGATCTGTCCGTTCTTCTCGAGTACCACGCCCAGCGTGCGCAGGTCGAGTTCGTCGAGCGCACGCATGCGAGAGCCGACGACGAAGCGCGCAGCCGAGGTGTTGTCGGCCACCACGCTCTTGAGGTCGAACTTGAAGTCCCGGTAGCGGCTGTCGATGATCTCGACCGCCGGCACGACGAAATCGATCGCCGCCATCACCTGCGCGAGGTGGCAGCCGGGCCCCTTCAGCGCTGCCTTGGTGACGACACAGATCTCGGCCTCGACCTTGGGGTGGATCAGTTCGCTCGTCCTGATCTCGCCACCTTCGGGTCGGCTCATGTAGTCGCTGAGAAAGCCGAAGACGGGTGTGTCGACCCCCATCTGCTTCATCTTCGCGAAGGAGGTCAGCCCTGCCTTCATCCCGACGGTGCGTTGGCCGTGCGCTTCCTTTCGGCGGCGGATCTCGTCCTGGATGGCGTAGGCGTCGTCCCAGTCCATGCCGGGGTGCTCATCGGTGATCTTGGTGACATCGCGCGCGAGCAGTTCGGCGGACTCCAGGTGCTCGGCGAGGCCGGCGATCGTCTGCGGTGTGAGGTTCATGGCAAGGCCTTTCGATCAGATGAAGCGGACGCCGGCGCTTCCCAGGCCTCCGACGCTGCAGTGCAGGCTGTCACCGGGCTTGACCGGCACGAGCGGCGATTGCGAGCCCGACAGGATCACCTCGCCCGCCTTCAGCGCGATGCCGAGACGGCCAAGCGTGTTGGCCAGCCACGCCACGGCGTTGACGGGCGAGCCCTGCACCGCGGCCCCGGTGGAGGTGCTGACGACCTCGCCGTTCTTCTCAAGCACCATCCCGGCCAGTGCGAGATCGAGTTCACGCGGATCCCTGCGCACGCCGCCGAGCACCAGCACGCCGCACGAGGCGTTGTCGGCGACGGTGTCCTGGATCCTGATCTTCCAGTCGCGGATGCGCGAGTCGACGATCTCGAAGCACGGCATCACGAAGGCGGTGGCGCGCAGCACGTCGGCGGCGGTGACACCGGGGCCGTGCAGGTCGCTCTTGAGCACGAAGGCGACCTCGGCCTCGGCCTTGGGCGCGATCATCGAATCGACGCGGATGGGCTCGCCCGCCTGCACCACCATGCCCGACAGCAACTGGCCGAAGTCCGGCTGGTCGACGCCGAGCATGTCCATCACGACCTGGCTGGTGACGCCGATCTTCTTGCCGACCACCGTCTCGCCGGCGTCTATGCGGCGCTGGATCATGCGCAGCTGGATGCGGTAGGCGTCGTCCAGCGTGATGGCGGGCTCGCGCTCGGTCAAGGGCGCTACGGGTCGGCGCTCGATGAGCGCGGTGTACAGCTCGTCGCCGTACTGCTGGATCTTGTCTTCTGTCACGTTCTCTCCTGTTGAGTGGATGCCGGGCGGGTGGCTAAAGCTTGACCATCACGTTGCGCAGTTCGGTGTAGAACTCGAGCGAATGCACTCCACCCTCACGGCCGATGCCGGAGGCCTTGCTGCCGCCGAAGGCGGTGCGCAGGTCACGCAGGAACCAGCTGTTGATCCAGCACAAGCCCACCTCGATCTCGCGGGCACAGCGATGCGCGGTGCTCAGGTCGGTGGTCCACACCGTGGTGGCCAAGCCGTAGTCGGTGTCGTTGGCCAGCGCGATCGCTTCATCGACGGTGTCGAAGGGTGCGATGTGGCAGCAGGGCCCGAAGATCTCCTCGCGCACCAGGGCAGAGGTCTCGGGCAGGCCGGTCCAGATCGTCGGCTGCACCCAGTGGCCCTCGGCCCAGGCGCCACTCATCGGCGGCACCCCACCGCCGGTGACGACGGTGGCACCCTCGGCGCGCGCGCGCTCGAAGTAGCCAAGCACTTTCTGCTGGTGCTCGCGCGAGATCAGCGGGCCCAGGCCGACTCCGGGCTCCTCGGGCGGACCGATCTTCAGGGCTTCGGCCTTGGCCTTCAGCGCCTGCACGAAGCGCTCGAAGATGGGCCGCTGCACGTAGACGCGCTCGGTGCCCAAGCACACCTGGCCGCAGTTCTCGAAGGCGCTGCGGGTGATGCCCGCCACGGCCTTGTCGAAATCGGCGTCAGCGAACACGATGCCGGCGTTCTTGCCTCCCAGTTCGAAACTCACCGGGCGCACCCCCTTGGCGGCGGCAGCCATGATCGCCTCTCCCGTGCGCGTCTCGCCGGTGAAGGTGATGGCATCCACGTCGGGGTGTTGCGTCAGGAACGCGCCCGCGGAATCGGGTCCGAATCCGTGCACCACGTTGTAAACGCCGTCCGGCACACCGACGGCTTTCATCACCTCGCCCAGCAGGGTGGCGGTAGCGGGCGTCTCCTCGGACGGCTTCACTACGACGGTGTTGCCGCAGGCCAGCGCCGGGCCCACCTTCCACGTCATCAGCAGCAGCGGCAGGTTCCAGGGGCACACCACACCCACCACCCCGACCGGTGAGCGCAGCGCGTAGCTGACCGCGGTACCACCGTCGGGCGTGGTCATCTCAAAACTCTCGGTCGGCACGTTCTTCACGATGTCGGCGAACACCTTGAAGTTGGCCGCACCGCGCGGGATGTCGATATGCGCGGCCAGCGACTCCGGCTTGCCGGTGTCGGCGATCTCGGCAGCCAGGAAGTCGTCGAAACGTCGGTTGATCTCGTCGGCCACGGCGTAGAGCAATTCGACGCGCTTGGCGACGCTCATGCGACCCCAGGGCCCGCGCAGCGCCTGCTTCGCAGCGCGCACCGCAGCCTCGACCTCGGTGCGACCGGCCTCGTGGACGCGCCCGAGCACGCGGTTGTCGGCCGGCGAGCGGTTCTCGAAGGTCTTGCCGGTGGCGACAAACTCGCCATCGATGAAATTGAGAAAGTCTTTCACGGCGATCTCTCTGTTCAGGAAGCGGTGTCCGCCTCCGTGAGGAAGTCGTCCACCAGCCGGTTGAAGCGACCTGCGTGCTCGATCTGCGTCCAGTGGCCGCAATGGCCGAAGACGTGGAGCTGGCTGTTCGGAATCCACTGCGCCAGCGTCAGCGAGTTCGCCAGCGGAATGACCTGGTCCTCACGGCCGTGCAGCACCAGCGTCTCGTGCGGCAGCGCCCGGATGTCGGCCTCGGCGCTGCACATCGCGTCCACCCAGCGCTGGCGGGGCGCGGGGAACATCGCCGCGAAGGACTCCTGGAAGCCGGGGCGGATCGAGGCCTCGTAGCGCATGCGCGCCAGTTCGTCAGTGGCGAGCGAGCGGTCGTAGGCGAAGATGTCGAGCAGGCGACGCATGGTCTCCAACGAGGGCTCGTAGCCCCACACCGCGTCGAGCCCCGGCGTGATCTCGAAGGGCACGCCGACCGAGCCCATCAGCACGAGGCGACGCACCCGGTCCGGATGCCGGATGGCCAGCGCCAGTGCCAGCGCGCCGCCGAAGGAATTGCCCACCACGTCGGCGCGCTCCAGGTCCAACTCATCCAGCACGCCCACCGCCTGGCGCACCCACTCGTCCATGCCGTAGCGCTGCCCGGCGGGTCGGTCGCTGAAGCCAAAGCCCACCATGTCTGGCGCAATGACGCGGCGGGATTGCGCCAGCACGGGGATGGACAGGCGCCAGTTGGCCCACGCGGAAACACCGGGCCCGGAGCCGTGGATCATCAGCAGCGGCGGGCCCTCGCCCTGGTCGTGCAAGTTGGTGCGGATGCCGGCCGCGACGATGCTGCGGCCGATCTCGGGGTTGTGTTTTGTCATGCTGTTGTGCTCCTGTCCCTGTGCGCTGGCGTCATGCCAGCCCGATCGCGCGGGCACCGGCCCGTGCGATCCGTTCGTCTTCGTCCTCGCTGGCACCCGACACGCCGATCGCGCCGATGCACACGCCCTGCTCCACCAGCGGCAGCCCGCCGCCAAAGGCCACGAAGCGCGGCCGCCGCACCAGCCCATCGCGCACGGCAGCCGAATGCGTTGCCAGCAGTTCGCTCCAGCCGGCGGTCGGTATGCCGAAGCTGGCCGCGGTGTAGGCCTTGTCGATGGCGATCTCCACCGAATGCAGCGGCGCGCCCGGCATGCGCAGGAAGCCCGCCAGCGTGCCCGCGGGGTCGACCAGGGCGACGTTGACGCGGCGGCCCAGCGCCTCGGCCTGCACCACGGCCGCCTGGAGCGCCTGCGCAGCCGCAGGCCAGTCGATGCAGCGCGTGGAGACGCTGCAGCGCGCACCGGGGTTGGTGCTCGTGTTCATGCCCGCCCCCGCTTCAGGTGTAGACATCGGTGAAGGACGGCACCGCTTCACCGGTGTGATAGAAGATGCCGTTCCACAGCTTGTCCTCGGTCCAGGTCGTGACCGGCCGATCGGGCTGGGCCAGGTAACCGAGGCCCGCAAACGTCTCGTTGCGGTTGCCGCTCGGGTCGAAGAAATAGATCGTCTCGCCGCGGGTGATACCGTGGCGCGTGGGGGCCACGTCGATCTTGACCTGCTTCTTGGCCATCACGTCGGCGGCCTTGAGCACGTCGTGCCACGAGTCCAAAAAGAACGCCAGGTGGTGCAGACCGCTCTTCGGCCCGCCCACGAACGCGATGTCGTGTGGCGTGTTGGACACCGACAGCCAGCAGGCAGCGCGCACCTCGCCACCGGGCCCGACGCAGATCTGCTCGGTCACGAAGAAGCCCAGGCACTCGGTGAAGACGCGGGTGTTCTCCTCCACCGTGTTGATGCCGTCTGCCGGGTTCAGCTCGCACATCAGCAGCGCGTGGTCCAGCCAGTGCGCGCCAGCGCCGCGGATGTCGTCGGGCCAGGGGTCCGGATTGGTGATGCCCACGTCGGTGCCCACGTATTCCTTCATGGCATAAAGACGCACGTCGTGGCCGCTGGGCAACTGGAACTGCAGCATGCGGCCGGTGGACGGCAGGGTGCCCTCGGGCAGCAGCGCGGTCGAGATTCCGTGCTTCTCCAGCCGCTGCTGCAGCATCTCGAGGTCCGAGTCGTCACGCACCTTGAAGGCAACGTGGTTCATGCCGGCGCTGTCCGAGGGCGTGAGCACCAGCGAGTACCTGTCCCACTCGTCCCAGCACTTCAGGTAGACGTTGCCCGCCTTGTCGACCATCGTGGTCTTCATGCCGAGCACCTGTTCGTAGTGCCGCACCGCGGCCTCCATGTCCATCACCTTCAGGCTGACATGGCCGATTCGCATCACACCCATCATGAGTCTCCTTGGTTCATTGGGAAGGGTCTTGTTCATCCGCCCGGCGGGCGAACGTCTTGAAAAACGGCTTCTCGAAGCGGCCCACCACCTCGAGCTGCACCGGCGCCACCGGTGCGACCCGGCAGGCGAGCGTGAGGCCGCAGGCCTCCTCGGACTCGCTGACGTGCGTGCGGCTGACCGGCCCGAGCCGGCGCACCTCGCCTTCGACGATGCGCACCTTGCACACCCCGCAGCCGCCGTTGACGCAGCCCACAGGGATGCCCTTGCGGCCCAGCCGCAGCATCCCGGCCAGCAGGCTTTCGTCGAGGGCGCAGGGATACGACTCGCCGGTCTGCACGACCTGCACGCCGACCTTGGGGCGGTGATCGAGCAGCATGGTCAGACTCGCTTGAACAGCGGGCTGCGCTGCGCGTTCGCGTCGGCCGCCGAGATGAACTTCTCGGTGTAGATGTCGCGCTCGAAGAGGCGGCCCTGCATCAGCGTGGCGATGCAGGCTTCCACCATCGGTGGCGGTCCGCACAGGTAGGCCTTGTGTCCCGCGAAGCCGTCCTGAAACAGCGTCTTCGCGGCCTCGTGGACATAGCCGCGCGCACCGTCCCACCCGCTGCCGGCCGCCTCGTCGGACAAGGCCGGGAGGTAGCGGAAGTTGGGATGCGCCTCGGCCAGCGCCCGGAACTCGTCGTCGTAGTACAGCTCGTCGCGGCTGCGCTGGCCATAGACCAGGGTGATCGGTGCGGCGTAGCCGCCGTCGAGCAGATCGAGGATCATCGACCGCGGGCTCGACAGCCCGGAGCCACCGGCCATGAACAGCATCGGCTCGCTGCAGGACTTGCGCACGAAGAAGCGGCCGTAGGGGCCGGTCAGGCTCACCTGCTCGCCTTCCTTCAGCTGCTCATGGATCACGCCGGTGCCCCGCCCGCCAGGCACGCGACGCACGTTCAGCTCGATCTCGCCGCGGGCCTCCACGGCGGCAGGCGAATTGGCGATGGAGAACGCGCGCGACTCGCCGAGCCCGGGGATCTCCAGCTGCACGTACTGCCCGGCCTGGAAGTGGATCGGGCGGTCGAGCTTCAGGTGCAAGGCCTTGATGGTGGGCGTGAGTTCGACGATGCGCGTGACCGTGGCGACGAAGTCGCGCACCGGGATGACCTCGGCGTCGGGCTCCTCATCCACGTCCGCCTCGATCACGCAGTCGTCCTGCAGGGTCGCGCAGCACGCCAGCGTCTTGCCGTCGTCGCGCTCGAAGTCCATCAGCGCGAACGGGTTGGCCGCACCGTGGTCCACGCTGCCGTCGCACACCTGCACCTTGCAGGTGCCGCACAGGCCGTGACCGCAAGCGTGCGGGATGTAGATGCCCTGGCGCAGTGCGGCGTCCAGCAGCGTCTGCCCCTCAGCCACCTCGATGGTGGCGCCGAGCGGCTCGATGGTGAGTTGATAGCTCATGGCGCGACTCCTTCCAGGGCCTCAGATGCCAGTGCCTCGGATGCCGTCGAGCCCCGGCGTGCGGAAGCGGATGGCGCTCTTGTGGCCAAGCCCGTTGTCGGCGAGCGACTTCGCCGGATCTGGCGTCCACGGCTGTCCGGACTTGAGCCACTGCACGCTGGACCAGTCGATCTGCGCGAAGTCCGGATGCCAGCCGTAGATGCCGGGCAGGACCGCAGTGGCCAGCGCGCCGAAAGGCATGTCCGGCGGCAGCGGCACGCACACCGGTGCGCAGAACGCGAGGTGACGGTCCCAGCCGATGTAGAGCAGCGGCGCGGGAAAACGCTCGCGTGCATCGCGCGGCGTGAATTCATAGGACGCGACAGCGACGACGCTCATGACGCTTCTCCTTTGGCAGTGGTGCTTTCGCCGCGCCAGGCGGCAAAGTTCTTCTGGTCCTGCGAGCCCTCGAAGTCGAGGTTGTCCGTGCCCTCGCCCATTTCGTAGTACGCGAGCACCTCGGCGAGCGGATCGAATCCTTCGGCGGTGGGGTCCGCGCCGGGCTTGAAGCAGTTGCCCTGGTAGATCTGGTGCACCGGCAGCCAGCTCTGCACGTACTTCTCGGGCTCCTGCTCGAAGATGCCTTTGCAGTGGTCGCTGCAGAAGTGGTAGACGTCGCCGAGGTAGCGGCCCTCTCGGTAGCTGATCTCGTCCGGGCGGCCCGGCTCGGTGAACACCATGGGGATCTGGCAGGTGTTGCACAGCATCGGCAGGGTTTTGCTGTAGAAGCGCTCCCCTTGTTGCTGGCGCTCGCGGAAGTACTCCAGCCGCGGGCGGTACAGTGCATCGAAACTCTCGGGGTACTTCTCGGACAGCCAGTCGAGTTCGCTGTCTTGCGGCACCCAGGTGTGCAGCGGCGCGGCGACGTTGTAGTTGTAGAAGGCGTTCCAGGCCTGGTGGCTGATGTGATGCTTGCCTTCACAGGCGTCGGCCCAGCCGGCCGGCTCACGGATGCCGTAGCGCGCGAGGTCCTTGAAGAGCGCACCGCCGTTGCTCTCGGCGTACATCTCCCAAGCCTCCTTCCAGCTCATCACGCGCTTTGGCAGCATGTAGTCCTGCATCATCGCGACGATGGTCAGCAGGCGGTAGCCACGCCAGAACCACTTGTCGATCCAGCGCTGCACGATTGGCACGTTCGCCGGGTCCTGCTCGAGCATGAACTTGATGCACTCGATGCCCAGCGTCATGTGGCGGCTCTCGTCGCTTTGCGCGGAGAAGCCGAACGTGACAGTGGACATATCTCCGTTGTGGGCCGCGCCGCTCATGAAGGGCACGAACAACAGGTTCGTCAGCACGTACTCGAACGAGAAGCTCACTGCGGTCAGAAACTCGAACGGGCCGGCGCTCATGGCGTCCTCGAAGAAGGACTTGGGCACGCTCAGATACCACACGCGGTCGTACCAGTGGTTCGCCCGGTGCATGCCGTTGAAATACTTGTTGTACTGGCTCAGCGCGTGCGTCTCGGTCTGGTAGTGGCGCAGCTCGTCGATGCTCTGCATCTGACAGGCCACACGCGCTCCTGCACCGCGGAACTGCCGTCCCACGTGCGCGAAGCCGCGGTGGGCGCAATACTCGAGCGGGGTGACGCCCTGGAGGAACAGCTTGAGCGCATTGATGTAGCGCGCATCGGTGACGCCGAGTTGGCCGTTGTTCTGCGCGAAGGCCTCAATGACGGCGTAGAGCTTTTTCTCCTTCTCGCCCTGGTACTTCCAGTAGGCGTCCATCGTCAGGCGAAACGGGTCTTCCCAGCGGTCCCAGTCGTGGATGCGGATGCCCTCGTACTGGTCGTACGGAAACACCTTGTCCATCGGCTGGTAAGTGGTTTCCCAGGCAAGGCCGCGGGTCATGGCGGCGTAGCGGTCCTTCAGACCAAGCTTCTTCTTGGCGACACGGGTGTCCATGGATGCTCCTGTTCGGGTTTCAGTGCTGCCAGCTCAGGGTGAACTGGTCGTCGTCCTCGTCGATGTGCCCGCTCAGGGTGACGAGGTTGATGTGCATCTGCTGCAGGTCGTAGCGGCGACCGGTCTGCGACTCGATCGTGTCGCGCCGGATCGTCAGGCGGTTGGGAGCGTCGACCTTGACGAGCCCGGGCGAATGGGAGACCACTGCGTGCGGGTTGTCCGCGACGATGGCCTCGATCACCGGACGAGATTCCTCGTTGTGCTGAAAGGCGATGAAGACGTTGGACATCGGTTCTCCTCGGTATGGGGTGCGGTTTGCAGGCTCAGGTGGCGGCGAGACCGGCCTTGCGCGCACGGGCGGCCAGAGCTTCGACGCCCTCGTTCAGCAGTTCCGCGCCAGGCTTGCCCAGCGCCAAGTGCGCCACTGGTGCCAGGGCCTCGACAGCGCGCGCTGTCCACTGCCGCACCCAGCCATTCAGCAGCGCCCGGTTGGCCTCAGATTCGGCAGCGGCCGTCTTCACCACCGCGTCCACCCAGCGCGCCGTCTCGTCGTGCCACTCCGGCATGAAGGAGGTGAGCATCGCCACTGCCGTGCCTCCGCGAAGCGCCACGTGCTCGTCGACGAAACGGCCGTACACCAGCGGGTACAGCAGCCCGTCGATGACAAGGTTCTGCGCGACGAAGAGCTCAAAGGGGTCGGCGACGACGAGCGTGTCCTCGACAAGCCGCCGCAGGGGCTGCCAGTGCGGGTCCGACAGCCAGGCCGCCTTGGCGAGGTCAAGCACCTCGGGCGTGTCGAGTGCCAAGCCCAGCCGCGTGAGGAACTGGGCGATGCCGAGGTGGTCCATCGCATGGAACATCGCGGGCGCAGTGAGCACTGCGCCCCAGCCATAGGCGCAGATCGCGGCGTTGTTCATGTTGGCACCCCAGGCCACATGGCGCAGGGGCAGCAGCACGGACAGCGCATGCGCCCTGAGCGCGTCATCCATCTTGTCGGCCAAGCCGCGTGACTCCACGAAGGCAAAGTTCGACTCCATCGCGTCCTGCTGCCGGGCCCGCGTCATCGTCCAGGTGGCGTAATAGAACTGGCGGGGGTCGCGCAGCGCGTACCAATCGCTCATCACGATGGCGGTGCGCGACTTGTCGAACAGTTCGTGCTGCGGCGACCAGGTTGGCCGGTAGTGGAAGTTCACCTCGGGCTGTGCGCCGAGGGTGGCCTCCTGATAACGCGAAGCGGCCTTGTCCCCGCCAATGCGGGCTGCGACGGTCGCATAGGTGTGGCGCAGCGGGGTGATGTCCCGTGCCTGCAGGTCGATGTTCATGGGTAGCTGTCTCCTCGTGCGGTTGGTCAGGCCTCGAGCCGCTCGACTCGGTTCGTGGCGCAGAACTCCTCGAAGGCGTCGACCGGCAGCAGCAGTTCGACCGCGAGTTCCGGCGTCCCGATGGAGAACTCGAAGGCAACGAAGTCCTCTCGCGGGCTGTCCATCAGCCGCACGAATTTGCGGCGCGGGTCGAAGGTGGCGGGGTCGGGGTGCTGGGTGGTGTCCATCGCATCAACGCTTTCGTCGGATGCGCTCTCTTTCGCACGGTCCATGCCACCAACCATGGAATCTCGATAATCTCAGGGAAACCACCTAACTGCCGCCTCTTTGACGACCTCGCACCGGCGCGGCCATGAGGGCAAACCCGAGAACCTGAATCAAGGCGCTTCAAGATGCCCATGGCACGCTTCACCAAATGAACAACAAGCCGTGAACCGGGTAATCATTTGATGAGTTGACTGGGGAAGTCACGGACTTCGCCCGCTCAAATTTATCGATAATTGCTCAATGGCAGCTCCTACTCTCCCCCCTCTTCCCGGCGACACCGACCTCCGGCGCCTGGTGCACTTCTCGGCCGGGGACGGCCGCATCTGGCTTGCAGGTCAGCGGATGGTGCTGGTGCACGTTGCGTCCATGGGACTGCTGCGGCGCGAGTTGATGCACAGCTTCGGCTGGGAACAGACTCGCCGGGTGTTGATGCGAACAGGCCACGCCGCCGGCCGCCGTGATGCAGCACTGGCCAGACAGGTTCGAGGCTGCGCCGGGCTGTTCGAGATGTTCGCGGTGGGGCCGCAATTGCACATGCTCTATGGCTCGGTGCAGGTCACGCCCGAGCGCTTTGACGTGGACATCGCGCGCGGTCATTTCGACGGTGTCTTCCGCTGGGACCATTCATGGGAGGTGGATTGCCACGTGCGCGACTTCGGTCCGCAGACGAACCCGGTGTGCTGGATGCTGCTGGGTTATGCAACCGGCTACACCAGCGAGTTCTTCGGCCAGGTCATCCTGTTCAAGGAAACCGAGTGCGCTGCATGTGGATCCCCTCACTGCCGCATTGAGGGACGCCCTCTCGGCGAGTGGCCTGACGGCGAGGCAATGGCACGCGACTACGAAGCCGACTCGCTGCTGGTGCGGCTGGAGGACCTGCAGTCCCAGGTGGAGTCATTGCGGTCGACGCTCGAACCCGCCGACGAACTCGGCCCACTGGTGGGACGCTCGCGGGCCTTCGACGCCGCGATCGGGCTGCTGCGCAAGGCGGCGGCAACTCAGGTGACGGTGCTGCTGACCGGTGAGACCGGCGTCGGAAAGGAGCGTTTCGCTCGTGCCCTGCATGCGATGAGCCCCAGACGCGACAAACCCTTCGTGGCCATCAACTGCGCGGCGCTGCCGGCCGAGCTGATCGAGAGCGAACTGTTCGGTGCCGAGAAAGGTGCCTACACCGGCGCCGGCGTCGCACGGCCCGGCCGCTTCGAACGGGCCGACGGCGGCACCCTGATGCTCGACGAGCTGGGCGAATTGCCACTGACCGCGCAGGCGAAGCTGCTGCGCGTGCTGCAGCACGGCGAGGTGGAACGCCTGGGCGCAACGCAGCCGCGCAAGGTCGACGTGCGCGTCGTGGCGGCGACGAACGTCGATCTTGACGCTGCAGTGGCAGCCGGCCGCTTCCGTCGCGACCTGCTGTACCGGCTGAACGTGTACCCCATCCGCATCCCGCCGCTGCGTGAGCGGGTCGAGGACGTGGAGCCGCTGGCCATGCATCTGCTGCAGCGCTTCGCTTCCCTGCATGCCAAGCGCGTGGGTGGATTCACGGACCGCGCCCTGGACGCCATGCGGCGCCATCCCTGGCCCGGCAACGTGCGCGAACTCGAGAACCTGATCGAGCGCGGGGTGATCCTCGTCGGTGATGGAGAACTGGTCGACGTGGACAGCCTGTTCCCGGGACTGCCGGGGGAGCCGCCCCTCACCGTCAACGCCCAGGGCGACCTTGAGCAGCATGTCGCCGCCGACGGCGGCACGCTGTATGACGAACTGCAGCGTCGCGGCCTTAGTCTGAACGCGATGGAGCAGGTGATCTTGCAGGAAGCAGTCTCGCGCGCTGGCGGCAACCTCGCCGCCGCGGCCCGGGCGCTCGGCCTCACCAGGCCCCAACTGAGCTACCGGGTGCAGCGGCTGAAAGACGCCCCCGGCGACATGAGCCCGAATACCGACAAGGACTGACCGTGGCCAAACGCAGCATCCAGGACGTGACGACGGCCGGCGCCGCGGCAGAGGGCGAAGACCCGTCGCGCACTCTCATCGAACACGCCTACGTCCGCTTGCGCGACGACATCATCGAGGGCTGGCTGCCTCCGGATGAACGGCTGCGGGTCGAGCACCTCAAGGTGCGTTACGGCGTCGGTGCGGGAACGCTGCGCGAGGCGATCACCTGGCTAGTGAGCGACGCACTCGTCGTCGGCGAAGGGCAGCGCGGGTTCCGCGTCGCACCAGCGACGCTTGCCGACCTGGAGGACCTCACGCGCTTGCGGCTGCACATTGAGCTCGACGCCCTACGACAGTCCATCCGGAGGGGAAACGATGCGTGGCGCGCCCACCTGCAAGACGTCTACACCCAACTCTCGGCCGTCGAGCAGCCGCTGCGGCCCAAGGACCGGCGTCGTTGGGAGCAACTCAACACGCGCTTTCACGAAGCGCTGATCGCCGCGTGCGACTCGCCCTGGACGATGAAGGTCCTGCGCACCCTGAGCCGTCACAGCGAACGCTACCGCAGCATCGCCATCGGGAGCCTGCAGGGGTGTCGTGACGTGCACGCGGAGCATCGACTTATTTTCGAGATGGCCATGTCCGGGCAGGAGGCCCGCGCCGCCCTCGCGCTGGAGGCGCACATCCGAGCGACTCCGGACGCGCTGGCGCGATCAGAGTGGACATTACGTGAGGTGGCGTGTCCCCAAGCTTAAAAGCCGAGCCCGGGTGATGTAACGGAGTCTGGAACGGGCACCACGGCGATCGCTTCATCCTGCGCTCGACCCCGGCGCAGTGGGTGGGAGCGTGCGGCGTGCAGCTGCAGCGGCTGGTCGACGCGCTCAAGCACGAGTTGCTGCGCCACGAAGTGCTGCACGCCGACGAGACGCCGGTGGCGATACTCAAGCCCGGCAACGGCAAGACGCACCGGGCGTACCTCTGGAGCTACTGCACCACCGCCTATGCCGAACTCAAGGCCGTGGTCTTCGACTTCGCCGATAGCCGCGCCGGGCGGCACGCCTAGGCGTTCCTCGGCATCGGCACCGACCACGCCTGGCGAGGCAAGCTCGTGTGCGACGACTACAGCGCCTACAAGATGCTCTTCGCACAGGGCATCACCGAGGCGGGGTGCCTCGCGCACACACGGCGCAAGTTCTACGAGCTGTGGACCCAGCAGGACAGCACCTCCTCCTCGCTCACCGCATAGGGGCCGGCCTCGATCACCTGCCCTGGGTGGAAGTCCGCGAACCTCATGCGCCGAACCTCGGGTTGCGTTTCTCATGGAGCGCGGCGAGGCCCTCACGCGCGTCGCTGCCGGCGAAACCGAGGATTTCCAGCGCCAGCGAATGCTCGAAGGCCGGCCAAGCCGCGCGCAGCCAGTGGTTGAGGCTGCGCTTGGTCCAGGCGAGCGCCGTCGGGCTGCCGGCGGCGAGCTGCTGCGCGACACGGCGCGTGGTGGCCTGCAGTTCCTCGTCCGGCACGCACAGGCTCACGAGGCCGATGCGCTCCGCCTCCTCGCCGTCGAGCGGCGTGCACGTCATCAGGTAGTACTTAGCCTTGGCGATACCGCACAAGAGAGGCCAGATCACCGCGGCGTGGTCGCCGGCGGCCACGCCCAGCTTGGTGTGGCCGTCAATGATCTTGGCGCGGCGTCCCGCGACCGTCACGTCGGCGAGCAGCGCGACCGCCGCGCCCGCGCCCACCGCCGCGCCGTTGATCGCCGAGACGATCGGCAGGTCGCAGTCGATCATGCCCTGCACGATCTCGCGCGCCTCGCGCATCACACGCAGCCGCGCCGCCTCGCTCGCAATCATCTCCTCGACGACCTCCATCGTGCCGCCGGCGCAGAAGCCCTTACCCTCGCTGCGCACGAGGATGCAGCGCACGCCGGGCTCGGCGGCGAGCCGGCCCCAGATGCGGCCGAGCTCGCTGTGCCCGGCGGCGCCGGTGGTCGGCATCGTGCTGAGGGCACCGAAGATCAGCTCGGCGATGCCGTCCTCGCCGATCTCGACGCGGAAGTCGGCGGTGTTTAGCTCCAGGGCTCGGGTCATGCGACAGCTCCTTGCTGCCAGGCGCGCTGGCGCAGTTCAGGGCTCACGCGGTAGCGCTCGCCACGGTAGTGGACATCCAGGTGGTCGAGCAGCTGCACGAAGGCGGCGGCGTCCCAGCGCGCGAGCCACTCGTAGGGGCCGGCGGGGTAGTTGACGCCGAGCTTCATCGCGAGGTCCGCGCCTTCGGGCGTGCACACGCCCTGCAGCACCGCGTCGGCCGCCTCGTTGACCAGCATTGCGATCGTGCGCGCGACGACGAGGCCCGCGGCATCTCGCAGCCGCTGCGGCGCGAAGCCCGCCACGCGCAGCCACTGCGCCGCGTCACGCTGCCAGGCCTGCGAGGCCGAGGCCGCCGGCGCCCAGGCGAGCGCCGCCGGAGACGCGGGAAAGCCGGCGATCGGCAGGTCGAAGACGGCCAGATCCCGCACGCCAGTCTCGGCGGCGATCTGCGCCGCGGGCCGGCCGTCGGTCAGGCGCAGCTGCGCTGCGTCGACCTGCAAGCCGACCCAGCTGCTGTCACGTTCGTGCCGACAAGCGACATCTGCCCGCGCCAATGCCTGCGCCAGACCTTCGGCCACAGCACCATCGCCATGCAGCACCAACAACCCGGCCCCCGGTACAGATGCGTTCCCGGCTTCGGCCGCAGGTGCCGTCGCGCCCGCCGCGCCCTCGCGGTAGTCGTAGAAGCCGCGCCCGGACTTGCGCCCGAGCAGGCCGCCGTCCACCAGCTCGCGCTGCACGAGGGAGGGCGTGAAGCGCCGGTCCATGAAGTTCGCCTGCCAGACCGACTCGGTGACGGCGAAGTTGGTGTCGTGGCCGATCAGGTCCATCAGCTCGCACGGCCCCATGCGGAAGCCCGTCGCGCGCAGGCAGGCGTCGAGCACCGCCGGTTCGCCGGCGCGCTCCTGCAGCAGCGCGAGCGTCTCGCCGTAGTAGGGCCGGGCGATGCGGTTGACGATGAAGCCGGGCGTCGAGCGCGCGTGCACCGGCGTCTTGCCCCAGGCCTTCGACAGCCCGAAGATCGCCTCGGCCACCAAGGGCTCGGTGTGCAGTCCGGAGACGACCTCTACCAATTTCATCAGCGGCACCGGGTTGAAGAAGTGCATGCCGACAAGCCGGCCCGGGTGCTGCAGCCCGTGGGCGAGCGCCGTGATCGAGATCGACGAGGTGTTGGAGGCGAGGATGCAGTCGGGAGCGACGAGGCCTTCGAGCTGGCGCAGCAGCGCACGCTTGGCCTCCAGGTTCTCGACGATGGCCTCGATCACGAGCCCCGCGTCGCGGACATCCTCGAGGGCCGCGATCGGACGGATGCGCGCGGCGGTCGCTGCTGCGTCCTCGGGTCGGAGCTTGCCCTTGGCGGTCAGGCCCTCCAGCGTCGCGGCGAGCTTGGTCCGGGCATGCGCGGCCGCGCCCTCGCGCGCGTCGAAGAGCGCCACCGCATGGCCGGCCTGCGCGGCGACCTGCGCGATGCCCACGCCCATGATGCCGGCGCCGATGACGAGCACCGGCGTGGAAGCGGAGAGCGCGTTCATGGATTCACCCAGGCGGCCGGTCGCTTCTGCAGGAAGGCCGCGAAGCCCTCGCGCGCCTCGTCGGTGCCGCGCACGCGACTGATGGTCTGCGCGGTGAGCTCGCGCACCTCGGGCGTGATCGGGCCGACTTCGAGTTGCCCGAAGAGGGTCTTGATCTCGCCGAGCGCGTTCGGCCCGTTCAGCAGCAGCTCGCCGACGAAGGCGTCCACCGCGGCGTCCAGTTCCTCGGCCGGCACGACACGCTGCACGAGGCCGATCGCGAGCGCCTCCTCAGCGCCGATGCGGCTCGCGGTCAGCGCTAATCTCTTGGCGTGGCGCTTGCCGACGGCGTTGGTGACGTAGGGGCCAATGACGGCGGGCAGGATGCCGAAGCGCGCCTCGCTGACGGCGAACTTCGCGTCGCTGCTTGCCACCGCGATGTCGCAGGCGCAGGCCAGGCCCACCCCGCCCCCGAGCGCCAGGCCCTGCACGCGCGCGATGGTCGGCTTCGGGCAGGACTCGATGCGGGCGAGCATCGCCGCGAAGCGCCGTGCATCCAAGAGGTTCCAGTGCAAGCTGGCCTCACTTGCACGCTGCATCCACTGCAGGTCGGCGCCCGCGCTGAAAGCCTTGCCTTCGCCCGCCAGAATGATGGCCCGCACCTCCGGGTCTGCTGCCAGCTGATCGAAGGCCTCGGCCAGCTCGCCGATCATCGTCTCGTTGAAGGCGTTGTACACGGCCGGCCGGGCCATCTCGACCTTGGCAACACCGCGTTCAGCCCGGGAAATCTTCAAGGTTTCCAAGGTAAGTCTCTCCAGAAGAAAAAAGGGCAGGCTTGCTGCTCACGCATTGCCTACCCTGCGATTCGCACAGGAATGGATCAATAAGTCTCGAGGTGCAGGCGCCCCTCGCGCTTGAGCGCGGCACCGAGTGCCTCCCAGCCCATGCCGGCCTGCTGCACCACGTCGCGCAGTGCCAGCACCACGCCCTCCTCCATGCTCTTGAGGCCGCAGACGTAGAGGTAGGTGTTCGGATCCTTGAGCAGCTCGACGAGGTCGATCGCACGCTCGCGCATCGCGTCCTGCACGTACCGCTTCGAGGCGCCCGGCGTGCGCGAGAAGGCGAGGTTGATGTCGATGAAGTCCTTCGGCAGGTTCATCAGCGGTCCGAAGTACGGCAGCTCCTCCTTAGTGCGCGCGCCAAAGAACAGCATCAGCTTGCCGCCCTCGAACTTGCCGCTGCCCCTGAGCCGCCTGCGCCACTCGGTCATCGCGCGCATCGGCGCGCTGCCGGTGCCGGTGCAGATCATCACGATGTTCGAGCGCGGGTGGTTGGGCATCAGGAAGCTCGCGCCGAAGGGCCCGATCACCTGCACCACGTCGCCCACCTTGGCGTCGCACAGGTAGTTGGAGGCCACGCCGCGCACCGGGCGGCCCTCGTGGTCCACCGTCACGCGCTTCACCGTGAGGGAGAGGTTGTTGTAGCCCGGGCGCTCGCCATTGCGCGGCGAGGCGATCGAGTACTGGCGCGCGACATGCGGCTTGCCGCGCGCATCCACCCCGGGCGGAAGAATGCCGATCGACTGGCCTTCGAGTACCGGGAAGGGCAGCGAGCCGAAGTCCAGCACTATGTGGTGCGTGTCGCTGTCGGTGCCGGCCTCGGTGACCCGGTAGTTGCCGACCACGGTCGCGACGGTCGGGCTCTTCGGGCCGAAGAGATTGGTGTAGGCATGTGCTGCCGACCAGGGCGGCAGGGTCGTTCCGTACGCCGAGGACATGAAGGGCACTTCACCGGTGACGGCAGCGGGCGACTTCACCTCCACCGCCGGCGGTAGGGCCTCCTCCAGTGCGACGGAGACGCCTGCAGCGGCGATCTGGTCCTCGGTCAGCTCGGCCGGCAGCTCGTCCCAGGTCAGCTGCTCCTCGATGGGATAGGCCAGCACCTGGGGCATGTTGCGCCAGTTGTCGATCGCGCCCGTCGGGCACGGCGAGATGCAGGCCATGCAGAAGTTGCAGGCTTCGGCCTTGACGACGTAGTTGCGGTCGTCGTGCGTGATCGCATTGACCGGGCAGATCGCCTCGCAAGTGTTGCAGCGGATGCAGATCTCGGGGTCGATCAGGTGCTGGCGGATGACGATCGACGGCGTTGCCATGTCCATGGGGAGTGATCCTTTGCAAGCCAGTCCGGGGGGCACCAGGGGCGCCGGACTGGCTGTTTCTCTCAGTCGGCGCTTGGGTCAGTTGAAGCGCACGTACTCGAAGTCGACCGGCTGGCGGTTGATGCCCATCACCGGCGGCGCGATCCAGTTGGCGAACTTGCCGGGCTCGACGACGCGACCCATCAGGCTCGCGACGAAGGCGCGGTCCTCGGCCGAGGGCAGCCACTCGTCGACCTTCGCGGCCCACTCGGCCTCGCTCACGACGCGGCCGTCCGGCGAGACCTTCACGCCCGCGAGCGTGCCGATCTGGCGGTTGAAGGCCTTGTGAGGCACGGTCAGGCGGAAGGGGATGCCGGCCTTCTCGATCACCTTGTTCCAGCGACCGACCCCCGCGACCGAGTCCTTGATGTAGTCGTCGCGCAGCACCTCGTTGAGCGCATTGAGCATCGGCACGTCCTTGTCGACCAGCCGGTCGCCCTGCACGTCGAGGATCCTGTAGTTCTCGCCCTTGAGCAGGTGGTCGTCGCTGCGCTTGCCTTCCTCGTAGCGGCCCTTGAGCCCGGAGCTGTAGAAGATCGCGGCGTTGGAGGACTGGTCGGCGCCGAACAGGTCGATCGTGACGCTGTAGTGGAAGTTCAGGTAGCGCTGCAGGGTCTCGAGGTCGATCACGCCGGCGGCGCGGATCTTCACCGGGTCGTCGGTCTTGAGCTCGTTCATCGCCTGCACCGTGCGCTGGATGACGCGCGAGATTCCGGACTCGCCGACGAACATGTGGTGGGCTTCTTCCGTCAGCATGAACTTCGTCGTGCGCGCGAGCGGATCGAAGGAACTCTCGGCGAGCGCCGCGAGCTGGAACTTGCCGTCGCGGTCGGTGAAGTAGGTGAACATGAAGAAGCTCAGCCAGTCGGGCGTCTTCTCGTTGAAGGCGCCCAGGATGCGCGGGTTGTCCTCGTCGCCCGAGTTGCGCTGCAGCAGCGCCTCGGCCTCCTCGCGGCCGTCGCGGCCGAAGTACTTGTGCAGCAGGTAGACCATTGCCCACAGGTGGCGGCCCTCCTCCACGTTGACCTGGAACAGGTTGCGCAGGTCGTACTGGCTCGGCGCGGTCAGGCCCAGGTGGCGCTGCTGCTCGACGGACGCAGGCTCGGTGTCGCCCTGCGTGACGATGATGCGGCGCAGGTTGGCGCGGTGCTCGCCGGGCACGTCCTGCCAGGCGGCCTCGCCCTTGTGCTCGCCGAAGTGGATCCGGCGGCCCTCCTCCTTCGGGTTCATGAAGATGCCCCAGCGGTAGTCAGGCATCTTCACGTGGCCGAACTGCGCCCAGCCCTGCGGGTCGACACTGATCGCGGTGCGCAGGTAGACGTCGAAGTCCTGCGAGCCCTCGGGGCCCATGTCGCCTCAGCGTGCGGTCCTCGGACAGGTTGACGTTGTTGGGGATCTTCTCGCTGTAGTTGATGGACGACATGTCGGTTCTCCGTTTTCAGGACATCGGGTGGAGAGTGAAGTGGTGAAACAGCGCCGCGCGCTCCACCGGAGCCCGCGCAGCGCAGCCCTCAAAGGTCAGACGCGGTTGAGGTCGAACTGGGCCTTGTCGCCCTTGCCGTAGACCTTGAGCGCGCCCTTCTCGCCGACAGCGTTCGGACGGTTGAAGATCCAGTTCTGCCAAGCGGTGAGGCGGCCGAAGATGCGCGTCTCCATCGTCTCCTTCTGCGCGAAGCGCAGGTTGGCCTCAAGGCCCGTCAGCGCGTCGGGCGACATTGCGGCACGCTCCTCGATCGCCAGACGGACTTCGTCGCCCCAATCAATGTCGTCGAGCGCAGCAGTGACGAGGCCAAGTTGGAAGGCGGCATCGGCGTCGAGCCCCTGGCCGATCACAGCGCGGGCGGCCTCCAGCGGGCCGGCCTCCTCGTAGAAGCGGCGCGCCAGGCGCGACTGGCCGTTGACCATCGGCCAAGTGCCGAAGTTCAGCTCGCTGAGCGCGAGGCGCGGCGCCTGCTCGGGGGTGTCGGGCAGCGCCAGCATGTAGGCGCGGTCGGCGGCGAAGGCGAGCTCGGCGAGCGTGCCGGCGAAGCAGGAACCCTGCTCGATCAGCGCGAACAGCGTGCGCGACGAGACGTCCAGACGCGCGAGCGTGCGGCGCAGCAGCCCGGTGACCTCGCGCACGAACCAGTGGCCGGCGTGCTGCGCGAGCGCCCGGTCGCAGGCGAGCACGCCCTCGGCGTCGCCCTCGGTCTTGAGCAGCCAGGTGCCGATGTCGAGCTCGTTGGTGCGCATCGACAGGATCGCGTCGTCGAGCTCGCGCGCCATCTGCATCGGCCACCACCGCACGCCCGCGGCCTCGAT
>NZ_QXMG01000067.1 GCF_003569765.1 Caldimonas tepidiphila | reverse complement strand
GAGTTCGGCAGCCAGCGGTGCGAGCCACTCGATCAGCCGCGCGGCGCGCTCGCGGCCCAGCCCGGGCACGCGCTCGTACCAGCGGTGGTGGTTCAGGTTCGCGTAGTCGATCAGGTTGCCCAGCGTGAGCACGCCGCAGCGCTGCAGCGCCTTGCACAGCGCGGGCGCCAGCCAGCCGGCGAGCGCGTCGTCGAGCGCCGGGGGGCGGGCGAGTTCGGTAGCGAGCTGGTGCAGCGCGCGCAGTTGCTCCTTGAGCGTGGGCCCGCCGCCGGGCTCGGGGGACGTAGTGGGCAGCGCGGTCGCGGCGAGCGGCCCCGCATCGCGGTCGAGCGCGAATTCCTCCTCGTACTCGGCCAGCCACTCCGCCTGCGACTGGAAGTCCATGTCGACGCCGAGCTGCTCGCAGCGCTCCGTGATCCAGGCATCGAGGCTCGGGATGGCGGCGGCGGCTGCCGGGGCGGGGGAGGGCGCCGAAGCGAGGACGCGGGGCTCGAGAAGCGCGGCATGACCGTGCAGCCCGAGTTCCGCGAGCCGTGCCATGCCGCGCGACTCGGCCGCCTGCCGGATGCGGCGCGAGAGCTCGCGCAGCTGGCTGCGGAAATGGCGCTCGTCGTCCGGGCCGCCGGCGAAGGCGAGGTAGCGCTGCCAGGCGCTGCGCAGCGGCAGCTCGAGCGCGGCGCGCACGAAGTGGAAGTGGTGAAGCCGCAGCGCCTGTGACGCGGCGATCGCCGTCTTCGCCCCCGGCGGTCGGCCACGGCGGCGGGGGACGACGTCGGCAGGCGAAACGGTCGATGCGGGAGAGGGCGGGGCAGGGGGCTCGGGCGAAGTGGAAGCCTGCGGTGCAGCGACGGTGGAGTGGGCAGCGGACACGGGAGGTGTTCGGCAGGGAGCGAATGAAGTGGACGGGGGCGGGCGAGGCGAGGGCGCCCGCTTCGGAAATCAGGGTGAGTGACTTTGGGAGATGAATTCCTCGCTTTGATTTCGTTGGCCTCGCAGTCCGCACCGGGCTGCTCTCCAAGTGCCTGTCGCGCTTTAAAAAAGCCAGTCGGGCTGACTGGTGCGGCTCTGATTGTGCCGGGTTGTTCCTATTTTTTTGACACCTGCAGAACGGGACTTATCAGGGTGTGCCTTCTACGGAAAAAGGCGGGGCGGCTTTCGGCCACGCCAGAGCCAGCGATTCGAGTACCGCAGGGTGGGGAGCGGCTGCTGATGCCGCGAAGCGGAGCGATGCACACGCTCCTTCAGCCGCTCGAGGCCGGCCTGCTGCTTTTTGCGGCAGATGGAAAATCCCTACTTGTGACAACCAGTTGCGGCCGCCGCGCCCATCTTGTCCACAGGCCTATGCAGCGCGGCCGGGGAAAACCCGGGGCAGGTACTGCTACGGCAAGAGGCCCATGCAGACATTCCTGGAGAGCACGCAGCTTGTGTACGAGAAGCAAGTGGATCGGATGCAATTAACAGTCGCAGCGGCACAAGGGGACACCTGAATGAAAAGCCTCGAAAAGCTTGGGTCGGTGCCGGCTCTGTTGCACAAATGGCAGCCCAGGTGGGCTGGGGGCCCTGCGCTTGACAGCCTCGGTAGGCTGAGGGCGTGACGAAGCAAGACGACAAGGCGGCGCGCCGCTACAAGACAACGAACTGGGCGCAGTACAACGCGGCCCTCAAGGCGCGGGGCTCGCTGCTGGTGTGGCTCGACCGGGACATGCAGTGGCGGGCCACGCCACAGGCCAAGCGCGGACGCAGCCGGACCTTCTCGGACGCGGCAATCCAGTTCTGCCTGAGCGTGAAGTGCTTGTTCGGCTTGGCGCTGCGCCAGAGCATCGGGATGGTCGAGAGCCTGCTCAAGCTCGCCGGCTTGGACTGGCCGGTGCCGGACTTCAGCACGCTGAGCCGGCGGCAGAAGGATCTGCAGGTGCACATCGGCTACCGGGCCAGCACGCCACTGCACCTGCTGGTGGACAGCACCGGCGTGAAGATGCTCGGCGAGGGGGAGTGGAAGCGCA
The DNA here is from genome assembly GCF_003569765.1 of Caldimonas tepidiphila. GTDB lineage: Bacteria > Pseudomonadota > Gammaproteobacteria > Burkholderiales > Burkholderiaceae_C > Caldimonas > Caldimonas tepidiphila. Next base: position 30,227 of record NZ_QXMG01000067.1, on the reverse strand, counting down.
AGAAGCACGGGGCCGACTACGCGCGGCGCTGGCTGAAGGTGCATCTGGGCATCGATGCGCAGACCCTGGAGATCCGCGCCATCGAGGTCACCGACAGCTCGGTGGGCGATGCACCGATGCTGCCGGCGCTGCTGCAGCAAGTCCGTGGCGCCATCACCAGCATTAGCGGCGACGGCGCCTATGACACCCGGGGCTGCCATGAGGCCATTGCGCAGCGCCAGGCCGCGGCCGTGATTCCCACGCGCAGCAACGCTCGGCTGTGGAAGAAGAAGCTGACCGCGGGCGCGATGGCCCGCAACGAAACCATGCGCGCGATCCAGCGCCTGGGGCGCAGCATCTGGAAGACCTGGAGCGGCTATCACCGCCGCAGCCTCGTGGAGACCAAGATGCGCTGCTTCAAGCTGCTGGGCGAGCGCGTCATGGCCCGAACCTTCGATCGTCAGGTGGCCGAGTTGCAGGTGCGTGCCGCACTGCTCAACCGCTTCACCCAGCTCGGCCGGCCGCAAACAGTGGCTATGGCATAACTCCGTCCGGGGTCAGGGGAAGCTCACCCTCAATTCATTTGTGCAACAGAGCCGCTGGAAGATCTCGGGCAGCAGCGCGGGCTCGATGCCGATGCCGGTGTCCGCCACGCGCAGCACGGCCTGCCCGCCCCCGGCGTGCAGCGCGACGAGGACGCGGCCGCCCGGCGGCGTGAACTTGGCCGCGTTGTGCAGCAGGTTGCCGACGACCTGCGCCAGCCGCGTCTCGTCGCCCTCCACCGGCAGCGGCCCCGGCGGCAGCTCGACCGACAGCGCGAGCCCGCGGCCCGCCATCAGCTCCTGATGGTCCTCGGCCGCGCGCCGCACCAGCGCTGCGAGGTCGAGGCCGGCGCAGCGCATCTCGATCTTGCCCCGCGCGATGCGCGTCACGTCGAGCAGGTCGTCCACGAGGCGCGCCATCTGCGCCACCTGGCGCTGCATCACGTCCCGGGCGCGGCGCGCCACCGGCCCCGCCGGGTCGGCGCGGTCGAGGATGTGGAGCGAGTTGCGGATCGGCGCGAGCGGGTTGCGCAGCTCGTGCGAGAGCATGCCGAGGAACTCGTCCTTGCGCCGGTCGGCCTCGCTCAGCCGCTCGTTGGCGAGCCGCATCTCCCCGGTCACGCGCACGAGCGTGCGCGCCAGCATCCCGATCTCGTCGTCCCGCGCCAGCGCGTCGGGCGGCGGCCTGAACTGCGCCGCGGGCAGGCCGGCGGCCGCGTCGTTCAGCTCGACGATGGGCCGCACCACGGTGCGCGCGACATGCCACGCGTACACGAGCACCGCCGCGAAGGCGGCCACGAGCGCCGACGCGAGCAGCACCAGCGAGCGGGCGCGGCGCTCGTCGAGCTCGCGCAGCGTGCGCTGCAGCAGGTTGAGGTTGTAGCCGCTGACGTCGGCGAGCAGCGCGTCCGCGTGCCGCCGCGCCAGGTCCCAGCGGCGCGAGGACAGCTCCAGCGCCGCCGCATCGCCGCGCCGTGCCGCGTCGAGCAGCAGCCGCCGCGCCTCCGCCCGGCGCTGCCAGGCGGCGCTGAACTGCGCGTGCAGACGGGCCGCCGCGGGCGTGCCGCGCAGCCGGCCCAGCTCGCCGACGGCCCGCGTCATCGTCGCGTCGAGCCGCTCGAGCTCCCGGCCGACCGCCGGGTCCGGCCCCGAGATGTAGCGGAACACGTTCACCAGCGTCTCCGCCTGCAGCGCGTTGAGCCGCACCACCAGATCGCTGGCCCGCTGCACGTTGTCGACCCGCTGCTGCAGCAGCGCGGTGCCGCCGAAGGCCTCGTAGGCCGCGTAGCCGAGCGAGAGCGCCACCGCGGCCAGCAGCAGCAGGACCGGGGCGAACAGGCGGCGCTTGAGCCCCTTCATCGCGGCTCACCGGTTGCGCACGTAGGTCACGCTGTCCGGCTCCGCCGCCTCGATGAACTCGGGCGCGAACAGCTCCGCGAACCTCGGCATGCCCCCGGGGCCGGGGGACGGGCTGAGCCACTCGGCCTCGTCGTGGAGGAGCGCCAGCAGCGCGTTCTGCAGCCCGACCTGCGGCGTCAGGTTGTCCCACTGGCGCGCCAGCTGCGCGGCCTCCTGACCCGGGAACAGGCGGCGCACCAGCGGCAGGCCCCGGTCGGGCGCCGCGTCGAGGCGGCGCGCGGCGTCGGCGACGCAGCGCACCAGCTTCGCCAGCGCGTCGGCCCGCGCGGCGCGCACCGGCTCCCGCGTGACCAGCATCGACGCCTCCGTGTAGACGTCGGAGAAGACCTGCACGCGCACCGGAGGCGGCAGCGCCGCCGCCGCGGCGTCCGCGTGCGGCGACCAGACGACGACCGCGTCCACGCGGCCCGCGGCGATCTCCGCCGCCGCCTCGTGCGGGGCGATGTCGACGAAGCGCACGGTGCCGGGATCGATGCCCTCGAACAGCAGCAGCGTGCGCGCGAAATTCTCGGCGGTGGTCCTCGGCGGCAGGCCGATGCGCTTGCCGCGCAGGTCCGCCGGCACCCGCACGCCGCGGTCGGCGCGGGCGACGAGATGGGTGTTGTGCGTCCCCGTGTGCAGCGAGGTGAGGATGCGCAGCGAGGAGTCCTGCGCCGCGCCCAGCGCCACCGGGGTCTGGTAGGCGACCGCCACCTGCACCTCGCCGCGTCGCAGCGCATCGAGCGCGTCGCGCCCGCTCGGGTAGTCGCGCAGCACGAGCGCCGGCCCCTTCCCGCCGGCGAGGCAGCCCGACTCCTCGGCGAGGTAGAGCAGCGCCGAGGACGGCAGGCGCAGCGCGCCGACGAGCACCGGCTCCTCGGGCGCCGGGCTGCAGCCCGCCGTGGCGAGCCCGACGGCGAGCGCGGCCAGCAGCGGGCGCAGCAGCCTGAGGCCGAGGCGGATGGCGGGCGACGACGGGGTGCGGCCCCGGCGCCTTGCGGCGTCGGCCGTCGCATCCGCGCAGACGGGAAGGACCGCGCGTGGCGACCGGAACGGATGGTGCATTCCCCGGCCCTCCTAGATCGCCAACAGAAGGGCCGAATAGCCCGCCACGCCGGCCAGGAAGGAGGTGAAGCGGCTTTCCCGCTCCTCGGGCAGCTCCTCCTTCATCACGTTGAGGATCACCCCGCCGGCCAGCAGTGCGATCAGCACCGCGATCACCGCGCGCTCGATCTCGACGAACAGCCCGAGCAGCCAGCCCCCGAGCACCGCGGCGGCCAGCACCCAGCGGCCGACGCGGTCGTAGCGGCCCTTGTGGTGCTCCCGCAGCCCGTGGTCGCTGACGACGAAGTGCAGCGCCATCGCCAGCGCGAAGAACGGCAGGTCTGCCGGAGCGTTGCCCTCGCGGTGCAGCAGCAGGTAGCCGATCAGCAGGTTGTACAGCGCGAAGGACACGATGTGCAGGGCGAACACGCCCGCGCTGGTGGCGCCCTCGCGCCCGCCGCGGCGCGAGGTGAGGGCCAGCCGCTCCAGCCCGTAGAACGCGACGAGGCCGGCCAGCGCGATCAGGTAGACATGGCGCTCCGCGAAGCCGAGCGGCCCCTCCATCGCCTCGGCCAGCACGCGCTGCCCCTCGCCGAGCTCGGGCAGCAGGTGCAGGAAGACATAGGCCACCGACACGCCCCCCGCGATCGACAGCCAGCGGCTGCGCGGCGTGCCGGACAGGAACCTCAGCCGGCCGACGAAAACGTGGATCGCCACGAAGGCGAGCACGCTCGCGAGCGCAATTGCGGACTGCATCGTTTCACCCGAGGGAGGCCGGAAGACGCACTGGCCCGGCAAGCGGAATGCCGGCAACGGTATGCGCCTTGCTCCGGCAGGCAGCAAGCGGCCCATGCCGCCAAGCGCAACCCAGGAAGGAAACGGCATGACCCGATCGATATCCCCGACCATCGCCCCGGTGCTGCTCTGCGCCGCGCTGCTGGCCGCCTGCTCCAAGCAGCAGCAGGATGCCGCTCCCACGGCCGCCGCGCCGGCGAGCGCCCCGGCCTCGGCGCCGGCCGCTTCGGCCGCCTCCACCGCGGCCCCGCCCGACTTCACGGCGCTGGTGCGCAAGGTCGGCCCGGCGGTGGTGAACGTCGTGACCACCCGCAACGCGCGGCAGACGCCCGCGCAGATGGCACCCGGCGACCCGATGCTCGAGTACTTCCGCCGCTTCATGCCCCAGCAGCCGCCCGGCGGCGGCCAGGAGGCGCCCGGCGGCGGCATCGGCTCGGGCTTCATCATCGACGCGCAGGGCCACATCCTGACCAACGCCCACGTGGTCGCGGGTGCCGACGAGGTGCAGGTGCGCCTTGCCGACAGCAAGCGCGAGTTCAAGGCGCGCGTGGTCGGCATCGACCCGCAGACCGACGTCGCGCTGCTGAAGGTGGACGCGCAGGACCTGCCGACGGCGACGCTCGGCGATTCGTCCAAGCTGCAGCCCGGCGAATGGGTCGCCGCGATCGGCTCGCCCTTCGGCTTCGCCAACACGATCACCGCGGGCATCGTCAGCGCCACCGAGCGCGCCCTGCCCGACGAGATGCTGGTGCCCTTCATCCAGACCGACGTCGCCGTCAACCCGGGCAACTCGGGCGGGCCGCTGCTGAACGTGCGCGGCGAGGTGATCGGCATCAACTCGCAGATCTACAGCCGCACCGGCGGCTACATGGGCCTGTCCTTCGCGATCCCGATCGGCCTCGCGATGGAGGTGGCCGACCAGCTGCGCACCGAGGGCCGCGTCACGCGCGGGCGGCTCGGCATCGGCATCCAGGAGGTGAGCCCCGAGTTGGCGCAGTCCTTCAAGCTCAACGAGCCGCGCGGCGCGCTCGTGACCTCGGTGGAGCCGAACGGCCCGGCGCAGCGCGGCGGCATCGCCATCGGCGACGTGATCCTGAGCGTCAACCAGCAGCCGGTGCGCGACGCCGGCGACCTGCCGCGCATCGTGGCGCGCACCAAGCCCGACACCCAGGTGCAGATCGAGGTGTGGCGCAACGGCGCGAGCCAGACGCTCAACGCCACGATGGGCGAGATGCCGAGCACCGCGCCGCCGCCGGCCCGCCCCGAGCCCGCCGGCGGCATGCAGTCGCCGGGCGCGAACCAGCTCGGCATCGTCGTGAGCGAGCTGCCCCCGCAGGGGCGGCGGGTGCTCGGCGTGCCCTACGGGCTGGTGGTGCAGGGCGTGCAGTCGGCCAGCGCGCGCAGCCCGCTGCAGCCGGGCGACGTGATCATCGGCGTCAACAACCAGCCCTTCGCGAACCTGGAGGAGTTCAACCGCCACGTCTCGCAGGCCGCGCCAGGCAGCACGCTCGCGCTGCTGGTGCGCCGCGGCGACGCCAACCTCTACGTGCCGATCCCGGTCGGCAAGGGCTGACGGGAGGACGGAAGGCGGGCCCGCCTGCCGGGAAGCGAGGCCCGCCGCCGCTCAGGCGCCGCCGGCGCCCGCCTGCAGCCGCGCGTTCTGCGGGAAGAGCGCGCGCCGCGCCTCGTCGTCGAAGTCGCTCTTGAAGGCGTGGCGCTTGGCCAGCGCCTCGGCGCGCTGCGCGGCCGGCCGCGCGTTGATCTCGTCGAGCAGCCGCTTCACGTTCGGCAGCTTCTCCCAGGCGCCGGCGTCGAGCACGCGCGGCACCGCCCGCGCCCAGCCCCACACCGCCATGTCCACCAGCGTGTAGGTGTCGCCAAGCATGTAGCGGCGCCCCGCCAGCCGCTCGTCGAGGATCGTCCAGTGCCGCCAAGCCTCGAAGTCGTAGCGGTTGACCGCGTAGTCCTTGGGCTCGGGCGCGAAGTGCCTGAAGTGCACCGCCTGCCCGGAATACGGCCCAATGCCGGTGGCGACGAACATCAGCCACGAGTGCATCGCGCCGCGCGCGGCCGGCGTGTCCTCGGGCAGGAACTGCCCGGTCTTCTCCGCGAGGTACAGCAGGATCGCGTTGCTGTCGAAGACCACCGCGTCGCCGTCGACCAGCGCGGGCGTCTTCGCGTTCGGGTTGATGGCGCGGAACTCGGGCGCGTGCTGCTCGCCCTTGCGGGTGTCGACCGGCACGACCTCGTAGGGCAGCCCGGCCTCCTCCAGGAACAGGGCGACCTTGGCGGGGTTGGGCGACGGGTGGTAGTAGAGCTTGATCATCGGGCTTGTCTCCTCGGCCTGGCTCGCATCGCGGGAACGCCCCGGCGTGCGGCGCGGGACGATTCTCGTCGCGGGGCGAGCCCGCGCGCCGCGGCCGGCCGGGATCGCCCGGGCGCCGCGCGGGCATGCCCTTGCCGGGTCCGGGGCCGCCCGGAATTCCTCAGGGCAGCAGCACGCCGTGGAACTGGTCGTCGGTCAGCAGCCCCGGGTTCGAGGCCGCAGTGCCGGCGGAGACGAATTTGCCTTTGATCAACCTGTCCTTGTACGCCGAGTAGGTCTTGTAGGTGGTGCGGCCGGCCTTGTGGATGCCGTCGCCGTTGACGCCCCCGAACACCGCCCAGTCGGTTTCCTTGTCCTCGTTGAACCAGAGGATCATCCTCACGTCGTTCGCCGCCACGTAGTCGAAGAACTGGTTGAGCCAGCCGCTCTTGGCGACGATGTTGGCCGATGACGTCTCGTGGGCACTGGTGCTGCCGACCTCCGTGATGGCCAGAGGCTTCGTGGAGGCGAGGCGGCGCACCCGGGCCACCATGTCGCCGAAGACCTCGTTCGGCGTCGCCCAGTGGGACCAGGTCTCGCTCGAGCCCCAGTTGTAGCCGTCGACGGCCAGCCAATCGACATAGCCGTCGCCGGGATAGAAGTCCTCCGCCGGGAAACCGCCGAAGTCCTGGTGGTTGGCGCACCAGACCCATTGGAGCTGAGTGCTCGGGATGCCTTGCTGGCGGAAGGTGCCGTGCACGTACTTCCACATCTCCTTGTAGCTCTCCGTGTCCGCCGCCGACTCCGCGCTCCACGGGTACCAGTTGCCGTTCATCTCGTGCGCCAGGCGCAGGTAGACGCGGCGTTCGTCGCCGGTGTCCGGCCGGCCGTCCGGCCCGTTCAGGAAGAGCTTCATGCGGCGCGCCCATTCCTTGAGGTAGCCCTCGTACATCCCGGCCGCGGCGCGCCTCTCGACGTCGTTCGGCGTGGCCGCCGGCGAGCACAGGAAGGGCTCCCAGGTGACCATCGGCACGTTGCCGTTCTTCCAGATGTTGGGCAGTTGCTGGTTGAACAGGTTGTCGAGCGTCTTGGTGCGGTTGCACCAGTCGGTGTAGAGGTTCACCACCGCGTGGCGTCGCTCCTGCCACGCCTCCAGCGCCCTCACCCGCTCCATCTTCCAGCCCTGTCCGCCTTCGTAGACGCCGAGCAGCGTCTGCGCGCCCGCCGGCACCACGGCGGCAAGCAGGGCGGCGCCCGCGAGCGCCGCGCCGAACCGACCCACGGCCTTGTTCATCGCTCCTCCCTTCGCGGCCTGGGGCCGCAACTCGCCTGTCGCGACGGCCCGGGCCGGGCGCCGCAAGCGCGTCGGGGCGGGGGCGGGAATGCAAGGCCACGGTACTCCGCGGCGTGGCCGACCGCAAATCGATCTCCATGAGGGCAGTAGCGGGATGGAGGGGGGCGGAGACCTTCCTTCGGGAATGGCGGGCGGGGTATCTGATTGAACTGGCAGTGCGAGGATGAAGTTGCCCGGCTTTACTTCGACCGACTCTTTTCGCAATCCTGGAAATGCTCTTTTCATGGCGAATTGAGCCGACGTCGAAAGATTTGAACGTCGCCAAGAACACCTGTTTCTTCACTCAACCTGAAAAATCATTGGAAAAGCATTAAATAGCAGCATGCCAACAACGTGCGATGAATGTGACGCAGTCACCTACAACGCATACAAATCTTCGACAGAAGAGAATGAAAGGCGATTCTCATTGATCCTAGGATTGTTAGGTTGCCTAACACGGCATGGATGACAGGCAGAGCAAGAGGCCTTCCCAACGAGAACGGACTCATCCACAATCGCTCACTAACTTTCAGGCTACTTATCATGGTAGCGATGCGCAACCTAATTAATGTTACACAAAACACATACAATTCTACATTTGAATTAACAATAACATCAAACCATGGCATCAATAGAGTATAGCCTTTTCCGCGTAAAATTCATAAAACCGCATCAACCATCTTTATTTCAAGAGAACACCACTCCGCATGACGCTCTTATCAGAGCCCTTTCTGAAAGGCCCTCTGCGCCATTACGTGCCGGATATGAGTGGCACGTAGGAAATCTTCGATTCTTCCCCCACAATTCATCGTCTGGATATTTTGCAATCGGAAAAATAAGCAGTTCGACGATTGGAAAATTTGACGAACGAACGGGAGATTTTATTGAGGAAGAGCTAGAAGAAAGCCCTTATACCCACTGCGTATTTGATGCAAACTGGGGGATTATTGGAATAGCAAAGAAGATAGAGTTGTCAAAAAACGCTAAAGGCATTGCGAATCGCCTGGAACAACTACTATCACGTACTGGCGTGGTCGCAAGAAACTCACTCACGGTTGAAGTACTCCCTATCCCAGACCCGGATGGATTTTTGAAAGCACTGAACGACGCATATCGTGTTTTCCGTTTCTCAGCAACTTTTCGTGGCCCCAACCCATTTGATGCGGACGAGCACTTTCAAAAACCATTGTCAGTGTATATTTCTGCCGCAGATGGCTATAAAGGCTCAGCAACAATTTCTGGCGACAACCTTAACAGAAAAATTTTAAGCGAAGTAACTCGCAGCACAGCCTCAACCGGGAATGAAGCTTCGGCCAGAATACAAAAGAAAGAAGGTCAAAAGGCAATAACCATAAACCTTTGCGGCGACCCGGTCAAACGAAGATATGATGAAGATAGCCACCGCCCCGAAATTGTCATCTCCGAACTTTTGGCTCAATACAAGCGAGTAAGAAGCAATGAAGCAGGTTCCGATTGAGAGCGTCGATCAACTTTTACAAGCAGTCAACGAACTCCCCAATAACTTCTTATATCGCGGTCAAGCCAATGCGGATTGGCCACTCCAATCATCACTGGAAAGAATTGTAGGAAGCAAATGGTCTAGTAGCGAAGCTCAGAAGTTTGAGGACTACTCTCTTAAAAAATTTCGATCAAAGTTCCATTTATACGATCGAGAGAACACGCAACCAGAGTCAAAACTTGCATGGCTTTCAATCATGCAACACTACGGGGTTCCTACGCGACTTCTGGATTTCACGGAAAGTCCATATATTGCGCTCTACTTCGCACTTGAAGCTTACAACCCCCAATCCAATTGCGATCTTGCCCTGTACGCAATTGATTACACAGCAATTCTAGAAAGCTCAATAGCTCACATAAAAACGAAGGACTCCGCCTTTAATGAAACAAGAGTCACTGTCTTTGAGCGGCAAGACGAAATATTCGACAAGGTCGTAGACAGGTTTTCGTATGACATTGCATGGATTGCCGAACCAAAGCTTTTAAATGCACGACTTGATAGACAGGCAGGGTCATTTTTGCTTTCTGGAAATCGCGGATTGCGAATTGAAGAAGTGTTAGGCCTAAAACTTTACGAAAAAGTATCCGCCCTCAAATTTATCGTGCCGACGCACCTTTATAAAAACGCATTCGCATTACTTCGAAAGATGAATATAAACAGCAAAAGTCTTTATGGCGACCTAGATGGCCTCGCCAGAGCCATAAAGATGGAGATGCAAATATATTCCGTTTAGCCAAATATATCGACCCTCTCCACCATCGGAGGACGGTTTGGCTAAAATGCTGGGATTACCAAACAGCCCACAACTTCCTTTCACGCAAAATAACACTGCCATGAAAAACACTGCAGATGCATTACAAAAAATTTTAGACGCAACGGTCGAACAACTCATCCTTGCGGGATTAAACCCAAAAGATATGCTACTTCGAAGCTTAAAACACGCCAGAGATGTCTGCTCAAAAAAACTTCCCGATTTGGCCTTAGAAAAGATGCGTGACAATGACGATGCAACGCAGGATTCTGACAGATGGCTCAATCAAGAAATTTCATGGGGTAGCAAGTTTGAATTTGACCCCAAGGACTGGAAACAATACCAGTCTCAACTAGATTTTCACGAGCATACAATGCATGGATACAGATTATCCGAAGAAAGAATTGAAAGAACCGCAGCCATCCTTTCGACAGCAGCTTATCAAGCCATCCAATTAACAGAGTACATTAATTTATTCCGCTCGACAACCAACGAATCCACCGAGCAAGCAACCGAAAACGTTATAAAACACTGCAAAAATTTATTTGATGATCCAGAAATAGACTTCGAAGAAGAGCGCTTCCAAAGAACCCTTAGATTTTTGATAAGACTAGGGAGCATTGGTTCAGAAAATGAAAATGGAACCCCCCTTGAAAAACCCAATCACCAAAAAATATTGCCGCCTTATTTTGGAAGCGATGATGATGAAATTCCGTTCTAAACCATTAGCCAACTGATTAAACTGCATCGCCTTTAGCGGGGACAGGCCATTTCAGCCCGCAAGGATTTCCCCCAGCCCGAAAGCAATAAGCCTCCCAAAAAAATTCACGCAGCGAATTCTCAAGCCTATTCATTAGAATAGTCTCCCACGGCGCTTCGCCTTCACAGCCCAGATCGGAAAACAAGGTGCGGACTGCAAAACCATAGCCGGTGGTTGGTGCAGCTCTCGACGCTGCCAGACCTGATAGAAAACCTCGCCCCAGCGCCCCGTTCCTCCGCCAGACCCAACTCCGTAGCACTCGTCAACGAGTCACTACCGGGAAACGCCCCTCCCTCCCCGCCTCAGCCCTTCACCCCCCATCCTCCCCCTCCCCGCGCCCGAAATACTCCTGCAGGAACTCGACGCACACCCGCACCTTGGCCGAGGTGCCGAGCCGCGAGGGGTAGACCGCCCAGACATTGGCCTCCTGCGTGTACTCGGGCAGCACCTGCACCAGCCGGCCCGCGCGCAGCAGCGGCGCGACGTCCCAGCGCGAGCGCAGCAGGATGCCGTGGCCGTCCACGCCCCACTGCAGCGCGATCTCGCCGTGGTTCGACGACAGCGGGCCGGTGACCTTGACCGTCTCGGCCTCGCTGCCGCCGCCACCGCCGCGGCGCAGCGTCCACACGCCGAAGGGATGGTCGCGCTCCTTGATCACCAGGCAGTCGTGCTGTGCCAGCTCGGCCAGCGCGCGCGGCGTGCCGCGGCGCGCCAGGTAGGCGGGCGCCGCGCACAGCACGCGGTGGTTGGAGGCGAGGCGCCGCGCGATCAGGTGCGGCGCGATCTCGTCGCCCACCCGCACGTCGAGGTCGAAGCCCTCGCTCGCGATGTCCACCAGCCGGTCGAAGACCTCGAAGCGCACCTGCAGCGTCGGGTGGCGCGCCACCAGTGCCGAGATGGCCGGCGCGACGCGGTTGCGGCCGAAGCCGAAGCTGCTGCAGATGCGCAGCAGCCCGCGCGGCACGCGCCGCGTCGCCGACACCTCCTGCAGCAGCTGGTCGATGTCGTCGAGGATGCGCTGCGCCCAGCGGTAGACCCGCTCGCCGTCCTCGGTGACGACGACGCGGCGCGTGGTGCGGTGGAAAAGCTTCACGCCCAGCTCCGCCTCGAGCACGCGGATGCGCTTGGTGACGTAGGCGGGCGAGGCGCCCAGCTCCTGGGCCGCCGCGGCGAAGCCCGACTTGCGCGCCACGGCGATGAACACGCGCAGGTCCTCGTTGCTCGGCGCCTTCTCGTTCACGGTTCCTGCCTGCTCGCTCGGTTCGCGGGGGGCGGCCATTCTAGTTTCCGGGCGGCGCGGCCCGGATGCGCCATCGTCCAGTGCGGTTGGAGAGGAGCTCGCCGGCGCAGGAAGGACCGCATCGCCCCTCGTCGTGCCCGCCCGAGCCGCTCGCGGCCGCCCCTCCTCGTCGGGGGCGCGTCTACCGCCACTGCTATGCTCGGCGGCAGTTCGGGGGCACGGCGAATCGCGACCGCCTGCCCCGTCATCCTTCTGGCAGGAGCACGCCCCGATGAGCTTTTTGTCCGCGACGATCCGGATCTGGTGTGCCGCGCTCCTGTTGCTGGTGGGTCTGCCCGTCGGTGCGAGCGACCCGCCGCAGGATGCGGCGGCCGAGGCGCTCGAGGGCGCGTGGCTGATCTCGGTGGGGGGCGACGCGCGGGACCGCTTCCTGATCGTCTCCGGCGTTCAGCGCGACGGCGGGCGGCTCTGGCCCGGCGCCACCCGCTACGGCTTTCTGGGTGGCGCGGGCAAGACGGTCTCCGGCTGGAATGCGGAAATCGGTGGCGACATGCTGCGGCTGAAGTTCGTCACGCCGGCTGACGCCGTGATGGAAGTGCAGTTCCAGGCTGGCGATACGCTCGTTGAGGGCAGCCTGCGCACGAAGACCGGGAAGATCCTCCCGGTGCGCTGGACGCGGATCGCGGACGAGGAACTCGAGGAGTTGCGCGCGGGCCCCAGGGAGTTGGCCCGGCAGGCAGCGATGTCCCGCATTCGTCCTGATTCGAAGATCTGGCTGGTCTACGTGGGGGCGACCGACTGCCCTTACTGCCGCGGCTACGAGGCCGAGTTCTTCGGGCGCAAGCAGATGATGGAGCAGACGATCCCCGACTTCCCGTCGATCGGCTACGTGAAGGCGTCGCTGGGGGGTTACCGCGGCACGGTGACGCCGGGGCTGCTGCCGCCGGAGCTGCGGTGGCTGGCCGGCCGCGGCGCGGACGGCAAGCCCCTGCTGCGCAAGCGGGGCACCCCCTTCTTCGCCGCCGTGGTCGACGACCGGGTCGTCGCGCAAGGGCACGGCATCGTCGCGCTCGAGAGCAGCGTGGGTCCGGCAATCAACGAGGCGCTGGCGCGGCGGCAGGAGCTGTCCCGCAGATAGCCGTCGGCCCTTGGTCCTGTGCGCGGGGCATCTTTTCCGCGGGACAGGCAACCGCGCCTCGGCTACATTGCCGCGCCGTTTCCCGCGCCCTTGCCCGCGCCTTGCCGATGTCGTCCTCGCTGTCCCTGGCGGCTGCCGCCGCCCTCGCCGTCCTCGTCGTCCTGCTGCTGTGGTGGGCGCTGCGCCCGCGCGGCCCGCGCTACCGGGCGCGGGCGCTGATGAGCCCGGCGGAGAAGCAGTTCTTCGCGATCCTGCGCCGCGCGGTGCCCGAGCTGCACGTCTTTCCGCAGGTGTCGATGGGCGCGATCATGGAGGCCGCGGTCGACATGCAGTCGGCGAGCCGCCGCGACGCGCGGCGCGCGCTCGGCGACTGGGCGCGCATCCGCGCCAACCGCATCGACTTCTGCCTCGCCGATGAGGCGCTGGACGTGGTCTGCCTCGTCGAGCTCGACGACCGCTCGCACCACGGCGACGAGGCCCGCGCGCGCGACGCCGACCGCGATGCGCGCGCGGCCGAGGCGGGCTACCTCACGGTGCGCTTCGGCTGGAGCAACGGCCGCCTGCCCTCGTCGAAGGCGGTGCGCGAGCGGCTGCTGCAGGCGCTCGGGCAGGCGGACTGAAGCCCCTCGTCGCCCCGCCGCCCTGCGGGCCGAGGCCGGGGCGGCGCGCCGCCTCAGCCGCCGGGGGCGGACTGTTGCGGAGACTCCCGCAGCAGGCGGGACAGCGCCTGCAGGTCCACCGGCTTGGTCAGGTGGGCGTCGAAGCCGGCCTGCAGCGCGCGCCGGCGGTCCTCTTCGGTGCCCCAGCCGGTGAGGGCGACGAGCCTGATCCGTGCGCCCCAGGGCGTCGCCCGCAGGCGCTGCGCCACCTCGTAGCCGTTGAGGTCCGGCATGCCGATGTCGAGACAGGCGAGGTCGGGCCTGAAGGCCTCGGCCTGCTGCAGCGCGGCCTCGCCGCCGTGGGCCACCCGCGTCTCGTGGCCCTCCTGGGCCAGCAGCAGCGCGAGGCTCTCCGCGGCGTCGCGGTTGTCGTCGGCCACCAGGATGCGCAGCCGCGGCGCGTCCGCTGCCGCATCGCCCGGCCGCCCCTCGCCGGGAGCGGGCGCGGCGTCGGCCGAGGCGACGGGAAGGCCGACGCGGAACTCGCTGCCCCGGCCCAGCCCCTCGCTGTGGGCGCTCACCCAGCCGCCCTGCAAGCCGACCAGACCCCGCACCAGCGCGAGGCCGATGCCGAGGCCGCCCTCGGAGCGGTCCAGCGGGCTCTTCACCTGCGAGAACATCTCGAACACGCCGCCGAGCGCCTCGCGCTCGATGCCGATGCCGGTGTCGCGGATGCCCACCACGACCTCGCCCCCGTCCTGGCGGGCCTTCACGTCGATGCGCCCGCCCGGCTCGGTGTACTTGGCGGCATTGGTCAGCAGGTTCGAGAACACCTGCCCCAGGCGCAGGGGATCCGCGTCGAGCCACACCTCGCTGTCGGGCAGTTCCACCGTCAGCGTGTGGCCGCGTTTCTCGATCAGCGGGCGGGCGACCTCGACCGCCGACTCCAGCACCGAGCGCAGCGTGAGGCGCCGGGGGGCGAGGCGGATGCGGCCGGTGCTGATGCGCGAGATGTCGAGCAGGTCGTCGAGCAGGCGCGCCATCGCGGCGACCTGGCGGTCGATCACCTCGACCGCGCGGCGCCGCACCGCCTCGTCGCTGCGCGGCGTCTTGACGACCTGCGCCGCGGTGCGGATCGGCGACAGCGGGTTGCGCAGCTCGTGCGCCAGCGTGGCGATGAACACGTCCTTGGCGCGGTTGTGCTCGTCCGCCAGGGCGCGGGCGGCGCGCTCGGACTCGAGCGCACGGGCGCGCTCCTGCAGCGCGGTCACCAGCCGCTGGCTGGCGGTCTCGAGGGCGTGGTAGAGCTGGTCGAGCTGCCGGATGCCCGAGGGACGGTAGTACTCGGCCGCCTTCCCTTGCGCGAGGCGCGCCGCGTTCTCGCCCATCGCGTCGACCGAGCGGGTGATGCGCCGCGCCACCAGCGCCGCGAGGCCGAGCCCCAGCACCAGCGCGAGCAGCCCGCCGGTCGCGAGGCGGATCATCGAGTCGCGCAAGGCCTCGTCGGCCTGCTTGGCCGGGGTGCCGAGCAGCAGGGTCCAGCCGTTCGGCAGCGCGCTCCAGGCCCAGAGCAGCTCCTTGCCGTCGAGCGTGAGGAAGCGCCACGTCCCGCTGGGCGCGGAGTCGATCGCGTCGAGCGTCTGGGGGCTGGGCACGCGCCCGAAGAAGCGGTCCATCTCCTGGCTGCGCGCGACGATCTGGCGCTGGCCGTCGAGCAGCGTCGCGATCATCTCGGGCCGGCCGGTCTGCCCGGCCAGCAGCCGCCCCAGGTGGGCGGGCTCGATGCGGGCCGTCAGCACCGCGCGCACCTGCTCGTCGCCCATCACCGGCAGGTTGATCGACATCGAGAGCTTGCCGTCGAGGATGCTCTCGTGCAGGTCCGAGAGCACCGGGCGGCCGGTCCTGAACACCTCCTCGTGATGGGGCCTCAGGCGCGCGTCCGGGCGAGGCCGGCGCGGCCCGGGGAACTCGATGAGCGCCTGGCCCTGGCGGTCGAGCACCGCGAAGGTGTGAAAGCCCCAGCCCGCGTCGACGATGCCGCGCATCAGCGATTGCAAGTGCTCGTCGTCGAGGTCGCTCCCGGCCAGCATCGGCGACTCGGCCACCAGCCTCATCGTCTTCTCCATCTGGGTCAGCTCGCGCTCGACCACCAGCGAGAGCGCGCGGTGGGTGATCTCGAGATCGTGCGTGGTGTCCTCCCGGCTCTGCTGCGCCATCAGGAACAGCAGCAGCGCCGCGTAGCAGAGCACCGGCACGACGACCAGCAGCGGCAGCGACATCAGCAGGAACCTGAGGCCGACTGCCCGCTGCCTCGACAACAGCAGCAGGAGAAAGCGCGTCATACGGGGGAAAGGGGGCGGGAGGAGGCCGGCGGACCGTGCCCGGCGAGCCCCTGCAGGCGGGGGCGGCGAAGTGCCGCCCTCCAAAGGAGCGCGAGTCTAGCGCGCGACGCGGGATGCCTCGCGATTCCTGGGGAAATCGCGGGCCTGCAGGCGTGCCCCCGGCACGCCCGCTGCGGTGCGCCGGTCCCGGGACGGCGGCATCACCGCACGCCCGGGCCGTCCCGCCGGCCCTTCCCCGCGGCCCGGCTCAGGTCACCGGCGCCGGGTTGAACAGCACCAGCGAGTTGTGCAGCTTGTGCTGCTCGGCCCAGGTCTTCCTGCGGCCGCTGGCCACGTCGAGCATCAGGTGGAACAGCTCCCAGCCCACGTCCTCGATCGTCGCGCGCCCCTCGGCGATGCGCCCGGCGTTCACGTCCATCAGGTCGTGCCAGCGGCGCGCGAGGTCGCTGCGCGTGGCGACCTTGATCACCGGGCACTCGGCCAGCCCGTAGGGCGTGCCGCGGCCGGTGGTGAAGATGTGCAGGTTCATGCCGGCGGCGAGCTGGAGCGTGCCGCAGATGAAGTCGCTCGCGGGCGTCGCGGCGTAGATCAGGCCCTTCTGCTTCAGCTTCTCGCCGGGCGACAGCACGCCCGCGATCGGCGCGCTGCCCGACTTGATGATCGAGCCCATCGCCTTCTCGACGATGTTGGACAGGCCGCCCTTCTTGTTGCCGGGCGAGGTGTTGGCGCTGCGATCGACCCGGCCGCGGTTGAGGTAGGCGTCGTACCAGGCCATCTCGCGGATCATCGCCTCGGCCACCTCGGGGCTCGCCGCGCGCGAGGTGAGCTGGTCGATCCCGTCGCGCACCTCGGTGACCTCGGAGAACATCACCGAGGCGCCGGCGCGCACCAGCAGGTCGGAGGCGAAGCCGACCGCCGGGTTGGCGGTCACGCCCGAGAAGGCGTCGCTGCCGCCGCACTGCACGCCGACGACGAGCTCGGACGCCGGCACCGTCTCGCGGCGGCGCGCGTTCAGCCGCTCGAGGTGCGTCTTGGCGGTCCTCATGATCGAGTCGATCATCGAGTCGAAGCCGACATGCTCGTCGTCCTGCAGGCAGACGAGGTCGAAGCCGGTCTGGTTCTCGCCGCGGCTGTCAAGCACGGGAATGGTGCCCGGCGGCAGCAGCCGCTCGGGCTGCAGCTTCTCGCAGCCGAGGCTCACGACCATCGCGCTGCCGCCGAAGTTCGGGTTCAGGCTGATGTTGCGCAGCGTGCGGATCGGGATCACCGCGTCGGGCGCGTCGATCGCGACGCCGCAGCCGTAGCCGTGCTCCAGGCCCACCACGTCGTCGACGTTCGGATACTGCGGCAGCAGCTCGGCCTTGATGCGGCGCACCGCGTGCTCGACCACGCCCGCCACGCACTGCACGGTGGTCGTGATCGCGAGGATGTTGCGCGTGCCCACCGAGCCGTCGGCGTTGCGGTAGCCCTCGAAGGTGTAGCCCTCCAGGGGCGGCAGCGGCTCGCGGCTTCTCGTGGCGATCGGCAGGTCGTTGAGCCCGCGCGCGTCGGGCATCTTCAGCAGGCGCTCGTGCACCCAGCTGCCGGCCGGGATGTCGCGCTCGGCGTAGCCGATGGCGACGTTGTAGCGCAGCACGGCGCTGCCCGCAGGCAGGTCGACGAGCGCGACCTTGTGGCCCTGCGGCACCTTCTCGCGCAGCGTCAGCCCGCAGGGGAACACCGTTCCCTCGGGCAGCCCGCCGTCGTTGGCGACGATCGCGACGTTGTCGCACTCGTGCATGCGGATGTAGAGCGGTGTCTGGTGCGGAGTCGGGTCGGACATGATGGTGGTCCTTCTGGAGGAACGGGCCGCAAGACGGCGCCGTCGTGAAAGTGAGTTTGTTTGGGAGTCAGCGGGCGGCCGAGGCCGACAGGTTGGCGAGGATCAGCGCCACCACCTGGCGGCTGACCGGGTCCTTGGCGCTCCAGAACGACTCGTAGAGCGGCTTCATGCGGCGCATCAACGGGCCGTGGTCGCCGGCGGCGTGGAACTGCACGCCCTGCTTCGAGAGCCGCGCCTGGATGTCCTTCACCCGCCGGTTCCATTCCTCGCGCATGAAGCGCGCCGACTCGCGGCCCGCCTCGCGCAGCTGCGCCTGCTCCTGCGGCGACAGCTGCTGCCAGCTCTTCTTGCTGAACAGCAGCATCTCCGGCGTGACGAGGTGCTGCGTGAAGGTGTAGTGCGGCGCGAGCTTGTAGTGTCCCATGGACTCGTAGGACGGCAGGTTGTTCTCGGCGCCATCGATCTCGCCGCGCTCGAGGCCGGCGTACACGTCCTTAAAGGCGAGCGTGACCGGCTGGGCGCCGAGCGAGCGGACCATCTCGATATGCGTCTGCGTCTGCCCGACGCGCAGCTTCTCGCCCCGGAAGTCGGCGATCTTCGCGAGCTTCCTGTCGCGATGGTAGAAGTTGCGGGTGCCGCCGTCGTACCAGCCGAGCAGGATCACGTCGACCTTCTCGAGCTCGGTCGCCAGCAGCTCGCCGAGCGCGCCGTCGAGCAGCGAGAACATCTGGGTGCTGTCGTGGAAGATGTAGGGCAGGCCGAGCACCTTCAGGGCAGGCACGTGGTCGCCGTAGCCGACGATGCCGATCTCCGCGAAGTCGATCTCGCCCGTGCGCAGCTTGTCGAGCACCGCGTTCTGCGGCGCGAGCTGCCCGCTGGGATGCACCCGCGCGGTGTCGCGGCCCTTCGTGACGCGGGCCACCGCGTCGGCGAAGCGCTGCATGCCGAGGTTCACCGGGTAGTCGTCGGCATGGATGCTCCAGCCCTTCATCTCCCGGGCCTCGGCGGACAGCCCGCCCAGCAGCAGGGCGGCCATCAGGGGAAGCGCGCCGAGCAGGCACCGTGCAGAGGGAATGGGCATCGTGGAGGTCTCCGGTGGTGTTTTCGGGGGTGGGACGAGCGAGCGGCTCGGTTCAGTCCCTCAGCAGGTCCGCGACCATCTTCGCCAGCAGCAGCGTCGAGATGCCGAGGAAGAAGAAGCGCACGCGGGAGCTGCCGCCGCGCAGCGCGATGCGGGTGCCGAGCACGGAGCCGGCGATCGCCGCGGCGCCCATCGGCACGGCGGCGCCCCAGGCGACGTGGCCGTTGGGCAGGAAGAAGCTCAGCGCGGCGACGTTGGTGGTCATGTTCAGCACCTTCGAGCAGGCCGCCGCGCGCAGGAAGTCGAAGCGGAAGACCTTGACGAACAGGAACAGCAGGAAGGTGCCGGCGCCGGGTCCGAAGAAGCCGTCGTAGAAGCCGATCGCGCCGCCGAGCAGCATGCCGAGCGCGCGGGTGCGGCCGGTGACGGGGCCGGCCTGGTCCTGCGCGCCCATCTTCGGGTTCAGCGCCGTGTAGACGAGCATCAGCGAGGCCAGCGCGATCACGAGCGGGCGCATCCATGCGGTGGGCATCAGGTGCGCGCAGGTCGCGCCGGCGTAGGCGCCGACGAGCGCGGCGGCCGCGCTCGGCGCGAGCAGCCGCCAGGGCAGCTCGATGCGGCGCGCGTACTGCGCGATCGCCATGCCGTGGCCGGGCACGGACGCGGCCTTGTCGGTGCCGAGCAGCGTCGCGGGCAGCGCGCCCGGGTAGGCGCTGAAGAGCCCCGGCACCACCATCAGCCCGCCGCCGCCGACGATGGCGTTGGCCACCCCCGCGAGGAAGGCGATCGGCACCAGCAGCAGCAGTTCGGTCATCGGCGATCGGTGGGGACGGAAACGGAAACGGGCGGGTCGCAGCCCGCCCGGCGATGTGCCGGCAGACGCCGGGGGGTCGCGCCTCAGGCGGCGGGCAGCTCCAGCATCTCGATCCAGTTCGGATTGGCTCCGACCGGTCCGTGCCCGAGCAGGCTCAGCGCGCCGCTGTCGGCATCGATCGCGAACACGTCGAGCTCGCTGCTCAGCTGCCCCGAGGACACGAGGTGGCGGCCGTCGGGACCGATGCGGAAGCCGCGCGGCTGCGGCTGCGTCGGCCAGTGGCCGATCGGGCGCAGCCGGCCGTCGGCCTCCACGGCGAAGCCCGCGATCGTGCTGGTGCGGCGCTCGCAGCTGTAGAGCCAGCGGCCGCAGGGCGAGAGGTGCAGGTCGGCCGCCCAGGGCTCGCCGTCGAAGCCCGCGGGCACGGTGCCGAGCGTCTGCAGCGCGGCGAGCGCGCCGCTCTCCAGGTCGCGTTCGAAGACCACCAGCGTCGCGTCGAGCTCGTTGAGCAGGTAGACGCGGTCGCCGTCGCGGTTGAAGACGAAGTGGCGCGGCCCCGCGCCCTCGTGCACCGGCACGAGCGGCGGATCCTGCGGGATCAGCGTCCCGTTCGCGGCGTCGAAGCCGAAGCGCATCAGGTGGCCGCCGCCGAGCGCGGTGGCGAGCACCTGGCGGTTGTCGGGCGACGGAGCGATCGCGTGCGCGTTCGGCGCGGTCGGGATCACGGTCGCCTCGGGCAGCACGACGCCCTCGTCGTCGATGCGCTGCACCGCGATCTGGTTGCCGCCGTAGGACGCGCTGAACAGGAAGCGCCCGCTGCGGTCGGTGCAGACGTAGGCCATGCTGGCCGGCAGCGGCGTCTCGGCCAGCAGCTCGAGCCGGCCGTTGCCGGCGTCCACTGCCAGCGTCAGCACCGCGAGCGGCTCCGAGCGACGCGCGACGTAGAGGCGGCGGCGGTCGGGGCTGAAGGCCATCGGCATCAGCTGGCCGCCGAGCGGCAGCACCTGCTGCGGGGAGAGGCTGCCGTCGGAGGCAAGCCGCAGCGTGTGCAGCTCGCCGCTGTCGGCGCAGGAGACGATCACGAGTTGGTCGTTCATGTCGTGTCCTCCGCTCACAGGCCCAGGGTGCGCGGCAGCCACAGCGACAGCGCGGGGATGTAGGTGATCATCATCAGCACGATGAACAGCGCGATGAAGAAGGGCACCATCGAGCGAGACACCACGCCAAGCGGCAGCTTGGCGACCGCGCTGCCGACGAACAGCACCGTGCCGACCGGGGGCGTGATCAGGCCCATGCCGAGGTTGATCATCATGATCATGCCGAAGTGCACCGGGTCGATGCCGAGCGAGACCATCACCGGCAGCAGGATCGGCGTGCAGATCAGGATCAGCGGCGACATGTCCATCAGGCAGCCCAGCAGCAGCAGCATGATGTTCACGAGCATCAGGATGACGTACTTGTTGTCCGAGATGCCGGTGAGGAACTGCGTCACCTGCATCGGGATCTGCATCATCGTCATCATGTAGCCGAAGGATGCCGCGAAGCCGATCAGGATCATCACCACGGTGACGGTCTTGACGGTGCGGTGCACGAGCTTCGGCAGGTCACGCCACTTGTAGTCGCGATAGATGAACATCGTGACGAAGAAGGCCCACAGCACCGCGATCGACGCCGACTCGTTGGCCGTGAACACGCCCGACAGGATGCCGCCGAGGATGATGACCATCGTCATCAGGCCCCACATCGCGTCGGCGCAGATCTTCAGCGCCTGCTTGAGCGGAATGACGTCGCCCTTCGGGTAGTCGTTCTTCTTGGCGATGAAGAGGCACATCACGCACAGCGTCAGGCACAGCAGCAGGCCCGGCAGCACGCCGGCCATGAACAGCGCGCTGATCGAGACCGTGCCGCCGGCCGCGAGCGAGTACAGCACCGCGTTGTGGCTGGGCGGGATCAGGATCGACTGCACCGAGCTGCTGACCGTGACGGCGGTCGCGAAGGGGCGCGGATAGCCTTTCTTCTCCATCTCGGGGATCAGCACCGAGCCGACCGAGGCGGTGTCGGCCACCGACGAGCCGGAGATCGAGCCGAAGAAGGTGGAGGCGAGGATGTTGACCAGCGACAGGCCGCCGCGGATGAAGCCCACCAGCACGCTGGCGAAGGCCACCAGGCGGCGCGACATGCCGCCCTCGGCCATGATCGCGCCGGCGAGCACGAAGAAGGGGATCGCCAGCAGCGAGAACTTGTTGACGCCGGAGGCGATCTGGATCATCACCGCGTCGAGCGGCAGCTCGATCCACAGTGCGCCGACCAGGGCCGCGAGACCGAGCGAATAGGCGATCGGCACGCCCAGCAGCACGAGGGCGAAGAAGCTGCCCAGCAAAACGAACGCGTCCATCAGCGGACTCCTTCCGTGAGGGGTTGGGTCGCCTTGGCGCGTGCGCCGGAGGCGGGTTCGGCGGAGCGGGACTGCTGAGCCGCGGAGGCGGGCGCCTGGAGCGGCTCACGCGTCGGCGCGGGTTCGTCGTCCTCGCTCCAGGTCTCGTAGCGCACCACGCGGCGATGCGTCTGCGGGCCGAACACGCACTTCTCGATCAGGAACAACAGCGTCAGGATCGAGCCGATCGGCAGCGAGGCGTAGGTCACGCCCACCGGCAGCCACGGCAGCTCGCTCACCGACTGGCCCATCGTCTCGATGCACAGCCGGGTGCCGTAATAGGCGACGAAGCAGCAGGCGACCGCCAGCAGCGCGTCGACCAGCCAGCCGATCGCGCGGCGCAGCGGACGCGGGAAGGTGTCGGTGAGCATCGTCACCGCGATGTGGCCGCCGGCGCGGTAGGCGGCCGAGGCGCCGATGAAGGTGAAGACCATCATCAGCAGGATCGCGATCGGCTCCGGCCACTGCGAGCCTGCTCCCAGCACGTAGCGGGCGAACACACCCCAGGGAATGATCAGCGACATGAAGAAGATCGCCGCGCCGGAAACCCAGATGGCGGCGAGATAGAGCCGATCCATCAGGCGGATGAGGGGGTGGTCCATGTGCAGGCCCGAAAATTGACGGAAACGAAAAAGGGGCGACGCCGCCGGCAGGGCGCGCCGCCCCGGTCAGGCCGACGGCCTTACTTGTTGACCGCCTCGATGCGCTTCATCAGGTCGGCGAACTGCGCGCCGTACTTCGCGCGCACCGGTGCGGTGGCCTCGTAGAAGGGCTTGGTGTCGACGTTGATGAACTCGACGCCGGCAGCCTTGAGCTTGGCGGTGTTCTCGGCCACGCTCTTGTCCCACAGCGCGCGCTGCTCCATCTGCGCCTCGCGGGCGAACTTCTTCACCAGCGCCTGGTCCTCGGCCGAGAGCTTGCCCCAGGTGGCCTTCGACATCACGAAGATCTCGGGGATCATCAGGTGATTGGTCTGGCTGTAGTACTTCGCGCCGGTGCTGTAGTGGTTGCTGGTGAAGTAGCTCGGCGGGTTGTTCTCGGCGCCGTCCACGACGCCGGTCTGCAGCGCGCTGAACACCTCGCCGTAGCCCATCGAGATGCCGTTGCCGCCCATCGCGTTCATCGTCTCGACGAACATCGGGTTGCCCATCATGCGCACCTTCACGCCCTTGAGGTCGGCGGGCGTGCGCACCGGCTTCTTCGTGTAGAGGCTGCGCGAGCCGCCGTCCATCCAGCCCAGCGCGACCAGCTTGGCCGGCGAGTTGGTGATCTTCTCGAGCAGCTCGTTGCCGATCGGGCCGTCGATGACGGCGCGCATGTGCGCCTCGTCACGGAAGATGAAGGGCATGTTGAAGACGTTGACCTCGGGCACCACGGTGCCGACGGGGCCGAGCGAGGTGCGCAGCAGGCCGATGGCGCCGAACTGCGTCTGCTCGATCATCTCCTTCTCGCCGCCGAGCACGCCGCCCGGGAACATCTGGAGCTTGATGCGGCCCTTGGTGGCGGCCTCGAGCTTCTTGCCCATGTTCTCGACCGCGACGACGTTCGGGTAGCCGGCGGGGTGGATGTCGGCGGCCTTGATCGTCATGGTCTGGGCCTGGACGATCGGGGCGAACTGCAGCGCGGCGACGGCGGCGCAGGCGGCAAGCAGGGTTCTGCGGAAATTCATGCTGTGTCTCCGGTGGGTCTTTTGGAGTCGTGGAACGGACGGGGGGAAAGCGGGAATGCGACGGTCTTACTTGTCGAAGGGGCCGGCGTGCACGAAGCCGCCGCCCTGGTAGATCGCGGCCGGGTCCTTCAGGTCGATCGACTGCTGGCGCGCCTCGACCGCGGCGCGGAAGGGCTCGGAGCTGTCCTGGGGCACGTAGCCGAGGTGGGCGGCGTACTTGTTGTCCCACCACTTCGTGCGGTTGTCGGAGATGCCGAAGACGATGCTGTGGCCGACCACCGGCGCGCTCAGGCAGGACATCACGAGGCGCTCGAGGTCGTCGTAGCTCATCCAGGTGGCGAGCATGCGGCGGTCGACCGGCTCGGGGAAGGAGGAGCCGACGCGCACGCAGACGGTCTCGATGCCGTAGCGGTCCCAGTAGAAGCGCGACAGGCTCTCGCCGAAGGCCTTGCTGACGCCGTAGAGCGTGTCCGGGCGCATCGGGTCGCGCGCGTCGATCACCTCGTCCTGGCGGTAGTAGCCGACGACGTGGTTGGAGCTCGCGAAGATCACGCGCTTGACGCCGTTGAGGCGCGCGGCCTCGTAGAGGTTGTGGAGGCCGAGGATGTTGGCCTGCAGGATCGGCTCGAAGGGCGCCTCGACCGACACGCCGCCGAGGTGCACCACGGCGTCCACGCCCTGCAGCAGCTCGACCATCGCGGCGCGGTCCTCGAGGCGCGCCGGGCGCAGCTCCTCGCCGGGGGCGGCGGCGCCCAGGTCGGCGACGTCGCTCAGGCGCAGCGTCTCGCAGTAGCGCTTGAGGCGGGTGCGCAGCTCACGCCCCAGACCGCCGGCGGCACCGGTGAGCAGCAGGCGGTTGAAACGCAGGGAAGTCACGGGGGTGTCGGGCATGATGGGGGAGCGGAATCGCGGTCGGTTTTTGCTATACAGTGCTTGCAACGGTGTGTCGTATGTCATCCGTTGTCATACAACTGTGCGAATGGTCGTCCACCACCCCTCTGCTGTCAAGACAAGCTTCTCAGGGTTTTCTCTAGGTTCCCAATGAACGTCTCTCCTGCTCTCTCCCGCCGCCCCCGCACGCTCGCGGTCGGCGTCGTCGACACGCTCAGCGAGCGCATCCGCTCCGGCAAGCTGGAGGCGGGCGCCAAGCTGCCCACCGAGGCGGAGATCATGGAAGAGTTCGGCGTGAGCCGCACCGTGGTGCGCGAGGCGATCTCGAAGCTGCAGGCCGCGGGGCTGGTGCGCACGCGCCACGGCGTCGGCACCTTCGTCGTCGGCGTGGTGGATGCGCCGACCTTCCGCATCGACGTCGAGCAGCTCGCCACCGTGCGCGACGTGATCGCGGTGCTGGAGCTGCGCATCAGCCTCGAGACCGAGGCGGCGGCGCTCGCCGCGGTGCGCCGCACCGAGGACAACCTCGCCGCGATGCGCGAGGCGCTCGACGCCTTCGCCGCCGCCGTGGAGAGCGAGGGCGACACGGTGCAGCACGACTTCCGCTTCCATCTCGAGATCGCGCGCGCGACGCAGAACCCGCACTTCAGCGAGCTGATGGGCTACGTCGGCACGCTGCTGATCCCGCGCACGCGGGTCAACACCGCGCGCGCCGCGGACACCGCGCGCCAGGAGTACCTGCGGCGCGTCAACGGCGAGCACGAGAGCATCATCAACGCGATCACGAACCAGGACCCCGAGGGCGCGCGCGCCGCGATGCGCACGCACCTCGCCAACAGCCGCGAGCGCCTGCGCCGGGCCCAGACCGCCGCGGCCAGCTGAGGCCGCCCGGCACCCGACCTTCCCGCAAACGAGGTAGGACGACCCTGCTTGTTCTGTCTCAAATCCTGTTGTACGATGACTGACAACGAAATGACAAGGGGCCCCAGGCCCCGGTTGCCGGGCCGCTGAAAGCCCCTCGCCACCACGGTGGCGGCAGGCCCTCGGGGTTCCGGCGCTTCGGAGACAAGAACCCAGGAGACCTGCCATGAGTGTCGTCCCCCATCCTTCCCGTCGCCTGCTGCTGGGCAGCCTCGGCGCCCTGGCGCTCGCCGTGGCCGCCGGCCCGCTCGCCGCGCAGACCGCCGCATGGCCGACCAAGCCGCTGCGCATCGTCGTGCCCTACCCGCCCGGCGGCTCCTCCGACACGATCGCCCGCCTGATCTCCCAGCCGCTGTCGCAGGCGCTGGGCCAGCCGGTGGTGATCGAGAACCGCGCCGGCGCCAACGGCAACCTCGGCGCCGCCGAGGTCGTGAAGTCGAACGACGGCCACACGCTGCTGCTGTGCGACGTCGGCGCGCTCGCGATCAGCCCCTCCGTCTACACCAAGCTGGCCTTCGATCCGTCCAAGGACCTCAAGGGCGTGACGATGCTCGCCTACTCGCCGCACCTGCTGGTGGTGCACCCCTCGGTGCCGGCGAACAACCTGAAGGAGCTGGTGGCGCTGTCGAAGACCAAGCCGGTCAACTTCGCAGTCACCGCGATCGGCAGCGCGCCGCACCTGGCCGGCGTCGCCGTCGAGCGCGCCACCGGCGCGAACTGGCAGTACGTGCCCTACAAGGGCGGCGCGCAGGCGATCAGCGACACCGTCGGCGGACAGGCCGACATGCTGATGAACGGCATGCTCGCCACCTGGCCGCATGTGCAGAGCGGCCGGCTCAAGGTGCTCGGCGTCTCCAAGCGCCAGCGCATGGCGCTGATCCCCGACGTACCCACGCTCGCCGAGCAGGGTGTCAAGGACTTCGAGTCCGGCACCTGGCAGGGCGTGCTGATGCCGCGCGGCACGCCGCCGCAGGTGATGCAGCGCCTCAACGCGGAGCTGGTGCGCGTCATCCGCTCGCCCGAGGTGCGCGCCAAGCTCGTCGCCCAGGGCGCCGAGGTCACGACGATGGCCCCGGCCGAGATCGACCGTTTCTTCGAGACCGAGCGCGCCCGCTGGGCGACCGTGGTCAAGCAGGCCGAGGTGCGCCTGGACTGATCCGGCGCGCCCGACCCTCTCCTTTCCTCCCCCCACTCACTCCTACTGGAATCTCCATGTCGCCGCAAGAACTCAAGAAAGTCATCTCCCACGGCCTGCTGTCCTTCCCGCTGACGGACTTCGACGCCGACGGCAACTTCAAGGCGGACACCTACGCGCAGCGCCTGGAATGGCTCGCCCCCTACGGCGCGACGGCCCTCTTCTCGGCCGGCGGCACCGGCGAGTTCTTCTCGCTGGAGCAGCAGGAGTACTCCGCGATCGTTCAGACCGCGGTCGAGACCTGCCGCGGCAAGGTGCCGATCATCGCCGGCGCCGGCGGCCCGACCCGCACCGCGATCGCCTTCGCCAAGGAAGCGCAGCGCGTGGGCGCGCAGGGCATCCTGCTGCTGCCGCACTACCTGACGGAAGCCCCGGCCGACGGCGTCGCCGATCACGTGGAAGCGGTCTGCAAGTCGGTGGACATCGGCGTGATGGTCTACAACCGCTCGGTCTGCCGCCTCGGCCCCGACCAGCTCGAGCGCCTGGCCGAGCGTTGCCCGAACCTGGTGGGCTTCAAGGACGGCACCGGCGACATCGAGCTGATGGTCAGCATCCGCGAGCGCATGGGCGACCGCTTCTCCTACCTCGGCGGCCTGCCGACCGCGGAAGTCTTCGCCGCCGCCTACAAGGCGCTGGGCGTGCCGGTCTACTCGTCGGCCGCGTTCAACTTCGTGCCGAAAACCGCGATGGAGTTCTACAACGCGATCGCCAGCGACGACCGCGAGACCCAGAGCCGCCTGCTGCGCGAGTTCTTCCTGCCCTTCATCGCGCTGCGCAACCGCTGCCCGGGCTACGCGGTGAGCCTGGTCAAGGCCGGCGCCGCGCTGGTCGGCCACCCCGCGGGCCCCGTGCGCGCGCCGCTGACCGACGTCGGCGCCTACGAGCGCGAGCAGCTCGCCGCGCTGATCGACAAGATGGGCCCGCAATAAGGAGCGTCCACCCATGAGCCACAAGCCTCATCTGAACTACATCGGCGGCGAGTGGGTGGCGGGCAAGGGCCTGGCCACCAATGTCAACCCGTCCGACCTCGCCGACGCGATCGGCGAGTACGCCAGCGGCAGCGCCGCCGACGTCGACCGCGCGGTGCAGGCCGCGCGCGCCGCCTTCCCCGCCTGGAGCACCAGCGGCATCCAGCTGCGCGCCGACGCGCTCGACCGCATCGGCAGCGAGATCCTGGCCCGCCGCGAGGAGCTCGGCGCGCTGCTCGCCCGCGAGGAGGGCAAGACCCGTCCCGAGGCGATCGGCGAGGTCGCCCGCGCCGGCAACATCTTCAAGTTCTTCGCCGGCGAGTGCCTGCGCCTCGCGGGCGAGGTGCTGCCCTCGGTGCGCCCGGGCATCGGCGTCGAGGTCACGCGCGAGCCGCTGGGCGTCATCGGCATCATCAGCCCCTGGAACTTCCCGATCGCGATCCCCGCGTGGAAGATCGCGCCGGCGCTGGCCTACGGCAACTGCGTGGTGTTCAAGCCCGCCGACCTGGTGCCGGGCAGCGCCTGGGCGCTGGCCGAGATCATCTCGCGCGCAGGTCTGCCCGCGGGCGTCTTCAACCTGGTGATGGGCGCGGGCCGCGAGGTCGGCCAGGCGATCGCCGACCACGCCGGCATCGACGGCGTGAGCTTCACCGGCTCGGTCAACATCGGCCGCCAGGTGGCCGCGGCCTGCGTCGCGCGCGGCGCCAAGGTGCAGCTCGAGATGGGCGGCAAGAACCCGCAGATCGTGCTAGACGACGCCGACCTCGGCGTCGCGGTGGAACTCTGCGCGCAGAGCGCCTTCTGGTCCACCGGCCAGCGCTGCACCGCGTCGAGCCGCCTGATCGTCACCGAGGGCATCCACGACCGCTTCGTCGCCGCGCTCGCCGAGCGCATGCAGAAGATCAAGGTCGGCCACGCGCTGGCCGCCGGCACCGACATCGGCCCGGTGGTCTCCGCGAGCCAGCTCGACCAGGACCTGCGCTACATCGACATCGGCCAGACCGAGGGCGCGCGGCTCGTCGCGGGCGGCCAGCGCGTGGTCTGCGAGACCGAGGGCCACTTCCTCGCGCCCGCGCTCTTCGTCGATACGACCGCGTCGATGAAGATCAACCGCGACGAGATCTTCGGCCCGGTGGCGAGCGTGCTGCGCGTGAAGGACTACGACGAGGCACTCGCGCTTGCCAACGACACGCCCTTCGGGCTGGCCGCCGGCATCGCCACCACCTCGCTGAAGTACGCGACGCACTTCAAGCGCCACTCGCAGGCCGGCATGGTGATGGTCAACCTGCCGACGGCGGGCGTCGACTACCACGTGCCCTTCGGCGGCCGCAAGGGCTCGAGCTACGGCCCGCGCGAGCAGGGCCGCTACGCGGCGGAGTTCTACACCACGGTGAAGACCGCCTACACGCTGGCCTGAGGCCGCGTCGCCCGGCCGCGCCAGCGGCCGGGGGCAAGGACAAGGCCGGCAGCACGCCACCCCGCCCGCGGCGGGCGACAGGAGGAGACCGACACATGGACGGAATCATCGAACTCGCCGCGGGCCGCGCCCGCCTGCATGTGGCGCCCTGGCTGGGCGGCCGCGCGACGGCCTGCCTGCTCGAGGACGGCGCGGGCGGCGTCACGACGCTGCTGCACCCCTGCCCCGAGCTGGCCCCGGGCACCGACCTGACCTTCTGGCCCAAGGGCGGCCTGTACCCGCTGGTGCCCTACCACGGCCGCATCGCCCACGCCCGCCTGCCCCACGAGGGCGGGCTGGTGCAGCTGGAATCCCACCCCGAGGCGCGGCCGCACACGCTGCACGGCACCGGGCACCGCCATCCGTGGACGGTGCTCGAGCGCGGCGGCGGCTCGGTGCGGCTCGCCTACGGGCACGAGCCCGACGCGCACTGGCCGTGGCGCTATCGCGCCGAGCTGATGTACGAGCTCGGGCGCGACAGCCTGCGCGCCTCGCTGCAGCTCTTCAACACCGGCGAGCAGCCGATGCCGGCCGGCATCGGCCTGCATCCCTATCTCGCCGGCGGCGACGATGTCCGGCTGGAGTTCGACGCCACCGAGCGCTGGCTGCCGACCGCCGACACGCTGAACGCGGGGCCGGTGCCGCTCGAGCCGCGGCACGAGTTCCACCGGATGGCGCCGATGCCCCATTCGTCGAGCTTCACGATGTTCTACGGCGGCTGGAGCGGCGGCATGCGCGTGACCCGCAGCATCGGCAGCCCGGTGCGGCTGGCCGCCTCGGAGTCGCTGTCGCACCTGGTGGTGTTCCGCCCCACGGGCCCCGGCTACTTCTGCATCGAGCCGGCCAGCCACACGGTGGACGCCTTCTCGCTGCACGCCGCCGGCATCCCCGGCACCGGCGCCCGCACGCTGACGCCGGGCGAGTCGCTGGCGGGGCACTGCGAGTTCACGACTGCGGACGCCTAAGGCGGCTGCGGGCCACCCGCTGCCCGCGGGCATGCGCCCACGGGGTCGTGCCTCCAGGGTCGCCTGGCGGCGATCCCTGCACGGGACGGCGCCGCCCGGCACCGCCCCGTATCCTTCACTTCACACCGGCTTTCCGAGACGCGCCGCCTCGCGCGCCAGCGCCGTGATGCGCCCCCAGTCCCGGTCCCGCACCGCATCCGCGGGCGTCAGCCACGAGCCGCCGCACACCGCGACGTTGGGCAGCGCGAGGAACTGCGGCGCGTTCT
>NZ_KZ983967.1:20899-32561 GCF_003569765.1 Caldimonas tepidiphila | reverse complement strand
GAGGCTGTCAAGCGCCGCGCCCTAACCGACAGCACCGCCATTTGTGCAACAGAGCCCATGCGTGAGCAACTGGTGGATTTTGGGTTGATCTGTTGAGGAAGGTAATTCGCCATCTTGTCTGTCGTCCGTCCCTCGCATCAGTATTCCCGCCCCAAGCTTTTCCGTCCCGTTCCTCGAGGCCGCCCTTGCGGGTGATCTCGCAGGGGCATGCCTCGCGCCTCCCCTCCGCTTCAACCTCGCCCGCATGGCCGCAGCGCGCTACCTGCCTGGGAAGGACGCGACTCATCGTCATGCCCGTGGCGCCGACCGAAGGGCACCTGACCGCCTCCGGGAAAACGCCTTGTCTCCCCAGCCAAGGGCTCAGGAAGAATCGGCACTTCGCCCATTCCCGTTTGGCGGCACATGATTCTGCATAACGGAACTTTCATGACGCCTCCACGTTTCGAGAGGAGCCCAACGATGAAGACTTTCAGGGACCGCACCGCGGTGCTGACCGGCGCCGCGTCCGGGTTTGGCCTGGAGTGCGCGCGCATCGCTGCCCGCGAGGGCATGAAGGTCGTGATGGCCGACGTGCAGGCCGACGCGCTGGAGGCCGCCGCCGCCGAGATCCGCGCGCTCGGCGCCGAGGTGCTGCCCTTCCGGCTCGACGTGTCAAAGGCCGCGGAGGTCGAGGCGCTCGGCGCCGCGGTGCGCGAGCGCTTCGGCGCGCCGCACTTCGTGTTCAACAACGCCGGCGTCGGCTTCGGCGGGCTGATCTGGGAGCACTCGGCGCGCGACTGGGAATGGGTGCTCGGCGTCAACCTGATGGGCGTCGCGCACGGCGTGCGCGTCTTCACGCCGATGATGCTCGAGGCCGCGCGGCAGGACCCGGACTACGAGGGCCACATCGTCAACACCGCGTCGATGGCCGGGCTGCTGAACACGCCGAACATGGGCGTCTACAACGTCAGCAAGCACGCGGTGGTCTCGCTCAGCGAGACGCTCTACCAGGACCTGCGCCTCGTCACCGAGCGGATCTCCGCGTCGGTGCTGTGCCCGTACTTCGTGCCGACCGGCATCCACAGGAGCGACCGCAACCGCCCGGCGGGCGACGTGGCGCCACTGACGGCGAGCCAGCTCGTCGGCCGCGCGATGAGCGAGAAGGCGGTGACGTCCGGGCGGGTGACGGCGGCCGAGGTCGCCGAGAAGGTGTTCGCCGCGATGCGCGAGCGGCAGTTCTACGTCTACAGCCACCCGCAGGCGCTGGCGCTGGTGCAGCGGCGGCTGGAGGACGTGGTGCAGGGCCGCAATCCGGGCGACCCCTTCGAGAGCCGGCCCGAGATCGGGCAGCGGCTGCGCGACGCGCTGCGCGAGGCCGGCGCGACGGCGGACTGAAGCGGTCGGCGCCCGGGGCCGGGCGGGAGGCTCGTCCGCGTCGCCTCGGCGCGGCGGCCCCGGGCGGATCCGGGCCGCGGGGCAGGGCCGGTCCCGCCCCGCCGGCGGCGGGCAGCGCGACGCACGCACGGCCCGGCAGCGAGCCGGGTCCCCGATCCGTCCCTATGATGGGCGCCCCTTCCTCGTCTTTCCGGCGCCCGGGGACCCGCCCCGGGCGGGACCGGCGCCGGCCGCCGCCGTGTCCCTCGCCTCGATGAGTTCTCCCGAAACCGCTCCCGCGCCGCACCGGCAGGCGCTGCTGATCGCCGGCATCGTGCTGATCGCCGCGAACCTGCGGCCCTCGCTGATGGGCGTGGGCCCGCTGCTCAAGGACATCCAGGCCGACACGGGCCTGGCCACCGGCGCGCTCGGCCTGCTCGTGACGATGCCGGTGATCGCCTTCGCCGCGATCTCGCCGCTGGCGGCGCCGCTGGCGCGGCGCTTCGGGCTGGAGCGGGTGCTGCTCGCCTCGCTGGTGCTGCTGGCGCTCGGCATCGTGCTGCGCTCGCTGCCGGGCACGCCGGCGCTGTTCGGCGGCGCGGCGCTGCTCGGCGGCGCGATCGCGATCGGCAACGTGCTGGTGCCGGCGCTGATCCGGCGCGACTTCCCCAGCCGCATCGGCCCGATGACCTCGATGTTCGTGACGGTGCTTGCCGGGGTGGGGGCGCTCGGCGCGGGGCTGGCGGTGCCGGCGGCGGGGCCGCTGGGCTGGCGCGGCTCGCTCGCGCTCTGGGCCTTGCCGGCGGTGCTCGCGGCCGCGTGGTGGGCGCTGGTGCTGCGCCGCCCGGTGCCTGTTGCCGACACGGGCGCGGCCGGCGCGACGGCTGCGGGCGGGGCCGCGCCGCCGGCCGGGGTCTGGCGCTCGCCGCTGGCGTGGCAGGTGACGGCCTTCATGGGGCTGCAGTCGCTGTCCTTCTACGTGCTGGTGGCCTGGCTGCCGAGCCTGCTGCGCGACGCGGGGCTGTCGGCGGCGGCGGCCGGCACGCATGCCTTCGTGTTCCAGCTCGCCTGCCTCGCCGGCAGCATGATCGCGCCGCTGCTGGCCGGTCGCGCCAAGGACCAGCGCCCGCAGGCGGCGCTCACCGCCGGGCTGGTGCTCGTGAGCTACCTCGGGCTGTCGGTGGCCGCGACCTGGATCGGCTGGGTGGTGTTCGCCGGGCTCGGCTCGGGCGCGTCGCTCGCGCTCGCGATGTCCTTCTTCAGCCTGCGCTCGCACAACCCGCTGCAGACCGCCGCGCTGTCGGGCATGGCGCAGTCGGTCGGCTACGGCCTCGCGGCGCTCGGCCCGGTGGTCTTCGGGCTGCTGCACGACGTGAGCGGGGGCTGGGGCCTGCCGATCGCGATGATGTGGGGGCTGGTCGCGCTGCAGGGCTGGGCCGGGATGATGGCGGGGCGGGATCGCCGGCTCTGAGCCGGCAGCGCGCCTCGTCGATGCGGGCCGCGTTCGGGCGGCCCCACTCGGGTGCCGGGATGATGGTCCTCGGTGCCCGTGAACTGCACGCCGACGGCGAAAGCGGGTTGTTGCGGCGCCGCCTTGCGGCCGCTCCCCCGTGTGGCACACTGCGCCGCCCCGCCGGCCCGGCCGTCCTTTTCCCGCTCTCCCTCCCGAACCGATGTCCATCACTCCCCCTCCTGCCGCCGCCCCCCGCGTCGCCGTCGTCGGCGGCGGCCCCGCCGGCCTGATGGCGGCCGAGGCGCTGTCGCAGGCCGGCATCGGCGTGGACCTCTACGACGCGATGCCCTCGGTCGGCCGCAAGTTCCTGCTCGCCGGCCGAGGCGGCCTGAACCTGACGCATTCGGAGCCGCTCGAGGCCTTCCTGTCGCGCTTCGGCGCGCAGCGCGCCGCGCTCGAGCCGCTGCTGCGCGGCTTCGGCCCGGACGCGCTGCGCGAGTGGGCCGCGGGCCTCGGCATCGCCACCTTCGTCGGCACCTCGGGCCGCGTCTTCCCGGTCGACATGAAGGCCGCGCCGCTGCTGCGCGCCTGGCTGCACCGGCTGCGCGAGGCGGGCGTGCGCTTCCACATGCGCCACCGCTGGCTCGGCTGGGCCGAGGGCGACGACGCGCAGGCGCTGCGCTTCGCCGCGCCGCAGGGCGAGGTGCAGGTGCGCGCCGACGCGGTGCTGCTGGCGCTTGGCGGCGCGAGCTGGAGGCGGCTCGGCTCGGACGGCGCCTGGCTGCCGTGGCTCGCGGCGCGCGGCGTCGGCGTCGCACCGCTCGTGCCGTCGAACTGCGGCTTCGACCTCGCGCCGACGCCTGCGGCGCTCGCCGCAGTGCCGCCCGCCACCGGCTGGAGCGATCACTTCCGCGAGCGCCATGCCGGCCAGCCGATCAAGCCGGTGGTGGCGAGCTTCACCGGCGCCGATTGCCGCACCGAGCGCCGCCAGGGCGAGTTCGTCGTCACTGCCAGCGGCATCGAGGGCAGCCTCGTCTACGCCTTCTCGGCGCTGCTGCGCGACGAGATCGCGCGCGCCGGAAGCGCCACGCTGCACCTGGACCTGCTGCCCGACCGCGCGCCCGAGCGCGTGCTCGCCGACGTGGCGCACCCGCGAGGCTCGCGCTCGCTCGCCTCGCACCTCAAGAGCCGGCTCAACCTCGGCGGCGTGAAGGCCGCGCTGCTGCACGAGGTGCTCGACCGCGAGGCGATCAAGGACCCGGCGCGCGTCGCCGCGACGCTCAAGGCGCTGCCGCTCGTGCTCGCCGCGCCGCGCCCGATCGACGAGGCGATCAGCACCGCCGGCGGCGTGCGCTTCGAGGCGCTCGACGCGCGGCTGATGCTGCAAAGCCTGCCCGGCGTGTTCTGCGCCGGCGAGATGCTCGACTGGGAGGCGCCCACCGGCGGCTACCTGCTCACCGCCTGCATGGCCAGCGGCCGCGCGACGGGGCAGGGCGTGCGCGACTGGCTCGCGTCCGGAGGTAATTCATAATTACGACCTTGCGGTCGGCCTGCCGTGCTAGAAAGCCGGCTTGTCTTTCCTCAATCCCCCGAAGTTCCTTGAGGCCCTTGCACCGATGACCATCGCCCAACCCGTACACATCGTTCCCCGTGCCGCCGCGTCCGAGCCTTCCGGTGCGCAGGGCGCGCAGCGCTGGCCGGTGGCCGAGATCGAGGCGCTGTTCGCGCTGCCGCTCAACGACCTGATCTTCCGCGCGCAGCAGGTCACGCGCGAGCACTTCGACCCCAACGAGGTGCAGCGCTCGACCTTGCTGTCGATCAAGACCGGCGGCTGCCCCGAGGACTGCGGCTACTGCCCGCAGTCGGCGCACCACGACACCGGCGTCGAGGCCGGCAAGCTGATGGACGTGGAGTCGGTGCGCAGCGCGGCGCTGGCCGCCCGCGCGGCGGGCGCGACGCGCTTCTGCATGGGCGCCGCGTGGCGCGCGCCGAAGGACCGCGACATCGAGAAGGTCACCGAGCTCGTGAAGGAGGTGAAGTCGCTCGGCATGGAGGCCTGCTGCACGCTCGGCATGCTCACCAAGCCGCAGGCCGAGGCGCTGAAGGACGCGGGCCTGGACTACTACAACCACAACCTCGACACCGCGCCGGAAACCTACGGCCGCATCATCTCGACGCGCGACTATCAGGACCGCCTCGAGACGCTGGAGAACGTGCGCGAGGCCGGCATGTCCGTGTGCTGTGGCGGCATCGTCGGCATGGGCGAGTCGAGGCGCGAGCGCGCGGGCCTGATCGCGCAGCTCGCCAACCTGGATCCCTACCCCGAGTCGGTGCCGATCAACGAGCTGGTGCAGGTCGAGGGCACGCCGCTGCACGGCACCGACAAGCTCGACCCGCTGGAGTTCGTGCGCACCATCGCGGTGGCCCGCATCACGATGCCCAAGGCCTGGGTGCGCCTGTCGGCCGGGCGCCAGCAGATGCCCGAGGCGGTGCAGGCGCTGTGCTTCCTCGCCGGCGCGAACTCGGTCTTCTACGGCGACAAGCTCTTCATCACCGGCAACCCCGAGGTCGAGCGCGACGAGAAGCTGTTCGAGAAGCTGGGGCTGCGCGCGGCGGGCTGAGCCCGCCCGGACGCCGGCAGGGGGCGGCACGCCCCTCGACGGCGCCCGAAGGCAAGCCGCCGGTGCGGGGCACCGGCGGCGGGGGGCGGCCCGGCGGCTCGCGCCGGGATTCCATGCCGCTCAGTTCTGCAGCGCGGCCTCGACGCGGCCGGCTTCGACGCGGCCGGCCTCGCGCTCGCGCAGCGCGCGGCGCACCGCGCTCCACACCGTCCACAGCAGCAGGCCGGCGCCGGCGGCGAGCAGCGAGGCGCTGATCGGGCGATCGACGAAGACCATCGGGTCGCCGCGCGACAGCAGCAGCGCGCGGCGCAGGTGCTCCTCCATCAGCGGCCCGAGGATGAAGCCCAGCAGCAGCGGCGCGGGCTCGAAGCGCAGCACGCTCATCGCGTAGCCGGCCGCGCCGATCGCGGCGACCATCAGGATGTCGAAGGTGTTGTTGTTGACGCTGTAGACCCCGAGCGCGATGAACACGAGGATCGCCGGGTAGAGCACGCGGTAGGGGATGCGCAGGATCGCGACCCACACGCCGATGAGCGGGATGTTCAGGATCACCAGCATGATGTTGCCGATCGCGAAGCTCACGATCAGGCCCCAGAACAGGTCCGGCTGCTCGGCCATCAGCATCGGCCCCGGCTGGATGCCGTGGATGATCAGCGCGCCGAGCATCAGCGCCATCACCGCGTCGCCCGGGATGCCGAGCGACAGCGTCGGCACGAACGCGGTCTGCGCCGCGGCGTTGTTGGCCGACTCGGGCGCGGTGACGCCCTCGATCGCGCCCTGGCCGAAGCGGCTCGGGTCCTTGGCGACCTTCTTCTCCACCGCGTAGGACATGAAGGACGCGATCGACGAGCCGGTGCCCGGCAGCGCGCCGAAGAAGCCGCCGATCGCGGTACCGCGCAGCATCGGCAGCGCCGAGTCCTTCAACTCCTGGCGGTTGGGCATCATGGAGCGCATCGTGATCTTCTCCTTCACGTCCGATGCGCGCACCTTGTTGATGCTGGCGATCACCTCCGAGACACC
Organism: Caldimonas tepidiphila; assembly: GCF_003569765.1. GTDB lineage: Bacteria > Pseudomonadota > Gammaproteobacteria > Burkholderiales > Burkholderiaceae_C > Caldimonas > Caldimonas tepidiphila. The sequence continues at coordinate 26,114 of NZ_KZ983967.1, read as the reverse complement.
GAACACGCCCATCGCCAGCGCGACGAGGTTGATGCCGTCCATCAGCTCCGGCACGCCGAAGTCGAAGCGCGGCACGCCCGAGTTCACGTCGGTGCCGACCATGCCGAGGATCAGGCCCAGCACCACCATCGCGATGCCCTTGGCGGGCGAGCCGGAGGCGAGCGTCGACGCGGCGATCAGGCCGAGCAGCATCATCGCGAAGTACTCGGCCGGGCCGAACTTCAGGCCCAGGTCGGCGATGGCGGGCGAGAAGGCGATCAGCACGACCAGGCCGAGCATTGCGCCGACGAAGGAGGCCACCGTCGTCATGAACAGCGCCACGCCCGCGCGGCCCCGCTTGGCCATCGGGTAGCCGTCCATGCAGGCCACCGCCGACGAGGGCGTGCCGGGCAGGTTCAGCAGGATCGAGGCGGTGGAGCCGCCGTACTGCGCGCCGTAGTAGACGCCGGCGAGCATCACGATCGCGGCGGTCGGGGGGATGTGGTAGGTGATCGGCAGCAGCAGCGAGATCGTCGCGAGCGCGCCGATGCCCGGCAGCACGCCGATGAGCGTGCCGAGCAGCACGCCGACGAAGCAGTAGAGCAGCGTGACCGGCGCCATCGCCGAGCCCAGGCCCGTCATCAGGCTGGAGAGGATGTCCATGGGGGAGTCTTTCCTGGCAGGAGTTTGTCGGTCGTCGGCCTCAGATGCTCCACCACCACAGCGGCAGGATCATCCCGAGTCCGGTGACGAAGATCAGCACCGTCACGGCGGTCACGCCCGCGACGACGAGCGCGCGGCCGCGCCAGGTGATCTCGCGGTCGGCGAGCGAGGAGAGGAAGACGGCGAGCGCCGTCGCCGGAATCAGCCCCAGCGTCTTGAGCGAGAACGCGAAGGCCAGCACGCTGCCCATCACGATCGCGAAGGTGCGCCACTCGACCTGGGGAAGCGAGCCGCTGCGGAAGAACGCGGGCACCGCCACCAGCAGGCCGAGCACGGCCAGCATCCAGCCGAGGATCGTGGGGAAGAAGCCGGGGCCCATGCGCGCGGCCGTGCCGAAGTCGTAGCTCTGCCGCGCGTAGAAGGCGACGAAGAGGCCGAGCGCGCTCAGCGCCAGCCCTCCGGCCAGGTCCTGTAGGTCTCTGTGTTTCATGCCTTTCCCTCTGCGGGTTGTTTTGTGTCAAGGCATTGAAACGGCAGAAGCGCTTGCCCTGAATTCGTGGAATTGCATAGCTACAAAAGCGCTCCACGCCGGAACCTTTCGGGCCCCCGCAGGATCGCGTGCCGACCGGGCCGCGGCCTGTGGCAAACTGCGCCGCCTCTCCATTTGCCCTCGGGCCTTGACCTTGGACAAGATCCTTCTGCAGATTGCCGCCGAGCTGAACGTCCGGCCGGCACAAGTCAATGCCGCGGTGCAGCTGCTCGACGGCGGCGCCACCGTCCCCTTCATCGCCCGCTACCGCAAGGAGGCCACCGACGGCCTCGACGACACGCAGCTGCGCGACCTGGAGGCCCGCCTGGGCTACCTGCGCGAACTGGAAGACCGTCGCGCCGCGGTGCTCAAGAGCATCGAGGAGCAGGGCAAGCTCACGCCGGAGCTGCGCGCCGCCATCGAGGCCGCGCCGACCAAGCAGGAGCTCGAGGACCTCTACCTGCCCTACAAGCCCAAGCGCCGCACCAAGGGCATGATCGCCCGCGAGGCCGGCATCGAGCCGCTCGCCGACAAGCTCTTCGCCGATCCGGCGCTCGACCCGATGGCCGAGGCCGCCGCCTTCGTCAACGCCGACGCGGGCTTCGCCGACGCCTTCGCGGTGCTCGACGGCGTGCGCGACATCCTCTCCGAGCGCTGGGCCGAGGACGCGGCGCTGGTGGGCAAGCTGCGCGAGTGGCTGTGGGAGGACGGGCTCTTCAAGTCCAAGCTGATGGACGGCAAGAACCCGGACGATCCCGACGTCGCCAAGTTCCGCGACTACTTCGACTACGACGAGCCGATCGCGCGCGTGCCCTCGCACCGCGCGCTGGCCGTGTTCCGCGGTCGCACGCAGGAGATCCTCGACGCGAAGCTGGTGCTGGACGAGGAGGTGATCCCGGGCAAGCCGACGCTGGCCGAGGGCCGCATCGCCGTGCACCTGGGCTGGAGCCACGCCAAGCGGGCCAGCGACGAGCTGATCCGCAAGACCGTCGCCTGGACCTGGAAGGTCAAGCTGTCCTTGAGCCTCGAGCGCGACCTGTTCTCGCGCCTGCGCGAGGAGGCCGAGAAGACCGCGATCAAGGTCTTCGCCGAGAACCTGCGCGACCTGCTGCTCGCCGCGCCTGCGGGCAAGCGCGTCGTGATGGGGCTGGACCCCGGCATCCGCACCGGCGTGAAGGTCGCGGTGGTCAGCGACACCGGCCGCGTGCTCGACACCGCCACCGTCTACCCGCACGAGCCGCGCCGCGACTGGGAAGGCTCGATCCATACGCTCGGCCGCCTGTGCGCGACGCACGGCGTGAACCTGATCGCGATCGGCAACGGCACCGCCAGCCGCGAGACCGACAAGCTCGCCGCGGATCTCATCAAGCGCATCCAGCAGCTTTCGCCGGACACGCACATCGAGAAGGTCGTCGTGAGCGAGGCGGGCGCCTCGGTGTATTCGGCTTCTGAATACGCGAGCAAGGAGCTGCCGGAGCTGGACGTGAGCCTCAGAGGCGCGGTGTCGATCGCACGCCGGCTGCAGGACCCGCTGGCCGAGCTGGTGAAGATCGATCCCAAGAGCATCGGCGTCGGCCAGTACCAGCACGACGTGAACCAGGGTGAGCTCGCGCGCACGCTCGACGCGGTGGTCGAGGACTGCGTGAACTCGGTCGGCGTGGACCTGAACACGGCCTCGGCGCCGCTGCTGGCGCGCGTGTCGGGCCTGTCCAATGCGGTCGCCAGCAGCATCGTGCGCTGGCGCGACGCCAACGGCGCCTTCCGCAACCGCCGCCAGCTGCGCGAGGTCACCGGGCTCGGCGAGAAGACCTTCGAGCAGGCCGCGGGCTTCCTGCGCATCCGCGACGGCGACAACCCGCTCGACCTCTCGGGCGTGCACCCCGAGACCTACCCGGTGGTCGAGCGCATCCTCGGCGCGGTCAAGCGCCCGATCGGCGAGCTGATCGGCAAGAGCGACGTGATCCGCACGCTCAAGCCCGAGGCCTTCGCCGACGACAGGTTCGGCGCGATCACCGTGAAGGACATCCTCGCCGAGCTGGAGAAGCCCGGGCGCGACCCGCGGCCGGACTTCAAGGTGGCGCGCTTCAACGACGGCGTCGAGGACCTCAAGGACCTGCAGCCCGGCATGGTGCTCGAGGGCACGGTCAGCAACGTCGCGCAGTTCGGCGCCTTCGTGGACCTCGGCGTACACCAGGACGGCCTCGTGCACGTCAGCCAGCTCAGCAACAAGTTCGTCAACGATGCGCGCGAGGTGGTGAAGACCGGCGACATCGTGAAGGTCAAGGTGCTGGAGGTGGACCTCGCGCGCAAGCGCATCTCGCTGACGATGAAGCTCGACGCCGCGCCGCCGGCGAAGGGCGCGGGCGGCGCGCGCGGCGACAACAGCTTCCGCCCGGCCGGCCGCGGCGAGCGCGCCCAGCCGGCGGCGCGCGGCGGCCAGCCCGCGCCGCAGGGCGCGATGGCGGCGGCCTTCGCGAAGCTGCAGGGCGGCAAGCGCTGAGGGTCCGGGGCGGCGATGGCCGCCCCGTCCGCCGCGTGGATTCCTCCGGTATGCGGCTTGCACCGAACCCTTGGTGATGTCCGGATTCCCCCCTCTGCGCTGGGCGGCGCTCGTGGCCGTGCTGGTGCTCGCCGTCGCCGGGACGGCGTCGGTCCTCGCCGTGCGCACGCAGGGCGAGACCGATGCCTGGGTGGCCCACACCCATCAGGTGATCGGGCAGCTCGAAAGCACGCTGCGTTCGCTCACCGAGGCCGAAGCGGCGCAGCGCGTCTACCTGCTCACCGGCGACGAGGCCGAACTGCAGCCCTTCGAGGCCGCGAGCCGGGAGCTCGAGGCCCATCTGGAGGCCCTGGCGCGGCTGACCGCCGACAACCCCCGGCAGCAGCAGCGCCTGCCCGCACTGCGCAGCGCCGCGGCCGCCCGCCTGCAGTCGCTCGCCGAGGCGGCGGCACTGCGCCGGGAGGGCGACCTGAGGGGCGCGCTCGCGCTGGTCCGCGATCGCGGGCGCGTGCTGATGGGGGAGGTCCGGGCCCAGATCGCCGCCCTGCGGCAGGAGGAGGACCGGCTGCTGCAGGCGCGGCTCGAGGACGCGGCGCGAGCCGCCGGCTTCGGCATGGCGGCGACTGCCGGCACCGGGGTGCTGGCGCTGGTGCTGCTGCTGTCGCTCTACCTCGCGTCCTCCCGCCACGCCGCGCGGCTCGCGGCCGAGCAGCGCGAGCTGCGGCGCTCGCGCGAGGAGACGCAGCTCGTCGCGGACGCGCTGCGCGTGGCCAACGAGGGCCTGCGGCGCGCGACCGCCGAGCTCGAGGACCGGGTCGCGGAGCGCACCGCCGCGCTGGCCGACGCGAACGCGCAGCTCGAGAGCTTCGCGCACACCGTGGCGCACGACCTGCGGGCGCCGCTGCGCAACATCCAGGGCTTTGCCGCCGCGCTGCTGGAGGACGAGGCGCCGCGCATGAGCGAGGAGGGCGCCGACTACGCGCGCCGCGTCGCGGCCGGCGCCGTGCGGATGGACGGCCTGATCTCCGACCTGCTGGCCTACAGCCGCCTCGCGCGCAGCCGCCTGCCGTGCGAACGGGTCGGGCTCGAGTCCCTGGTGCAGGAGGTGGTCCGGGAGCTCGCGCCGGACATCGGGCGCAGCGGGGCGGAGCTCACGGTCTCCACCCCGATCCCCGACGTCCTGGCGCACCGCGCCACGCTGGCGCAGGTGCTGACGAACCTGGTGGCGAATGCCCTGAAGTTCGTTCCGCCCGGTACGCCGCCGCGCATCCGGATCTCCGCGCGTCCCGAGGGCGAGGTCGTGGCGCTGACCGTCGCGGACCAGGGCATCGGCATCGATCCCGCGCACCACGAGCGCATCTTCTCGGTGTTCGAGCGGCTGCACGGCCCCGAGCGCTACCCCGGCAGCGGCATCGGGCTGGCCATCGTGCGCAAGGGCGTCGAGCGCATGGGCGGGCAGGTGCGCCTCGACAGCGCGCCCGGGGCCGGCAGCCGCTTCACCATCGAGCTGCCGGCCGCCGACGGGGAGGGGGCATGAGCGCGTT
>NZ_KZ983967.1:0-20889 GCF_003569765.1 Caldimonas tepidiphila | reverse complement strand
GGACCGCGCGCAGCGCGAGGGTGCACCAGTGAGCGCGTCGCCGGGCCGCCCCAAGACGCGCGAAGTCCCGCTTGGCGGGACCGCGCGCAGCGCGAGGGTGCACCAGTGAGCGCCGCCGTGCCGCCGATCCTGCTGCTGGTCGAGGACAATCCGGACGACGTGCTGCTGCTGCGCCGCGCGCTGAGAAAATGCCGCACCGCGGTATTGCTGCGCGTGGCGGAGGATGGGGATCAGGCCCTGGGCCGGCTCCAGGCCGCGCTGGCCGGGACGGGCGGCGAACGCGAGCCGCTGCCCGCGCTGGTGCTGCTGGACTGGAAGCTGCCGCGGCGCAGCGGGCACGAGGTGCTTTGCTGGATCCGTGCGCGCCCCGAGCTCGACGCGCTGCCGGTGGTGGTGTTCACCTCCTCGGCCGAGCCCGCGGACGTGCGCGCCGCGACGGCGGCCCGGGCCAATTCCTACCTCCAGAAGCCGTCCACGGCCGATGCGCTCGCACTCCTCCTGGAGGCGACGCTCGACTACTGGCTGAACCATCACATCCGACCGGGAGAACCGACATCGAATCCGTGAAGCTGCGCGTGCTGCTGCTCGACGACAACCCCGACGACCGCGTGCTCGCGCTGCGCGAGCTGGAGCGCGAATTCCCGGGCGTGCAGGCCCGGCAGGTGGCCGATCGCGAGGGCTTCGAGGCGGCGCTGGAGGAGGCCGGGTTCGACATCGTCGTCACCGACTTCCAGATGCGCTGGAGCACCGGGCTGGAGGTGCTGCAGCGCGTGAAGACGCGCTGGCCCGGCCTGCCGGTCGTCATGTTCACCGCCACCGGCACGCAGGAGATCGCGGTGCAGGCGATGAAGTCGGGCCTCGACGACTATGTCGTCAAGAGCCCGCGCCACTACCTGCGCCTGGCGGCCGCGGTGCGCAGCTGCCTGGACCGCCACGAGATCCGCCTGCGCGCGATCCGCTCGGAGACCCGGCTGCAGTCGCTGCTGGAGCACACGCGCGTGGGCGTGTTCCGGCTCACGCCCGAGGGCGAGCTGCAGGACGCCAACCGCTCGATGCGGGAGATGCTCTCGCTGGGCGAGTCCTGCGCGCTCGGCGAGGCCTCGCACCCGCTGCTCGACACCGCCCGCGAGCTCGCCGCGACGCTCGTGGCGCGCGGCGACACCGCCGAGCGCGAGGTGGTGGTGGTGCGTGACGAGGCCGGCAGCGACCGCCGCCTCGAGGCCGACCGTGCGCCGGCGGCGGCGCACTACTACGCGCTGAAGGTGGTGCGCGTGCCGGTCAACGGCCACGACGCGATCGACGGGCTGGTGGACGACACCACCCCCTTCCGCCGCGCCGACCGCGCGCTGCTCGAGCTCAACCGCACGCTGGAGCGCCGCGTCGACGAGCGCACCCGGCAGCTGCGCGAGGCCAACGAGTCGCTCGAGGCCTTCGGCTACTCGGTCTCGCACGACCTGCGCGAGCCGGTGCGCGCCATCCAGGGCTACGCCCAGGCGCTGCGCGAGGACTTCGCTGCCGGGCGGCTCGACGACGCCGACGCCTTCCTGGCGCGCATCGACGCGGTGTCGCTGCGCATCGACCGCATGGTCAGCGACCTGTTCGAGTACTCCAGGCTCTCGCGCGCCGAGCTCGCGCTGTCGCCGCTGTCGCTGGAGGCCGCGCTCGACGAGGCCTGCGTCCAGCTCGCCGGGGACCCAGCTTTCCAGCAGGCGCGGCTGCTGCGCGAGGGCGAGCCCTGGCCGGCGGTGTGCGGCCATTGCGCGACGCTCGTGCAGGCGCTGGCCAACCTGCTGTCGAACGCCGCCAAGTTCGTGCCGCCCGAGACCGGGGCGCAGGTCGCCGTGCGCGCCCGGCGCCACGGCGGGCGCGTGCGCGTCGAGGTCGCCGACCGGGGCATCGGCATCGCCGCGGGCGAGCAGGCGCGCATCTTCGAGGTCTTCCAGCGCCTGCACGGCCAGGAGCGCTACCCGGGCACCGGCATCGGGCTGGCGCTGGTGAAGAAGGGCATCGAGCGCATGGGCGGGCAGGTGGGGGTGCATTCGGAGCCGGGCGAGGGCTCGGTGTTCTGGTTCGAACTGGAGGCAGCTTGACGGACGCCATGGACGAGGTGCTGCGCATCCTGCTGGTCGACGACAACCCGGACGACCGGGCGCTGGCGTTGCGCGAGATCCGCAAGGTGCTGCCGGCGGCGGTGGTCGACGAGGTGGGCGACGGCGAGCGGCTCGACGCGCTGATCGCGTCGGGGGCCGACTGGGACGTGGCGGTCACCGACTACCTGCTGCGCTGGTCCACCGGCCTGGAGGTGTTCGACCGGCTGCGCCGGGAGCGGCCCGGGCTGCCGGTGATCATGTTCACCGCCAGCGGCAGCGAGGAGATCGCGGTGGCGGCGCTCAAGCAGGGCCTGGACGACTACATCACGAAGACCGCCAAGCACTACGGCCGCATCCCCTATGCCGTGCGCGCCTGTGCCGAGCGCCGGCGCCGGCGCCGCGAGGCCGAGGCGGCGTCCGCGGCGCTGCGGCAGCACAAGGCGATGCTGCAGCTCGCGATGGAGGCCGCCGCGCTCGAGGCCTGGGAGCACGACCTCGAGACCGGCAGCACGGTGCTGCACGGCCGCTCCGAGCAGGTCTTCGACGGCATCCGCCGCGAGATGGGTCTCGAGCGGCTGCTCGGCTACCTGCACCCCGAGGATCACGACCGGGTGCGCGCTCAGTTCCTCGCCGCGGCAGCGGGCGTCGCGCGCTTCGACGCCGAGTTCCGCGTCCTGCCGCAGGGCCGCGAGCGCTGGCTGCGCGCGACGGCGATCGTCGACGCGGGCGAGGGCCGCCGCCGGCTCGTCGGCGTGATCGAGGACATCACGCGGCGCAAGCGCCAGGAGCAGCAGCTGCGCGAGGCCGACCGGCAGAAGGACCAGTTCATCGCGACGCTCGCGCACGAGCTGCGCAACCCGCTCGCGCCGATCCGCTACGTCGCGCACCTGCTGCAGCCCGGAGCGCCGGAGTCCAGCGTGGTGCGGGCGCGCGAGGTGATCGAGCGCCAGTCGGCGCTGATGGGCCGCCTGCTCGACGACCTGCTCGACGTCAGCCGCATCACGCTCAACCGCATCGAGCTGCGACGCGAGCGGCTCGACCTGCGCGAGGTGCTGGGCCGGGCGGTCGAGGACATCCGGCCCTTGGCCGACGCTTCCGGCCACGCGCTGTCGCTGGCGCAGCCGGCGGCGGCGCTGTGGGTGGACGGCGACGAGGTGCGGCTGCACGAGATCGTCGACAACCTGCTGCACAACGCCATCAAGTTCACGCCGCGTGGCGGGCGCCTGTCGCTCGCCCTCGGCCACGAGGGAGGCGACGCGGTGCTGTGCGTCCTCGACAACGGCGTCGGCATCGTGCCGGACATGCTCGAGCGGGTGTTCGAGCCCTTCGTGCAGGTGAGCGCGGGGCCGGGCGCGGCCTCGCCCGGCGGGCTGGGCATCGGCCTCGCGGTCGTGAAGCGGCTGGTTGCGCTGCACGGCGGAGAGATCGAGGCGCGCAGCGCCGGCCTGGGGCAGGGGGCGGAGTTCGTCGTGCGGCTGCCGCTCTCGGAGGCGCCGGCCGCGGCACCGTCCGCGACCGGCGAGGTGGCGGCGGAGGCGAGCTGGCGCAAGCCGCGCGTGCTGGTGGCCGACGACCAGCCCGATGCCGCCGAGAGCCTCGCGCTGGTGCTGGAACTGCAGGGCCATGCGGTGCTGACGGCCTTTGACGGCCTGCAGGCGCAGCGCGTCGCCGAGCGCGAGCGGCCGGAGGTGATGGTGCTCGACATCGGCATGCCGGGCCTGGGCGGCGACGAGCTCGCGCGCTGGGTGCGGAGCCAGCCCTGGGGCGCCGGCGTGCACCTGGTGGCGGTGACCGGCTGGGGCCGCGACGAGGACCGCCGGCGGCTGCGCGAGGCGGGCTTCGACGCGCACCTGGTGAAGCCGGTGGACGTGGACGAGCTGCTGCAGGCCGTCGAGCGGCGCCGCCGGTCCTGAGCCGGCGCGGAGGCGGCCTCCGCCTCAGGTGAAGGAGCGGTGGGGCCGCTATCGCCCCTTCTCTGGCAGATGTCGGACGAAGAATGCCGCGATCGCGGCGTTCAGCTTCGGCACCTCGGTGTCCCGCCGGAAACCGGGCGGATCGGCGATCAGCGCGGCGACGGCCCCGGAGAGCCGGGGCGGCAGGGGGCCCAGCAGCGCGCCGTGGCCCCCGGCGGGCAGCTCCGCCAGGTGTTCGCAGGAGGTGCAGTGCCGCAGCACGAAGTCGCTGTGGAAGCTCGGCACGAGCCAGCGGTCCGCCCTCGCGGAGACGATGGCGAGGGCGGCCTTCGGCGCCTTCAGCGACTCGGGGTCGAAATCCGCGGCGAAGGGCACCCCGGCGACGATCGCCGCGATGCGCGCGTCCTCGTGGCCGTACCAGGACGAGTCGTCGAGCTTCCTGTCGAGGACGGCGCGAACCATCGCGCGCTTGATGCCGTCGAACGGCCCCCCGTCGAGCGACACCGCCGGGCCCGCGCAGGCATGGAAGTCCTCGGCGAGGTGGTCCTGGCAGTGCTTGCGCAGCCGCGACGGCGACCACCTGCCGCCCGCGAGCGTCAGCGCGGTGTGCCCGCCCGCGGACATGCCGTACATGCCGACGCGGTCGAGGTCGAGGCCCGGCGCGAAGCGGGGCTCCCTGGCGAGGCGGTCGATCGCCCGCGTCACCTCGAGCGGCCTGCGCTTCCAGCTCGGCGGCCCGGGCTCGCCCGCGTCCTGGTGGTTGTCCCCCTGGTGCTCCGGCAGGGCCACGGTGAAACCGGCCGCCACCAGCGCCCGGGCGAGCTCGGCGTGGACCCAGGGCGAGGCCGTCGATCCGTGCGAGATCACGACCAGCCGCCGCCGGCCCGGCAAGGCCGGGGCATCGGGCGCGACGTCGAGCCGGAACGGCCCGCGCTGCTCGCTTCGCTCCGGCTGCGTCGCCGGATAGAACACCGTGACCGGTCCCGAGCCCGCGTCGGCGGGCAGCTCGACCAGGCCCGTCGAGGCATTCGCGGCCAGGCCGGCGAGGGCCGCCACGGCGAAGGCGAGGAAATTCCGAATCCTCTTCATCGCGATCCCTCCCGCTGCAGCGCCTGCTCCAGCATCTCCAGGAACACCCGCGTCTTCTCCGGCATCAGCCGCCGCCCGGGCATCACCGCCCAGCCCACCGAGTCCGGCAGGCACCAGTCCGGCAGCACGCGCACCAACCGGCATTCCCCCCCGGGTGCGCCGAGGTGCCGCTCGGGCAGCGGGCCGATGCCCAGCCCCTGCTCGATCAGCTGGCCGAGCAGCGTCGGCGAGTTCGCCGTGGCGCGCAGCGAGGCCAGTCCCTCCCAGCGCCGCGTCCCCTGCGTCAGCAGCCAGGGCAGCGCATCGCCGTCGCGCTGGCGCAGCGCCAGCCCGTCGTGGCGCAGCAGGTCCTCGGGCTCCAGCGGCGTGCCGCGCAGCGTCAGGTAGTCGCGCGAGGCGTACAGGCCCCAGCCGTGGCGGAACAGGCGGCGCGCCACCAGCGTCGCGTCGTCCGGCAGCTCGCCCATGCGCAGCGCGAGGTCGAAGCCCTCGCCGATCAGGTCCACGCGCCGCGCCGAGACGTCGAGCTCCAGCGAGACCTCGGGATGGCGGCGCAGGAAGCCGGCGACGAAGCCCGGCAGGTCGCGCAGCGGCGGGTCGCTCGGCAGCGACACGCGCAGCCGCCCGCTCGGCCGCGCCTGCCGGTGCAGCGCGAGCGAGGCCGCGGCGTCCACCTCCTCGGCCACCTGGCGCGCATGCACCAGCAGGTGGTGCCCGAAGTCGGTGAGGCTGAGCTTGCGCGTCGTGCGCAGCAGCAGCCGCTCGCCGAGCTGGCGCTCGAGCTCCGAGATGCGGCGCGACACGGTGCTCTTGGGCTGGCCGGCGCGCTCGGCGGCGCGGCTGAAGCTGCCGCTGTCGGCCACGCGCGCGAAGAGCAGCAGGCTGCCCGGGTCGATTTCCACGATTGTTCTCCTGGTGGAACAAAGTTGTGCATCAAACCGGCTTTTTAACGCAGATCCGCATCAATACAGTAGAGCCATCGAATCCCCCCGCACCGAAAGGCATTCCATGAAGATCCTCGCCATCCATTCCAGCGCCCGCGTCGACGGTTCCCAGTCCACCCGCGTCGCGCAGGACATCGTCGCGAAGCTGCAGCAGCGGCACCCGCAGGCCGAGGTCACGGTGCGCGACCTGGCGCGCAACCCGCATCCGGTGCTCGACGAGGCGGCGCTCGGCGCGCTGTTCACGCCGCCCGAGCAGCGCAGCGCCGAGCAGGCCGCGCGCGTCGCGCTCGACGACGCGCTGATCGCGGAGCTGAAGGCGCACGACGTGATCGTGCTGGGCGTGCCGATGTACAACTTCGGCGTGCCGGCGCAGCTGAAGAACTGGATCGACGCGGTGGCGCGCGCGCAGGTCACCTTCCGCTACACCGAGAACGGCCCGCAGGGCCTCGTGACCGGCAAGACCGTCTACGTGGCGTTGGCGCGCGGCGGCCGCTATCGCGACACCGCCGCCGACACGCAGGTGCCCTACCTGCGCATGGTGCTCGGCTTCCTCGGCATGACGGACGTGCGCTTCGTCTACGCCGAAGGCTTCGCGATGGGCCCGGACGCCGCGCAGCAGGCGCTGCGCGAGGCCGCGGAACAGATCGACACGGTGGTGGCCTGAGGGCCGGCGACCGCCAGGAGGACCCGACGATGACGACGAATCCCGACGCGGTCGCGACCGAGACGCCGCTGCGGCGCTCCCGCAGCGTCGAGCGCCTGGTGCGCGGCACGCCGACCTCGGACGGCGCGGGCGTGAAGCTGCTGCGGCTGCTGACCCAGCCGCTGCAGCGCCGGCTCGACCCCTTCCTGATGCTCGACAACTTCGGCAGCGACCGGCCCGGCGACTACATCGCCGGCTTCCCCGACCATCCGCACCGCGGCTTCGAGACCGTCACCTACATGATCGCCGGCCGCATGCGCCACCGCGACAGCGCCGGCCACGAGGGCCTGCTGGAGAACGGCGGCGTGCAGTGGATGACGGCCGGGCGCGGCCTCGTGCACTCGGAGATGCCGGAGCAGGAGGAGGGCGTGATGGAGGGCTTCCAGCTCTGGCTGAACCTGCCCTCGCAGCACAAGCTGTGCGAGCCCTGGTACCGCGACATCCAGACCGGGGCGATCCCCGAGTTCCGCCACGCGGGCGTGACGGCGCGCGTGATCGCCGGCCACAGCCACGGGGTGGCGGGCGCGGTGCAGCGCGAGCACACCGAGCCGCTCTACCTCGACCTGCATTTCGACGCCGGCACCCGCTTCGAGCAGGTGCTGCCGCCGGGGCACAACGCCTTCGTGGTGGTCTACCGGGGCGAGCTGCGCATCGGCGACAAGCCGCTGCCGGCGCAGCAGATGGCGATCCTGCGCAACGAGCCCGAGGCCGACGGCGTGCGGCTGGAGGCCGACGCGCCGGCCCGCGCGCTGCTGATCGCCGGCCGGCCCCTGAACGAGCCGATCGCGCAGTACGGCCCCTTCGTGATGAACACGAACGAGCAGATCTACCAGGCGGTCGAGGACTTCCGCGCCGGCCGCTTCGGCTGAAGCCGGGCGCGGGGGGGCATGACCCGGCGCGCCATGCCGGCGAGGATGCGCCGGCATACTGCGCCCTTATGTCCCTGCTGAACCACGCCCTCTCCGCCGCGCAGGCGCGCCCGCCCGGCGCGGCGGCGCGCCCGGCCCGCATCGCGGTGCTGATCGGCGCGGGCGGCGCGCTCGGCTCGGCGGTGCTCGAGCAGGCGCTCGCCTGCGGCGACTTCGCCCGGGTGCGCGCCGTCGTCACGACGCCGGTCGCCCCGGCGCTGCGTGGCTTCGAGTCCGCCACGCTCGCCGAACTGCAGGCCGGCGGCGCGGCGCACGCGCCCGACACCGCGCTGATCGTCTTCGACCGCGAGCGCCACGCCAACGGCCGCGACGCGGCCTTCCTGCGCCCCGAGCCGCAGCAGCTGCCCGGGCTCGCGCGCACGCTGCGCGACGCCGGGGTGCGGCACCTGCTGGTGGTGCTGCCGCACGTGGCGGCCTCGCTGCCCACCGCGCTGAAGCACGGCCTCGCGTCGCTCGACGAGCAGGCGGTGGCCGCGCTCGACTTCGAGCACCTGGTGATCGTGCGCTCGGCGCAGCCGCCCCGCACGGTGCGCGGCAGCCGGCTCGAGCGCCTCGCGGCGTGGATGCTGACGCAGTTGCACCTGATGGTGCCGCAGGGCGACCAGCCGGTGCGCGCCGTCAAGGTCGCGTCCTTCGTCGTGCAGCTCGCGCGGCGGCTGCCGCTCGCCCGGCGCGGCACCCGCGTGGTGCCGCCGGAGGTGGTGTGGCGCGGCGCGCAGGACGACGCGGTCGCCGCGGTGGTGCATGCCTGGCTCCATGACGAGGCGATGCCGCCGCTGCGCACGCCGGCGCGGCGTCCCCCGCGGGCCCTGGGGGGCAGGCCACCGGAGGCATGACGGTTGCTTGCAGCGGGAGGCGGGATGCGCGGGGTCGCCGCGTGTTCCGATGTGCCTGAGCCGAGCCGTGGAAGTCCGATTCTTGCCGTTCCCTTTCCTCCCGCCCGAACGATCACCGCCTTCCCGCAGCACCCGCCCGGCCCGGGCCGCCTTGCCTGTCGTCGTCGCCCGCACGGCCGGGGGGCGGGCGGCATGACGCGGCACAAGCGCGTCGAGCGCTCGCTGCGGCACAGCGAGGACCGCTACCGCACGCTGTTCACCCACATGACCGAGGGCTTCGCGCTCGGCGAGGTCCTGCTCGACGGCGGCGGCCGCCCGGCCGACTTCGTGCTGCTGGAGATCAACGCGGCGTTCGAGTCGCAGACCGGGCTCGGGCGCGAGGTGCTGGGGCGGCCCGCGCACGAGTACCTGCCGCGGCTCGAGCAGTCCTGGCTCGACCGCTTCGGCAGCGCCGCGCTGAGCGGCGAGCCGGCCCGCTTCGAGAACTACAACGCCGACACCGGGCGCCACTACGACGTCTACTGCTTCAGCCCGCGCCGCGGCCGCTTCGTCGCGCTGGTGCGCGACATCACGCCGCACAAGCGCCTGGAGCAGGCGCTGCGCGACACCGAGCGGCGCTACGCGGCGCTGTTCAACAACCGCACCAACGCGATCGCGCACTGCCGCGTCGTCCGCGACGCGCAGGGCCGGCCGCGCGACTACGTGATCGAGACCGTCAACGAGACCTACGAGCGCATCATCGGCGTGCGGCGCCAGGACATCGAGGGGCGGCGCGTCACCGAGTCCTTCCCGGGCATCGAGGCGATGGATTTCGACTTCGTCGGCGAGTTCGGCCGCATCGCGCTCGAGGGCAGCGAGGGCAGCTTCGAGGTGTTCTTCCCGCCCACCGGGCAGTGGCTGGCGATCCACGTCCACAGCCCGAAGCGCGGCGAGTTCACGGCGATCTTCAACGACGTCACGCGGCAGAAGCAGGTGCACGCGGCGCTGCGCGAGAGCGAGGAGAAGCTGCGCGCCACCTTCGAGCAGGCCGCGGTCGGCATCGTGCACGTCGCGCCGGACGGGCGTCTGCTGAGCGCCAACCGCAAGTTCGGCGAGATGCTCGGCTACGGCGAGGACGAGTTGCGCGGCATGCGCTTCGCCGACCTCGCCTACGAGCCGGACCGCGAGATCGGCGTCGACGACTTCCGCCGCTCGATGCGGGGCGAGATCCGCACCTTCACGGTCGAGAAGCGCTGCCGGCGACGCGACCGCGCGATCATCTGGGTGCGCATCACCGCCTCGACCGTGCGCGACCCGGATCGCGGCGCGAGCCGCTACAGCATCGTCATCGTCGAGGACATCACCGAGCGCAAGCACGCCGAGCGCCGCGCGCACGAGGCGGCGCTGCATGACCCGCTCACCGGCCTGCCCAACCGCCGGCTGGTGTTCGAGTACGCCGCGCACCTGGTGGCCGCCGCGACGCGCCGCCACGGCCAGGGCGCCTTCCTGTTCATCGACCTCGACCGCTTCAAGCCCGTCAACGACCTCTACGGCCACGAGACCGGCGACCTGCTGCTGCAGGAGGTCGCCAAGCGGCTGCAGGAGTGCGTGCGCCACGAGGACCTGGTCGGCCGCCTCGGCGGCGACGAGTTCGTGATCGTGCTGCCGCACCTCGACGAGCCGCACCTCGCCGCCGCGGTGGCGAACCACGTGATCGACAGCGTCTCGAGCCCCTTCGAGGTCGGCGAGCTCGACCTGTCGGTGACGCCGTCGATCGGCATCAGCCTGTTCCCGCAGCACGGCACCGGGGTCGACGCGCTGATTGACGCGGCCGACCGCGCGATGTACCAGGCCAAGCAGGCGGGGCCGGGCGGCTACCAGGTCTACGCGCCCGAGCTCGACCACCAGGCGGTGCAGTCCTCGCTCGTCGAGGCGCGGCTGAAGGCGGCGCTGCGCCGCGGCGGCCTGGCGCTGCACTACCAGCCCGTGATCGACCTGAGGAGCGGCCGGCTGAGCGGGGCCGAGGCGCTGCTGCGACTGCACGACGAGGACGGCCGCGCCATCAGCCCGGCGCGCTTCATCCCGATCGCCGAGTCCGCGGGCCTGATCGCGCGCCTGGGCGAGTGGGTGGCGACCGAGGCCTGCCGGCAGCACGCGGCCTGGCTCGCCGAGGGGCTGCCGCCGATCACGATCGCGATCAACGTCTCACCGCTGCAGTTCCGCCAGCGCGCCTTCGTGCAGCGGCTGGTGGCGGTGGTGCGCGAGCACGGGATCGATCCGGCCTGCTTCCAGGTCGAGGTGACCGAGAGTACGGTGATGGACAGCGTGCCCGAGGCTGTCGAGACGCTGCGGGCGCTGAAGTCTGCCGGCATCCGCGTCGCGCTCGACGACTTCGGCACCGGCTACTCGAGCCTGAGCCACCTGAGCCAGCTGCCGCTGGACAAGCTCAAGGTCGACCAGTCCTTCGTCAAGCGCCTCGAGCACGACCGCGCCAGCCGTGCCATCACCGAGGCGATCATCGCGCTCGGCCGCACGCTGAGCCTGGAGGTGGTGGGCGAGGGGATCGAGTCGGACAGCGCGCGCGACTACCTGCACGAGCACGGCTGCGACCAGGGCCAGGGCTACCTCTACAGCCGCCCGCTGCGCACCGACGAGTTCGCCGACTGGTACCGCCGCACCGAGGGAGTGCCGCCGCACCGGGGCGCGGCCTGCTGAGCGCCGCGCGCCTGCGCCTCGCCCGGCCCCGCCCGCTCCGGGCGGGTGTGCCAACGCAGGCACAAGACATCCTGTTTCTTATCTTTCTTGATGTGGGATAAGATGGTTGATTGGTTTTCCGATTCCCTTCGATCAATTTTCCCGGGGCGGGCGAGTAATACCCGGCAGTTTCTCCACGATGTCGAACGATGAACATTCCAGCGCGCTGAAGGAGGCGCAGGCACGTCACCGGCAGATCGTCGACAGTGCGAGGAGTTTCGCCATCATCGTCAGCGACCTGCAGGGGCGCATCACCGACTGGAACGCGGGCGCGGAGCATGTGCTGGGCTGGACCGAGGAGGAAATGCTCGGCCAGACGATGCACCGTTTCTTCACGCCCGAGGATATTGCCCGGGGCCGCCCCGAAACCGAAATGCGCTGCGCGCTGGAGCAGGGGTTCTCGCCCGACGAGCGCTGGCATCTGCGCAAGCACGGCCAGCGTTTCTGGGCGGCGGGGGAAATGACGCCGCTCAAGGACGAGGCCGGAAACGTCTGCGGTTTCGTCAAGATCCTCTGCGACCGGACCGGGCAGCGCCGCACCACGGTGGAGCTCGCGCAGCTGAACGCGACGCTGGAGGCGCGGGTGGCCGAGCGCACGCGCGAGCGCGACCGGCTGTGGCGCAACTCGCAGGACCTGCTGCTCGTGATCTCGCCGGACGGCCGCTTCCAGGGCGTCAACCCGGCCTGGACGAGGCTGCTGGGCTACACGGAGCAGGAACTGCTCGGGAAACGGGTGGAGGAGTACGTGCACCCGGACGATGCGGAGGCGACGCGCGCCGCGATGCGCGAGGCCCGATCGACGCCGCTCGCGCACTTCGAGGCGCGCAGCCGCGCCCGCGACGGCAGCCATCGCTCGATCGTCTGGGTGGCGGCCTCGGAGGAAGGCGTCATCTATGCCAACGGCCGGGACGTGAGCCGGGAACGAGCGCAGGCCGAGGAGCTGGCCCGCACCAATGCGGCGCGCCTGCGCCTCGCGCTCGCGGTCGGCGAGATGGGCGTCTGGGAATGGGATGTGCGGTCGGACCGCGTGCGCTGGCTGGAGGGCGCGGCGGCGCTGCACGGCTGCGCGCCGCACGAGCAGCCCGCCGATTTCACGATGGAGCGATACGCGCAGCTGATCCATGTCGACGACCGCGGGCGGCTGAAGGCCTCGATCGAGGCCGCGATCTCCGGCGGCAGGATCCAGCGCGTCGAGTACCGCACGATCTGGCCCGACGGCAGCGTGCACTGGCTCGAGGCGCGCGGCGAGATGTTCTTCGACGCCGAGGGGCGGCCTGCCGTGATGTCGGGCGTGACGGTGGACATGACGCGCCGCAAGAAGACCGAGCGGGACCTCGAGTTCATCGCCCGGGCGAGCGCGGAACTGGCGCGCCTGGTCGAGCCGCGCAGCGCGCTCGACAAGCTCGCGCAGCTCGCGGTGCCGTCCTTCGCCGACTGGTGCGTGGTGGACATGCTGGGCGAGGACGGCACGCTCGAGCGCGTGGCCGCGGCCCACGTCGATCCGGACAAGGTGCAGTTCGCGCGGGACCTCTACCGGCGCTTCCCGCCGGACCCGGCCGGCGCGCACGGCGCCTGGAAGGTGATCCGCACCGGCCGCACCGACATCGTGCAGGAGGTGACGGACGAGATCCTCGAGTACGCGATCCGCAACCCGGACTACCGGGCGGCGCTGCGCGAGCTCGGCCTGCGCTCCTTCATCGGCGTGCCGATCGTGGTGCACGGCCGCGCGACGGGGGTGGTGAGCTTCATCACGGCCGAGTCCGGGCGGCTCTACGAGGAGCGCGACCTCGCGGTGGCCGAGGACATGGCGCGACGCGCCTCGGTCGCGATCGAGAACGCCCGGCTCTACCAGGTGCTGCAGGAGTCGGACCGCGGCAAGGATGTCTTCCTCGCGACGCTGGCGCACGAGTTGCGCAACCCGCTCTCCGCGATCGCGAACGCGATGAAGGTGGTCGAGCTGTCGCCGGACAAGCACGAGCGGGTCCGCGCGGCGACGCGCATCGTCGGGCGCCAGATCGGGCAGCTGACGCATCTCGTTGACGACCTGATGGACGTCTCGCGCATCACGACCGGCAAGATCGAGTTGCGCCGCGAGCGCGTCGACCTCCGCGCGGTCCTCTCCGGCGCGCTGGAGAACTGCCGCGCCGAGATCGAGGCCGGGCAGCACGAGCTGACCCTCGCGCTGCCCCCCGAGCCCGCCGAGCTGCTCGCCGACCCGAACCGGCTCACGCAGGTCTTCGCCAACCTGCTGAGCAACGCGGCCAAGTACACCGAGCGCGGCGGGCGCATCGCGCTCGCGCTCGAGGCGACGCCCGGGGAGTTCGTGGTGCGGGTGCGGGACACCGGTGTCGGCATCCCGGCCGAGCGGCTGCAGGACGTGTTCCGGATGTTCTCGCAGATCACCCATCCGCTCGAGCGCAGCCAGGGCGGGCTCGGCATCGGGCTGGCGCTGGTGGACGGGCTGGTCCGGCTGCACGGCGGACGCGTGGAGGCGCTGAGCGCCGGCGCGGGGCAGGGCAGCGAGTTCGTCGTCCGCCTGCCGAGGCCGCCGCAGCAGGCGGCGGAAACGCCCGCTGCCGCCGCGGCGGCGCAGCCGGGGGCGCAGGCCGGGCCGGGGCGCCGCATCCTGGTCGTCGACGACAACGTCGACGCGTCCGAGGCGCTCGCGCAGCTCCTCGGCCTGCTGGGCCACGAGGTCGTGGGCCTGGTGCACGAGGGCATCGCGGCCCTGGAGGCGGCGCAGCGGCTCGAGCCCGACATCGTGCTGCTCGACATCGGGTTGCCGGGCCTCAACGGCTACGAGGTCGCGCGCCGCCTGCGCGAGCAGCCGGGCGGCCGCCGCCGCCCGATCCTGGTCGCGCTCACCGGATGGGGCATGGACAGCGACAAGGCGCGCGCCTTCGAGGCCGGCTTCGACCGCCACTGGGTCAAGCCGGTGGGCCTGGAGCAGCTCTCGGAACTCGCCACGCTGGGCTGAGCCGGGCCTGGACTCCGCCGCCCGCGCCGCACGGCGGCGAGGCGGGCAGCGGAGCCGGGCGTCAGAGGCGCACGGCGATGTCGAGCAGTTGCGGGCCGCCGGCACCGCCGATCTGCGCCAGCGCCGGGTCGCTGAGCCCGGGCGGGGTCGCCACGGCCCCCGTCGCGAGTGACACCGAGTACAGCGAGAAGGGGCCGCTGGCGCCGCTGCGCAGGGCCGCATAGGCTGCGTTGCCGCCCCCGGCGATGTCGAACGCGACGGATCCCGCAGCCACATCCCTCCCCAGCGGCCCGACCTCGACCAGCGTGCCCTCGTTCGGCGGCACCTGCTGGGCGAGCACGTCCGCCGCGGCGTCGAGGTCGAACAGGGTGGTGGCCTGCGCGCCGGCGAAGCTGTTGGTGTAGGCGGCCGCCGCCACGCTCGCGGAACCCGTCGCGCGCCGGACCTCGCCGTCGGTGGTCGTGGCTCCGGTGTCGACGTTGATGCGCAGGTTCTGCCCGGTGTCGCTCACCACGCGCAGCCGGTCGGCGACCGGGTTGAAGTCGACGCTGAAGCTCGTGCCGGCGAGCGCCGTGTAGGGCGTGCTCGTGTCGGCCGCGTCGGCGGCGAGCCGGGAGCGGAAGGCGGCCGCGCCGGTGGCGGGATCGACGGTGTAGAGGTTCCCGCTGGCGGACAGCGCGTAGAGCATGCCGTCGGCCGGCCGGAAATCGATGCCCACCACGCGTTCCCCCGCGTCCCGGAGCCCGGTGATCGCGAGCTCGGCGGACAGCGTGTTCGGCGTGCGCGGATCGAATCGCACGAGCCGGCCGTCCACGGTCAGGCCGAAGACGGTGGCGGGCGCCGGCTGTCGCAGCGCCAGCCCGACCACGGCCTCGCCCGAAGCCACCGGTCCGAGGCTCGTTGCTCCCGCTCCGGCCGCGGCGGAGAGGTCGATGCGGTAGAGCTGGGTGGTGTTCCCTGCCCTCAGCGCCGCGTAGGCGGCGTTGCTGCGCGCGTCGATGTCGAAGCCGTTGACGCCGCCCGCGCCGCGCACGCCGACGTCGACGCCGCTGCCGAGCGTGCCCGCGTTCGGCGGATCCTGCAGGTAGCGCAGGCCGCTGGCGGCATCGAGCGCGAACAACTGCGTCGAGACGGTGCCCGCGAACGCGTTGGTGTAGGCCGAGGCGGTCACGCTCGCGCTGCCGCCAGTGGCGGCGAGCGCGCCGTCCGTGATCGTGTCGCCGGTGTCGACGTTGATGCGCAGGTTCTGGCCGGCGTCGCTCACCACCCGCAGCCGGTCGGCTGCCGGGTTGAAGTCGACGCCGAACTGGCTGCCAGCGAGGCCGGCGAAGGGGTTGTCGTCCCCGGCGGCGACCTGCAGCGTCGCCTTCAGGGTCGCTGCGCCGCTGGACGCGTCCACCGTGTAGAGCCGCCCGGTGCTCGACAGCGCGTAGAGCAGGCCGTCAGCCGGTCGGAAGTCGATGCCGAGCAGCGTCTCGCCCGATGCGAGCCCGGAGACGGACACCGAGCCGCGCACGGTGGCGGGATCGGCGCGGTCGAAGGAGATCAGCTTGCCCGAGGCGGTGAGCATGACGGCGTCCCCGGACGCGTTCGCCCGGTTCCCGTCGCCATCGCCTCCGCCGCCTCCGCAGGCGGCGAGCACGGCGACGGTCGATGCGATGAAGGTCTTGCGAAACATGAGCCTCTCCTTGGTGATGTGCGGGTTTTGAGCACGACGCATACCCGCCAGCGCCGCCCGGACGCGGCGGGACACGCCGTGACCGTGCTCTACGCACGGCCCGCAGCGCCGGATGCACCCTGGAGAAACCTTTTTCGATCGGCGGGCCGGGGAGGGTGGCGGGCGCGATGCGTCCCGCGCCCCGGGCTCAGCTGCTGGCGCGCACCACCACGCGGTAGTCGAGTTGCACCGCGTCCGCCGCCGGCCGCTCGCCGCGCATCAGGGCGAGCAGCATGCGCGCGCCGGCCTCGCCGACCTCGAAGCGCGGCGTGCGCACCGTGGTCAGCGGCGGCAGCATCTGCTCGCTGCCCGCGAGGTCGTTGAAGCCCGCGACCGCCAGCCGCCCCGGCACCTCCACGCCGAGCCGCGCCGCGGCGAGCAGCCCGCCCTGCGCCAGGTCGTCGTTGCAGAAGAAGACCGCGTCCACCTCGGGGCGGGTCTTCAGCAGCTCCTCGAGCAGCCGCGCGCCGAGCGCGATCGACGAGGGCTCGGGGTTGAGCAGCTCCAGGCGGGGGTCGTAGCAGCCGGCGCGGCGCATCGCGCGCCGGTAGCCCTCGGCGCGCTGCAGCGTGCGCGGGTCGAGCTGCGCGGCGACGAAGGCCACGCGCCGCCGCCCGCGGGCGAGCAGGTGCTCGGTGATCGCCGCGCCCGCGTCGGCCTGCGAGAAGCCGACGCAGTGCACGCCCGGCACCTCGGCGCACTCCATCAGGTGCACGCAGGGCACGCCGCTGCCGCCGATCAGCCGGCGCGCGGCCTCGGTGCGGTCGAAGCCGGTCACGAGCAGCCCGGCCGGGCGGTGCGCGAGGTAGCTGCGCAGCAGCAGCTCCTCCTCGGCCGGGTCGTAGTGCGTGACGCCGATCAGCGTCTGGTAGCCGGCCGGGAAGAGCACCCGGTGCACCGCCTCGAGCACGTCGACGAACAGCGCGTTCGACAGCAGCGGCACCAGCACCGCGACGTGCGAGCTGCGCGCCGACGCGAGCGCACGCGCGGCCGGGTCCGGCACGTAGCCGAGCCGCTGCGCCGCCGCCTGCACCCGCTCGACGAGCTCGGCGGCGACGCCGCGCTCGCCGCGCAGCGCGCGCGACGCGGTGATGGGGCTGACTCCCGCCTCGCGGGCGACTTCCTGGAGCGTGACGCGGCCGCTGGAGCGCCGACGGCGGGGGAGAGTGTCCATTGCTACGGGTTTTCCCGGTTCGAATTATGTGGGGCAGGGTTAGGATAGCGCTACCATAGCGACCCCGGCAAGCATCGCGTTCGTTTTCCGGACGCCTTCGCCCGACTCTGTTCCGTGTTTGCGGCGCAAGGGGCCGCTTGTTCTCGACGAAATCTGCTCCAGCCCGCCGGCTGTTTTTTTCGACCCGTATGGATAGCGCTACCAACTCGACCGAAACGGCCACTGCGCCGGACCCTGACGCCTCGCCCGCTGCCGCGCGAGCCCTGGTCGTGATGGGCGTGGCGGGATGCGGCAAGTCCAGCGTCGGCGCGCTCTGCGCGCAGGCGCTGGGCTGGACCCCCCTCGAGGGCGACGACTATCACTCGTCCGGGAGCGTCGAGAAGATGCGCCAGGGCACGCCGCTCACCGACGAGGACCGCCAGGGCTGGCTCGAGCGGCTCGGGCAGCTGATGGCCGCCCATCCGGGCGGCAGCGTGCTGACCTGCTCGGCGCTCAAGCGCCGCTACCGCGATCAGCTGCGCGCCGCGGTGCCGGGGCTGCGCTTCGCCTTCCTCGACCTGGACCGCGCCACCGCCTACGCCCGCGTGTCGCAGCGTCCCGGTCATGTCTTCCCGCCCAGCCTCGTCGACAGCCAGTTCGCGACGCTGGAGAGCCCGGTCGGCGAGCCCGGCGTGCTGCGCGTGGACGCGACCGCGCCGCTGGCCTCGATCGTCGCCAGCGTCACCGGCTGGCTGCAACAGCAGGAGATCCGATGACCCCGACCGACAGGAAGAAGGACAGCTCGCCGGGCGCCCGGCTGCACCGCGCCACCGAGGCGCTGATCGCGCTGAGCCTGGCCGGCATGGTGCTCGCCGTGTTCGTCAACGTGGTGCTGCGCTACGTGTTCGACACCGGCATCGTGTTCTACGAGGAGCTGTCGCGGCTGCTGTTCGTGTGGCTGGTGTCGATCGGCGCCGTGCTCGCCAGCGTCGAGAACAAGCACCTCGGCTTCGACATGGTGGTCTCGCGGCTCAAGGGCGTGCCGAGGCTGCTGTGCAACGTCGCCACGCGGGTCGCGATCGCCGGCGTGCTGCTGCTGGTGGTGCGCGGCTCGTGGGACCAGGTGATCGCAGGCATGGACTCGCGCAGCACCGTGATCGGCTACCCGCTGGCGCTCGCCGCCGCCTCCACGCTGGTGCTGGCGGTCGGCATGCTCGGCGTGCTGTTCGCGCAGACCGTGCTGGAGTGGCGCGCGCCGCCGCACCAGGCGCCCGACGCCGTGACGGAGTGACGCCATGCCCGTGACCCTGATCTTCCTCGGCGTGCTGCTCGGCGGCATGGTGATCGGCATGCCGATCGCGCACGCGCTGCTGCTCAGCGGCGTGGCGCTGATGTGGCACCTCGACTTCTTCGACGCGCAGCTGCTCGCGCAGAACCTGCAGGCCGGCTTCGACAGCTTCCCGCTGCTGGCGGTGCCCTTCTTCATCCTCGCCGGCGAGCTGATGAACGCCGGCGGCCTGAGCCGGCGCATCATCGACCTGGCCAGCGCCTTCGTCGGCCACATCCGCGGCGGCCTGGGCTATGTCGCGATCGGCGCGGCGGTGCTGCTGGCCTCGATGTCCGGCTCGGCGATCGCCGACACCGCGGCGCTGGCGACGCTGCTGATCCCGATGATGCGCGCGCAGAAGTACCCCGACAGCTACGGCGCGGGCCTGCTCGCCTCGGGCGGCATCATCGCGCCGATCATCCCGCCGTCGATGCCCTTCGTGATCTACGGCGTCACGACCAACACCTCGATCAGCAAGCTCTTCATGGCCGGCGTCTTCCCCGGCCTGCTGATGGGCAGCGCGCTGCTGTTCGCGTGGTGGTCGATCGCGCGCAGCCACAAGCTCGAGTCGTCGATGCAGCGCGTCTCCTGGCCCGAGCGGCTGCGCGTCTTCGGCCGCAGCGTCTGGGCGCTGATGATGCCGGTGATCATCCTCGGCGGCCTCAAGGGCGGCGTGTTCACGCCGACCGAGGCGGCGGTGGTCGCGGCGGTCTACGCGCTGTTCGTGTCGGTGTTCATCTACCGCGAGCTGCGCTGGGCCCAGGTCTACGAGGTCTTCGTCGCCGCGGGCAAGACCACCGCGGTGGTGCTGTTCCTGTGCGGCGCCGCGACCGTGACCGCCTACATGATCACGCTCGCCGACCTGCCCAACCAGCTCGCCGAGACCTTCTCGCCGCTGATGGACAAGCCGGTGCTGTTCATGGCCGTGATGATGGCTTTCCTGCTGCTGGTCGGCACCGCGATGGACCTGACGCCGACGATCCTGATCTTCGGCCCGGTGGCGGCGCCGCTGGCGATGAAGGCCGGGATCGACCCGGTCTACTTCGGCTTCATGTTCATCTTCGTCGGCTGCCTCGGCCTCATCACGCCGCCGGTGGGCACGGTGCAGAACGTCGTCGCCGGCGTCGGCCGGCTGCGCATCGAGACCGTGATCCGCGGCACCACGCCCTTCCTGCTGATGTACATCGCGCTGCTGGCGCTGTTCGTGATTTTTCCCTCGCTGGTCCTCAAGCCGCTGCAGTGGCTGAGCTGACCGGACCCCACCCTTAGGAGACCGACATGAAACTCAACATGACCCGACTGATGGCCGCCGCCACGGTGGCTCTGGCGACGCTCGCGGCCGGCGCCGCGCAGGCCCAGGACATCAAGCCGCGCCTGATCCGCTTCGGCTACGGCCTCAACGAGCAGTCCAACCAGGGCCGCGCGGTGAAGGTGTTCGCCGACGAGGTGAACAAGCTCTCCGGCGGCAAGATGAAGGTGCGCGCCATCGGCGCGGCCGCGCTCGGCTCGGACACGCAGATGCAGCAGGCGCTGATCGGCGGCGCGCAGGAGATGATGGTCGGCTCGACCGCCACGCTCGTCGGCATCACCAAGGAAATGGCGCTGTGGGACACGCCCTTCCTGTTCAACAGCGTCAAGGAGGCCGACGCGGTGCTCGACGGCCCGACCGGCGAGAAGATCAAGGACAAGCTGCAGGAGAAGGGCCTGGTCGGCCTGGTGTACTGGGAGAACGGCTTCCGCAACCTCACCAACAACAAGCAGCCGGTCAACAAGCTCGAGGACCTCAACGGCGTGAAGCTGCGCGTGATGCAGAACAACGTCTTCCTCGACAGCTTCAAGTCGCTCGGCGCCAACGCGGTGCCGCTGCCTTTCTCGGAGCTGTTCACCGCGCTCGAGACCAAGGCGGTCGACGGCCAGGAGAACCCCTACAACACCATCCTGTCGAGCAAGTTCTACGAGGTGCAGAAGTACCTGACCGTCACCAACCACGTCTACAGCCCGTGGATCGTCACGGTCAGCAAGAAGTGGTGGGACGGCCTCTCGAAGGACGAGCAGGCGGTGCTGATGAAGGCCGCGAAGACCAGCCGCGACTTCGAGCGCAAGGACACGCGCGAGGAGGCCGCCAAGGCGCTGGCCGAGCTCAAGGCCAAGGGCATGCAGGTCAACGAGCTCTCGCCCGCCGAGGCCAACCGCATGCGCGACCGCCTGACCCGCGTCAACGCCAGCATCGCCGCCAACGTCGGCATGGACCTGTGGCAGGACGTGCAGAAGCAGCTCGCGCAGCTGCGCGGCCAGAAGTGAGGCCGCGCCGCGCGGCGTGACACCCCGCGCCGCCGCGCCGCCCCGGCCGCACTGCCCCGGCCGGGGCAGTGCGGCCTTTTCGCGCCACCGCCCCCGGGCGGTGCCGGCGCTTGCGGGTCCGCCCCGGCAACAAGCAAGAGGATTCGAAGATGAACCCGATCGAACTGGTCGCGCACG
>NZ_QXMG01000064.1 GCF_003569765.1 Caldimonas tepidiphila | reverse complement strand
CAGCCACGAGCCGCCGCACACCGCGACGTTGGGCAGCGCGAGGAACTGCGGCGCGTTCTCCGGCGTGATGCCGCCGGTCGGGCAGAACCTCACGTCCGGGAAGGGGCCGGCGAGCGCCTTCAGCAGCGGGATGCCGCCGACGGCCGTCGCCGGGAAGAGCTTCAGGAAGTCCAGGCCGTCGTCGTTGGCGGCCATCACCTCGCTCGCGGTCGACACGCCCGGCAGCAGCGGCAGTCCGATGCGGCGGCAGGTCTCGCCGAGACTCGCCGTGTAGCCGGGGCTGACCGCGAAGCGGCTGCCCGCGTCCATGGCGGCCTGCGCGTCCGCGGCCGTGCGCACGGTGCCGGCGCCGACCACGGCCTGCGGCACCGCGCGCGCGATCGCCTCGATGCACTGCAGCGCCGCCGCGGTGCGCAGCGTCACCTCCAGCACCTTCACGCCGCCGGCGACCAGCGCCTCGGCCAGCGGCACCGCGTGCTCGACGCGCTCGAGCACGATCACGGGGATCACCGGGCCGTGCGCGGCCAGTTCGATCGGGTTCATCGGATGGATTCCTTCCTCTTCGTCGTTCGTCGTTCGTGGGCGCGGCGCCGCCGGGGCGCTCCCGCCCCCGGCCTCCCCTGCCGGCGCGCCGCGCGCCTCAGCGCCGGCCCCGGGCCGGCTCCTCGGGCGGGTCCAGCGGGAAACTGGTGCAGCCGAGCTGCTGCGAGATCGTGCGGCTGGCGTCGCGCAGCATCCCGAAGATCTCCGGCTTGCGCGCCTCGTCGTAGCGGAAGGTCGGGAAGGAGATGCTCAGCCCGGCGACCGCCTGGTTGAGGCGGTCGAAGATCGGCACCCCGATGCAGCGGATGTGCTCGTCGAACTCCTCGCGGTCCTCGCCGAAGCCCTGCTCGCGCGTGCGGTCGAGCTCGGCCATGAAGGCCGCGGGCGTCGTGATGGTGTTGTCGCGGAACTTCCTGAACTCCGCGCCGGCCAGCACCTGGTCGCGCCGCGCGGCGTCCTCCCACGCGAGCAGCACCTTGCCGATCGCGGTGCAGTGGATCGGCGCCCGGCGGCCGACGCGCGAGTACATGCCGAGGCTGTGGCGCGAATCGACCTTGTGCACGTAGATGATCTCGCTGTCGATCAGCATGCCGAGATGGATGGTCTCGCCGGTGCGGTCCGACAGCATCTGCATCGGCAGCTTGGCGAGCTCCACCAGGTCGGGGTACTGCAGCGCCTTGGTGCCGAGCTCGAACACCTTCATCGTCAGGCCGTAGCGCTCGCTGTCGGTCTCCTGCCGCACGTAGCCGAGCGTCTTCATCGTCTGCAGGAAACGGTAGACGGTCGCCTTCGGCATCGCGAGCCGCACCGACAGGTCCGAGATCCCGGTCTCGTTGCGCTCGGACAGCGCCTGCAGGATCGCGAAGACCTTCAGGACTGCCGCGACCGATTCCGGCTGCTTCGAATCGAACGAATTGTCGTCCATGATGTTTCGGTTCCCTTGATATGGCGTTTCAGACAGTCATTCTTGCAGGTTTGCCATGCCCAACGGACTGATTACCCGAGAAGACTGTGACGTGTCCAACGGTCACCGCGGGCCCGGCGCCAGAACAGCAGGCCCCGCACCACCCAGTCGGCGAACATGCCGAACCAGATCCCCACGACGCCCAGGCCCAGCACGATGCCGAGCAGGTAGCCGGTGGCGATGCGGAACAGCCACATGCCGGCGGTGGCGACCCACATCGCATAGCGCGTGTCGCCGGCGCCGCGCAGTCCGGCCGGCAGCACGAAGGACAGCGCCCACACCGGCATGAACAGGCAGTTCAGCATGATGAGGCGCGACGCGTGGCGCATCACCTCCGGGTCGCGGCCGAACAGGCCGACCAGCGGCGACGCGAAGGGCAGCACCAGCGCGGCGAGCGTGCTGAGCGCGAGCGTGGCGCTGCGCACCAGCGCGAGCAGCTTGCGCCGCGCGCCCTGCGTGTCGCGGGCCCCTAGGCGCTGGCCGACCAGCGTGGTCGCCGCCACGCCGAGCGCGTTGCCGGGGATGTTCATCAGCGCGGCCACCGAGAAGGCGATGAAGTTCGCCGCCATCGCGGTCGTGCCCAGGCCCGCCACCATCGACTGCGTGATGAGCTTGCCGACGTGGAAGAAGCTCGACTCGAGCGCCGCGGGCCAGCCCACGCGCGCGATGGAGCGCAGGTAGCGACGCTCCACCGAGAGCCGCGGGCCGTGGAGCTGGCCCGGCGCCGGGGCCAGCGCGCGCCGCAGCAGGTGCAGCGCGAGCAGCAGCGCCGCGACGCGGGCGGCGAGCAGCGCCGCGCCCGCGCCCGAGACGCCCCAGCCGGCGAGGTGCATCAGCCCGGCACCCAGCGCGACGTGCAGCAGGTTCATCACCACGTTGATCCGGGTGGCCGCGGCGGTGCGGCCCATGCCGCGCAGCAGCCCGCAGGCCACCAGCACGCCGCCGGTGGGCAGGTCGGCGAGGATCAGCCAGCGGAAGTAGTCGTCGGCCTGCTCGCTGACCGCGGGCTCGACGCCCGGCATGATCAGCGCGATCCAGGCGGGGCGCGTGAACCACAGCACGAGCGCCAGCAGCCCGCCCGCGCCCAGCCCGAGCAGCAGGCCGCTGCCGGCCACCGCGGGCAGCTCGCCCTCGCGGCGCGCGCCGACGCAGTGCGCCGCCGTGACGGTGGCGCCGATCGCGAGCGCGGTGAACAGCGCGTGCAGCAGGTTGCCGAGCGCGTCGATCATGCCGATGGCCGCCACCGCGCTGGCGCCGAGATGGCTGGCGAGCCACAGCACGACGGCGCCGCTGAGCACCATCGCCAGCTCCTGGAACAGGACCGGCGTGGCCAGCGACCAGGCGCCGCGCGGCCGCCCCGCGTGCCGCCTCACGAGCAGGCGGCCGGCGCGCAGCCAGTGCGGCAGGAGGCGGTGCGAAGGCATCCCCGGGCGACTCGGGTCCTGCGCTGCGCTCAGAGCCGCCCGGCGCCGGCCGAGGCGCGCACGCGGCGCGCGACGTCGGCCGCGTCGTCGATCTTGCCGTGCAGGCGCGGCTGCCAGCCCACCTCGCGGCTCAGCGTCGCGGTGGGGTTGGCCTCCTGCAGCGATGCGAACAGGTCCACCGGGCGGCCGTTGAGCAGGCTGCCGCGGTCGAAGAAGGTGCTGCCCTTCCACAGCTTCACGAGCGCGGTCGCGCGCACGTCGGGGCTCGCCTCCCAGACGTTGTTCTCGCTGAACACGCGCGAGTTGAAGCCCACGCCGATCGAGTAGCCGTAGCCCATCGGCGGCCGGCTGTCGGCCACGTAGAGGTTGTTGTAGACGTGCACCTCGCCGTAGCGCACCCGCGGCGCGCGCTCCTTGGTGCCCTCCCACAGGTTGTGGTGGAAGGTCACCTTGAGCTTGCCGTCGTCGGCCTTGATCGAGTCGCTGCCGCCGACCAGGTTGGTCTTGTCGTGGTCCCTGAAGTGGTTCCACGAGACCGTGACGTGGTTGGACTGCAGCGTGATGTCGAGCTGGCCGTCGTGGTGCTGCATGCGGCGCCCGAGCGCGGTGCGCGCGGTGTGGTCGGGACGCGCGCCGTCGCTGAAGGTGCAGTGGTCGATCCAGACGTTGGTCGCGCCGCGCAGCGAGACGTTGTCGTACTCCGAGTTCCACTCGCCGCCGGCGTTGTCCTTCGGGTCCCAGGCCGGGAAGTGGTCGTAGGCGTCCTCGAAGTGGATGTTGCGGACGATGACGTTCTCGACCTTCTCGAGCAGCAGCATGCCGTGCACGATGCGCGCGTCGCGGCCGACGCCGACGATCGTGGTGTTGGACGGCACGCGGATCGTGGTGCGCGCCGCCTGGCGCTGCGCCGAGCGCTTGCGCGCCTCCTCGAGCGGCCCCTCGACCGGCTTCTTGCCCCAGGTGGCCGGGTCGTAGGCCTTCAGGTAGGCGTCGAAGTCGAAGGCCGGGTCGCGGTAGTCCGCGTAGCCGAGCGGGCGGTTGGCGTCGTCGACGCTCAGGTCGATCGTGCCGCGCACCTTGACGATCTTGGGCGAGTTCGACGGCGCGCCGCCGGCCTGGCCGAGCGCCAGCGCCGCGACCAGCTCGGCGCGGTTGCGCACCTCGTAGACATGCTCGGGGCGCGCGTCGGCGCCGCCCCAGGTGCCGCTCTCGGCGGCGGCCCAGCCGTCGTCGGCGGCCAGCGTCTCGCGGCCGAGGTCGGTGGCGGCGGAGGGCGTGCCGCCGGGGCTCGCGCAGGCGGCCAGCAGGCCGGCGGCGATCAGCGCCAGCACGCCCGCACGGGCCCGCGGCAGGACGCCGGCCGCGCGGCGCAGGGATTGGTTCATGGATGTCTCCTCTGGGGGAATGCGACGGGACCGCCCGGGGGCGGCCCGTTCTCCTTGTGTGGCGGACCGCTTACAGGTCGGCCAGGTAGATCGCCGGCTCGCCCTCGACGTCGGAGGTGTAGAGCACCTGGCGGCCGTCGGGGGTGAAGGACGGGTGCGGGTGCGTGACCTGGCGGTTCTCCTTGTAGACGCGCCAGGAGCTGTCGTGCCGCGCGATCGCTCGCTCGGTGCCCGCCTTCAGGTCGAACAGGTGCAGGTAGGGATCGTTCTTGACCTGGTAGCCGCCGGTGTCGTCCACGTCGGCCGGCGTCGCGCAGCCGTCGCCGACGATCAGCGAGCCGTCGTGGTTGCTCATCAGGTGCGAGCACGGCGGCATCGCCGTCAGGCGCTTGTTCTGCAGCGTCACCGGGTCGAGCGAGCAGATCCAGCGCTCCTTGTGGCCCTTGAGGTAGGAGACGTAGATCATCGCCGAGCCGTCCGGCACCCAGAACTCGTGCGTGCAGCTCTCGCCGTCGGCGTGCTCCTTGCCGCAGCGCACGTTGGAGCCGTCCTCGTCGCAGAACCACATGCGCGCATCGATCAGGTCGTGCGGGCCCTCGTGGCAGAACGCCACCGTGTTGTCGTCGAAGGGGCGGTACTGCGGGTGGCCGAGCCAGCCGTCGATCTCGTGGATCACGTCGCGCGCGCCGGTGGCGAGGTCGATGCGGATCATGCGGCAGCGCGGCTTGGCGAAGAACATCTCGCGGAACTTCTGCCAGTCCGACAGCGGGAACCAGTCGCTCTTGCGGATCTCGATGCCGACCATCTTGGTGCAGGCCGAGTTCGCGACCCAGGTGCCGTAGCCGACCCAGTCCTCGGGCACCGTGTAGACCACCTCCTCGGCGAGCGAGCGCAGGTCGAGGCGAATCAGCTGGCGCTCGGCGCGCACGAAGTACAGGTGCCGGTCATCGGGGCTCAGGAAGCCGCCGAAGGTGTTCTCGCCGCCCTGGTCGGTGAGCTGCAGCGCGGTCTGCGACTCCAGGTCCAGGAGGTGGTAGTTCCAGTCGGTGCCGGGGCCGAACTCGGCGCCGAACAGCAGCTTGCCGCCGTCGTTCGTGAAGCACTTCTGGTAGAAGTAGTTGCGGTGGCAGGTGACGTCGGTGGGCGTGAGCCGGGTGACGCGCGCACCGGTGTCGCGGTCCTGCGTGGTGTGGAAGGCGAGTTGCCGGACGGTGTTCTTGCTCATGGGGTGGAAGCGCCGCAGCGGGGGGAGGGTGAGAAAAGCCCGGCCGGGGCCCGGGGGCCCGCGGCCGGCAAACGGGTCGGGGACGGACCCCGATCCCCGGAGGCAAATCGTGGGCGGAACGCCCCGCTCACTTGATGCGGTTGAGCAGCGCGTTGCCCTCCTCGTAGAGGCGGCGTGCCGCGTCCTGCTCGCTGGTCTTGCCGTAGGCCACGGTCTCGAACACCTCGCGCATGAACTTCTGGAAGCGCG
The DNA here is from genome assembly GCF_003569765.1 of Caldimonas tepidiphila. Classification (GTDB taxonomy): domain Bacteria; phylum Pseudomonadota; class Gammaproteobacteria; order Burkholderiales; family Burkholderiaceae_C; genus Caldimonas; species Caldimonas tepidiphila. The sequence goes on along the minus strand of NZ_QXMG01000064.1, from coordinate 26,794 downwards.
CGTTCTCGAACAGCGGCGACGGCAGGTCGATGTTGCCGTCCTCCTTCTGCTTCTTGATCTGCAGGAAGGCGCGGAGCTCCAGCGGCGCGAGGCGGTTCTCCTTGACCAGCGTGTGGAACTGGCTGTCGGCGGCGGGCACGCCGCGCGTCAGGCCCAGGATGCGCGCGGCCTCCGGATCGGTAAGCAGGAAGTTCAGGAACTTCGCCGCCGTCTCCGGGTGCTTGCTGCGCTTGCTGACCGAGAACATCAGCGCGGGGCGGCCGAACATGCCGGTGTTCTTCGCGCCCGGCAGCGTGAGGAACTCGCCGATCTCGAGCTTCTGGTTCTTGTCGAGCGTGCTCTCGCGCAGGCGCAGCACCGAGTCCCAGGTGTAGTTGCCGGCCCACTGGCCGGTGACCCAGTCGGGCTGCTGCTCGGTGGGCTTCTCGGCGCCGCCCAGGCTCGCGCGCACCGGCAGCGGCACGGCGACGCGGTTGTCGACCAGCTTCTTGTAGGTCTGCACCCACTCGAGCACCGCCTGCTGGCTCATCGCCACCTTCGGCGCGGTCGGGCTGACGTAGGGCGTGCCGTACTTCTGGTGGATGTAGGTCTGCGACAGCAGGATCATGTCGTAGAGCTCGCCGTCGATCACGTAGGCCTTGTCGCCGAGCTTGGCCTGGAAGGTCTTGCCCGCGGCGAAGAGCTGGTCCCAGGTGGTCGGCAGCGGCACGCCCGCGCGGTCGAAGCTCGCCTTGTTCCACAGGAAGATGCGCGCGGTGTAGGACGCCGGCAGCCCGTTGAGCTTGCCCTGCACGGTGCCCATCTTCAGCTCCTCGTCGGAGAACTGGTTCAGCGCGAGCAGGCCCTTGTTCTTGTTGAGGTCGTGGAAGCCCTCGCCGCCCTTCGAGAACATCGACAGCCAGGCCCAGTTGATCTGCATGATGTCGGGCTCGGTGCCGCCGGCGATCTGCGTCGTCAGCCGCTCCAGGTAGCCCGCGAAGCCCATGTACTCGGCCTTGATCTTCACGCCGGGGTTCTTGGCCTCGAACGCGGCGATGGCCTTGAGCGTCGCCTCGTGGCGCTCGCCGCCGCCCCACCACGAGAAGCGCAGCGTCTGCTCCTGCGCCTGTGCGAGCGGTGCGGCCATGCCGAGCGCCAGTGCGGCGGCGGCCATCAGGGTGGTGCGTCTCTTCATGTCGGTCTCCTCGGTCTTTTCAGGTCGTTGTCGAAGGAAAGGAGGGGCGGGCTCAGAGGTACAGGTTGAGGCCGCTGTCGTTGTCGAAGGCGTGGCTGAGCGTCATCTGGAAGCCGAAGCGGTGCGTGTCGCCGCGCTGCTTGTGCTCGACGCCGCAGAGCTGGTCGGAGGGGATGCGGCTCGTGAACGGCACGCCGCCGAGGTCGAAGTGCACGAACACCTCGCTGCCCATGTGCTCGACGAAGCGCAGCACGCCCTCGACCTCCGTCACCGGCACGTCCTTGACGCTGCCGGCGGTGATGTGCTCCGGGCGCAGGCCGAACTTCACCTTGCGGCCCAGCAGCGGGCGCAGCCGCGCGGCCTTCTCGTCGGGCAGCGGCAGGCTCGCGCCGCCGACGGCCAGCGCGAGGCCCGCGCCGCACTCCTCGACCAGCGCCTCGCGCAGGTTCATCTCGGGCGAGCCGATGAAGCTCGCGACGAAGGCGTTGGCGGGGCGGTCGTAGAGCGCGGTGGGCGTGTCGACCTGCTGGATCGTGCCGTCCTTGAGCACGCAGATGCGCTCGCCCATCGTCATCGCCTCGACCTGGTCGTGCGTGACGTAGACGACGGTCGAGGCACGGCCCTTCTCGCGCAGCGTGCGGTGCAGCTCGGTCAGGCGCACGCGCATCGACGCGCGCAGCTTGGCGTCGAGGTTCGACAGCGGCTCGTCGAACAGGAACACGCCGGGGTGCTTGACGATGGCGCGGCCGACCGCGACGCGCTGCGCCTGGCCGCCCGAGAGCTGCTTCGGGTAGCGGTCGAGCAGGTGGTCCATCTCCAGCAGCTTGGCCGCCTCGCGCACCCGGGCGTCGATCTCGGCCTTCTTCGTGCCGGCGAGCTTGAGTCCGAAGGCCAGGTTGTCGTAGACCTTCATGTGCGGATACAGCGCGTAGTTCTGGAACACCATCGCGATGCCGCGCTGCTTCGGGGCGAGGTTGTTCACCACGGTACCGCCGATGCGCAGCTCGCCGCCGGAGATGCTCTCGAGGCCCGCGATCATGCGCAGCAGCGTGCTCTTGGCGCAGCCCGAGGGGCCGACGAAGACCATGAACTCGCCTTCGCGCACTTCGAGGTCGACGCCGTGCACCGCCTTGAAACCGTTGGGATAGACCTTCTCGATCTTGTTGAGGCTCAGTTGGGCCATGGGATCACCCCTTGATACCGCTGGATGCGGCGCCTTCGATGAAATGACGTTGGGCAGCGAAGAACACTGCGATGGAGGGCAGCAGCGCGACGACGGAGATCGCGATGACGCTGGCCCACTCGACCTCCTCGGTGGCGCCGATGCTCATCTTGAGCGCCAGCGACACGGGGTAGTTCTCGACCGTGGACAGGTAGATGAGCGGGCCCATGAAGTCGTTCATGGTCCAGATGAACTGGAACACGATGACCGAGATGATCGCGGGCTTGAGCAGCGGCACGACGATGTACCAGAGCAGCTGCAGCGCGTTGCAGCCGTCGATCTGCGCCGCCTCCTCCATGTCGCGCGGGATGCCGCGCAGGAACTGCACCAGCAGGAACACGAAGAAGGTGTCGGTCGCGAAGGCCGAGGGCACGATCAGCGGCGCGTAGGTGTCGATCCAGCCGAACTCCTTGAACATCAGGTACTGCGGGATGCGCAGGATGATGTGCGGCAGCATCATCGTCGCCACCATGATGCTGAACAGCACCTTCTTGCCCCAGAAATCGAAGCGCGCGAACGCGTAGGCCACCAGCACGCAGGAGATCACCGTGACGATGATGCGCGGGATGACGATCGCGAACGAGTTCAGGAAGTAGGTCGCGAAGGTGTACTCGGTGCTGGTCTTCCAGCCCTTGACGTAGGCGGTGAAGTCCAGCCGCGAGGGCCAGAAGCCGACCTCGGTGAAGATCTCCGAGTTGCTCTTGAACGAGGCGCCCACCAGCCAGATCATCGGGTAGAGCATCAGGAGCCCCACCGCGATCAGGATGACGTAGCGCACGGCGGAGCTGATCTGCTCGCGGCGGCGCGTGCGCAGCGCCTCGGCGTTCGAGGCCAGGCCCGAGCCGGGCAGTTGGTCGATCACCGCGCTCATCGCTTTTGCTCCTTCTCACCGGAATAGAAGACCCAGTACTTCGAGGTCCAGAACGAGATCGCCGACAGCGACACGACGAGCGCGAACATCACCCAGGAGATGGCGCTGCCGTAGCCAAGGTTGAAGAACTTGAAGCTCTGGTCGTAGATGTAGAGCGACAGCAGGTAGGTCGCGTGCATCGGGCCGCCCTCGGTGACCATGTAGGGGCCGTTGAACTCCTGGAAGGCGTTGACGGTCTGCATGATCAGGTTGAAGAAGATCACCGGCGTGATCAGCGGCACCGTGATGCGGAAGAACTGCTGCCACTTCGACGCGCCGTCGATCTCGGCGGCCTCGTACAGCGAGGTCGGCACGTTCTGCAGCGCGGCCAGGAAGATCACCATCGCCGAGCCGAACTGCCACACGTTGAGCAGCACGATCGTCCACAGCGAGTAGTGCTCGTCGGCCAGCCACGCGATCGGCTCGATGCCGAGCTTGGCGAGCACGATGTTGACGAGGCCGTTCTGCGAGAAGATGAAGCGCCACAGCACCGACACGGCGATCGAGCCGCCGAGGATGGAGGGCAGGTAATAGGCCGAGCGGAAGAAATTGATGCCGCGCAGCTTGAAGTTCAGCACGTGCGCGATGAAGAGCGCGAACGCGAGCCGCAGCGGCACGGTGAGCGCCACGAAGGCCACGGTCACGCCGAGCGACTTGCGGAACAGGTCGTCGCTGCCGAACAGTTCCTTGTAGTTCTCGAGCCCGACATATTCGGGCGGATTGATGATGTCGTACTGGGTGAAACTCAGCGCGAAACTCATCACGAAGGGGAACAGCTTGAATCCGAGCACGCCCAGGACGAAGGGCAGCACGAACAAGAATCCCAGACGCTTGTTCTCGTACATGGTTGATCTCTTTCCAGAGGCCGGGCGTCAGGCCCGGACCTTGGCTCCCGGCGCGGGGCGAAGGCCCGCGCCGGGGTGTCTCCGGCGCCGCCGCGAGAGGCGCGGCGGCGCTCTTGGTGTCGTTGTCCGGCCGCGAGGGCCGGCGTCGCCGTCAGCGGGCGAGCCAACCCCCGTCCACCGCGATGGTGTAGCCGTTGACGTAGGACGAGGCGTCGGAGGCGAGGAACACCACCGGGCCGGCGAGGTCGTCGGGCTTGCCCCAGCGGCCGGCCGGGATGCGCTCGAGGATGGCCTGGTTGCGGCTCTCGTCGGCGCGCAGCGCGGCGGTGTTGTTGGTGGCCATGTAGCCCGGCGCGATCGCGTTGACGTTGATGCCGTGCGAGGCCCACTCGTTGGCCATCAGCCGCGTGATGCCCATCACGCCGCTCTTGGACGCGGTGTAGGACGGCACGCGGATGCCGCCCTGGAAGGACAGCATCGAGGCGACGTTGATGATCTTGCCGCCGCGGCCCTGGGCGATGTACTGGCGCGCCACCGCCTGCGAGAAGAAGAACACCGACTTGAGGTTGATGTCCATGACATCGTCCCAGTCCTTCTCGGAGAACTTGATCGCGTCCTCGCGGCGGATGATGCCGGCGTTGTTGATCAGGATGTCGACGCGGCCGCACACGCGCACCGCCTCCTTGACGAGGCCTTCGATGCAGCCGGTCTCGGCGAGGTTGGCGCGCAGGTCGAGGAAGCTGCGCCCGAGCGCCTCCACCTGCGCGGCGGTGTCGCGCGGCTCGGAGACGTTGACGCCGACGATGTCGGCGCCGGCCTGGGCCAGCGCGCGGGCCATGCCCTGGCCGAGCCCGGTGTCGCAACCGGTGACGATGGCGACCTTGCCGGCGAGGCTGAACTGTTCGAGGATCATTGGGTGAGCCTTTCTGGGAGATTCAGCGCAGCGCGGTCATGGGCACGTGGTCCATGTCCTTGAAGACCTGGTTCTCGCCGACCATGCCCCAGATGAAGGTGTAGGCCTGCGTGCCCACGCCCGAGTGGATCGACCAGCTCGGCGAGATCACCGCCTGCTCGTTGCGCACCACGAGGTGGCGCGTCTCCTGCGGCTGGCCGAGCATGTGGAAGACCACCGCGTTGTCCGACATGCCGAAGTAGAAGTAGACCTCCATGCGGCGGTCGTGCGTGTGGCAGGGCATCGTGTTCCACAGGCTGCCCTCCTCCAGCTCGGTCATGCCCATCAGCAGCTGGCAGGTCGGCAGCACGTCGGGCACGAGGAACTTGTAGATCGTGCGGCGGTTGCTGGTCTTCGGGTCGCCGAGCGTCTCGGGCGAGGCCTCGGCCAGCGTCACCTTCTTGTGCGGGTAGCTGGTGTGCGCGGGCGCGCAGTTGAAGTAGAGCTTGGCGGGCTGCGCGGAGTCGGCGCTGCGGAACGCGACCTCCTTGGCGCCCTGGCCGATGTAGAGCGCCTCCTTGGGGCCGACCTCGAAGGTGCGGCCGTCCACCAGCACGACGGCCGCGCCGCCGATGTTGATCAGGCCGAGTTCGCGGCGCTGCAGGAAGTAGTCGGTGCCGGTGTGCTTGCCCAGCTCCGGCGAGAAGGTCACCGCCTTCGTCACCGGCATGATGCCGCCGACGATGATGCGATCGATCTGGCTGTAGGTCAGCGTCGCCTCGTCGGGACGGAAGATGCTCTCGACCAGGAACTGCTCGCGCAGGCCGGTGGTGTCGAGCGTCTTGGCGTGGTCGCTGTGGATCGGCTGTCGGATCTCCATCTTTGCTCCTTTGCTGTGGCGTCAGGGCGCAGCCAGGTGGCGGCCCCTTCCTGCCCCCGCGGCATGTGGCGCCGCGCTGACAGGATCTAGGTACTTTCCCCAAAAACACGGTTCTTCTTCCATGAACCACTGTTTCAAAAATCTTCTGGGCTCTATAGTACACGCAACTTGATGTTTCACAAGCCCAAACTGAAACGCTGTTTCAGATTTTGGCTCCAAGAGGAGATCCGATGAGCCCCTTCTTCTACGGCGCAGAGACGCCCTGGACCGACCTCGGCGGCGGCATCCGCCGCAAGGTCGTCGGCCACACCGCGGAGCTGATGGCGGTGCTGGTCCGTTTCGACAAGGGGGCCGTCGGCGAGGTGCACTCGCACGATGTGCACGACCAGATCGCCTACGTGGTGTCGGGCTCCTTCGAGGCCGAGATCGACGGCGTCAAGCGCGTGCTGCGCGCCGGCGACGCCTTCATCGCGCCGCGGCACTGCCGCCACGGCGTGGTCGCGCTCGAGGCCGACAGCACCCTGCTGGACCAGTTCTCGCCCTGCCGCGAGGACTACCTCTGACGCCCTGAACTGAGGTTCCCGGCGAGCGGCGCCCTGCGGTGCCGCCCGCCCCGCTCCACCCCGGCGCCCTCCGCGCGCCCTGCCGGGGGCCTGGCCCTGCCGCCACGCCCCCCGACCGCGGCCGTCCTCCGCACGGCCGCCGATTCCATCCGACCCGACCCAAGCGCGCCCCCGGGACATCGACGGGAGCGCCTGTCCAGAAGTGGCCGCGCGCGCCAGGAATGCGCACGGCCACGAGACCGATGTCGTCCATACCAGAGGAGATTTCCCCATGAACAAGATGCAACTCGCCGTCGTCGCCGCCGCCGCGGCCGCCTTCTGCGGTGCCGTGCAGGCCCAGGCGTCGAACGTGACCGTGTACGGCCGCGTCGACCTGGGCGTGCGCAAGGCGCCCGTCAACCTGCTCACGTCGGGAGACACCGCGACTTCCCTCGCCGACAGTTCCACGGGCCGCATCGGCTTCATGGGGACCGAGGACCTCGGCGGCGGCAACTCGGCCTATTTCCAGCTCGAGCACCGCTTCCTCGGCGTCAGCGGCATGGTCGACGGCAACGTGTTCTGGAAGGACAAGGCCTGGGTCGGCCTGGCGAGCAAGACGCTCGGCAAGGTGCAGCTCGGCCGCCAGAGCTCGCCGGCCGACAACCTGGGCGTGAACGGCCGCTTCGAGGCCTTCGGCGGCGACTCCTATGCCGGCAACGGCAGCCGCACCGCGCGCGGCGCGGCGAAGTGGGACGGCGCCGTCTACTACACCACGCCGAAGCTCGCCGGCTTCACGGGCGGCCTTGCGATGGCCCCGCGCGGCAGCGCGGCGACGCGCCACGACGCGGCCGGCTTCCACCTCGACTACGCGATGGGCAAGCTGGTGCTGGCCACCACCTACCAGGTGGAGCAGGACGCGATCTTCACGACCGCTAGCAACTCGATGAAGACCGCGACGCTGGCCGGCGCCTACGACCTCGGCTTCGTGCGGCCCTCCTTCACCTATGCCCGCACCAACGACCTCGGCCAGAACGACCAGGGCTCGTCCACCGTCTTCACGGTCGGCGCGCGCATCCCGGCCGGCCCGGGCGAGGCGCGCGTGTCGTTCCGCCGCATCGACGAGGAGCGCATCAACAACGCCGGCACCTTCGCCGGCGACCGCGACAGCGACCGCCTCGGTATCGGCTACCACTACCCGCTGAGCAAGCGCACCTCGATCAACCTGTCGGCGGTGCGCGAGCAGCTCAAGAGCTTCAACGCCGCCGGCGCCCAGGCGACCGACTTCTCGGCCAACGGCTACGAAGTGGCGGTGCGTCACAACTTCTGAGCCCCGCCCCGGTCCTGAACCGGCAGGCCCTCGCGTGCAGGCGCGAGGGCCTTTTCGCTTGCGGCGCACCGGCGACGCGGGCAGCCGCCTGCAGGGATGCGACCGGCGGGGCGGGGAAAGCCGGGACGTGGCCGGCAGCCCCGGCCCGGGACGAAGGACGAAGCGGCGCGCTCGCGAAGCTCGCCAGGCGGCGCGTGGCTCGCGCCGGACGCGCGCTTCAGTGCGAGGCGGTCGCCGCGAGCGCCGCCCGGGCGCGGGCCCACAGCGGCAGCAGCAGCGAGGCGACCAGCGCCGCGAGCAGCGCCAGCGCCGCGCCCAGCCCGGCCGAGTCGGCCGTGAGGCCGAGCAGCGGGATCGAGCCGGCATAGGCGGCGGTGCCGAGCAGCGCCTGCATCGACAGGCCGGTGGCGCGCAGCGCGTCCGGCAGCCGCTGGTTCAGCGCGGTGGTGTAGAGGGTGTGCACGCTGCCCGCGACGAGCTGCTGCGCCGCCAGCGCCGCGAGCCCCACCGGCAGCGCGATGCCGGGGCGGCCCTGCGCCCAGGCCATCGCGGCGAAGGCGAGCCCGGCCAGCAGCACGAGCCCCAGCCCCATGCGCCGCGCACCGAGCCGCGCCAGCGCCGCGCCGCTGAGCTGGCTGGCCAGCGCGGCGAGCAGCATGCCGCCGGCCAGCAGCGCGCCGAAGGCCTCCAGGCCGAGCCCGGCCTGCTCGAAATAGGGCTGCAGCAGCCACTGCACCGCGCGGTTCAGGCCCCAGGTGCCGGCGCCGAGCAGCAGCAGCGCGCGCAGCGAGGGCTCGCGCAGCAGCGGCAGCAGATCGCGCCAGGACGAGGCGCCCCCGGCCGCCTCCCGCGCGATCGGCCGCGGCTCGACCAGCCGCCAGCACGGCCACAGCCCGAGCAGCAGCACCGGCAGCGTCAGCCACCAGCCGAGCCGCGGGTCGTCGGCGCACCACCAGCCGCCGAGCAGGCTCGAGGCCGCGCCCGCGGCGAGCTGCAGCGCCTGGTAGCGGCCGAAGCGGCGCGCGTAGTCCCCGCCCCGGCCGCCTGCCTGCAGGCTGTCGTGCAGCAGCGCGACGTCGGCGCCGGAGGTGAGCGCATGCCCGAGCGCGAACAGCGTCTCGGCGACGAGGAAGATCGCGAGGCTGTGCCCGACCGCATAGGTGCCGACCGCCGCGGCGAGCGCCGCCATGCCGGCGAGCAGGCTGAGGCGGCGGCCGAAGCGGTCGGCCAGCATGCCGGTGGGCACCTCCAGCGCCACCGCCAGCACCGAGAAGTAGGACTGCAGCAGCATCAGCTCGGTCATGCCGAGCCCGCTGCCGCGCCAGAACGGCACCAGCACCGGCACCGCGAACATCAGGTTGCGGCTCAGCGCCAAGGCGTCCAGCCACGCGAGGTTGCGCAGCGCCGGGGCCTGCGAGGCGCCGGAAAGCGGGGCGGCCGCCACCGGGCGGCCCTCAGGCATCGCGGGGACGGGAAGCGTGCCGCGCGGCGGAGAGGCTCACGCCGCGGGCTGCATCAGCGCAGCCATCGCCTCGCGCGGGATCAGCGCGCCGCGGTGCTGGATCACCGTCGCGGCGAGCCGGTTGCCGAGGCTCGCGGCCTCGCGCACCGAGCCGCCGGTGAGCCTCACGCTCAGGTAGCCGCCGGCGAAGGAGTCGCCCGCGGCGGTGGTGTCGACCACCTGCGCGACGCGCTCGGCCGGCACCTCCACCAGCGCCTCGCCGGCACGGCGCACCAGCGTCGTGCCGCCGCCGCGCTTGACCACCACCTCCGCGCTCGGCAGCGCCAGCGCGTGCGCCACCGCCGCGTCGGCGTCGGGCAGCCCGTGCAGCGCCTGCTCGTCCTCGGCGGTGACGAGCGCGATGTCCGACAGCGCATAGGCGCGCGCGAAGGCCTGCTGCGCCTCCTCGCGCGTCGCCCACAGGCGCGGGCGGTAGTTGTTGTCGAACACCACCGTCGCGCCGCGCTCGCGCATCTGCCGCATCAGCGCGTACAGCCGCTCGCGCCCCGCCACCGGCAGGATCGCCAGGCTGATGCCGCTCAGGTAGAGCGCGTCGAGGCTGTCGGCCGCCGCCTCCAGCGGCGTCGAGAAGGCGTCGAAGTAGGCCTTCGCGGCGCTGGTGTCGCGCCAGTAGCTGAAGCTGCGCTCGCCGCGCGCGTCGACCTCGATCAGGTACAGCCCCGGCATGCGCCCCGGGATGCGCCGCACCAGCTCCAGCCCGATGCCCTCCTCGGCCCAGCGCTGCAGCATGCCCTCGCTGAGGCGGTCCTCGCCGAGCCCGGTGGCGTAGCTCGCCGACACGCCGCGCGCCGCGCCGCAGCGGGCGAGGTAGACGGCGGTGTTGAGCGTGTCTCCGCCGAAGGTCTGGCGCATCTCGCCGAAGGCCTCCCCCTGCAGCTCGAGCATGCACTCGCCGAACAACGCGACGCGTCGGACCGGTTTCATGGATTCCCCTTACAACTTTTGAAACAATGTTTCGATATTCTATCTAGACCCGGCGCAAGCAGGGACCCGGCATTCCCCGGGTCTCCCCTCCCCCCGTGCAGCCTGCCGCTGCCTGCGCCGGCCGTCCTTCCGGTTCTGACGACCGTCCCCACCCCCCCCGAGATGCCGGTCCCCGCCGCGCGCTGCGGCCGCAGGGCCCGCGAAACATGAATCGAGAGAAGGAAGCGACGATGCGAATCCGTCCCCGACGCGCCGTTCCCTGGCTGCTGGCCGCGGCCGCGCTGCTGCAAGCCGCCCCGCCCGTGCAGGCGCGCGAGTTCAAGGGCTGGAGCGTGCATGCCGATGGCTACCCGGTGAACCAGGGCATGCAGCGCTTCGCCGCCGCGGTGGCCGCCGTGACGAAGGGCGCGCACACCGCGCGGGTGTATCCCGACTCGGAGCTCGGCCCGCAGGGGCAGGTGCTCGACAAGCTCGCCTCCGGCGAGATCGACTTCGCGGTGACGGGCCTGGTCGGCTACGGCGAGAAGGTGCCGGCGCTGCGCGTGCTGGGCATGCCCTACATGTTCCACGACAGCGCGCGCATGTTCGCGCTGCTCGACGGGCCGCTCGGCGAGCTGCTCGCGGGCGAGCTCGAGAAGGCCGGCGTCATCCTGCTCGGCTGGTACGACGGCGGCACGCGCAACTTCTACCACCGCAGCCGTCCGCTGGACAGCGTGCACGAGTTCAAGGACGTGAAGCTGCGCGTCGGCACCACCCGCACGCACATCGACATGGTCGAGCGCATGGGCGCGCACGCGGTGCCGCTGCCCTTCAAGGACGTCTACCGCGCGCTCGAGGAGGGCCGGGTCGACGGCGCCGAGAACAACCTGCCCTCCTACGAATCCACCGGGCACTACAAGCTCGCGCCGCACTACACCTTCACGCGCCACCTGGTGACACCCGAGATGCTCGTCATCGGCAAGAAGGCCTGGAACGAGTTCACGAAGGAGCAGCAGCAGGCGCTGCTGCTGGCGGGCCGGCAGTCGGCGCTGCACATGCGCGAGGAGTGGAACCGGCGCGTGCGCGAGACCCAGGCGCGGCTGGAGAAGGAGGGCGTGAAGTTCTACGACTGCAAGGACTACGGCCCGATGGTGCGGCGCCTGAAGTCGCTCTACGAGCCGCTGTGGAGCGCCAAGGACAGCGTGAGCGTGCAGGCGCTGAGCCTGATCCTGGCGGGAATGGCGCAGCGCTGATCGCGCTGCCCGCGCGGGCTCAATCCCGCCGCGGCACGCCCCGGCCGGGCTCGCCGTCCGCCCGGTCCTCGTCCCGCGCATCGCGCCACGCGTCCGGCTCCTCCTCGCCCTCGTCCAGGCGCCCCCCGCCGCGCAGCAGCCCGACGGCGAGCAGCGTGGCCAGGACGACGAAGACGATGAGGGCGGCGATCAGCATGGTCGGTGGTTCGAAAGCGAGCGGCCGGTAGCGGCGAGGCGGCGCCTGCGGCCCCGCCTCGTCCGATATCGGCCGCCGCGGCGAGGACTTGAGGGCCGCGAGCGCCGCCCGCGCTGCGGGGCAGCGGGGCAGCGGGTTTTCCCCGGCAGGGTTTGTTCCCGCTTGCCGGTGCCTGCCGCCTTGCCTATCGTCAAGGTCAATTGGCCTTACCACTTGTCCTCTTGAACATGAAAACCATCGTCTGCGATCGGCCCGGAGCCCTGGTGCTGCGGCAGCGGCCCGTGCCGCAGCGCGGCGCCGACGAGGTGCTGCTGCGGGTGCGCCGCGTCGGCGTGTGCGGCACCGACCTGCACATCTACGCCGGCCGCCAGCCCTACCTGAGCTACCCGCGCGTGATGGGCCACGAGTTCTCCGGCGAGGTGATCGAGGCGCCCGAGGGCAGCGCGCTGCGCGCGGGCGATGCGGTCTACGTGCGGCCCTACCTGTCCTGCGGCAGCTGCCTCGCCTGCCGGCGCGACAAGCCCAACTGCTGCACCGCGCTGAAGGTGCTCGGCGTGCACGTCGACGGCGCGCTGGCCGAGCAGGTCGCGGTGCCGCAGGCCTTCGTGCACCGCGCCGACGGCATCGGCCTCGACGAGGCCGCGATGATCGAGTTCCTCGCCATCGGCGCGCACGCGGTGCGCCGCGCGCGGCTCGAGCCCGGCCGCCACGCGCTGGTGGTCGGCGCCGGCCCGATCGGGCTGGCCGCGGCGATCTTCGCGCGGCTCGACGGCGCCGAGGTCACGGTGCTCGACCTGCGCGAGGACCGCCTCGCCTTCTGCCGCGAGCAGCTCGGGCTGCACACGGTTCGGCTCGGCGACGAGGACCTCGCGGCGCTGTCGGCGCGCACCGGCGGCGAGTTCTTCGAGACCGTGTTCGACGCCACCGGCAACCCGGGCGCGATGGAGCGCGGCTTCGAGCTCGTCGCGCACGGCGGCAGCTACGTGCTGATCTCCGTGGTGGCGAGCGACATCCGCTTCAGCGACCCCGAGTTCCACAAGCGCGAGATGACGCTGCTGGCCAGCCGCAACGCCGCGCCGCAGGACTTCGAGCGCGTGCTGCGCGAGATGCGCGCCGGCCGCGTGCCGACCGCGCTGCTGGCCACGCACCGGCTCGCCTTCGACGAGCTGCCCGAACGCTTCGCCGAGCTCGCCGACCCCGCGGCCGGCGCGATCAAGGCGCTGGTGGAGCTGTGACCATGCCGATCCAGAGCATCGAACCCCGCCGGCTCTACCGCCAGATCGCCGACCAGCTGCGCGCGCTGATCCGCAGCGGCGAGTTCCCGGTCGGCTCGCGCCTGCCGCCCGAGCGCGAGCTCGCGACGCAGTTCGGCGTGTCGCGGCCCTCGGTGCGCGAGGCGCTGATCGCGCTCGAGGTCGAGGGCCTGGTAGAGGTGCGCGTGGGCTCCGGCATCCACGTGCTGGAGAGCGACAGCGAACCGAGCCCCCGGCTCGACAACGCCTTCGGCCCCTTCGAGATCATCCGCGCGCGCCAGGTGGTCGAGTGCCAGATGGCGGCGATCGCCGCGAGCTCGATGAACCGGGCGCAGCTCGACGGGCTGCGCGAGTCGCTCGCGCTGATGGATGCGGCGATCGGGCGCGGCGAGATGCCGCTGCGCGCCGACCGGCTGTTCCACGTGCGCATCGCCGAGGCGGCCGACAACGGCCCGTTGCTGCGCATCGTCAGCGAGCTGTTCGACGAGCGCAACAACCCGCTGTTCCAGCAGCTCGGCCAGCACTTCGAGAACGAGCCGAGCTGGCGCACCGCGCTGGCCGAGCACCAGGCGGTGGTCGACGCGATCGCCGCGCACGACCCGGCGGGCGCCAGCGCCGCGATGCACGCGCACCTGCAGAACTCGCACGACCGCTTCGCCGCCGCGTGGCCCACCGCGCCCGAGTGCGAGCCGCTCGCGCGCTGAGCCCCTTCACCGAAAGGCCCGCATGACCTCCCTCGCCCCCTCGCTCGCCTGCACGCTGCACGGCGCGCTCGACCTGCGGCTCGAGCCCTGCGCGGCGGCCGAACCCGGCCCGCACGAGGTCGAGCTGCAGCTCGGCGCCGGCGGCATCTGCGGCTCGGACCTGCACTACTACCGCGAGGGCCGCGCCGGCGCCTTCGCGATCCGCGAGCCCTTCGTGCCGGGGCACGAGGCCTCGGGCGTGGTCGCGCGCGTCGGCAGCGCGGTGAGCCGCGTGCGCCCCGGCCAGAAGGTCGCGATCGATCCCTCCCACCCCTGCGGCCGCTGCGAGGACTGCCGCGCCGGCCGCGCCAACCTGTGCCGCGACATGCGCTTCCTCGGCAGCGCGGCGCGCTTCCCGCATGCGCAGGGCATGTTCCGCGAGCGCTTCGTCATGGACGAGCGCCAGCTCACACCGGTGGACGAGCCCGAGGTCTCGCTCGGCGAGATCGCCTGCGCCGAGCCGCTGTCGGTCGGGCTGCACGCGGTGCGGCGCGCGGGCGAGCTGCTCGGGCAGCGCGTGCTCGTCACCGGCGCCGGCACGATCGGCTGCATGTGCGTGATCGCCGCGCGCCTGGCCGGCGCCGCCGAGGTCGTCGCGCTCGACCCGGGCGAGCGCGCCCAGGCGCTGGCGCGCGAGGTCGGCGCCGACCGGGCGCTGGCCGCCGGCGACGCGCTGCCGGACGCACTGCGCGGCTGGGCCGACGTCGCGATCGAGGCCGCCGGCAGCCCCGCCGCGCTCGCCGCCTGCCTCGCCGCGGTGCGCCGCGGCGGGCGCGTCGTGCAGGTCGGCACGCTGCCCGCGAGCGTCCCCTTCCCCGCCAACGAGGTGATGGTGCGCGAGCTCGACTACATCGGCGCCTTCCGCGCCAACGGCGAGTTCGACGCCGCGGTGCGCTTCATCCGCACGCGCCGCGCCGACGTGCGGCCGCTCATCACCGCCCAGATCCCGATCTCGCGCGCCCGCGAAGCCTTCGAGCTCGCGCTCGACCGCACGCGCAGCACCAAGGTCCAACTCGTCGCCGGCTGAACAACGGCGCATTCCCCCCGAAGACCACCGCAGAGGAGACAACCATGAAGCGCAAGGCCATGAACACCCTGATCGGCTTCTCCGCCCTGGCGGCGACGCTGCTCGCGAGCGCGCCGCTGCAGGCGCAGACCAAGCTGAAGTGGGCGCACGTCTACGAGACCTCGGAGCCCTTCCACAAGTGGTCGGTGTGGGCCGGCGAGGAGATCAAGAAGCGCAGCAACGGCAAGTACCACATCGACGTCTACCCGGCCTCGCAGCTCGGCAAGGAAAACGACATCAACCAGGGCCTGACGCTCGGCACCGTGGACATGATCATCTCGGGCTCGAGCTTCGCCGCGAAGAGCTTCCCGCGCATCGGCGTCACCTACTACCCCTACACCTTCCGCAGCGTCGACCACCTGCTCGCCTACACCAAGAGCGACATCTACAAGGAGCTGACCGCCGGCTACGAGCAGAAGTCCGGCCACCAGATCCTCGCCACCACCTACTACGGCACGCGCCACACCACCAGCAACCGCCCGATCGCCAAGTGCGCCGACATGAAGGGCCTGAAGATCCGCGTGCCCGACGTGCCGGCCTACCTGGCGATGCCGCGCGCCTGCGGCGCCAACACCACGCCGATCGCCTTCGCCGAGGTCTACCTCGCGCTGCAGAACGGCACCGTCGAGGCGCAGGAGAACCCGCTGCCGACGATCGAGGCCAAGAAGTTCTTCGAGGTGCAGAAGCACATCGTGCTGACCGGCCACATCGTCGACCACCTCAACACGGTGATCTCCGGCGCGCTGTGGAAGAAGCTGCCCGAGGCCGACCGCAAGCTGTTCGCCGAGGTGGCGCAGGAGGCCGCGGCGCGCGCCTCGCGCGAGGTCGCCGCGCGCGAGAAGGAGCTGGCGCAGGTCTTCCGCGACAAGGGCCTCTCGGTCACCGAGGTCAACACCGCCGAGTTCCGCGACACGGTGCTCAAGAACGTCGCCTTCGAGCAGTTCGGCTACCAGAAGTCGGACTGGGACCGCATCCAGGCCATCGGCAACTGAGCCTTCGCTCCTCCCGCCCGCCGTCCCGCGGGGCGCGCGCCGCACGAGCGGCCGTGCGCCCCGCATCGCAGGAGACCGACCATGTCCGCCCCCACCACCCTGCCCGGGCGCGCCGTCGCGCCCGCTGCCGAGCCGCCTGCGCCGCCCGCGCCGCCCACCCCGCACCACGAGGTCGCGCCCGAGGAGCTGGCGCGCAGCTTCGCCGAAGCCGACGCGCCGCAGGACGTGAACCTGTCGCAGTACAGCGTCGAGGACTGGATCTGCCTCGGCTTCTTCTGGCTGATGGCCGGGCTCGTGTTCCTTCAGTTCTTCAGCCGCTACGTGCTCAACGACTCCTTCGCCTGGACCGAGGAGCTGGCGGTCTACTGCCTGATCTCGGTGGTCTTCATCGGCTCGGCGATGTGCGTGCGGCGCTGCCGCCACATCCAGGTCAACATCGTCTACCGCTGCCTGCCCGGCGGCGCCGGCCGCGCGCTGTCGACCGCGGTGGACGCGGCGCTGATCGGCTTCTTCGGCTACGCGGCCTGGCTCGTCGCGCGCTACGCGCTGATGGTCGACAACGAGCCGATGACCACCATCGCGTGGAACAAGAGCCATGTCTACTGGATCGTGTTCGCCGGCTTCGTGCTGATGGCGCTGCGCGCGCTGCAGGTCGCGGTGCAGAACTGGCGGCGCGGCTACTCGGCGCTCGAGCGGCCCGAAGCCTTCATCGACTGAGCGGGAGACCCTCATGCTGCTACTCATCGGCGCCTTCATCGCCCTCATGCTGGTCGGCCTGCCGGTGGCGGTCGCGATGGCCGGCGCCTCGCTGCTGTTCATCGTCGTCTCCGGCACCGTCCCCGACATCGTCGTCGCGCAGCGCATGATCGCCGGCGTCGAGTCCTTCCCGCTGCTGGCGGTGCCCTTCTTCATCCTCGCCGGCAACCTGATGAACATCTCCGGCATCACCTCGCGCATGTACGACTTCGCGATCGCGCTGGTGGGCTGGATGAAGGGCGGCCTCGCGCAGGTCAACATCGTCGGCTCGGTGATCTTCTCCGGCATGTCGGGCACCGCGGTCGCGGACGCCGCGGGCCTGGGCTCGATCGAGATCAAGGCGATGAAGGAGCACGGCTACCGCACCGAGTTCGCGGTGGGCGTGACCGCCGCGTCCGCCACGCTCGGGCCGATCATCCCGCCCTCGCTGCCCTTCGTGATCTACGGGATGATGGCCAACGTCTCGATCGGCGCGCTCTTCCTCGCCGGCATCCTGCCCGGCATCGTGATGACACTGCTGATGATGGGCACGGTGGCCTGGTTCGCGCACCGCAACGGCTGGGGCGGCGACACGCGCTTCGAGTGGAAGCGGCTCGGCGCCGCGGGCCTCGAGATCGGCATCGTGCTCGCCTTCCCGCTCGCGGTGTGGCTGATGGTGCGCGCCGGCATGTCGGCCAACCTCGCCGCCGGCATCGCCTTCGCGGTGCTGCTCGCGCTCGACTGGCGCTTCAACTTCTCGGCGGTGATGGCGCTGATGGCGCCGGTGATCCTGATCGGCGGCATGTCGATGGGCTGGTTCACGCCCACCGAGGCGGCGGTCGCGGCGGTGCTCTGGGCGCTGTTCCTCGGCCTCGTGCGCTACCGCACGATGACGCTTCGCACGCTGCTGAAGGCGAGCTTCGAGACGATCGAGACCACCGCCTCGGTGCTGTTCATCGTCACCGCGGCCGCAGTGTTCGCGTGGCTGCTGACCACCACGCAGGCGGCGCAGATGCTGGCCGACTGGATCCTGTCGGTGACGCAGAACAAGTGGCTGTTCCTGCTGTTCGCCAACCTGATGATCCTCTTCGTCGGCTGCTTCATCGACACCATCGCCGCGATCACGATCCTGGTGCCGATCCTGCTGCCGATCGTGCTCAAGCTCGGCATCGACCCGATCCACTTCGGCCTGATCCTGACGCTGAACCTGATGATCGGCCTGCTGACGCCGCCGCTGGGCATGGTGCTGTTCGTGCTCGCACGCATCTCGCGGCTGTCGGTCGAGCGCACCACCGCGGTGATCCTGCCCTGGCTGCTGCCGCTGGTGCTGGCGCTGGTGGCGATCACCTACGTGCCGCAGCTCACGCTGTGGCTGCCGCAGCAGCTCGGGATGATCAAGTGAGACACGAAAGGAGCCACGAAATGACGCTGCGCCTGCAGGGCAAGACCGCCTTCATCACCGCCGCCGGCCAGGGCATCGGCCGCGCCACCGCGCTCGCCTTCGTCCGCGAGGGCGCGCGCGTGATCGCCGCCGACATCAACGGCGAGCTGCTCGACCGCCTCGCCGGCGAGGCGCCGGTCGAGATGCTGCGCCTGGACGTGCGCGACGCGGCCGCGGTCGTCGCCGCCGCCAATGCGGCCGGCCCGGTGGACGTGCTCGTCAACGCCGCCGGCTACGTGCACCACGGCAGCCTGCTCGACTGCGACGAGGAGGCCTTCGACTTCTCCCTCGACCTCAACGTGCGCGCGATGTACCGCGTCACGCGCGCCTTCCTGCCCGGCATGCTCTCGCGCGGCGGCGGCTCGATCGTCAACGTCGCCTCGGTCGCGTCGAGCATCAAGGGCGTGCCCAACCGCTTCGCCTACGGCACCACCAAGGCCGCGGTGATCGGGCTGACCAAGTCGGTCGCGGCCGACTACGTCGCGCAGGGCGTGCGCTGCAACGCGATCTGCCCCGGAACCGTCGAGTCGCCGTCGCTGCGCGAGCGCATGCTGGCGCTGGCCAAGAGCGGCGGCCAGAGCATCGAGCAGGTCGAGGCCACCTTCGTCGCGCGCCAGCCGATGGGCCGGCTCGGCCGCGCCGAGGAGATCGCCGCGCTCGCGGTCTACCTCGCCTCCGACGAGTCGGCCTACACCACCGGCACCGCGCAGATTATCGACGGCGGCTGGATCAACTGAGACCCGCCGCCCCCTTTCAACTTCCGACAAGAAGACCCCATGAAACTCGGACGCATCGGCCCCCGCGGCCAGGAAAAACCCGCCCTGCTCGACCGCGAGGGCCAGTGGCGCGACCTCTCCGGCGTGGTCGCCGACATCCAGGCCGACACGCTCTCGCCCGAGGGCCTGGCGCGCCTGCGCGCGCTCGACCCCGCCGCGCTGCCGCTGCTGCCGGCCGGCCGCACCGGGCTGCCGTGGCGCGGCTGCGGCAAGTTCATCTGCGTGGGCCTGAACTACGCCGACCACGCCGCCGAGTCGGGCCTGCCGGTGCCGGCCGAGCCGGTGCTGTTCACCAAGCACACCAGCACGATGATCGGCTGCAACGACGCGGTGGTGCTGCCGCAGGGCTCGGTCAAGACCGACTGGGAGGTCGAGCTCGGCGTCGTGATCGGCCGCAAGGCGCGCTACGTGTCCGAGGCCGAGGCGCTCGGGCACGTCGCCGGCTACTGCGTCGTCAACGACGTCTCCGAGCGCGAGTACCAGCTCGAGCGCGGCGGCACCTGGGACAAGGGCAAGGGCTGCGACACCTTCGGCCCCGTCGGCCCCTGGCTCGTCACCGCCGACGAGATCCCGGACCCGCAGGCGCTGCCGATGTGGCTGGAGGTCAACGGCCGGCGCTTCCAGGACGGCAGCACGCGCACGATGGTGTTCGGCGTGGCGCAGCTCGTGAGCTACATCAGCCGCTTCACGACGCTCTACCCCGGCGACCTGATCTCCACCGGCACGCCGCCCGGCGTCGGCATGGGCGTCAAGCCCGAGGCGGTGTACCTGAAGCCCGGTGACGAGATGCGCCTGGGCATCGAGGGCCTGGGCGAGCAGCGCCAGCGCGTGCACGCCTGGAACCCCGCGCTGATCGACGACTGAGACCGCAAGCCGCCAGGGAGGCCGCCATGCAGACCGATCCCGTGATCCGCATCCACCCCGCCGACGACGTCGTCATCGCGCGGCAGCAACTGCTCGGCGGCACCCCGCTGCCCGGCCTCGGCCTGCGCGTGGCGGGGCTCGTCCCGCCGGGGCACAAGATCGCGGTGCGCGACATCGCCGCCGGCGCGCCGGTGCGCCGCTACAACCAGGTGATCGGCGTCGCGACGCGGCCGATCGCCGCCGGCCAGCACGTGCACAGCCACAACCTCGCCTTCGGCGAGTTCGAGCGCGCGCCCGAGGTCGGCAGCGACGCGCGCCCGGTGGCGCCGGCCGGGTCGCCCGCGAGCTTCGACGGCATCGTGCGCGCCGACGGGCGCGTCGCGACGCGCAACTACATCGGCGTGCTGACCTCGGTGAACTGCTCCGCCACGGTGGCGCGCGCCATCGCCGACCACTTCCGGCGCGACATCCGCCCCGAGGCGCTGGCCGACTACCCGCAGGTGGACGGCGTGGTCGCGCTCACGCACGGCAGCGGCTGCGCCACCGACAGCCAGGGCGAGGCGCTGCAGCTGCTGCGCCGCACGATCGGCGGCTACGCCCGCCACGCCAACTTCGCCGCGGTGCTGGTGGTCGGGCTCGGCTGCGAGACCAACCAGATCGCCGGGCTGCTGGAGCAGGAGGGCCTGCAGGACGGCCCGAAGCTCGTCGCCTTCAACATCCAGGACAGCGGCGGCACCGCGAGCAGCGTCGCGCGCGGCGTCGAGATCGTCCGGGAGCTGCTGCCCGAGGCGAACCGCGTGCGGCGCCAGGCGGTGCCGGCCAGCCACCTCGTCGTCGGGCTGCAGTGCGGCGGCTCCGACGGCTACTCCGGCATCAGCGCCAACCCGGCGCTCGGCGCCGCGGTGGACCGGCTCGTCGCGCACGGCGGCACCGCAGTGCTGTCCGAGACGCCCGAGATCTACGGCGGCGAGCACCTGCTGCTGCGCCGCGCGGTGTCGCAGGCGGTGGCCGACAAGCTGCGCGCGCGGCTGGCCTGGTGGGAGGACTACTGCCGCCGCAACCACGCGCAGCTCGACAACAACCCCTCGGCCGGCAACAAGGCGGGGGGCCTCACCACCATCCTCGAGAAGTCGCTCGGCGCGATCGCCAAGAGCGGCACCACGCCGCTCGTCGACGTGCTCGAGTACGCGCAGCCGATCGCGGCGCGCGGCCTCGTCTTCATGGACACGCCGGGCTACGACCCGGTGTCGGCCACCGGCCAGGTGGCCGGCGGCGCCAACCTGATCTGCTTCACCACCGGGCGCGGCTCGGCCTACGGCTGCGCGCCGTCGCCCTCGCTGAAGTTCTCGACCAACACCGCGCTGTGGCAGCGCCAGCAGGACGACATCGACCTCGACTGCGGCGTCGTCGTGGACGGCCTCGAGAGCATCGACGCGCTCGGCGAGCGCATCTTCCGCCTGATGCTCGACACCGCCTCGGGCCGCCGCACGCGCAGCGAGCTGCACGGCTACGGCCAGAACGAGTTCGTGCCCTGGCAGCTCGGCGCGGTGCTGTGAACCGCGCGCCCGAAGTCCCCGCCCGTCCACCCCAAGGGATCCACCGATGAAGATCACCGACGCCCGCGTCATCGTCTGCTGCCCCAGCCGCAACTTCGTGACGCTGAAGATCGAGACCGACGCCGGCCTCACCGGCATCGGCGACGCGACGCTCAACGGCCGCGAGCTGGCGGTCGCCGCCTACCTCACCGAGCACGTCATCCCCTGCCTGATCGGGCGCGACCCGCGGCAGATCGAGGACATCTGGCAGTACCTCTACCGCGGCGCCTACTGGCGGCGCGGCCCGGTGACGATGACGGCGATCGCCGGCGTGGACACCGCGCTGTGGGACATCAAGGCCAAGGCCGCCGGCATGCCGCTGTACCAGCTGCTCGGCGGCGCGAGCCGCAACGGCGTGATGGTCTACGGCCACGCCAACGGCCGCGACATCGAGGAGACGGTGGACCGGGTGCTCGCCTACGCCGAGATGGGCTACAAGGCGATCCGCGCGCAGAGCGGCGTGCCGGGGCTGGAGAAGGTCTACGGCGTGGGCCGCGGCTCGATGTTCTACGAGCCGGCCGACGCCTCGCTGCCGAGCGAGCACGACTGGGACACGCCCAAGTACCTGCATCACACGCCGCGCCTCTTCGAGGCGATCCGCAGCAAACTCGGCGAGCAGCACCACCTGCTGCACGACGTGCACCACCGCCTCACGCCGATCGAGGCCGCGCGGCTCGGCCGCGACCTGGAGCCCTACCGCCTGTTCTGGATGGAGGACGCGACGCCGGCCGAGAACCAGGACGGTTTCCGGCTGATCCGCCAGCACACCACCACGCCGCTGGCGGTGGGCGAGATCTTCAACACGATCTGGGACTGCAAGGGCCTGATCGAGAACCAGCTCATCGACTACATCCGCGCCACCGTCGTGCACGCCGGCGGCATCACGCACCTGCGCCGCATCGCCGACCTCGCCGCGCTCTACCAGGTGCGCACCGGCTCGCACGGCGCCACCGACCTGTCGCCGGTCTGCATGGGCGCGGCGCTGCACTTCGACCTGTGGGTGCCGAACTTCGGCATTCAGGAATACATGCGCCACACCGAGGAGACCGACGCGGTGTTCCCGCACGCCTACACCTTCAAGGACGGCTTCATGCACCCGGGCGAGGTGCCGGGCCACGGCGTCGAGATCGACGAGGCGCTCGCCGCGAAGTACCCCTACCAGCGCGCCTACCTGCCGGTGAACCGCCTGCAGCACGACGGCACGCTGTGGCACTGGTGAGGCAGGAGGCGAGCATGCAAGCACTGCACCCCGGGCGCCTCGACGCGCTGCCCGCCGCGGTCGCGCGCCCGCGCTACGAGCGCAGCCGCCTGCGCCACGGCATCGTCCACCTCGGCATCGGCGCCTTCGCGCGCGCGCACCTGCTGGCCGCCAACGACGCGGCGCTGCACGCCGGCGGCGACCTGCGCTGGGGCGTGGTCGGCGTGTCGCTGCGCCAGCCCGACACCCGCGACGCGCTCGCGCCGCAGCAGGGCCTCTACACGCTCGCGATCCGCGACGCCGCGCCCGACGGCGCGCCGCGCCAGCGGCTGCAGGTGGTCGGCAGCCTGTGCGCGCTGCGCGTCGCGCCCGAGGACCCGCGCGCGGTGCTGGAGGACATCGCCCACCCCGATGCGCGCATCGTCAGCCTCACCGTCACCGAGAAGGGCTACTGCCACGACCCGGCCAGCGGCCGGCTGCGGCTCGACCATCCGGACATCGCGCACGACCTCGCGGACGCGGCGCGGCCGCGCAGCGCGATCGGCTTCATCGTGCACGGCCTCGCGCTGCGGCGCGCGCGCGCGCTCGGGCCGCTGGCGCTGATGTCGCTCGACAACCTGCCGTCCAACGGCGCGCTGCTGCGCGGCGCGGTGCTGGACTTCGCCGACGCGCTCGATCCGGCACTGGCCGACTGGATCGCCACCGGCTGCAGCTTCCCGAACTCGATGGTGGACCGCATCGTGCCGCGCAGCACCGACGCCGACCGCGAGTCGGTCTCACAGGGCCTCGGCCTGCGCGACGCCTGGCCGGTGCTCGGCGAGCCCTTCTTCGACTGGGCGGTGGAGGACGACTTCGCCGCCGGCCGCCCAGACTGGACCGCGGGCGGCGCGCGCTTCGTCGCCGAGGCCGCGCCCTGGGAGAAGCTCAAGCTGCGCATGGTCAACGGCGCGCACTCCTCCATCGCCTACCTCGGCGCCATGGCCGGCTGGGACACGGTGGACGTCGCGATCGCGCAGCCGGCGCTGCGGCGCCACGTCGAGGCGCTGATGCGCGACGAGATCGAGCCGACGCTGCCGGCGCTGCCCGGGCTGGACCTGCCCGCCTACCGCGCCGGGCTGCTGGCGCGCTACGCCAACCCGGCGCTGGCGCACCGCACGCAGCAGATCGCGATGGACGGCTCGCAGAAGCTGCCGCAGCGCCTGCTCGGCACGCTGCGCGATCGGCTCGCCGCCGGGCAGCCGGCGCCGCGCGTGACGCTGGGCATCGCCGCGTGGCTGCACTACCTGCGCGGCCGCGACGAGCTCGGCCGCGCCCACCCGATCGACGACCCGCTCGCCGCCGCGCTCGCGCAGCACCTCGCCGCCGCCGAGGCCGCGGACGACGAGCTCGAGCGCGCGCGGCGCCTGACCGCCTTCGCGCCGGTGTTCGGCGACCTCGCCGGCCACCCGGCGCTCGTCGCCACGCTCGCGCCGCAGCTGCGCAGCCTGCGCGGGCGCGGCGTTCGCGGGACGCTGGAGGCGCTGTGAGCCTGCACTTCGCCGCCCGCGCGGCACGAACCGGAGACCCGAGATGAGCCAACCGATTGCATCCGGCAGCGTGCCGGTCGCTGCCGAGGCGCTGCGCCGCTGGGGCAGCGACTGCCTGCGCGCGGTCGGCATGCCGGCGGAGGACGCGGCGCTGCTCGCCGACTCGCTGGTGCAGACGAGCCTGTGGGGCGTCGACTCGCACGGCATCGCGCGGCTGCCGCACTACCTGGAGCGGCTGCGGCGCGGCTCGATCAAGGCGCGGCCGCGCATCCGCAGCACGCGCAGCGGCCCCTGCACCGCGCAGGTGGACGGCGACCGCGGCCAGGGCATCGTCGTCGCGCACCGCGCCAACGCGCTCGCGATCGAGCTGGCGCACGAGAACGGCATCGGCGCGGTCGGCGTCAGCGACTCCTCGCACTGCGGGGCGATGGCGCTCTACACCCGCGCGGCCGCGCGCGCAGGGCTGGTGGCGATCGCCTTCACGCACTCCGACCGCATCGCCGCGCCGCACGGCGGCTCGCAGCCCTTCTTCGGCACCAACCCGATCTCGATCGCCTTCCCGCGCCAGGACGGCGAGCCGGTGTGCCTGGACATGGCCACCACCTCGATCCCCTGGAACCGCGTGATGAACGCGCGCCGCGAGGGCCTGCCGCTGCCCGAGGGCGTGGCGGTGGACGCGGCCGGGCGCCCCACCACCGACGCTGCGGCCGCCAACGCGCTGACGCCGCTGGGCGGCACCGAGTACGGCCACAAGGGCTACGGCCTGGCGCTGATGATCGACCTGCTGTGCGGGCCGCTGAACGCCAACCCCTACGGCCCGCAGATCAGCGGCATGTTCACCGAGCTGGAGCGGCCGCGCCACCTCGGCGCCTTCTTCATCGTGCTCGACCCGATGCGCTTCGCCGGCGGCCCGCAGCTCGCCGCCACCGTCGCCGCGATGGCGCTGGCGCTGGCCGGCGAGCCCGGCTCGCCGCGCATGCCCGGCGACCCGGAGCTGGAGCAGGCGCGGCTGCGCGAGGCCGGCGGCATCCCGGTCGAGCCGGGGCTGGCCGATCAGTTGCGCCTGTGGAGCACGCGGCTCGACGTCGCGCCGCCCCTGTGAACGAGAGGCGCGCGCCGGGTGGAGCCGGCGCGCGCCGCCACCGACCCGTCTTCCCCCTGGAGTCCCCATGAGCCCTGCCCTGCCGCTGTCCCCCGCCGACTGCCTGCCCGAGGACCGCGAGCGTGCCACGCTGGTCGGCCGCGTCTGGCAGCCCGGCACCGGCCCGGTGCTGGTCGCCGTGATCGGCGACGCGCTGCACGACCTCTCGCCGCTGGCCGCCACCTGCAGCGAACTGCTCGAGCTCGACGACCCGGCCGCCGCGCTGCAGGCGGCGGCGCGCGAGCAGCGCCTGCCGCGGCTGGCCGCGCTCGACGCGGTGCTGGCCAACAGCGACGAGACCGCGCGCGACGAGTCCCGGCCCTGGCTGCTGGCGCCCTGCGACCTGCAGGCGCTGAAGGCCAGCGGCGTGACCTTCGTTGCGAGCCTGCTCGAGCGCGTGATCGAGGAGCAGGCGCGCGGCGACGCCACGCGCGCGCAGGGCATCCGGGCGGCGCTGGCCGGCATCCTGGGCGACAACCTCGCCGGCATCGTGCCGGGCTCGGAGGAGGCGGCGCGCGTGAAGGCGGTGCTGATCGAGCAGGGCGCGTGGTCGCAGTACCTGGAGGTCGGCATCGGCCCGGACGCCGAGATCTTCACGAAGGCGCCAGTACTTTCCGCGGTGGGCAGCGGCGCGCAGGTCGGCATCCACCCGCGCTCGGCCTGGAACAACCCGGAGCCGGAGGTGGTGCTGGCGTTGGACAGCCGCGGCCGCGTGCGCGGCGCGAGCCTGGGCAACGACGTCAACCTGCGCGACTTCGAGGGCCGCAGCGCGCTGCTGCTGGGCAAGGCCAAGGACAACAACGCCTCCTGCGCGATCGGGCCCTTCATCCGGCTGTTCGACGCGCACTTCGGCATCGAGCAGGTGCGGCGCTGCGAGCTGAGCCTGCGCGTGGACGGCGCGGAGGACGGCTTCACGATGCACGGCGCGAGCTCGCTGGCGCGCATCAGCCGCGACCCGCTGGAGCTGGTGCGGCAGGCCATCGGCCCGAACCACCAGTACCCGGACGGGCTGATGCTCTTCCTCGGCACGATGTTCGCGCCGGTGCAGGACCGCCACGGCCCGGGCCAGGGCTTCACGCACGAGCGGGGGGACGTGGTGCGGATCGCCTGCGCGGAGCTGGGCGCGCTCGTGAACCGGGTCGAGCACAGCGACCGGTGTGCGCCGTGGACGTTCGGGATTTCGGCGCTGATGCGGAGTCTGGCGGGGCGGGGGCTGCTGCGCTGAGAGCTTGAGGGGGCAGGCGTCAGCGGAGGCCTGCGGGCGGGGCGCGAGTCCCGGCCGCAGGCCTTTTTTCATGTCCGGGCGATGTGTGAATCGCTGAGGAAAGACCGGGGGTAGGCGAGTTGGGGCGAGGAAAAAGCTTCCTCCGTCTACAGCAATGAGGGCCGCGCCGTGAAAACTCTCTGCCACTGCCATTCGCTCAGCCTGCCCAGGCCAACAGACAACGCGTACCTGCTTGCAACTTAGCGCCCTCTTTCCGCCTCCTTGATCTCGCTTGACCAATTTCTGCTCGCCCAGTCCCTCCATCATTAAACACAGTGCCTTCGCACTATGCGCCAATTCTTAAAAAATAGTATGACACTGAACAGCGGACGAAGATTGATTTCTTGATGGAGCCAAGGACCTGCGCGGCGCCTACCAGCTTACGCTGGAGGGGGCAGGCCTCATTGTTATGCAGCAGAACCACCATTTATAACTATGTTAGGCGGCTCAATTGATGTGCAAGCCCACCCATAGCGGGCTCTGTTGCACAAATGGCAGCCCAGGTGGGCTGGGGGCCCTGCGCTTGACAGCCTC
>NZ_QXMG01000063.1 GCF_003569765.1 Caldimonas tepidiphila | reverse complement strand
GCATAACTCCGCCCGGGGTCAGGGGAAGCTCCCCCTCAATTCATTTGTGCAACAGAGCCAGCCCAGGCACGCCTTCAACTGCACCACCCATTGCGAGATCCGGTCGCTGCGCTTGTGCGCCGTCATCACCGCCGATTTCGCCGCCTGAATCGGCAGCGTCCTCAGGTCGTCGTCGCCGCGCTTGGCGGCGACTCGAAATGCCAGCGGCGCTTCACACCCGGCCTTGCGGCCCGACAATGGCGGTGAAGACCTTCGACCGCGAGCCCAGGTGCGCCCGGGGTTGATGACGTGCACCGGATAGGAGAGCGGGAGTGGCTGAGCATCCAGAGCGAACTTGCGAAGCGAGCGCCGAGGGATCGGAGGGAGACGGAGGGGCCCGGCGGACGGAACGGAGCCGTTCTGCCGGCCTCCACCGGCTCGACGCACCGAAGGCGAAAAGCAGCCGCCTGAGGGTCGCCCGGCTGCGGAGACTGCGGCTGCACAGGTTGTCCAAGGCTGCAGGCAAGCAGGGCGCGCGGGTGGCACTGCAGGGCGGCGCACGCGCCGTCGCCAAGGCGGCCTGCCAGGAAGCCATCAAGATCGGCGCGAGCCGGTGCGGAGGCCTCGTCGCGCAGACGCTCTCCAAAGGACCGGGGCCCGCCGCCCTCGCCGGGGCCCTCGTGCAACTGGGCATCGAGGCCTATCGTCGCCAGCTCACCGCATGGCGGGCGGTCACGATCGCCGGGCAGGCCGGCGCGAGCATGTGGGCGACCAGTTGGGGGGCCGGACTGGGCAGCGCGGTGGCTCCTCTTGCCGAACCGGTCCTGGGCATCGGGTTCGGCATCGCGGCCTGGGCGGCGGTGGGCAAGCTCGCTGCCTGGAAAACGCCGCGTGCTTGAGGGCGCTCTCCCGGGGGTCCGGATCGCGTCCCGGTGCGTCCGTCAGGCCTGGCCCTGAACCCAGGCAGCGGAACGCCGCTCGCCCCCGATCCCGGCGGCTTCTCTCGACGGCCTTTGGCCTTTATCCGGCAGCCGTCCCTTTACCTGGCCCGCAGGCAAACGGCCCCACCCTTCGCCCAGGCGACCGGCGAACGGGCGGCGGGCCGCCCGCCGCCTCTCGTGGTCCCATCAAGAAAAAAGCCGCCTGGAAAGGCGGCTCCTTGGTCGGGCGGGTTCGGCCCGGAGGCCGGCCCGCCCTGATAAGGAAAGTCCCTGACCGCGGCGCTCAGTGCACCGTGCGCGAGAAGGAGAACTCGGCTCCCTTGTCGCCCTCGACCACGTCGACCGGGATCACATCCTTCGGGCCGAAGCGGCCTTCCAGGATCAGCTTGGCGACCGGGTTCTCGATGCGCTGCTGGATCGCGCGCTTGAGCGGCCGCGCGCCGAACACCGGGTCGAAGCCGACCTTGGCGAGCTCCGAGAGCGCCGCGTCCGAGACCTCGAGCTTCATGTCCATCTTCTCGAGCCGCAGCTCCAGGGCGCGCAGCTGGATCTTCGCGATCGACTGGATGTGGTCCTGGCCGAGCGCGTGGAACACCACCGTCTCGTCGATGCGGTTCAGGAACTCGGGACGGAAGTGCTGCTTCACCTCGCCCCAGACCGCGTCCTTGACGTCCTCGTAGGGCTGGCCGGCCATCGCCTGGATCAGGTGGCTGCCGAGGTTGGAGGTCATCACGATCACGGTGTTCTTGAAGTCCACCGTGCGGCCCTGGCCGTCGGTCAGCCGCCCGTCGTCGAGCACCTGCAGCAGCACGTTGAACACGTCCGGGTGCGCCTTCTCGACTTCATCCAGCAGCAGCACGCTGTAGGGCTTGCGCCGCACCGCCTCGGTGAGCGTTCCGCCCTCGTCGTAGCCGACGTAGCCCGGGGGCGCGCCGATCAGGCGGCTCACCGAGTGCTTCTCCATGAACTCGCTCATGTCGATGCGGATCATGTGGTCGTCGCTGTCGAACAGGAAGCCGGCCAGCGCCTTGCACAGCTCGGTCTTGCCGACGCCCGTGGGGCCGAGGAACAGGAAGGAGCCGGTCGGGCGGTTCGGGTCGGACAGGCCCGCGCGCGAGCGCCGGATCGCGTTGCTGACCGCCTGGATCGCCTCGTCCTGGCCGACGACGCGCTCGTGCAGCCGCGCCTCCATCTGCAGCAGCTTCTCGCGCTCGCCCTGCATCAGCTTCGAGACCGGGATGCCGGTGGCGCGCGCGACGACCTCTGCGATCTCCTCGGCGCCGACCTGGGTGCGCAGCAGCGTCGGCTTGGTCGAGCCGTCACTGCCCGACTCCTTGGCCTGCGCCTCCTTCAGCCGCTTGTCGAGCTCGGGCAGGCGCCCGTACTGCAGCTCGGCGACCTTGTTGAAGTCGCCCTTGCGCTTGAGCTCCTCGATCTGGAACTTGACCCGCTCGATCTCCTCGCGCACGTCGCCCGAGGTCTGCGCATTGGCCTTCTCGTGCTTCCAGACCTCCTCGAGATCGTTGTACTCGCGCTGCAGCCGCATCAGCTCCTCTTCGATGAGCGCGAGCCGCTTCTGCGAGGCCTCGTCGGTCTCCTTCTTCATCGCCTCGCGCTCGATCTTCAGCTGGATCATGCGCCGGTCGAGCCGGTCCATCGCCTCGGGCTTGGAGTCGATCTCGATCTTGATCTTGGCCGCGGCCTCGTCGATCAGGTCGATCGCCTTGTCGGGCAGGAAGCGGTCGGTGATGTAGCGGTGGCTGAGCTCGGCCGCGGCGACGATCGCCGGGTCGGTGATCTCGACCTTGTGGTGCGCCTCGTAGCGCTCCTGCAGGCCGCGCAGGATCGCGATGGTGGCCTCCACGCTCGGCTCGTCCACCAGCACCTTCTGGAAGCGGCGCTCGAGCGCGGCGTCCTTCTCGATGTGCTTGCGGTACTCGTCCAGCGTCGTCGCGCCGATGCAGTGCAGCTCGCCACGGGCGAGCGCGGGCTTGAGCATGTTGCCCGCGTCGATCGCGCCCTCGGCCTTGCCGGCGCCGACCATGGTGTGGATCTCGTCGATGAAGAGGATGATGCGGCCCTCGTCCTGGCCCACCTCCTTGAGCACCGACTTCAGCCGCTCCTCGAACTCGCCGCGGTACTTGGCGCCGGCGAGCAGCCCCGCCATGTCGAGCACCAGCACGCGCTTGTCCTTGAGCGTCTCGGGCACCTCGCCGGCGACGATGCGCTGCGCGAGGCCTTCCACGATCGCGGTCTTGCCGACGCCCGGCTCGCCGATCAGCACCGGGTTGTTCTTGCTGCGCCGCTGCAGCACCTGGATCGCGCGCCGGATCTCGTCGTCGCGGCCGATCACCGGGTCGAGCTTGCCCTGGCGCGCGCGCTCGGTGAGGTCGAGCGTGTACTTCTTGAGCGCCTCGCGCTGGCCCTCGGCCTCGGCGTTGTCGACCTTCTGGCCGCCGCGCACGGCGTCGACCGCCGCCTCGAGCGACTTGCGCGTCAGGCCGTGCTCGCGCGCGGTGGCGGCGAGGTCGATCTTGCTGTCGGCGAGCGCGAGCAGGAACATCTCGCTCGCGATGAACTGGTCGCCGCGCTTGTTGGCCTCCTTCTCGGCGGCCTGCAGCAGCGAGACGGTGTCGCGCCCGACCTGCACCTGCTCGGCGCCCTGCACCTGCGGCAGGCGCTTGAGCGCAGCCTCGGTCGCGTTCTGCAGCGCGGTGGTGTTGACGCCGGCGCGCTGCAGCAGCGCCTTCGGGCCCTCGTCCTGGTGCAGCATCGCCAGCAGCACGTGCGCCGGCTCGATGTAGGGGTGGTCGTGGGACAGCGCCAGGCTCTGGGCCTCGCCGAGCGCCTCCTGGAAACGGGTGGTGAGCTTGTCGATTCGCATGGGGAAATCCTCCGATTGCTCCGGATTTAAGGCGGAGGGCGGCCGTTTTCAAGGGCCGCTTTCTTCCCGTGACGAACAAGCTGGACCTGCGTCAATCTCCGGCGCGCCCCGCGTCCCGACGGGCAAACGGGCTGCCGCCGGGCGGCGGCGCGCCCCGGCCGGACCTCAGGGGGTGCCGCTCGGCCCGCCGTAGCGGCGCAGGCGCCGGTAGATGGTGGTGCGGCTGATGCCCAGGCGCTTGGAGGCCTCGGAGATGTTGCCGCGGCAGGCCTCGACGGCGCGGAAGATGGTGCGCAGCTCGACCTGCTCGAGCGTGGTCGAGGAATCGGTCCCTGCCGGCTCGCGGCGCGGCGGCGCAGGCTCGGGCGGCGCCGGCTCCCTCGCCGCCGCCGGCAGGCCGCCCTCGGGCAGCGGCAGCCCCGCGGCCTCCTCGAGGAAATCGTCCGACAGGTGGGCGCGCGTGATCAGCGCCTCGCCCTCGGCCATCACCGCCGCAGTGCGCAGCACGTTGACGAGCTGGCGGATGTTGCCCGGCCAGGCATGCCGCTTCAGCAGCCGCAGCACCTCGGGCGCGAGCGCCGGCGGCTCCCCCCCTCCCTCGCACTGCTCGCGCAGGATCTTCTGCGCCAGCGTCAGCAGGTCGCCGCGCTCGCGCAGCGGCGGCAGCTTCACGACCAGGCCGTTGAGCCGGTAGTAGAGGTCCTCGCGGAACTCGCCGCGCGCGATCATCTCGCGCAGGTTGCGGTGCGTGGCGCAGATGATGCTCAGGTCCACGCGCGTGGCGCGTACGCTGCCGAGCGGCGTGACCTGCCGCTCCTGCAGCACGCGCAGCAGCCGCGCCTGCAGCGCCAGCGGCATGTCGCCGATCTCGTCGAGGAAGAGCGTGCCGCCGTCGGCCTGCGCGATCTTGCCGACCGCGCCCTTGCGCCGCGCGCCGGTGAAGGCGCCGTCCTCGTAGCCGAACAGCTCGGCCTCGATCAGCGCCTCGGGGATCGACGCGCAGTTCACCGCGACGAAGGGCGCCGCGGCGCGCGACGAATCGTCGTGCGTCGCCCGCGCGAGCAGCTCCTTGCCGGTGCCGGTCTCGCCGAGGATCATCACCGAGATCTCGCGGTCGAGCACGCGGCGCAGCTTGGAGACCACCGCGTCCATCTGCGCATCGCCCGTCTGCAGCCCGGCCAGGGCCCGGCCCTCGCCGCGGCGCGCCGGCGCCGGCCTGGCCACGGCGGGCGCGACCCGCGGCGGCGCAGAGGCCGCGCCCACCGCGCCTTCGGCAGGCTGGCGCGAGGGCGGCACGCGCGGCGACTCCCAGGACGGCGGGGTCCAGTCGGCGGCGAGCACGCGGGACACCACGCTGCCCGGCGAGTGCCACAGCGGCCAGTTGACGCGGGCCTGCACGTACAGCGCCCGCCCGTCGCCAAGGCACAGCCGCATCGGCGCCGCCGCCGCGCTGCGGAAGTGGTCGACGAGCTCGTCGAGCGTGGCGCCGAACACGCCGGCGAGGCTGTTCATGCGCAGCGCCGCGCCGCTCATGCCGAGCTGGTCGAGCGCGCTGCGGTTCGCGCCGAGCAGCCGCCCGTCGCGGCCCACCGCGACGATGCCCTCGCTGAGCGTGCCGATGAACTCGGGCCGGTGGTGGAAGTGCAGGCGCAACTCGTCGCGGAAGTCGTCGGCCAGGCAGTGGTTCTCGATCATGCGCGCCGACATCTTCACCAGCCCCATCGTGTGCAGGTGGTAGGAGCGGTGGTCGCCGGTGACGTCGAGCACGCCGAGCAGGTTGCCGCGCGGGTCGAAGATCGGCGCGGCCGAGCAGGTCAGGAAGTCGATCGCGTGCAGGTAGTGCTCGTCGGCGTGCACGACCGTCGGCGCCTCGGTCACAAGCGTGGTGCCGATGCCGTTGGTGCCGCGGCTCGACTCGGCCCAGTTCGTGCCCGGCGCCAGCGCGATGCGCGATGCGCGCTCGAGGAAGCGGGCCTCGCCGACCGAATGCAGCACGGTGCCCTGCGTGTCGGCGAGCAGCACCATGCTCTGCGTCGCGACGATCTGCTCCAGCAGCAGCTCCATCAGCGGCACCGCGTGCTGCAGCAGGCGCTGGTGCCGCGTGCGGGCGGTCTCCAGCTCGACGCGCAGCGCCGGCGCGGCATCGAGCGGCTCGATGCGGCTGAGGCCGAGCGCGGCGCAGCGCGCGTGCGACTGCGCGATCGTCTCCACATGGGCCGGGTCGGGAGGCAGCAGCGCGCTGGACGGGGAGTGGCCGAAGCCGAGATCCTGCCGGCGCGAATGGGCTCGCGGCGCTGCTTCGCCGCTGCGCGGGGGAATGGACATCCAGAACTTCCTTTCCATGGTCCCGCACGAGGCGGTCGTCTCCGTTGTCGGTATTCCGTGAATCGTCCCGCAGGGCGCAACGGCAAGGCACATGCCAAGCCGCGGCACGCCCCGCCGCGCGTCGCCTCCCGGGAGCGCGGCGGCGCGGCGCGCGCGCCGGCGCAGCAGGCTGTGCGGGACCGCGGGCACGGTGGTGACACTGTGTCCCCGATCCGCCACAGCCCCGCCCGCGCCGCGCGCGGCGGCCCGGCGCTCCCGCAGGCATCGCGCCTCGCGGAACGGGCTTTGCTAACGGCCCCCGCATCACTTCGCGAAAGGCCGCCCCTTGCGAGCTTCCCCGATCCCCACTTCGTCGCCGCCCCGCCGCCGCGTTTCCGCGGACGCCGTGGTGGTGCGGGCGCCCGCGCGGCTGCACCTGGGCTTCCTCGACCCCGGCGCCTCGCTCGGCCGGCGCTTCGGCAGCCTCGGCCTCGTGATCGACGAGTTCGAGACCGTGGTCGAGCTCGCTCGCGCGGACCGCGACCGGCTGGAAGCCGGGCCGGAGGGCGACCCCTCGGAGCTCGAGCGCGCGGCGGACCACCTGCGCACGCTGCGCCGCGAAGCCGGGCTCGCGCAGCCGCTGAGCCTGCGGCTGCACCGCTCGCTGCCGCCGCACGCCGGCTTCGGCTCCGGCACGCAGCTCGCGCTCGCGGTCGGCCGCGCCTTCGCGGCGCTGCACGCCCTGGCGCTGCCGTCCGAACGCCTCGCGCACTGGCTCGGCCGCGGCCTGCGCTCGGGCGTCGGCATCGCCGGCTTCGAGCGCGGCGGGTTGCTGCTCGACGGCGGCCCGGGCGCTCCAGGCGAAGGCGACAGCGTCGCGCCGCTGCTGGCGCGGCTGCACTTTCCCGACGCCTGGCGCGTGCTGCTGGTGCTCGAGCCGGGACAGGCCGGGCTGTCGGGCGCGGAGGAGCGGCGCGCGATCGCGAGCCTGCCGCCCTTCCCGCGCGACGCGGCGGCCGAGATCTGCCACCGCGCGCTGATGCAGATCCTGCCCGGCGCCGCCGCCGGCCAGCTCGAGCCCTTCGCGCAGGGCCTCACGCGCATGCAGCAGCTGCTCGGCGGCCACTTCGCGCCGGCGCAGCAAGGCAGCGCCTGGACCAGCCCGCGCGTCGGCCGCCTGCTCGAGTGGATCGGCGCGCGCGCGCCCGCCGCGATCGGCCAGAGCTCCTGGGGGCCGACCGGCTTCGCGGTGCTGCCCGGTGCCGCCGAGGCGCAGGCGCTGGTGCGGCAGGCGGCCGAGGCCGGCCTGGTCGAGCCCGGCCTGCGCCTGCACGTGGTGCGCGCCCGCAACCGCGGCGCCGACATCGAGCTGCGGCCGGCCGAGCGCGCGCTCGCCCGCGCCTGAGCCCCCTTCCGCTTTCCCACCCTGCCCGAGCCCGCCTCCATGGAACGACCCTACATCCTCCACATGTTCACCCCGGGGCCGCACATCAGCCCCTTCGACAGCAACATGGCCGCCGACGCCGGCTGGCAGCTCGTGCTGCCCTACGCCTCGGTCGACCGCAAGGCCCTCACCGGGCTGACGCAGGACGCGATCTTCTCGCGCGGCCCCAAGGGCGTGGCGCGCACCGGCATCTTCATCGGCGGGCGAGACGTGCTGCTCGCCGCCGACATGCTGGAGGACGCGCGCCGCGCGATGGTGCCGCCCTTCGACGTGCCGGTCTTCGCCGACCCGAGCGGCTCCTACACCACCGCGGCGGCGCTGGTGGCCTGCGTGCAGGCGCAGCTGCGCAAGGCGCACGGCACCGCGCTCGCGGACAAGCGCGTGCTGATCCTCGGCGGCACCGGCACCGTCGGCCGCATCGCCGGCGTGCTCGCGGCGCGGGAAGGCGCGAGCGTGCGGCTCGGCAGCCACTCCGGGCTCGAGGCCGCGCAGCGCGCCGCGCGCGAGACCGGCGAGCGCTTCGGCTGCACGCTCGAGGGCCTGTCCTGCCGCGGCGCCGACGAGGTGCGCGAGGCCGCGGCCGAGGCCGACGTGGTGCTCGGCACCGCGGCCGCCGGCGTGCAGGTGCTCGGCGAGCGCGAGCGCCGCGCCGCGACGCGCCTGCTCGTCGCGGCCGACGTCAACGCGGTGCCGCCCGAGGGTCTGGCCGGCGTCGGCGTGATGGACATGGGCAAGCCGCTGCCGGACTCGAAGGCGGTGGGCATCGGCGCGCTCGCCGTCGGCAACGTCAAGTACCAGGTGCAGCACCGGCTGCTCGCGCGCATGCGCGACGCCGACCGGCCGCTCTCGCTGGGCTTTCCCGAGGCCTACGCGCTCGCCTGCGAGATGCTGGCCGAGGGCGACTGACGGGCTCCGCATGGACGCGCTGGTGCTCGCGGGGCTGTCGGCGCGCATGACGGCCGAGGCCGCCGCGCGCGACGGCTACGCGCCGCTCGCGCTCGACGCCTTCGGCGACCTCGACCTGCGGCGCGTCGCCGCGCACTGGCAGGACATCGGCACGCCCGGCGCGCTGCGGCTCGATGCGGCGCGCTTCCTTGCCGCGCTCGCGGACCTGCGCGAGCGCCGCCGCCCGCTCGGCTGGGTGGCCGGCAGCGGCTTCGAGGACCAGCCGGAACTGCTCGAGCGCGGCGCCGCGGTGCTGCCGCTGATCGGCATGGGCGCCGACGCGGTGCGCGAGGTGCGCGACCCCCGCCGCTTCTTCGCCGCGCTCGACGCGCTCGGCATCCCGCATCCCGAGGTGCGCTTCGACGCCCCCGCGCAGCCGGCCGGCTGGCTGCGCAAGCGCGGCGACGCCGCCGGCGGCTGGCACATCGCCGCCGCGGCCCAGGCCGCCGCCGAGCCGGCCGGGCCCGCCGCCTACTGGCAGCGCGAGGCGGGCGGCGCGCCGATGTCGGCGCTCTTCGTCGCCGACGGCGCGCGGGCGCGCATCGTCGGCTTCAACGCGCTGATCGTGCGCCCGGTCGAGCTCGACGGCCGGCGCCACCCCCACGTCTACTGCGGCGCGATCGGGCCGGTGCCGCCGGCGCCGGGCGTCGCCGCCCGGCTCGACGCCGCGCTGCAGGCGCTCGCCCGGCGCTTCGCGCTGCGCGGCCTCGGCAGCCTCGACTTCCTGCTCGGCGACGGCGGCGAGGCGCTGGTGCTGGAGATCAATCCGCGCCCCTCGGCGAGCATGGCGCTGCACGCCCGGGCGCTGCCGGGCGGCCTGATGCGCGCCCACGTGCGCGCCTGCCTCGAAGGCCTGCTGCCCGCGCCGCCCGCGCCCGCCGCCGCGGTGCAGGGCCACGAGATCGTCTATGCCCGCCGGGCGCTCGCGCTCGACGCCGGGGCCGTGTGCGCGCTCGCGCGGCAGGCCTCGACCCACGACCTGCCGCGTGCCGGCAGCCGATTCATCCCCGGCAGCCCGGTATGCAGCGTCAGCGCCGCCGGCCGCGACGCCGGGGAGGTGCGGGCGCGCCTCGTGCAGCGCCGTGATTCCGTACTGGACTTCCTGGAGACATGCCATGAACGAGGCTGCGCAAGCCCCCTCCTCCCCGGCTGAGCGGCCGCCCGCGCTCAGCGTCAACCGGCTCGCCGCGGCGCGCGTCGCGCAGCTGCTGGCGCGCGCCGACGAGCTGCGCCTCGCGCTGCACCGCGACGAGCGCGGCACCTGCATCGTCGACGCCGGCATCGAGGCGCAGGGCAGCATCGCCGCCGGCCTCGCGATCGCCGAGATCTGCATGGGCGGGCTCGGCCGCGTGCACCTCGCCGCCACGCCGCGCGAAGGCTGGCCGACCTGGCTCGAGGTGAGCAGCTCCCAGCCGGTGCTCGCCTGCCTCGGCAGCCAGTACGCGGGCTGGAGCCTGTCGGCGACCAAGGAGCAGACCGGCGGCAGGAAGTTCTTCTCGCTCGGCTCCGGCCCGGCGCGCGCGCTCGCCGCGCGCGAGGAGCTCTTCGCCGAGCTCGGCTACCGCGACCGCGCCGACAGCGGCTGCCTGGTGCTCGAGGTCGACCGGCTGCCGCCGCGGGTGATCGTCGACAAGGTGCTCGCGGACTGCGGCCTGCCGCCCGGGGCGCTGACGCTGATCGTCACGCCGACCGCGAGCCTCGCCGGCACCACGCAGGTGGTGGCGCGCGTGCTGGAGGTGGCGCTGCACAAGGCGCACGTGAGCGGCTTCCCGCTCGGGCGCATCGTCGAGGGCAACGCGAGCGCGCCGCTGCCCGCGCCGAGCCCGGACGGGCTGCAGGCGATGGGCCGCACCAACGACGCGATCCTCTACGGCGGTCGCGTGCACCTGTGCGTGCGCGGCGACGACGAGGCGGCGCGGCGCCTGGCGCAGCAGCTGCCGTCGATCCACTCGCCCGACCACGGCCGCTCCTTCGCGGAGATCTTCAGGGACGCCGGCCACGACTTCTACAAGATCGACCCCAGCCTGTTCGCGCCCGCGGAGGCCTGGGTCACCAACCTCGACAGCGGCAACACCTGGCACGGCGGGCGGCTCGAGATGCCGCTGCTGCAGCAATTGTGGCGCCAAGGAGCGCACGAATGACGCGCGTGGCGATCATGACGGACGAGACCGGCTGGCACACGCGCGAGCTGCAGCGGGCGCTGCGCGCGCGCGGCGCCGAGGGCCGCTGCCTCGACCTCGCCGACTGCCGCGTCGACACGACGGCCGCTTGGCACGGCCTCGCGCTGCCCGGCTTCGGCCGCGCGCTGCCCGACGCGGTGCTGGTGCGCGGCATCGCCGGCGGCAGCTTCGAGCAGGTGACCAAGCGCCTCGGGGTGCTGCACGCGCTGCGCGAGCTGGGCGTGCCGGTCTACAACGACGCGCGCGCGATCGAGCGCAGCGTCGACAAGTCGATGACGAGCCTGCTGCTGCACGCGGCCGGCATCCCCGCGCCGCCGACCTGGGCCACCGAGTCGGCGGCGCAGGCGCAGCGCATCGTGATGCGCGAGAGCGCGGCGGGCCATGCGCTGGTGCTCAAGCCGCTGTTCGGCTCGCAGGGCAAGGGCCTGCAGCTCGTCGGCCGCGTCGACGGCGCGCACCGGCCGCTGCCGCCGCTCGACGGCGCCTACGGCTCGCTCGCCTACCTGCAGCGCTTCGTGCCGCCAATGGGCGCGCCCGGCCACGACTGGCGCGTGATGGTGATCGGCGGGCGCGCGGTCGCGGCAATGCGGCGCGTGAGCGAGCACTGGGTGCACAACGTCGCGCAGGGCGCGCGCTGCGAGGCGGCGGCGCTCACGCCGGCGCTGGCGCGGCTGGCGGTTGCCGCCGCGCAGGCGCTCGGGCTCGACTACGCCGGGGTGGACCTCATCCCCGCGCCGCTGTCGGCCGCCGCGCCGCAGGGGCTGCTCGTGCTGGAGGTCAACGGCGTCGCGGCCTGGCAGGGGCTGCAGCGCGTCACGCCGCTGCGCATCGCGCGTGCGATCGTCGACGACCTGCTCGACCGGCGGCTGGCCGAGGCGCGGCAGCGCGCGGGCGGCCCGCAGGAGCGCAGCGCATGAGCGCGCTGCTGCGGCCCGGGCCGCTCGAGACCGCCGCCTGGCAGGGGCCGGGCCGGGACGCCTTCCTGCTCGCCTGCGAGCTCGACGTCGCGGTGCGCAAGCCCGGCAACGTCAGCGGCCATTCGGAGGGGCACCGCATGGACGCGGCGATGTTCCTCAGGAGCGCGGCGGCCGCCGCGCCGGCGCTGTTCGCGCGCGGCCGCCCGGTGGGCGAGCGCATCGAGTCGGCGATGCGGGCCACGGTCGCGGCGGCCGGCTGTAACACCAACCTCGGCATCGTGCTGCTGTGCGCGCCGATCGCCGCGGCGCTGGAGCGCCGGCCCGCGCCGGGCGACGCCGCGGCGCTGCGCCGCGCGGTGGAGCAGGTGCTCGACGGCCTCGACGTGGACGACGCGCGCGCCGCCTACCGCGCGATCGCGCTCGCCAACCCGGGCGGGCTCGGGCGCGCGGCCGAGCAGGACGTGGCCGAGGCGCCGAGCCTCGCGCTGCGCGAGGCGATGGCGCTGGCCGCGCACCGCGACAGCATCGCGCGCCAGTACGCGCTGGGCTTCGAGGACCTGTTCGACACCGGGCTGGCAGCCTTCCGCGCCGCGGCTCCGCGCGGCGTCGCCGCCGCGGTGCAGGCCGCGTGGCTCGCGTTCGCGGCGCGCTGGCCCGATTCACACATTGTGCGAAAGCACGGCGAGCCGGCGGCACACAGTGTCATGGCGCAGGCACAGGTCTGGCGGCAGCGCGCGCTGCGCGGCGCCGCGCTCGATGCCGACCCCTGCTTCGCGGTGTGGGACGAATCGCTGAAGGCACAGGGCCTCAACCCCGGCACCAGCGCCGATCTGGCGGTGGCGACGCTGCTGCTGGCCACGCTGCTCGAGCCCGGCTGGGATCACCGCGTGAGCCGCGCCTGGCTGTGGCACGGAACGTGATAGCTGCCCTCCCCGCCGGGGGGAGGAGTCTCCTCGGGCACCACCATCAACCTTTCCTCAACGGAGACAGACCCATGGCAAAGATCGACCGCATGCTCGTCGGCGAATCGCTGGTCGGCGACGGCAACGAAGTCGCCCACATCGACCTGATCATCGGCCCGCGCGGCAGCCCCGCCGAGACCGCCTTCGCCAACGCGCTGGTCAACAACAAGGACGGCTTCACCTCGCTGCTCGCGGTGGTCGCGCCCAACCTGCTGACCAAGCCCAACACCGTGATGTTCAACAAGGTCACGATCAAGGGCGCCAAGCAGGCGGTGCAGATGTTCGGCCCGGCGCAGCGCGCGGTCGCGATGGCCGTGGCCGACAGCGTCGAGGACGGCACCATCCCGCAGGACGAGGCCGACAACCTGTTCGTCTGCGTCGGCGTGTTCATCCACTGGCTGGCCGAGGACGACCAGAAGATCCAGGACTACAACTACCGCGCCACGCGCGAGGCGATCGCCCGCGCCGTGCGCTGCGAGCCCTCGGCCGCGGAGGTGGTGGCCAAGAAGGCCAACGCGACCCACCCGTTCCAGGCCGCTGCCTGAAGGAGGAGCGCCACGCTCAAGGACTGATCCGGAACGGCACCGCCCGACTTGCCGCTCACGCGGCGCGTGCCCTGGCGGGCGGTGCCCCCCTCCTCCCTCAGTCGGCCCCGGGCACCATCCCGGCACCGATCAGCGACAGCACCGCGCCGCCCCGGTCGGCGCGCTGCGCGGCCCGCGGCTCGTCGGCGCGCCGCTCGATCACCACGCCCACCGACTCCACGTCCCTGAACTTGCGCGGCTTCGCCACCGCGACCCGCACCCAGTGCGCCCCGAACTCCCGCAGCAGCATCTCCGCGATCGACTCCGCCAGCGCCTCGAGCAGCTGCACGCGGTGCCCGGCCAGCAGGCGCAGCAGCCGCTCGCGCACCACGCCGTAGTCGATCGTGTCGTGGATGCGGTCGGTCTCGCAGGCCCGCACGCGCGGCACGCCCGCCTGCAGGTCGATGCGCACCGGCTGCGTGTCGTGCAGCTCGTCCTCGAAGATGCCGATCACCGTCTCGCCGACGAAGCCGTCGATGAAGACGAGGTCCATCGGCAGCGCCACGCCGCTGGCGTCGAGGGGGGCGAAGCGGGTCTGGGGGAAGCTGGCGTTCATCGTTCGTGTCTCCTCGTGTGCTGTGAAGGTTCCTCGGGCCGCCGCCTCGGGGCGTGCGGAGCGGCAGGTCGAGCAAGATGCAGACCACGAATTGCGTCGCGGCGCCATGGAAAACCCCCTCCCCGAAGCGGGCACCGAGGGGGGGCATGCCCGGTACAGCAAAGGTCGGCAATCATGGAAAATCGACCCACGTACCGGTGCCCCAGCATCGGCACGCGAACTCCGGAGCAGTACATGAACCAGTCGCTCTCCGTGCCCGCGAGGCACACCGACCGCATCCTCGACGTCGTGCAGCGCGGGGTGCGCGCAGACGAGATCAGCGAGGTGGTCGCCAGTTCCTGGATGCGCTGCCTGCAGGACTACCGGCTGCACCCCGACCGCGCGCCGCGGCCGCCGAGCTGCCCCGTCGACGAGCTCGACGAGCGCCGCGAGCGCATGGCCGACGTCATCGAGTGCGCGCGCTACGAGATGACGACGCTGTTCCAGCAGCTCGCCGACCCGCTGTCCGCGGTGGTGCTCACCGACACCGACGGCGTGATCCTGCACATGGTGTCCTCGCCCGAGTTCGCCGACGAGCTCAAGCCCGTGGGCTTTCACGTCGGCGCGAAGTGGAGCGAGGCCGAGGCCGGCACCAACGGCATGGGCACCTGCCTCGCCGCGGCGCGGCCGATCTCGGTGCGCCAGGAGGACCACTTCTTCACGCGCTTCACGTCGCTGACCTGCTCGGCGGTGCCGATCATCGACCCGTCGGGCCGCATGGCCGCGGTGCTCGACGTCACGAGCCGCTCGAACCTGATGCAGCAGCACGTGCTGGTGCTGCTCGACATGACCGCGCGCATGATCGAGAACCGGCTGCTCGACCGGCGCTTCCGCCACGCGCACCCGGTGCACTTCCACACCCGCCCCGAGTTCGTCTACACGCTGCACGAAGGGCGCCTGGCGCTCGGGCAGGACGGGCGCATCCTCGCCGCCAACCGCAGCGCGCTGTTCCAGCTCGGCGTGCGCTCGCTCGCCGAGCTGAACGAGCGCCGCATCGACGACTTCTTCGAGACCACGCTCGACGACATCGTCGAGCGCAGCAGCGCCGCGTCCTTCCACCCGGTGGTGACCTACCGCGTCAACGGCGCGCACCGCTTCTTCGCGGTGGCGCGCCGGCCCGCGGGCGACGGGGCCGCGGCCGCCCTGCCGCGCCGGCTCGCCGCGGCCCGTCCGCTGCGGCCTTCGGCCCATGCGCCGACGAGCGGCGACCCGATCCTCGCCGCGCACCTCGAGACCGCGCGCCGCGTGATCGCGCGCAACACGCCGGTGCTGCTGCACGGCGAGACCGGCGCCGGCAAGGAGGTGTTCGCCCGCGCGGTGCACGAGCGCAGCGGCCACGCCGGCGGCGCCTTCGTCGCGGTCAACTGCGCGAGCCTGCCCGAGAGCCTGATCGAGGCCGAGCTGTTCGGCTACCGCGCCGGCGCCTTCACCGGCGCGCAGCGCAGCGGGCGGCGCGGCAAGATCCTGCAGGCCGACGGCGGCACGCTCTTCCTCGACGAGATCGGCGACATGCCGCTCGATCTGCAGGCGCGGCTGCTGCGCGTGCTCGACGAGCGCCAGGTCACGCCGCTCGGCACCGAGGAGACGCACGCGGTGAATTTCCAGCTGCTGTCTGCGAGCCACCGCAAGCTCGCCGAGCTCGTCGCCGAGGGGCGCTTCCGCGAGGACCTGTACTACCGGCTCAACGGCATCGAGCTGCACCTGCCGCCGCTGCGCGAGCGCGCCGACCGCCGCGAGCTGATCGCGAAGATCCTGCGCGAGGAGGCCGGCGGCGAGGCGCCCGGGCTCACGCCCGAGGCCGAGGCGCTGCTGATGGCGCATCCCTGGCCCGGCAACCTGCGCCAGATGCGCCACGTGCTGCGCACCGCGGTCGCGCTGTCCGACGGCGAGCCGATCGGGCTGCCCCAGCTGCCCTCGCTCGCCGGCGGCAGCCCGGCCGCCGCGCCGTCGCAGCCCGCCCCCGGCACGTTCGCGACGCCGCAGCTGCCCGCGCCCGAGGCCGCGCCGTCGATCCCCGAATCCCTCCCCGAGCCCGCGCCGAGCGGGCTCAACGTGATCCAGTCGAACGAACGGCAGGTGCTGCTGCGCCTGCTCGAGCAGCATCGCTGGAACGTGAGCAACGTCGCGAAGGCGCTCGATGTCAGCCGCAACACCCTCTACCGGAAACTTCATAAGCTCCAGATCCCCGTCACGCCGCGCGCCTGAGGCCAGCGCGACGCCCGCGACGGCCCGCGAGCCCGTGGTCGCCGCGCGCTCGCGCTTCGCCTGGACGGTGACCGGCTCGGGGCACTACCTCGAGGAAGCGATGGCGCTCGCGATGCGCCTGCCCGACGTGGACCTGTTCCTGTCGGCCGCGGCCGAGGAGGTGCTGCCGCAGTACGGCTTCACGCTCGAGGTGCTCAGGCAGCGCTTCCGCGTCTTCCGCGACAAGAGCGCGAGCTCGGTGCCGGTGGGCATGCTCTACGAGGACCTCTACCACACGGTGGTGGTGGCGCCCGCGACGAGCAACACCGTGGCCAAGTGTGCCTTCGGCATCTCGGACACGCTGCCGACCAACATGTTCGCGCAGGCCGGCAAGCTCGGCATCCCGGGCCTCGTCTTCGCGTGCGACACGGAGCCGGTAGTCGTGACGAAGTCGCCGCACGACTGGGTGACGCTCAAGCCCCGCGCGATCGAGCTCGACAACGTCGAGCGGCTGCGCCGCATCGATTTCTGCGAGGTGGTGTGCTCGCCCGCCGCGCTCGAGGCCGCGCTGCACGCGCGGCTGCAACAGCTGTCCCGCGCATGGAACACATCGTCTTCCTGACCGGCCGGCTGGCCCAGCCGGGGCTCGAGCGCGTGCTGCGGGGCCTCGACGACGCGCCCTTCACCTGGGAGGTGCGCGAGATCGGCCTGCAGGTGGCGGCGCTGATGACCGCCGACATGATCCGCCGCCGCGTGCCGGCGCCGATCGCCGCCGACCGCCTGCTGGTGCCGGGGCGCTGCCGCGGCGACGTGGACGCGCTGAGCGCGCACTACGGCATCCCGGTGCAGCGCGGCCCCGAGGAGCTCAAGGACCTGCCGCGCTTCTTCAGGCAGGCCGACAAGCCGGCGGACCTGGGCGAGTACGGCACCGAGATCTTCGCCGAGATCGTCGACGCGCCGCGCCTGACGGTCGAACAGGTCGTCGCGCGGGGACGGGCGCTCGCCGCCGACGGCGCCGGCGTGATCGACCTCGGCTGCCTGCCGGAGACGCCCTTCCCGCACCTGGAGGAGAGCGTGCGGGCGCTGAAGGACGCGGGGCTGCGCGTCAGCGTCGACTCGCTCGACACCCAGGAGCTGCTGCGCGGCGGGCGCGCCGGCGCCGACTACCTGCTGAGCCTCACCGTCGACACGCTCTGGATCGCCGACGAGGTGCGGGCCACGCCGGTGCTGATCCCGCGCGAGCCGGGCGACGAGGCCTCGCTGCACGCGGCGATCGACGCGATGCGCGCGCGCGCTCGGCCCTTCCTCGCCGACCCGATCCTCGACCCGATCCCCTTCGGCCTCGCCGCCTCGATCTGCCGCTACCAGCGCCTGCGCGAGCGCTGCCCGGAGGTCGAGATCATGATGGGCGTGGGCAACGTCACCGAGCTGACCGAGGCCG
Source organism: Caldimonas tepidiphila (assembly GCF_003569765.1). Taxonomy (GTDB): domain Bacteria; phylum Pseudomonadota; class Gammaproteobacteria; order Burkholderiales; family Burkholderiaceae_C; genus Caldimonas; species Caldimonas tepidiphila. Next base: position 15,604 of record NZ_QXMG01000063.1, on the reverse strand, counting down.
ACACCAGCGGCATCAACGCGGTGCTGCTGGGCATCGCGGCCGAGCTCGACGTGCGCGCGATCCTGACGACGCAGGTCAGCGGCCACGCGCGCCGCGCGGTGCGCGAGGCGGACTGGGCGCGGCGCGTGATGCACGCCGCCCGCCGCCAGCAGACGCTGCCCAAGGGCCTGTCCGACAAGCTGATGACGGTGCACGCCAAGCACCCGCACCCCGACACGCCCGAGGAGATCGCGCAGACCGCCGAGGCGGTGCGCGACCCGAACTTCCGCGTCCAGGTCTCGCCGCTCGGCGTGCACGTCTACAACCGCGACGGCATGCGGCTGGCGCAGGACGCCTTCGAGCTGTGGCCGCGGCTCGGGCTCGAGAACGACGCGGCGCATGCCTTCTACATGGGGGTCGAGCTGGCGCGCGCCGAGATCGCGTGGCAGCTCGGCAAGCGCTACGTGCAGGACCAGCCGCTGGACTGGGGCTGCGCGTTCGAGCGCACGCCCGACGATCTCGCCGGGCACTGCGCGCCCGGCACCACGCTTCGACGCAGCAAGGAGGGGACATGAACGACGTGATCTTCGAGACGGTGGTGACGACGCAGTCGCCGCAGGGCCGCGCGCATGTCGCGCCGATGGGCGTGCGCTACGCCGGCGAGCGGGTGGTGCTGATGCCCTTCCGGCCCTCGGCGACGCTCGACAACATCCTCGCCGGTGGCCACGCGGTGCTCAACGTGGTCACCGACACGCGCGTGTTCGCCGGCTGCGTCACGGGGCGCCGCGACTGGCCGGTGCTGCCGGCCGAGAAGGTGCCCGGCGCGCGGCTGGCCTGCGCGCTGAGCCACGTCGAGCTGCGCCTCGCCGAGCACCGCGAGGACCCGCAGCGCCCGGTGCTGACGATGGAGCGCGTGCACGAGGCCCAGCACGGCCGCTTCCCCGGCTTCAACCGCGCGCAGGCGGCGGTGATCGAGGCCGCGGTGCTGGTCAGCCGGCTGCACATGCTGCCCGCGCACAAGATCGACACCGAGATGCACTACCTGCAGATCGCGGTCGAGAAGACCGCCGGGCCGGCCGAGCGCGAGGCCTGGAGCTGGCTGCTCGAGGCGATCGCCGCACACCGCCTGCGCCGGGTCGCGGCATGACGCGGCTGCTGGTGAGCGTGCGCTCGGTCGAGGAGGCACTGCTGGCCGACGAGGCGGGCGCGGACCTGATCGACCTCAAGGAGCCGCAGGCCGGCGCGCTCGGCGGCCTGCCGCACGCGCGGGTGCGGGAGATCGTCTCCGCGCTGCGCGCGCGCGGCAGCCGCCGCGAGATCAGCGCGACGATCGGCGACTGGCCGATGGGCGAGCTGCCCGCGATCCTCGCGCAGGTCGACGCGGTGGCGGACTGCGGCGTCGACTACGTAAAGGTCGGCATCGACAAGGAGGCCGGCGCGGCGGCGGTGCTGTCGGCGCTCGCCGCCTGCGGCCGCCGCGTGGTGCCGGTGTTCATCGCGGACCGGGGCCTCGACGCGGCGCGGATCGAGCAGGCCTGCGCCGGCCCCTTCCCCGCGCTGATGCTCGACACCGCCGACAAGCTCGCCGGCAGCCTGTTCGACTGCCTGGAGCGCGAGGCGCTGCACGGCTTCGTCGAACGGTGCCGGCGCTCGGGCAGGCTCGCCGGGCTGGCGGGCGCGCTGCGCATGGGCCACCTGCCGCTGCTGCGGGAGCTGGCGCCGGACTTTGCGGGCTTTCGCAGCGCGGTCTGCGACGGAGCGCGCACCGGGGCGCTCGACGCGCAGCGCCTGCAGGCGCTGCACGCGCAGCTGTGCGGTGCGCCGGCCGGCTGAGCCCCGCCGCAGCAGCCCCGCAGCAGACCCGCCTTTCGCCGTGCCGGCCGCCGACGCGCCGGCCGCGCCCGCCTCACATCGCGCAGACGTGCTCGCCGATCAGCAGCGCGCGCATGCGCTCCAGCTCGCCGCGGTGCAGCAGCTCGATCGGGAAGGCCGCGTCCGCCGCCAGCGCGGCGAAGCGGCCGTCGAGCGCGCCGGCCTGCGCGAGCTCGCCGAAGGAGGCGGCCGCATCCATCTCGCAGGACTTCACCAGCACGAGGCGCTCGGCGTTGAGCCGCCGCGCGAGCCACAGCGCCAGGCTGTCGGACGTGACCTCCCAGCTCGTCAGCTCGTCCGCCTGCTCGCGCAGCAGCTGCAGCGGCATCCACAGCGCGGTGCCGCCCTGGCGCAGCACTTTGCGGAAGTCGGCCTCGCGCAGCACCGGCTGCAGCGCGGGCGCGAGGCCCCGCAGCAGCATCGCCGTCTGCGCCATGCCGAGCACCGCCATGTTGTGCGCGGCCACGTCGTCGAAGGACCAGTGCCGCTGCGCCGCGCGCACCTCGTCCGCGAAGGCGCCGCCCCCCGGCACCAGCACCACGCGCCCGCGCCCGAGCGTGCCGAGCAGTTCCAGCCACTGCGGCAGCAGCGCGTCGCGGTTCAGGCTGCCACCGATCTTGACGACCCACATCACTGCATCTCCTGGTGGAACAGCAGCGCGACGGCCACGCTCGGCGCGCACACCTGGGCCCAGCGGCCCGATTCCGGGTCGGCCTGCGGATGCAGGCCCGCGAGCTGGTCGGCGAAGCGGCGCACGGGCCGCCCCCGCCGCGCCGCGAGCTCGACGGCGAGGAAGTCGCCGCAGCCCGCGCCGACCAGCGGCGCCCCGGCCGGCACGCCGGCCGCCGCGATCACCCGGTCGAGCTCGGCGCCGATCACCGCGAGCTGCTCCTCGCGCCAGGCCTGCGCGAAGGCGAGCCACTGCGCGTCGTCGGCGTCGCGCGCGTCGAGCCCCACCATGCGCGCGAGCCGCCGGCGCGTTGCCGCGGCGTCCTTCGCACCGCCGTCGGCCGGCGGGTAGAGGTCGTGCGCGGGGTCGAGCTCGCCGGTGAGGCGGTAGACGTCCGCGGTGGTGGCGAAGAACTCGTTCATCACGTTGCGGCGCAGGCCGCCGAAGGGGATCCGGCGCGCGAGCGCGCACAGCGGCGTGCGCACCACGCCGTGGTAGACCAGCTCGCCGCTGGCGAGCCGCGCCGCGTCGGTGGCGCCCTGCGCCGCATCGTGGCCTCCGCGCAGCGGGATCAGGTCGCAGGTGGTGCTGCCGATGTCGACCAGCACGCCGTCGCCGACGGCGCGCGCCGCAAGCCGCGCCGTGGCGCGCCAGTTGGCCGAGGCAATCGCCTCCCAGCTCGCCCCCACCCGATCCGGCCCGCACCAGCCGGCGTCCCCGGCGTGGAAGTGCCAGCCGGCACCGGGCAGCGTCGTCATGCGCTGCGCGATCCGCGTCACGCCCGCCTCGCGATGCTCGAACAGGTCGGCCATCTCGCCGGTCATCGTGACCGCATGCGCCGCATGGTCCAGCCCCGGCCAGCGCGCGGCGGCCTGCGCCAGCACCCGGTCGAGCTGCTCCAGGCCCTGCCACAGCGGGCAGGACCACTGCACGACGTCGCGCACCCGGCCGCCCTGCAGCAGGCAGGCCTTCACGTGGGCGCCGCCGACGTCCCAGCCGAGCACCGCCGGCGCGTCCGCGGCGACGGAGAGCTCAGGCCGCGGCATCGCTCGCCTCCCCGGGACAGCAGCGCGCGAGGATCTCGGCCGCGAGCGGCCGCCCGAGCTGCTGCGACAGCCCGACGAAGGCGCTCGTGACACGCGGGTTCACCTCGATCACCACCGGGCCGCGCCGCGCGTGCCAGACCAGGTCGATGCCGACGAAGCCGCGCAGCCCGGGCATCGCCCGCGCCACCTGCGCCGCGACCCGGCCGAGCTCGCGGCCGCGGGGCGAGGCCGGTGCGATCGCGTCGAGGTCCAGCCCGACCAGCGACACCGAGCCCCAGGGGTCCACGACGATGCGCTGCCGGTTGACGCTCAGCAGCTCGACCGGGCGGCCGCCCCCGCACAGCAGCGACAGGCTCAGCGCCTCGCCCGGCACCCAGGGCTCGAGCGAGACCGGCCGCCCGGCGTCGCGGCGCTGCGAGGCCGCGGCCAGCGCCGCGTCGAAGCTCGCATGCACGCGGGTGTCCACCGCGCCGGCGCCGTCGTCGGGCTTCACCACCCAGCGCGTCACGTCGGCGGCGCGCTCGAAGTCCAGCGGCGTGTTCAGGCCGTGGCGCGCAAGGTGCGCGAGCGTCGCGCGCTTGCTCGTCGCGAGCTGCACCGCGGCCGCGTCGCAGCCGATCCAGCGCGCCGGATCGACGCGCAGGCAGAACTCGGCGAGCAGCCCGTCCGTCTCCGGCGCCACCACCCAGACCCGGTCGTACCGCCGCGCCTCGCGCCCGACGAAGTCGGGCATCGACTCGCCGGCGCGCGGGGCCGCGGTGCCCGCGACCGGCGCCCCGGCCGTGGCGGGCTCCGCCAGGCACACGAGCACGTCCGGGCAGGCGGCGAGACCCGCCACAATCGCGTCGCGCATCGCCGCGCCCTCGTCCCGCAGCTGCGGATCGGCCCCGTCGCCGCCGGCGCTCAGGTGTTCGTAGACCAGGATCGTCCGTTTCATCGCCCTGCCCGTCGCCCCATGCAAATCATTCCCGTCATCGACCTGCTCGCCGGCCAGGTGGTGCGCGCGCTCAAGGGCGAACGTTCCACCTACCGCCCCATCGAGTCGCCGCTGTGCGGCAGCAGCGAGCCGCGGCAGGTGGCCGCGACGCTGCTGGCCCATTGCGCCGCGCGCCGACTGTACGTCGCCGACCTCGACGGGCTGCTCGGCGGCGCGCCGCAGGCCGCGCTGCTCGCGCGCCTGCTGCGGCAGCTGCCCGGCGTGGAGTTCTGGATCGACGCCGGCTTCGCCGACCGCGACGCGGCGCAGTCCCTGCTCGCCGCGCTCGGCCCCGAGGCGCAACGCGTCGTGCCGGTGTTCGGCAGCGAGTCGCTCGCCTCGCCCGAGGCGCTCGCGCGCTGCATGGCGCCGCCCGCCGCGGGCGTGCTGTCGCTCGACCGCCGCCACGAGCGGCCGCTCGACCCGGGCGGCTGCTGGACCCGGCCCGGGCTGTGGCCGCAGCGGCTGATCGTGATGACGCTCGACCGCGTCGGCAGCGACGCCGGGCCGGACCTGGACACGCTCGCCGAGGTGCGCCGGCACGCGCCGCACGCGGAGCTCGTCGGCGCGGGCGGCATCCGCGACGCGGCCGACTTGCGGGCCGCCCAAGCGGCCGGCGCCGACGCCTGGCTGGTTGCCAGCGCGCTGCACGACCTGCGGCTGCCGCGCGCGGGCTGAAGCCGCGGCGGTCGCGCGGTCCGGATCGTCGGTGCTCGGGGGTTCATGCCCCGGGCCAAACACGAACCGTGCCATCGCTGCCGCGCGGGCGGCGCCGGGACGGCGCAGCGCGTGCCGCCGGCGCGCGTCACACAGTGTTGCAGCGGCGGTGCAGTGTGGCCGCCCCGCCCCGCACAGACTGTGGCCGCGGCGGCACGCCGCCCCTGCGCGCGGCACGCATCCCACCGGCGGGGCGGCATGGCACATCGATTGCGTCCGGGCGCGGCCATGGACGACATCCGCGCCCCGCTCCCGACCCCGGCCGACCCGGTCGCGAGCCCCTGGACCTGCCCCTTCTGCTCGCTGCATTGCGACGCCTTCGGCGTCGAGCCGACCCGCCCGCCGCGGCTGGTCGGCAGCGACTGCCCGCGCGCGCATCACGGGCTGAGTCACTTCGCCAACGGGCCCGCGACGGCCGCGACGGCGCGGCTGCACGGCGCCCCGGTGCCGCTGGAGCAGGCGCTCGACGCCGCGGCGCAGTGGCTCGCGCGCAGCCGCCGCCCGCTGTTCGGCGGGCTCGCCACCGACGTGGCGGGCGGCCGGGCGCTGTACCGGCTCGCGGCGCGCAGCGGCGCGATCGCCGACCACGCCCACGGCCGTGCGCTGATGCACGCGGTGCGCGCGCAGCAGGACCGGGGCGTGCACTACACGACGCTCGCCGAGATCCGCAACCGCGCCGACCTGATCGTCTGCCTCGGCACGCAACCGAGCGAGCACTACCCCGAGTTCTTCCGCCGCTGCGGCATCGGCGAGGAGCTGCTGCCGGCACGGCACCTCGCCTTCGTCGGCGCGGCCGCCGATCCGGCGCTCGACGGGCTGGCCGGCGTCGGGAGCGAATCGGTCCCGCTGCAGGGCGAGCTGTTCGAGACACTCGCGGTGCTCAACGCGCTGGTCGCGCAGCGCCCCGTGCCGCGCGCCTCGGCCCCGCTCGCGGCGCTGGCCGAACGGCTGCGCGCCGCGAGCTACGCGGTGATCGTCTGGGAGGCGGGCCGGCTGCCGCGCCACGGCGCGCTCGTCGCCGAGGGCGTGCACCAGCTCGTCGGCACGCTCAACCGCCACACCCGCGCCGCCGGCTTCTCGCTGGGCGGCAGCGACGGCGCCTACGCAGTGAACCAGGCCTGGACCTGGCTGTCGGGCCTGCCGCTGCGCACGAAGGCCGGGCCGCTCGGGCTGGAGCACGAGCCGGAGCGCTTCGACGCGCAGCGCCTGCTCGACGAGGGCTCGGTCGACCTGCTGCTGTGGGTGTCGAGCTTCGGGCCCGGGCTGGTCCCGCCGGCGCTGCGCCTGCCCCGGATCGTGCTCGGCCATCCGGCGCTGCCGCTGCCGCACGAGGACGGGAGCGTCTTCATCCCGGTCGCGACGCCCGGCATCGGCGCGGCCGGCCACCTGTTCCGCACCGACGGCGCCGTCGTGCTGCCGCTTACGCCTCTGTGGCAGGACGCGCTGCCCACCGTCGCCGAGGTCCTCACGCTGCTGAACCAGCGGCTCGATGCCGGGAGGCCCGCATGAGCACCCTTCGCCTGCGCGGCGGCCGCCTCTACGACCCGGCGAACGGCGTCGACGGCGAGCGGCGCGATCTCTGCGTGCGCGACGGCCGCATCGTCGAGCTGCGCCCCGACGAGCCGGTCGACCGGACCTTCGACATCGCCGACTGCATCGTGATGGCCGGCGGCATCGACATGCACACCCACATCGGCGGCGGCAAGATGAACCTCGCGCGCACGATGCTGCCCGAGGACCACCGCGCCGGCCGCGAGCCGGTGCCGCTGCCGTCCAACCCGCTGGAGCTGGCGTCGTGCGGCATCTGCTCGCCCGGCACGCTCGCCACCGGCTACCGCTACATCGAGATGGGCTACACCAGCGCCTTCGAGCCGGCGATGGCGGCGAGCAACGCGCGCCATACGCACCTCGAGATGGGCGACATCCCGATCCTCGACCACGGCGCCTACGTGATGATGGGCAACGACGAGCTGTTCCTGCAGATGCTCGCGCGCGGCGAGGACTTCAGGCGCATCCGCGACTACGTCGGCTGGACCGTCAACGCCACCAAGGCGATGGGCGTGAAGGTGGTGAACCCGGGCGGCATCTCCGCCTTCAAGTTCAACCAGCGCCGCCTCGACGTGGACGAGGGCCATGCGCACTGGCAGGTCACGCCGCGCAAGGTGCTGCACACGCTGGCTCGAGCGATGACCGAGCTCGGCATCCCGCACCCGCTGCACATCCACGCGAGCAACCTGGGCGTCGCGGGCAACATCGCGTCCACGCTCGCGACCATCGACGCGCTCGAGGGCCTGCCCGGGCACCTGACGCACGTGCAGTTCCACAGCTACGGCACCGAGGGCCCGCTGAAGTTCTCGTCGGCAGCGCTGCAGCTCGCCGAGGCCGTCAACGCGCACCGCAACGTCTCGGTCGACGTCGGCCAGGTGATGTTCGGCCAGACCGTCACCGCCTCGGGCGACACGATGCGCCAGCACGTGAACTCGGGCGTGGCGCACCCGCGCAAGTGGGGCGCCGCCGACATCGAGTGCGACGCCGGCTGCGGCGTGGTGCCCTTCCGCTACCGCGAGCAGAGCCACGTCAACGCGCTGCAGTGGGCGATCGGGCTCGAGCTCTTCCTGCTGATCGACGACCCCTGGCGCGTGGTGCTGAGCACCGACCATCCCAACGGCGGCCCCTTCGGCAGCTACCCGCACCTGATCCGGCTGCTGATGGACAAGACCTTCCGCGACGAGCAGCTCGCGAAGCTCCACCCGGATGTCGCTGCCACCGCCGCGCTGCGCGAGATCCGCCGCGAGCTCACGCTCTACGAGATCGCGATCCTGACGCGCGCCGGCCCCGCGCGGCTGCTCGGCCTGCGCGACAAGGGCCACCTCGGCGCGGGCGCGGCGGCCGACATCGCCGTGTACCGCGAGGACGCCGACGCCGAGGCGATGTTCGCGACGCCGGAGCTCGTGTTCAAGGACGGGGAGCTCGTCGCGCGCGCCGGCCGCGTCGTTGCGACGCCGGTGGGCGGCACGCATTTCGCGACGCCGGAGTTCGACCGCGGCATCGAGCGCACGCTCGCCGACTACGCGCGCCGCCACCTGACGGTCAACCCCGCGCACGCCGCGATCGGCGAGGACGAGCTGTGCGGCTGCTGCCGCGGCGGCAGGCTGCTGCCGACCGAGTGCTTCCAGCAGCTCGACACGACCGCCTGAAGGAGCACCCTGCATGCAGATGAACGGCGTCGAGATCGACGACAGCTTCGCGGAGGCCTTCCCGATGAAGGCCACGCGGCTCGTCGTCACCGCGCACACCCCCGCCTGGGCCCGCAACGCGGCGCTGGCCGCCACCGGCTTCGCCACCTCCGTGATCGCCTGCGGCTGCGAGGCCGGCATCGAGCGGGAGCTCTCCCCCGAGGAGACGCCCGACGGCCGCCCCGGCGTCGCGCTGCTGTTCTTCTCGATGTCCGGCAAGGAGCTCGCGAAGCAGGTCGAGCGCCGCGTCGGCCAGTGCGTGCTGACCTGCCCGACCACCGCCGTCTACGCCGGCCTGTCGGAGGGCGAGGCGATTCCGCTCGCGAAGAACCTGCGCTTCTTCGGCGACGGCTGGCAGATCTCGAAAGTCATCGACGGCGTGCGCTACTGGCGCGTGCCGGTGATGGACGGCGAGTTCGTCGGGCAGGAGACCACCGCGGTCACCAAGGGCGTGGGCGGCGGCAACCTGCTGCTGCTCGCGCGCGACACCGACGCGGCACTGCTGGCGGCCGAGACCGCGGTCGCGGCGATGCGCCAGGTGCCCAACGTCATCATGCCCTTCCCCGGCGGCGTGGTGCGCTCGGGCTCCAAGGTGGGCAGCAAGTACAGATCCTTGAGCGCCTCGACCAACGAGGCCTACTGCCCGAGCCTGACGGCGCTCGTGCCGCGCAGCGTGCTGACGCCCGAGGTCGGCTGCGTGATGGAGATCGTCATCGACGGCCTGAGCGACGTGGACGTGGCGCGCGCGATGCGCGCCGGCATGCTCGCGCTCGTCGGCCCGCACGCGCCGGGCGCCGGGGCCGGGCTGCTGCGCATCGGCGCCGGCAACTACGGCGGCAAGCTCGGCCCCTTCCACTTTCATCTGCGCGAACTGATGCGCGAGGGGAGCGGGCAATGAGCGCATGTATGTTGATCATGAAGCAGGCGCCCGCGCTGCGGGTCGATCTGCGCGCGGTGCAGCCGGCGCGGCTGGCCGGGATGCCGGCCGGCGAGATCGAGCGCCTGGCGGTGCCCTGCGGACGCGAGATGGTGCCGCTGGCCGAGTTCTGCCGCGTCGTCGCTGGCGGCGAGGACACCGGCACGTTGGTGCTCGACGGAGACTTCTCGCGCTTCGACCGCATCGGCTGGCAGCTCGCGGGCGGCCGCATCGAGGTGCGCGGCGCGGCGGGCGACCATGTCGGCACCGGCATGAGCGCGGGCGAGATCCGCGTGCACGGCGACGCCGGGATGTACGCCGGCTGCGAGATGGCGGGCGGCCGGCTGGAAGTCGCCGGCAGCGTGGGCGACTTCGCCGCGGGGGCCCTTCCCGGCAGCATGGACGGCATGCGCGGCGGGCTGCTCCTCGTGCGCGGCCATGCCGGCGAGCGCTTCGGCGACCGCATGCGCCGCGGCACCGCCGCGGTGCTCGGCGATGCGGGCGACTTCCTCGGCTCGCGCATGGTCGCCGGCACCATCGCCGTCGCCGGCCGCGTCGGCGCGCACTGCGCCTGGGGGATGCGCCGCGGCAGCATCGTCTGCGCGGGCAGCGTCCCCCCGATCTCCCCCACCTTCGCCGAGACCGGCGCGAACTTCGAGGTCGCCTGGCAGTTGATCGCGCGCGACCTGGCGCGGCTCGGCGGCCCCTTCGAATCCCTGCCGCGGCGGCGCCTGCGGCGCCACGCCGGCGACCTCGCGGTCGGCGGCCGGGGCGAGCTGCTGCTGCCCGCCTGAACCCCTTTTCCCTTCCCACCTCTCCGATCCGAAAAAGACCATGAGCCAGAACTATCTCTTCCATGCCGGCGAAGCCACCGTCCTCGCGGCCGAGGGCCAGTACACCGACGCGATGCCCGAGATCCTGATCGGCCGCACCGACGGCCCGGTGGGCCAGGCCTTCGCGAACATGATGGCGCAGAGCAAGGGCCACACCGCGATGTTCGCGATCCGCGCCTGCAACCAGCTGGTGCGCCCGGCGACGATGGTGGTGCCCAAGGTCACGCTCAAGGACATGGCCAACATCGACCTGTTCGGCGGCGTGGTGCAGTCGGCCACCGCCGACGCGGTGGTGGACTGCCTGATCGAGGGGGTGATCCCGAAGGAGCTGGCCAACGAGCTGTGCATCATCAGCCTGGTGTGGATCGACCCGCGCTGCGCCAAGGACCCGAACCTAGACAAGAAGGACATGTACCGCACCAACTACGAGGCCACCAAGCTCGCGATCCGCCGCGCGCTCGCCAACGAGCCCTCGGTGGAGGAGCTGATCGCGAACCGCCACAGGATCAAGCACGACATGGACGACTGGAGCTGACGCGAGCCGGGTCTTCGCGCGGCGCGGCACGCGAGGCCGCGCGATGTGAGAATCTCGGCCCTTCACGATGTCCGCCATGACGAGCCTTCCGCCCCCTGTCTTCGCCCTGCTCGACGACCGCGACGCCAGCCCCGCGCGGCCGGCGAGCCGCTTCTACACCGGCTTCGTGCGCGAGCACCGCTGCACCGACCCGGCGACGCTCGACGCCACCTGGGCCGCAGTCGAGGCCGACCAGCGCGAGGGGCTGCACGCGGTGGTGCTGGCCGACTACGAATGGGGCGCGAAGCTGCTCGGCGCCGGCGAGCGGGCGCTGCCCGCCGACGACGCCTCGGCGCTGCGCGTGCTGATGTTCCGCACGCTGCAGCCCCTGTCGTGCGAGCAGGTGGACGACTGGCTGCGCTCGCTCGACGGGGCGCGCGACGCGCCGGGCCCGGCCGGCGTGCTCGACCTCGAGGACAGCGTCGATCGCGACGGCTTCTGCACCGCGATCCACCGCATCCACGAGGCGATCCGCGCCGGCGAAACCTACCAGGTGAACTACACCTACCGGATCGACGGCCGCGCGCACGGCAGCCCGGCCGCGCTCTACCGCCGGCTGCGCGCGCGCCAGCCGGTGCCCTACGGCGCCTTCATCTCGCTGCCGGTGGACGGCGACGATGCGCCGCAGTACGTGCTGTCCTGCTCGCCCGAGCTCTTCCTGCGCCACGAGGCCGGCGTGCTGACCGCGCGGCCGATGAAGGGCACCGCGCCGCGCAGCGGCGACGCGGCGCGCGACGAGGAAACGGCCCGCTGGCTCGCCGCCGACGTGAAGAACCGCGCCGAGAACCTCATGATCGTGGACCTGCTGCGCAACGACCTGGGACGCATCGCGCGCACCGGCTCGGTGAAAGTGCCGGCGCTGTTCTCGGTCGAGTCGCACGCGACGGTGCTGCAGATGACCTCCACCGTGCAGGCCGAGCTCGCCGTCGGGATGAGCTTCCCGGAGCTGCTGCGCGCGACCTTCCCCTGCGGCTCGATCACCGGCGCGCCGAAGCACCACACGATGGAGCTGATCGCGGACTTCGAGAGCACGCCGCGCGGCCTCTACACCGGCTCGATCGGCTGGATCGACGCGCCGCAGGACGGCGCGCGCTGCGGCGACTTCTGCCTGTCGGTCGCGATCCGCACGCTGACGCTCGGCGCCGCGGACGCGGACGGGCTGCGGCCGGCGCGGCTGGGCGTCGGGGCCGGCATCGTGCTCGACAGCGAGCCGGACGCCGAGTTCGACGAATGCCGGCTGAAGGCCCGCTTCCTCACCGGGCTGGACCCCGGCTTCCAGATCTTCGAGACGCTGCTCGCCGATCGCGAGGGCCGCCTGCAGCACGTGGCGCAGCACCTGGACCGCCTCGCCACGAGCGCCGCGGCGCTGGGCTTCCGCCTCGATCGCGACGAGGCCGGGGCAGGGCTGGCCGCGCATGCGGCCGCGCTGCGCCCCGGGCCCGGGCATCGCGTGCGCCTCGCGCTGTCGCACGACGGCCGCCTGCAGATCACGAGCGCCGAACTCGCGCCGCTGCCCGCGGGGCCGGTGCGGCTGCTGCTGTCGGCCGCGCCGGTGCGCCGTTCCGCCGTCTTCGCCGCGCACAAGACGACGCTGCGCGACGACTACGACGCCGGCGTGCGCGAGGCCGAGCGCCGGGGCGCCTTCGACACGTTGTTCTTCACCGCGGACGGGCGGCTCACCGAAGGGGGGCGCAGCAACGTCTTCGTGAAGCTCGACGGCCGCTGGTGGACGCCGCCGCTCGCCGACGGCGTGCTGCCCGGCACGATGCGCGCGCGGCTGCTGGCCGACCCGCGCTGGCAGGCCGGCGAGCGCACGATCCGGCGCGAGGAGCTCGCGCGCGCGCAAGGCATCGTGGTCTGCAATGCGCTGCGCGGCGCGCTGCCCGCGCAGCTGCTCGAGGCGGCGGCGGAGCTGCAGCCGCACTGATTCGGCAAGGAGGTGTGCGATGACGCAATCCCAATGGCGCAGGAAGACGGGCTCCGACGAGGTCTACTCCCCCGAGGAGATCGAGGCGCGGCTGAAGGCGGAGCTGCCGCAGTGGTATTTCGAGGACGGCTGGATCCGCCGCAAGTACAGGACGAGCGGCTGGAAGAGCACGCTGATGGTGGTCAACACCGTCGGCCACCTCGCCGAGGCGGCCTGGCACCACCCGGACCTGACCGTGTCCTACGCCTTCGTGACCGTGAAGCTGATGAACCACGCGGCCAAGGGCGTGACCGACAAGGACTTCGCACTGGCGGCGAAGATCGAGGAGGTGGTCGGCTGGCAGCCGGGGCGGGACGAGGGCTCGCCGCTGGAGGGCACGCCGGACGACCCGCGCTTCAGGTATCTCAAGTACGACTGAGCCGATGCGGCTCGCCCTCTTCGACCTCGACCACACGCTGATCCCCTTCGACAGCGGCATGGCCTGGACCGGCTTCCTGGTCGGGCGCGGCGTGCTGCCGCCGGACGCGGACGAGCTCTACCTGTCGCACTGCCGGCAGTACGTCGAGGGCCGGCTCGACATCCGCGCGCTGCACCGCGCGACGGTCGCCCCGCTCGGCGCGCATCCGCGCAGCACCGTCGCGGCCTGGGCCGCGGAGTTCGAGGCCGCGGTCGCGCCGCGGCTCGTCCCCGGGATGCAGGAACTGGTGCGCCGCCACCGCGAGGCCGGCGATCTCTGCGCGCTCGTCACCGCGACCACCCGCTTCATCGCCGAGCCCTTCGGGCGGCTGTTCGACATCCGGCACGTGCTCGCGACCGAATCCGCCTGCCTCGCCACGCCGGACGGCGGCTACAGCGGCGAGATCGACGGCGAGCCCTGCTGGCGCGAGCACAAGGTCGCGCGGGTGCACCGCTGGCTGGCGCAGGCCGGGCTGCGCCTCGAAGACTTCGAGCGCAGCTGGTTCTACTCCGACTCGGCGAGCGACCTGCCGTTGCTGGAGGCGGTGACGGATCCGATGGCGGTGCGGCCGGATGCGCGGCTGAGGGCGCTGGCTCTCCAACGGGGATGGCGCATCCTGGAGGCGTGAGCTTCTTGGGAAGCGTGGCCGCCTCGGGCGGGGGTCTTTTCCAGTTCCTCTCGATTCCCAACCTCCCCAGAGCTTCCGGGAAAACCCTCGGTCGAACCGCTCGACATTTCTCCTTCCCACGCACCGAACAAACTTTTACGCGTCGGATTACCTGACCGGGATTTGGAGGGAATGGATGGAACGGAACGCTTCCCGGCGTTTTCCACTCGACCTATCGGTCGATCATGGAACATAAGCAATCGGAATTGCTATTACCCATTTGGGTAGTTCCCTTTCCTTGAGCAGTTGTTATCGAGCAGATATCTCTACTGCCAGAAATTTAGACACCAAAACCAATTACGAAAATGCATTCTTTTCTCGGCCTAACACCTTGCCATCGCCCTTATGAACACGGGTGTTTCCCCCAAGAAAATCCTGCATTAGAGACATATCAATCCAATGGGAAAATATAACTTCCTCCGCATGACATCCAATACCCTGTGAACGTCTTGCCTATTGCTTGCTGCGCTTGTGAAGCAGACAAAGAATCAATCGCGGCTTCAAAAACATGAAGCCACCTGCCGGCGCCTTCGTGCACCGACCTGATTCTTTTTCCTATCTGGAGGATATTATGCTTCGTCATTTCACATTGCCGGCGATTGCCTGCGTGACGGCAGTAAGCGCATGGGCAGCGAACCCACATTTCATTTTTGCGAACGGGAGCATCGACAATGACGGCGCCTTGGTAGTTAATTTCAAGGAGGCGGGACTCGGGAACAGCACGGAGAGGAGTTACCTACTGACTGCTTCTGCGACAGCAATCTATCAGTGCTTTAATAACGGCAATCAAAGGCCACATGGTCAACCGTTTCAAGTAACGGATCAGAACCTGACTGCAACAGGAGATTACAGCAGTGGCTTGAATGGACAAGTGACTGCCTCTCTGGAGGCCGGGCCACCCGCCGCAAGCCCCACGGAGGCTGCGCAAAAGTGCCTCAGCGGCGGCAACCGGAAGCTCTGCCTGAGGGAAGTGACCTATACAAGCGCCATCTTGGAAGGGGGCTACACTGTACCAGAAGGACAGATACAAACCTATGATGACCGCACCGATGTCAACATAAGAGAAAATACACTTCAATTTCCAACCCCGACCCGGCAGAACCCGAACCCGGACAACTGCCAGTCCAGCCTCTGACCTTCCGCGGGACAGATGGTGAATCCTGGCTCGGAAATTCCCTCATGCAGACCAACGGCACGACCGAGCTCGAATCAGAAGGTAATCATGGAACCTGAGGGAAATTTCCCCTGGGGAGACGGGCAGATCGAATCCTGCTGAACAAAACTGACGCAGCAAAAATCCGCGACTGCAGCCTGAAGGGCTCTGCCGGAGCCCACCTCTCGCCGTCGCCGGAAGCTGATCCGGGTCCCTGCCCTCTGCGGGCTCAGTGAAGCCCGCCGGGGGCAGGCCGGGCCTTCTTCCCCTGCCCCCCGCACCCGGACGCCTCGAAGCGCTCGATGCACAAATCTCGCGCCGCGACCGTCGCGTCCTTCAGGAACTTGCGCGGGTCGAACTCGCCCCGGTCGCGCGTTATCGCGCGGCGCATCGCACCGGTCATCGCGAGCCGGATGTCGGTGTCGATGTTGACCTTGCGCACGCCGTGGCGGATGCCCTCGCGGATCTCCTTGATGCGGTCGATCGCGAGGATGTCGCCGGTGGGCTGGCGGCTGAACTTGTAGGGTACGTATTCAGCCGGGGTGCTGAACTGAGGATCAGCCGGCGGGCTGGGGCAGGAG
>NZ_QXMG01000062.1 GCF_003569765.1 Caldimonas tepidiphila | reverse complement strand
CCGGCCAGCCGCCCTGCCCCTTGGAGCCCTGCGACCGCCGCGTCAGCAGCGAAGAGGCGAGACTTTAGCACCGGTCCCGCAGACTTGGCAAGCGGATGGAAGAAGAAATTTGAGACCCGGCTTTCCCGGAGACACTCAGGCCGTCAGCAGGCTCCGGGAGGCGGTCTTGCCTGGCTCGGCGCGCAGCAGCTGCGCGCACATCGCTTCCGGGCTTTCGGCGTCAAGGATCTGACCGAGCAGGGGCGCGAGCTTGCGGGTGTCGGCCCTCAGGAGCCGCTGCTTCACGGCAGCGATGCGCGACGGGTGCATCGAGAACGAGCGCAGCCCCATCGCGAGCAGCAGCTCGGTGCAGGCCGGGTCCCCGGCCATCTCCCCGCACACGCTGACGCCCCTGCCGGCTTCGCGCGCCTGCCGGATCACGTCGGCGATCAGGCGCAGCACGGCCGGATGCCAGACGTCGTACAGGTGCGAGACAGCCTCGTCGGCGCGGTCGATCGCCAGCGTGTACTGGATGAGGTCGTTGGTGCCGATCGAGACGAAGTCGAAGTGCTTCAGGAACAGCGGCATCTGGAGGGCAGCGGCCGGGACCTCGATCATCGCGCCCACCTCGACCTCGCCGTACGGCACGCCGGCGTCGTCGAGCTGCCGCCGGGCGCGCGCGATGGCCTCGAAGGTCTGTCGGATCTCGCCGGCGTGGACGAGCATCGGGATCAGCAGGCGGACCTTGCCGAAGGCGCTGGCCCGCAGGATGGCGCGCAGCTGCTTGCGGAACATGCCGGGCTCGGACAGGCTCCAGCGGATCGCGCGCAGGCCGAGCGCCGGGTTGAGGGTATGGGCATGCCGCAACTCGCCCACCGTCATGCGGTCGATCGGCTTGTCGGCGCCGATGTCCACCGTGCGGATCGTGACCGGCAGCCCCTGCATCGCCTCGACCGCGGCGCGGTAGGCCTCGAACTGCTCGTCCTCGCTCGGCAGCGCGCCCCCGCGGTTCATGAACAGGAACTCGCTGCGGAACAGCCCGACGCCGGCGGCGCCGGCGACAAGCGCACCCGGCGCATCCTGCGGCAACTCGATGTTGGCCAGCAGGTCGATGCGCTCGCCGTCGAGCGTGACGGCCGGCGTGTGCCGCAGGCGGGCGAGGCGCTCGCGCTCGAGCTGGATCTGCCGCTGCCGGAAGCGGTACTCCTCCAGCACGATCGGCGAAGGGTCCACGATCACGACGCCGGCATCGCCGTCGATCACCACCCAGTCGTCCTGCTGGATGAGCCGGCTGGCCTCGCGCGCCCCCACCACCGCCGGGATGTCCATGCTGCGCGCGACGATCGCGGTGTGCGAGGTCTTGCCGCCGACATCGGTCACGAAACCGGTGAAGACGCTGCGCTTGAACTGCAGCATGTCGGCCGGCGCGATGTCGTTGGCGATCAGCACCAGCGGCTCCTCGCCGCCGAAGTCGCCGCCGTCGGACGCCGGGGCCGGCGGCGGCGCCAACGGGACGGCCGCGCCGCGCGCGAGCGCGCGCAACAGGCGCTCGACCACCTGCTCGAGATCGGCCTTGCGTTCGCGCAGATAGGCGTCCTCCATCTCGTCGAACTGGCGTGCGACGACCTCCAACTGCGCCGACAGCGCCCACTCGGCGTTGTAGTGCCGCTCGCTGATCCAGCAGATGGTCGCACCCGTGAGAAGCTCGTCGCGCAGCAGCATCAGGTGCACGTCGAGCAAGGCCGCCAGCTCGCCCGGTGCGTCGGCCGGAAGGTCTCGCTTGAGCGTCTCGAGCTCCTCGCCGACGGCGTCCCGCGCCTCGCAAAGCCGCGCCACCTCGAGAGGCACCTGCGCATCCGGGATGAAGTAGTGCGCCACGTCGACGCGGCTCGA
The DNA here is from genome assembly GCF_003569765.1 of Caldimonas tepidiphila. Lineage (GTDB taxonomy): Bacteria > Pseudomonadota > Gammaproteobacteria > Burkholderiales > Burkholderiaceae_C > Caldimonas > Caldimonas tepidiphila. The sequence goes on along the minus strand of NZ_QXMG01000062.1, from coordinate 31,277 downwards.
CGCGACCAGGACGGCCTTGCCGATGGCCACGCCGCGCGAGATGGACAAGCCGAAGACCTGAAAACTCATGCGGCGCATGCTAGCAGCCGGATCGTGCCGCTTCACTCGGGTTTGTCACCGAATGCGAACCGGAAGCTCTCCCTACCGGCAGGCCGACCGCGCGGCCCGAACGACTCTTGATTCAGCTCAAATTCCCCGCCCCGCCCCGCTGCGCTCGCCGGGCGAGCCGCAGGGGCGCGGACGGGGCTCAGCTCCGATAGTCGGCGTTGATCGAGACGTAGTCGTGCGAGAGATCGCAGGTCCAGACGGTGGCGTGCGCGCCATCATTGCCCGAGGCACGGCCGAGCTCGACGCGCACCGTGATCTCGCTCTGCTTCATCACGCGCTGGCCGTCGGCTTCCTGATAGTCGGGATGGCGGCCGCCGTTGCGCGCGACATGCACCTCGTCGAGGTAGAGGTCGATGCGCGTCTGGTCCAGGTCCTCGATGCCGGCATAGCCGACGGCGGCGAGGATGCGGCCGAGGTTGGGGTCGCTCGCGAAGAAGGCGGTCTTGACCAGCGGCGAGTGCGCGATCGCGTAGGCGACGCGGCGGCATTCGTCCTTGGTGCGGCCGCCGTCGACGCGCACCGTGATGAACTTGGTCGCGCCCTCGCCGTCGCGCACGATCGCCTGCGCGAGCTGCTGCGACACGGCGATCACCGCGTCGCGCAGCAGCGCGCCCTCGGGCGACTCGAGCTGCTCGATGCGCGGGTTGCCGGCCTGGTGCGTCGCGACCAGCACGAAGGAGTCGTTGGTCGAGGTGTCGCCGTCGATCGTGATGCGGTTGAAGGAGCGGTCGGCCGCCTCGCGCACGAGCTCCTGCAGCAGCTGCGGCGCGATGGCGGCGTCGGTGGCGACGAAGCCGAGCATCGTCGCCATGTTCGGACGGATCATGCCGGCGCCCTTGCTGATGCCGGTGACGGTGACGGTGCGGCCACCGATCTGCACCTGACGCGAGGCGGCCTTGGGCAGCGTGTCGGTGGTCATGATCGCCTCGGCGGCCAGCGCCCAGTTGTCCTCGCGCAGGTCGGCGATCGCGGCAGGCAGCCCGGCCTCGATGCGCTCGGCGGGCAGCGGCTCCATGATCACGCCGGTCGAGAACGGCAGCACCTGCTCGGGCGCGACGCCGAGCTGGCGCGCCAGCGCCTCGCAGGTCGAGCGCGCACGCGCCAGGCCGTCCTCGCCGGTGCCGGCGTTGGCGTTGCCGGTGTTGATCAGCATCGCGCGCACCGGCTGGCCGCCGGCAAGGCGCTCGCGGCAGAGCTGCACCGGCGCGGCGCAGAAGCGGTTGAGCGTGAACACGCCCGCGACACTGCTGCCCTCGGCGAGCCGGAACACGGTCAGGTCGCGGCGGTTGGCCTTGCGCACGCCGGCCATCGCGATGCCGATCTCGACGCCGGCGACGGGGTGGAGGTCCTGGGGATTCGGGGCGGAGAGATTGACGGGCATGGCGGCAGCGGTCGTTCGGATTGAGGATAGGGGGCGATTGTAGGAAGCATGCCGCCTGCCCGGTTTCGCATCGCGTGGGCGCGGCGGCAATGACGAAGGGGCCCGCAGGCCCCTTCAGGAACGGATCGGCACGGAGGGCCGCTCCGGTTCAGCTCAGCCGGCCGTGGCACTGCTTGTATTTCTTGCCGCTGCCACAGGGGCAGGGGTCGTTGCGGCCGACCTTGGGCACCTCGCCGGCCGGCGGCTCCGCGGGCTCGGCGGACTCGCTGCCGTCGGCATTGGGGTGGCGGTAGGTGACGTTGGAGAGATGCTCGGCGCGCTCCTCGATCGCCTCGGCCGCGCTCGCGACCTCCTCCTGCGACTGGATGCGCACCGTCATCAGCACGCGGGTGACCTCCATCTTGACCAGGTCGAGCAGCTGCGCGAACAGCTCGAAGGCCTCGCGCTTGTACTCCTGCTTCGGGTTCTTCTGCGCATAGCCGCGCAGGTGGATGCCCTGGCGCAGGTAGTCGAGCGCCGCGAGGTGTTCGCGCCAGTGGCTGTCGATCGACTGCAGCAGCACCATGCGCTCGAACTGCGTGAACTGCTCGCGTCCGACGCGGTTGACCTTGGCCTGGTAGGCCTCCTCGGCGGCCTTGAGCACGAGCTCGAGGATGTCGTCGTCGCCGATCGCCTCGCTCGACTGCACATGGCTGACCAGCGGCAGCTCGAGCTGCCACTCCTCGCGCAGCACCTTCTCGAGGCCCGGCAGGTCCCACTGCTCCTCGACGCTCTCGGCCGGCACATGGGCGCGCACGACGTCCGTGAAGGCGCCCTCGCGCAGCGCGGCGATCTGCGCGCTCAGCTCCTCGGCGTCGAGGATCTCGTTGCGCTGCTGGTAGATCACCTTGCGCTGGTCGTTCGAGACGTCGTCGTACTCGAGCAGCTGCTTGCGGATGTCGAAGTTGCGGCCCTCGACCTTGCGCTGCGCGCTCTCGATCGAGCGCGTGACGATGCCGGCCTCGATCGCCTCGCCCTCGGGCATCTTGAGCCGGTCCATGATCGCGCGCACGCGGTCGCCGGCGAAGATGCGCATCAGCGGGTCCTCGAGCGACAGGTAGAAGCGCGAGGAGCCGGGGTCACCCTGGCGGCCCGAGCGGCCGCGCAGCTGGTTGTCGATGCGGCGCGACTCGTGGCGCTCGGTGGCGATGATGCGCAGGCCGCCGAGCGCCTTGACCTTCTCGTTGAGGCCCTGCCACTCGTCGTGCAGCTGCCTGATGCGGGCCGCCTTCTCGTCGGCCGGGATCGAGTCGTCAGCCTCGATCATCTGCACCTGCTTCTCGACGTTGCCGCCGAGTACGATGTCGGTGCCGCGACCGGCCATGTTGGTCGCGATCGTGATCATGCCGGGGCGGCCCGCCTGCGCGACGATCTCGGCCTCGCGGGCGTGCTGCTTGGCGTTGAGCACCTGGTGCGGAAGCTTCGCCTGGTTGAGCAGCACCGAGATGCGCTCGGAGTTCTCGATCGACGTGGTGCCGACCAGCACCGGCTGGCCGCGCTCGTGGCAGTCGCGGATGTCGGCGATCACCGCGTCGAACTTCTCCTTGTCGGTCTTGTAGACGCGGTCGAGCTCGTCCTTGCGCTGGGTCGGGCGGTTCGGCGGGATCACCACCGTCTCGAGGCCGTAGATCTCCTGGAACTCGAAGGCCTCGGTGTCGGCCGTCCCCGTCATGCCGGAGAGCTTGCCGTACATGCGGAAGTAGTTCTGGAAGGTGATCGACGCGAGGGTCTGGTTCTCGGGCTGGACCGTCACGCCTTCCTTGGCCTCGACCGCCTGGTGCAGGCCGTCGGACCAGCGCCGCCCGCTCATCAATCGGCCGGTGAACTCGTCGACGATCACCACCTCGCCGTTCTGCACCACGTAGTGCTGGTCGCGGTGGTAGAGGTGGCGCGCGCGCAGCGCGGCGTTGAGGTGGTGCATCAGCGCGATGTTGGCCGCGTCGTACAGCGACGCGCCCTCGGCCAGCAGCCCGGCCTGCACCATCAGCTGCTCGGCCTTCTCGTGCCCCGCCTCGGTCAGGAAGACCTGGTGCGTCTTCTCGTCGGCGGTGAAGTCGCCCGGCTCGATGATGCCCTCGCCGGTGCGCGGGTCGGCCTCGCCGATCTGCTTCTTCAGCTGCGGCACGATCGAGTTGATGCGCAGGTACAGCTCGGTCTGGTCCTCGGCCTGGCCGCTGATGATCAGCGGCGTGCGCGCCTCGTCGATCAGGATCGAGTCCACCTCGTCGACGATCGCGTAGGCCAGGCCCCGCTGCACCCGGTCGCGGGTCTCGTAGACCATGTTGTCGCGCAGGTAGTCGAAGCCGAACTCGTTGTTCGTGCCGTAGGTGACGTCGGCGCCGTAGGCGGCCTGCTTGTCCTCGCGCGGCATCTGCGGCAGGTTCACGCCCACCGTCAGGCCGAGGAAGTTGTAGAGCTTGCCCATCCACTCGGCGTCGCGACGCGCGAGGTAGTCGTTGACGGTCACGACATGCACGCCGCGGCCGGTCAGCGCGTTCAGGTAGACCGGCAGCGTCGCCATCAGCGTCTTGCCCTCGCCGGTGCGCATCTCGGCGATCTTGCCGGCATGCAGCGTCATGCCGCCGATCAGCTGCACGTCGAAGTGGCGCATCTTCAGCACGCGCTTGCTGCCCTCGCGCACCACGGCGAAGGCCTCGGGCAGGATGTCGTCGAGCGACTCGCCGGCTGCGACGCGCTGGCGGAACTGTGCGGTACGGCCACGCAGCTCCTCGTCCGACAGCTTCTCCAGCGAGGACTCCAGCGCGTTGACCTTCTCCACCGTGCGCCGGTACTGCTTGAGGAGCCGATCATTGCGGCTACCGAAAATCTGGGTGAGAAGCTTGGGCAACATGCAGTTCGGTTCTTGAAGGTGGAGGCTTCCGGGAGCCGGCGCGGCCGTACGGCACGGGCGAAGGGCGCGCGGCGCACCGCTCCGTCCCCGCGCCTGCACCATGGTGCAGGAGTGCCGAGGCGGCCACGCGGAAAGCGAACGAGTTTAGCACCGGGGGCAAGACGCCCCCGCCGCTTGCCCGGCGCCCCTCAGCGCACGGCGAGACGGGGCGCCTGCCGGGACGCCGGGTCGGGAGCGAGGAACTTCGCGGGGTTCTGCGGCACCCCGTCGACCAGCACCTCGAAGTGGAGATGCGGCCCGGTCGAGCGCCCGGTGGAGCCGACCTGCGCGATCGGCTGCCCGCGGCGCACGATGTCGCCGACGCCGACCAGCAGCCGCGAGGCATGGGCATAGCGCGTCACGAGGCCGTTGCGGTGGTCGAGGTCGATCATCAGCCCGTACTGGGGATGCCGCTCGGCGACCTGCACCACCCCACCGGCTGCGGCGAGGATCGGCGTGCCGACGTCGGCGGCGAAATCGAGCCCCGTGTGCAGCGCGTTGCGGCCGCTGAAGGGATCGAGCCGGAAGCCGAAGCCGGAGCCGACCGGGGCCGCCACCGGCGGCGTGCTGGGCACCCGGAGGTTCGTCAGCCGCTGCTCGAACAGCCGCGACTCGATCAGCGTGAACACGTCCAGGCGCTGCTGCGACAGCTCGTCGAGCGCCTCCGTCGCGCGGTTCAACTGCTCGAGCGAAGGCCGGCTCGCGGGCAGGAAGGGCCCGCCCCGGCCGCCGCCCGCGCCGACACGGACCTCCTCGGGCTTGAGGCCGGCGAGGCCCGAGACCCGTTCGCTCACCGTCTCGAGCCGCACCAGCCGGGCCTGGATCTCGCCGACGCGCTCGGCCATCGCGTCGAGGTTCTCGCGCATGAAGCGGTCGCGCTGCGCGAACTCGTCCTGGACGACCAGCGCGACGAGGCGGCTGACGCCCGGCCAGCCCTCGCGCGCGGCCTTCAGGAAGACCAGGTGGTAGACGGTGCCGGACAGCGCCAGCATGAGCAGCAGCAGCGCGACGGCGCAGGCAGCCAGTTGCCAGGCACCGAGCTGGAGCACGCGCGTTCGTGCCAGACTGCCATGGGTGACGATGATCTGCACCGATAAACTCCTCGTCATGCGACCGCGTACCGAACCCACGCTCCCGATCTCGGAAGCCCTCAAGCGCAGCACGCCGCTCGCGCGGCTCGAACAGCTGTTGCGGGAATCCCAGTCCCGCTATGCCGCCGTGCGCCCGCTGCTGCCCCCGGCGCTCGCCGCCCACGTCAAGCCGGGGCCGATCGACGAGCAGGGCTGGTCGCTGCTCGCGCCCAACAGTGCCGTGGCCGCCAAGCTGCGCATGCTGCAGCCCCGCCTCGAAAGGCAGTTGCAGCAACAGGGGTGGAAGCCTTGGAACATCCGCGTCAAGATCAGCAACGGCTGAAAAAGCCCTGTGCTTCCGGGACGCAGGATGATGGTGCCGACTGTCCGACTCGAACGGACGACCTACCGCTTACAAGGCGGTTGCTCTACCAACTGAGCTAAGCCGGCAACTCCAGAACGGGAGTTTACTTGACGCGCTTGAGGGAAGGCCGCGCGCCCCCCGGACCGGCGGCGGGCGGAGGTTCCTCGCCACCGCCCTCGGGCGTCGGCGCGGGCGCCAGGCGCAGCCCCCCGGAGGCGCTTTCGCGCGGGTCTTCGGCAGGCGTCTCTTCCACCTGCGGCGCGGAGGTTCCCGACAGCGCCTCGGTCGGCAGCGGGAAGGCCATGCCCTGCCCGTTCTCGCGTGCGTAGATCGCGATCACGTGGCTGACCGGCACGACGATGTCGCGCGCGACGCCGCCGAAGCGGGCACGGAACTCGATGAACTCGTTGCCGAGCTTGAGCCCCGAGGTTGCGTCGAAGCTCGCGTTCAGCACGATCTCGTTGTTCTTGACGTACTCCCGCGGCACCTGCACCGAGCGATCCACGTACACCGCCAGGTAGGGCGTGAAGCCGTTGTCGGTGCACCAGTCGTGCAGCGCACGGATCAGGTAGGGCCGGGTGGACGAGCCGGACGGCCCGCCGGCCCCGGAGAGATCGCTGGACGTGGAATCGCTCATGACCGTCGTTGTTCCTGGACTGCTTCTTACTTGCGCATCACCTTCTCGGACGGCGTCAGCGCCTCGATGTAGGCCGGCCGCGAGAAGATGCGCTCGGCGTACTTCAGCAGCGGCGCCGCGTTCTTCGAGAGTTCGATCCCATAGTAGTCCAGGCGCCACAGCAGCGGCGCGATCGCGACATCGAGCATCGAGAAATCGTCGCCGAGCATGTACTTGTTCTTCAGGAAGATCGGCGCGAGCTGCGTCAGGCGGTCGCGGATCTGCGAGCGCGCCTTCTCGAGCTGCTTGTCGTTGGCCTTGATGCCGCGGGACTCGAGCGCGTTCACGTGCGTGAACAGCTCCTTCTCGAAGTTCAGCAGGAACAGCCGCACGCGCGCACGGGCCACCGGGTCGCCGGGCATCAGCTGCGGGTGCGGGAAACGCTCGTCGATGTACTCGTTGATGATGTTCGACTCGTACAGGATGAGGTCGCGCTCGACGAGGATCGGCACCTCGTTGTACGGGTTCATCAGCGCGATGTCCTCGGGCTTGGCGAACAGGTCGACGTCACGGATCTCGAAATCCATGCCCTTCTCGAACAGCACGAAGCGGCAGCGGTGGGAGTACGGGCAGGTGGTTCCGGAGTAAAGCACCATCATGAGAGCGTGCTCCTTATCATCAAGGTTTCAAAAAAAGGAAAACGGAGTGGGCGTCGGAAGACCTCCCACTCCGGATCAGGCTCATGTTACCGGTTCCCCGAGGGGTCACCGGTCGGCCGCGACCGTTCTTCTTACTTCACGTCCTTCCAGTACGCGGCATTGAGGCGCCAGGCGATGAAGGTGAAGAGCGCCAGGAAGATCAGCACGCCCACCCCCAGGCGCACGCGCTGCCCCTGCACCGGCTCGCCCATCCACTGCAGGTAGGCGACCAGGTCGGCGACCATGGCATCGAACTCCTGCGGGTTGAGGCTGCCGGGCGCCAGCTGCTCGTAACCCGCGAACACCTGGTGGGTCTTGTCGTGCGGATCCGCCTCGAACTTCGCCACGCGCTGGCCCTGCATCTCCCACAAGGGGTTGGGCATGCCGACGCTCGGAAAGGCCAGATTGTTCCAGCCTGTGGCTTTCGTGTCGTCGCGGTAGAAATTACGCAGGAAGGTGTAAAGGTAATCCGCCCCGGTGCCGCTGTGCGAGGCACGCGAGCGCGCGATCACGGTCAGGTCCGGCGGCGTGGCGCCGAACCACTCCTTGGCCTGGTTCGCGTCGAGCGACACCTTCATCGTCTCGCCGACCTTGTCGGTGGCGAACATCAGGTTGTCCTTGATCTGCGCCTCCGTCAGCCCGATGTCGCGCAGACGGTTGTAGCGCATGAAGGCGGCCGAGTGGCAGTTCAGGCAGTAGTTGACGAAGACCTTGGCGCCGTTCTGCAGCGCCGCGACATCGGTGAGGCGCTCCCTCGGGAACTTGTCGAGCACCATGCCCGCCTCCGAGGCCTGGGCCCCGGACACGATGGCAAACGTGGCCAGCAGGGTAAGGATGAGCTTTTTCATTTGTGTGCGACTCCGGCGGGCTCAGTGGGCGGCAAAGGTCACGCGCTCGGGCACCCGCTTGAACTGGCCCAGCGTGCTCCACCACGGCATCAGCAGGAAGAAGCCGAAGTAGAACAGCGTGCCGACCTGGGAGACGATTTCGCCGACGGGCGACGGCGGCTGGATGCCGAGGTAGCCCAGCACCACGAAGACCACGACGAACACCATGTAGAGCCACATGTGCCAGTTCGGACGGTAGCGGATCGACTTGGCCGGGCTGCGGTCCAGCCAGGGCAGGAAGAACAGGATCACGACCGCGCCGCCCATCACCACGACGCCCCAGAACTTGGCGTCGAAGGCCTTGAGCAGGCCCACCGCGACCAGCGCCGCGACGGCGATCGCGATCTTCGCCTTGGCGTTGAAGCCGCCCTTGAGGATCGCGAGCACCGCGCCGATGCCGATGATGACCGCCAGCACGTTGACCATCAGGTCGGTGGTGGCGCGCAGCATCGAGTAGTACGGCGTGAAGTACCAGACCGGCGCGATGTGCGGCGGCGTCTTCAGCGGGTCGGCCGGGATGAAGTTGTTGTACTCGAGGAAGTAGCCGCCCATCTCCGGCGCGAAGAACACCACCGCCGAGAACACGATCAGGAAGATGCTCAGGCCGTAGATGTCGTGCACCGTGTAGTACGGGTGGAAGGGGATGCCGTCGAGCGGCTTGCCGTCCGCGCCCTTCTTCGCCTTGATCTCGACGCCGTCGGGGTTGTTCGAGCCCACCTCGTGCAGCGCGATCAGGTGCGCCGCGACCAGGCCGATCAGCACCAGCGGGATCGCGATCACGTGGAAGCTGAAGAAGCGGTTGAGCGTCGCGTCCGAGACCACGTAGTCGCCGCGGATCAGGATCGCGAGATCCGGGCCGATGAAGGGCACCGCGGCGAACAGGTTCACGATCACCTGCGCGCCCCAGTAGGACATCTGGCCCCAGGGCAGCAGGTAGCCGAAGAAGGCCTCGGCCATCAGCATCAGGAAGATCGCGCAGCCGAAGATCCACAGCAGTTCGCGCGGCTTGCGGTACGAGCCGTACAGCATCGCCTTGAACATGTGCAGGTAGACGACGACGAAGAAGGCCGACGCCCCGGTGGAGTGCATGTAGCGGATCAGCCAGCCCCAGGGCACGTCGCGCATGATGTACTCGACCGACGCGAACGCGAGGTTCGCATCCGGCTTGTAGTGCATCACGAGGAAGATGCCGGTGACGATCTGGATCACCAGCACCGTCAGCGCGAGCGAGCCGAAGATGTACCAGAAGTTGAAGTTCTTGGGCGCGTAGTACTCGCCCACGTGCTCGTTGTAGAGCTTGGTGAGCGGGAACCGGTTGTCGACCCAGTTGAGCAGCTTGGCAGCGCCCGATGCGCCGGCCGGCGCTTCTTTGTATTCAGCCATGGTGTTTAACCTCGAAAACGGCGGGGCTTCAGGCCTGCTTGTCCTCGCCGATCAGCAGGCGCGTGTCGGAGAGGTACATGTGCGGCGGGACTTCCAGGTTGTCCGGCGCAGGCTTGTTCTTGAAGACGCGGCCCGCCATGTCGAAGGTGGAGCCGTGGCAGGGGCAGAGGAAGCCGCCCGGCCAGTCCGCCGGCAGCGAGGGCTGCGCGCCGGGCTGGAACTTGTCGCTCGGCGAGCAGCCGAGGTGCGAGCAGATGCCGACCGCCACGAGGACTTCCGGCTTGATCGAGCGATGGGGATTGCGCGCGTACTCGGGCGTCAGCTCCGCGGGCTTGCGCTCCGAGTTCGGGTCGGCCAGCTCGCCTTCGACCTTCTTCAGGGACTCCAGCTGCTCGGGCGTGCGGCGGATGATCCACACGGGCTTGCCGCGCCACTCGACCGTGACCTTCTGGCCGGGCTGCAGCCCCCCGATGTCCACTTCGACCGCAGCACCTGCGGCACGCGCCTTCTCGGAAGGCTGGAAGGTGCTGACGAACGGGATCGCGGCGGCCACGCCACCAACAGCACCTGCGCCACAGGCGGCCGCTACCCAGACGCGGCGGCCCTTGTCCACTTGCTGGTCACTCATGGAGGTCCTCAAAAGCACTTCAATAGTTAGGGGCAACCCGGAATTCTAGCCCAGCGAAATTCGCGTTAACACCAGATCAAACCCTTTGCGAAGTGAATTTGTCGGGCACGGATCGCAGACTCAAACCACAATTTCAAGCAGTATTGATACACCTCAAATTGGCGATTGACTCCGGACTTTCCCCTGTTAATACCGTCAGGCCTTCGCCCCGGGGAAACCCTGATTTCAGAGCTTGGCGCCCGCCAGCCGGCGCGCCATCCCGATCGCGGCGATCAGGCTCGACGGATCGGCGCGGCCGCTGCCCGCGAGGTCGAAGGCGGTGCCGTGGTCCGGGCTGGTGCGGATGAAGGGCAGGCCGAGCGTGACGTTGACGCCGCGCTCGACGCCGAGGTACTTGACCGGGATCAGCCCCTGGTCGTGGTACATCGCGAGCACGATGTCGAACTCGCCCGGGTGGCCGGGAACGTCGCGCGCGCGCATGAAGACCGTGTCGCCGGCGAAGGGCCCGCGCGCGTCGATGCCCTCGGCGCGCGCCGCGTCGACGGCCGGGCCGATGATGCGCAGCTCCTCGTCGCCGAACAGGCCGCCCTCCCCCGCGTGCGGGTTGAGCCCGGCGATGCCGATGCGCGGCCTTGGCTGCCCCCACAGCGCCGCACTGCGGTGCGCGATGCGCAGGGTCTCCAGCACCGCGTCGAAGGTCACGCCCTCGATGGCCTGGCGCAGCGAGACGTGGATCGTCACCAGCACCGTCTTCAGCTCGTCGTTGGCGAGCATCATGCGCACCGGCGCGCCGCCCGCGAAGGCCTGCAGCATCTCGGTGTGCCCGGGGAAGTCGACCCCGGCGGCCGCCAGCGCCTCCTTGTGGATCGGCGCGGTCACGACCGCGGCGACCTCCCCGGCCAGCGCGAGTTCGCTCGCCGCGCGGATGCAGCGGAAGGCCGCCTCGCCGGCCCGCGCGTCGATGCGGCCGAGCGCCGGCAGGGCCTCCAGCTCCACCGCCGGCAGCACCGGGATGCAGTTCGGCGGCGCGTGCAGCGCCTGCCCGGGCCGCTCGATCACCGCCACCGGCAGCATGCCGCCGGTGAGCCCGGCGGCGCGGCGCATCACGCCCACGTCGCCGATCACGAAGCCGCCGGCGGCCTCGCCGCGCCGGAAGGCCATCGCCAGCGTTTCCGGGCCGATGCCGGCGGCATCGCCCATCGTCAGCGCCAGCGGCTGCAGGCGGGGAGGGTTCATGTCGCTTGCCTTCATGCCGGGTTGTCGATGTCGATGAAGCGGTGCTCGAGGCCGAAGCGCCCCGCCAGGTGCTCGCCGAGCGCCTGGGCGCCGTAGCGCTCGCTGGCATGATGGCCGCAGGCGAAGTAGGCCACTCCGCTCTCGCGCGCGTAATGCGCCTGCGGCTCCGAGATCTCTCCGGTGATGTAGGCGTCGGCGCCGGCGGCGATCGCCGCCTCGAAGTAGCCCTGCGCGCCGCCGGTGCACCAGGCGACGCGCCCGATCGGCCGGCCGTCGCCCTCGACGACCGTGGGCTGGCGCCCGAGCGCCGAGGCGAGCAGCCCCGCCAGCCCGGGCGCGGCCAGCGCCTGCGGCGGCCGGCCCAGGAAGCCGAGATCGTTGTCGCCGAAGCGGCCGTCGACGCTCAGCCCCAGCAAGGCGCCCAGGCGCGCGTTGTTGCCCAACTCCGGATGGGCGTCGAGCGGCAGGTGGAAGGCGAACAGGTTGATGTCGTGCCGCAGCAGCAGTTGCAGCCGGCGCTTCATCCAGCCGGTGACGCGGCCGTCCTGGCCGCGCCAGAACAGGCCGTGGTGCACCAGCACCGTGTCGGCGCCGGCCTGCACGGCCGCCTCGATCAGCGCGAGGCTCGCGGTGACGCCGCTGACGATGCGGGCCACCTCCGGCCGCCCCTCCACCTGCAAACCGTTCGGCCCATAATCCCGGAAACGGTCCACCTCCATCAGGGTTTTCAGGTACGAATCCATTTCGTCACGGCGGGTGGCCATCATTCGATTTCCTATGCGCAAAACCTGGCTGATTTTCTCGCAAGCCGTCACCGTGGCGGTCGCGGTGCTGTTCGTCGTCTCCACCCTCAAGCCCGAATGGCTGCAGCGTGGCGGCTACGCGCGGCCCTCCCTGTCGATCTCGCAGGTCCCGGCGGGCACGCTGGCCGGCGCCGGCGCCCCGGGCAGCTACGCCGCGGCGGCCAAGCGCGCGGCGCCGGCGGTCGTCAGCATCTCGGCAAGCAAGGCGAGTGCGCGCAATCCGCACAGCGAGGACCCCTGGTTCCGGTTCTTCTACGGCGACCAGCTGCCGCAGCAGCCGCAACTCGGCCTGGGCTCGGGCGTCATCGCCTCCCCGGAAGGCTACCTGCTGACGAACAACCACGTCATCGAAGGCGCGGACGCGATCGAGGTGACGCTGACGGACGGGCGCAAGGTCAGGGCGCGCGTGGTCGGCGCCGACCCGGACACGGACCTGGCGGTGCTGAAGGTCGACCTCGACAAGCTGCCAGCGATCACCTTCGGCGACTCGGACGCGCTGCAGGTCGGCGACATCGTGCTGGCGATCGGCAATCCCTTCGGTGTCGGCCAGACCGTCACCTCGGGCATCGTCAGCGCGCTGGGGCGCAACCAGCTCGGCATCAATACCTTCGAGAACTTCATCCAGACCGACGCGGCGATCAACCCGGGCAACTCGGGCGGTGCGCTGGTGGACGCGAGCGGCAACCTGCTCGGCATCAACACTGCGATCTACTCGCGCTCGGGCGGCAGCATGGGCATCGGCTTCGCGATTCCGGTCTCGACTGCCCGCCAGGTGCTGGAGGGCCTGGTGCAGGAGGGGCAGGTGCGGCGCGGCTGGATCGGCGTCGAGCCGCGCGAGCTCACGCCGGAGATGGTCGAGACCTTCAACCTGCCGGTCCAGGAGGGCGTGCTGATCACCGGCGTGCTGCAGGACGGACCGGCCCAGCAGGCCGGCATGCGCCCCGGGGACGTCGTGACCCAGGTAGACGACAGCAGGGTCGGCAACGTCGCGCAGTTGCTCAACGCGGTGGCGGGGCTCAAGCCCGGCACGGTCGCGCGGATCGCGGTGCAGCGGGGCAAGGAGAAGGCGGAGCTGCAGGTCGAGGTGGCGCAACGCCCGAAGGACCTGCGCCGCCGCCCCAACGGCGGCCGGTGAGGAGAGGAAACGCAAACGCGGCGAGGGCAGGCGCGGCGCGCGCCCTCCCTTGCCGGATCGCCGCGGCCGGCACGCCTCAGGCGGCCGGCCCCTCCTCCTCGGAGGCCTCGGGCGCCCGGGTGCGCTTGATGAAGATCTGCGCCGCCCAGATCCCCGCCTCGTAGAGCAGGCACATCGGGATCGCCAGCGCCAGTTGCGAGATCACGTCCGGCGGCGTGACGATGGCCGCGATGACGAAGGCCATCACGATGAAGTAGCTGCGGAATTCCCGCAGCTTCTCGACGGTGACGACCCCCATGCGCGCGAGCACGACGACGACGATCGGCACCTCGAAGGAGAGGCCGAAGGCGATGAACATCGTCATCACGAAGCTGAGGTAGGCCTCGATGTCCGGCGCCGCGGTGATGCTCTTGGGCGCGAACTGCTGGATGAAGCTGAAGAGCTGGCCGAACACGAAGAAGTAGCAGAACGCCACGCCGACCAGGAACAGGATCGTGCTCGAGACCACCAGCGGCAGCACCATCTTCTTCTCGTGCGCGTACAGGCCCGGTGCGACGAAGGCCCAGACCTGGTAGAGCACGACCGGCAGCGCGACCAGGAAGGACGCGAGCAGCGTGATCTTCAGCGGCACGATGAAGGGCGAGATGACGTTGGTGGCGATCAGCGTCGCGCCCTGCGGCAGGTGCGCCACCAGCGGCGCGGCCAGCAGGTCGTAGAGCCCGGCGGGCGTCGGCCAGAAGAACAGCCCGGCGAAGACCACGCCGACCGCGATCAGCGCGCGGATCAGGCGGTCGCGCAGTTCGACCAGATGGGAGACGAACGGCTGCTCGGTCCCCTCCAGCTCGTCCGGGCGATCGTTGGGATGGAGGCTCACAGGCCGGCTTTCGAGGAGGAGGAACGGGGCGGACGGAAGCGGGCGACACGCGCGGCGCCGGACTGGGCCTTGCTACGCAGCCCGTTGCGCTGCCGGTACCACTGGGGCACCGCGCTGCGCTTGACGCGCCAGTTCTTGCCCGGGTGCTTGTAGGCGGGCGGCGGCGGCTCGTAGGAGGAGGTGCCGGCGGCGGAGGAAGCGCCGGTCTGGCCGGCGGCCTCGCCCCACACCTGCTCGAGCTCACTGCCGGCCTGCAAGACCTCGCGCGACACCGTCTGCTCGACGTTGCGCGCCGCGTCCTCGAACTCGGTCTTCATCTTCTTGAGATCCTCGAGCTCGATGGACCGGTTCACCTCCGCCTTCACGTCGGCGACATAGCGCTGGGCCTTGCCGAGCAGGTGGCCCACCGTGCGCGCGACGCGCGGCAGCCGCTCCGGGCCGATCACGACGAGCGCGACCACCCCGATCATTGCAAGCTTGTCGAAACCGAGATCAATCATGAATCAGGCGGTGGGGCCGCGCAGCGCAAGGAAGGCCGCGCGGCGAAGGCCGTGTGGAGGTGATCAGGACTTCGTCTTGGCGTCGACGTCGATCGTCTCGCCGTCGGCCTGCTTGCGGGCCGCGACCTGCTGCGGCGGGGCCGCCGACTCGTCGGCGGCATTGCCGTCGCGCATGCCGTCCTTGAACCCCTTGACCGCGCCGCCGAGGTCCGAGCCCAGGTTCTTGAGCTTCTTGGTCCCGAACACCAGCACGACGATCAGCAGCACGATCAGCCAGTGCCAAACGCTGAAAGAACCCATTTCTGTACTCCTAAAGGAACTCTCGATTTTACTTTTAGCCCTGTTTCCAGGGACGGGGCCCGCCCATGACGTGGACGTGGAGGTGGTAGACCTCCTGTCCGCCGTCGGGGCCGGTGTTGATGACGGTGCGGAAGCCGTTGTCCGCACCCTGCTGCTGCGCAAGGCGGGGTGCCAGCGTCAGCATGCGCCCGAGCAGCCGCTCGTGTTCCGGACCCGCCTCGGCGAGCGAGGCGAGGTGCAGCTTGGGGATGATCAGGAAGTGGACGGGCGCAGTCGGTCTGATGTCCTGGAAGGCGAGGAGTTCCTCGTCCTCGTGGATCTTCTTCGACGGGATCTGCCCGGCAACGATCTTGCAGAAAATGCAATTCGGATCTTGGCTCATCGGTGCTCCGGATATCAGGCGAGGGGCGCCGGCAAGGGCAGAGCACGCCCTTCGGCGAAACGCCACCAGCCCTTGATGCAGCGGTACAGGTACCACAGGCCGATCACCGTGTAGGCGATCATGCCGGGCACGAAGAACAGCAGCCACAGCGGCGACGCGAGCAGCAGCCACAGCAGCGTGAACCAGAAGGTGCGGATCTGCCAGCGGAAATGGCTGCGGAAGAACGCATCGGGCAGGTCGTCGCGCTTGATGTAGTTGATGATGATCGCGATGACCGCGAACACCCCACCCGAAAGCCAGGCGAGCGTGTGCAGGGCGTAGAGTACATGCGTCACGAGCGTCAGGGTCTTCTGCTCGTCGTGCGGCTGAAGCTCGGACGGCAGCATGTCACGCCCCTTCGGAATTTTCGCGTTCGCGCAGCTTGCGGCGCGCGAACTCCTCGAGGCCCGACAGGCCCTCGCGCCGCTCGAGTTCGGCGAGCACGTCCTCGGGCTTCAGGCCGAAATGCGCCAGTGCGATCATCGAGTGGAACCACAGGTCCGCGACCTCGTAGACGATCTTCTGCGCGTCGCCGTCCTTGGCTGCCATCACCGTCTCGGTGGCCTCCTCGCCGACCTTCTTCAGGATCGCGTCGGTGCCCTTGTGGAAGAGCCGCGCGACGTAGGATTTCTCCGGGTCGCCGCCGCGGCGCGTCTCGATCACCTCGGCCAGGCGCGCGAGGGTGTCGTTGGAGCTGGGCTGGGTCATTTGTAAATCCGTTCCGGGTCCTTGAGCACCGGCTCGACGGCCTGCCAGCGCCCGTCCTTCAGCACGCTGTAGAAGCAGGAATGGCGCCCGGTATGGCAGGCGATACCGGGCGTGTGGCCGCGCTGCTCGACCTTCAGCAGCACCACGTCCTGGTCGCAGTCGAGGCGGATCTCGTGCACCACCTGCACATGGCCCGACTCCTCGCCCTTGTGCCACAGCCGGCCGCGCGAGCGGCTCCAGTAGACCGCCTCGCCGCGCTCGGCGGTCAGCGCCAGCGCCTCGCGGTTCATCCAGGCGACCATCAGCACGTCGCCGCTGCCCGTTTCCTGGGCGATCACGGGAACCAGCCCGCGCTCGTCCCAGCTCACTTCGTCAAGCCAGTTCATCGCGGGAGTGTATCAACCGGCCGTGACAGCCCGTCGCGCCCCGCACCAAGGCCTCGCGGCCTCAGCTCCGTACCGGGATGCCGCGCTCGGCCATCTGCGCCTTGGCCTGCGCGACGGTGAACTCGCCGTAGTGGAAGATGCTGGCGGCGAGCACCGCGTCGGCGCCGCCGAGCTGGATGCCGTCCGACAGGTGCTCGAGCGCGCCGACACCGCCCGAGGCGATCACCGGCACGCCCACCGCGTCGCTGACCGCCCGCGTGAGCGCGAGGTCGAAGCCGATCTTGGTGCCGTCGCGGTCCATGCTGGTCAGCAGGATCTCGCCGGCGCCGTGCTCGGCCATCTGCCGCGCCCAGGCCACCGCGTCGAGCCCGGTGTTGCGACGGCCGCCGTGGCTGTAGACGTCCCAGCCCTCGCCGCGCGTGGCGGCATCCTCGGGCGTGCGGCGCTTGGCGTCGATCGCGACGACGATGCACTGCGCCCCGTACTTCTGCGACGCGTCGCGGATCACCGGCGGGTTGGCGATCGCGGCGGAGTTGAAGCTGACCTTGTCGGCGCCGGCATTCAGCAGCCGGCGCACGTCGTCGACCGTGCGCACCCCCCCGCCCACCGTCAGCGGGATGAAGACCTGCGAGGCCACCGCCTCGATGATGTGCAGGATCACGTCCCGCTCGTCGCTGGTGGCGGTGATGTCGAGGAAGGTCAGTTCGTCGGCGCCCTGCTCGTTGTAGCGCGCGGCGATCTCGACCGGGTCGCCCGCGTCGCGCAGCTCGACGAAGTTGACGCCCTTGACGACACGGCCGCCCGTGACGTCGAGGCAGGGGATGATGCGCTTGGCGAGC
Source organism: Caldimonas tepidiphila (assembly GCF_003569765.1). Taxonomy (GTDB): domain Bacteria; phylum Pseudomonadota; class Gammaproteobacteria; order Burkholderiales; family Burkholderiaceae_C; genus Caldimonas; species Caldimonas tepidiphila. The sequence continues at coordinate 14,011 of NZ_QXMG01000062.1, read as the reverse complement.
ATCAGGCGACCTGCTCGCCGTTGAGCTCGTCGGCGCGGCTCTGGGCCTTGGCGAAGTCGAGGTCGCCGCTGTAGATCGCGCGGCCGCAGATCACGCCCTCGACGCCCTCGTCCTCGACCGCGCACAGGCGCTCGATGTCGGCGAGGTTCGACAGCCCGCCCGACGCGATCACGGGAATGGTCAGCGCCTGCGCGAGCTTGACGGTGGCGTCGATGTTGATGCCGGTGAGCATGCCGTCGCGGCCGATGTCGGTGTAGATCACGGCTTCCACGCCGTAGTCCTCGAACTTGCGCGCGAGATCGACCACCTCGTGGCCCGAGAGCTTGGACCAGCCGTCGGTCGCGACCTTGCCGTCCTTCGCGTCGAGGCCGACGATGATGTGACCGCCGAAGGCGGTGCAGGCGTCCTTCAGGAAGCCGGGGTTCTTCACCGCGGCGGTGCCGATGATCAGGTAGCTCAGCCCGGCGTCGAGGTAGCGCTCGATGGTGTCGAGGTCGCGAATGCCGCCGCCGAGCTGCACCGGGATCTCGCCGCCGAGCTCCTTGAGGATGGCCTTGATCGCCGGCTCGTTGACCGGCTTGCCGGCGAAGGCGCCGTTGAGGTCGACCAGGTGCAGGCGCCGCGCGCCCGCATCGAGCCAGCGTCGCGCCATCGCGGCGGGATCCTCGCCGAAGGTGGTCGAGTCGTTCATGTCGCCCTGTTTCAGGCGCACGCACTTGCCGTCTTTCAGGTCGATGGCGGGGATCAGCAACATGACTGCTATCGGAAGAAGATGAGGGGAAGGGATCGGAAAGCGCGCTCAGGGCTTCCAGGAGAGGAAGTTCCGGTACAAGGCCAGACCGTGATCAGCGCTCTTCTCGGGGTGGAACTGGGTGGCAAAAATATTATCCCGCGCCACCGCGCAGGTAAAGCGCGCGCCGTACTCGGTTTCCCCTGTGCTGTGGGCCGCATTCGCGGGGCGGGCGTAGAAACTGTGCACGAAATAGAAATAGGCGCCGTCCGGCACGCCGGTCCAGACCGGATGGGGCCGGGCCTGGAAGACCTGGTTCCAACCCATCTGCGGCACCTTGTAGCGGCTGCCGTCGGGCTGGCGCCGGCCCTCGAGCTGGAAGCGCACCACTTCGCCGGGGATGAGGCCCAGGCCCTCGGAGGGCCCCTCCTCGCTGCGGTCGAGCAGCATCTGCATGCCCACGCACACGCCCATCATCGGCTTGCGCGCCGCGGCGTCGAGCACTGCCTCGCGCAGGCCCGAGTCGCGCAGCTCGCGCATGCAGTCGGGCATCGCGCCCTGCCCCGGCAGCACGATGCGCTCGGCGGCGTAGACCTCCTCGGGTCGGGAGGTGACGACGACCTCGAGGCCGCTGTCCTGCGCCACGTGCAGCACGGCCTGCGACACCGAGCGCAGGTTGCCCATGCCGTAATCGACGATCGCGACGGTTTTTCCCATGATGGATGCGGATGAAGGATCGGGCGGGGCCGCACGGGCGGCCCCGGCAGGTTTACAGCGAGCCCTTGGTGGACGGAATCACGCCGGCCATGCGCGGATCGAGCTCGAGCGCCGCGCGCAGCGCGCGCGCGAAGGCCTTGAACACCGTCTCGCACTGGTGGTGCGCATTCTCGCCGCGCAGGTTGTCGATGTGCAGCGTGACGCCCGCGTGGTTCACGAAGCCCTGGAAGAACTCGTAGGCGAGCTGCGTGTCGAAGGCGCCGATCATGCCGGCCTTGAAGGGCACGTGCATCTGGAGGCCCGGGCGGCCGGAGAAGTCGATCACGACGCGCGACAGCGCCTCGTCGAGCGGCACGTAGGCGTGGCCGTAGCGGCGGATGCCCTTCTTGTCGCCGACCGCCTTGGCGACCGCCATCCCGAGCGTGATGCCGACGTCCTCGACGGTGTGGTGGCCGTCGATGTGCAGGTCGCCCTTCGCGTCGATGTCGAGATCGATCAGCCCGTGGCGGGCGATCTGGTCGAGCATGTGGTCGAAGAAGCCGATGCCGGTGGCGAGCTTCGCGCGGCCGCTGCCGTCGAGGTTCACGCGCACCGTGATCTGCGTCTCGGCAGTGTTGCGCGTGACTTCGGCGACGCGCTCGCAGGTGTCGATGGGATTCATGTCAGAGGCTCGCTCGCAGCGCGTCGATCATCAGGGTGTTCTCTTCCGGCGTTCCGACCGTCAGGCGCAGGCAGTTGGCCAGCAGCGGGTGCAGCCCGGCGATGTGCTTCACCAGCACGCCGCGCGACCTCATGCCCTCGAAGGCCTTCTTCGAGTCCGGCACGCGCACGAGGATCATGTTGGCCTCGCTCGGGAAGGGCTTCACGCCCGGCATGTCGCGCAACGCCGCCTGCAGCCGCTCGCGCTCGGCGCACAGGATCCGGGCCTGACGAGCGAACTCGTCGGCATGCTCCAGCGCGAACAACGTCGCCTCGGCGTTGAGCACGCTGACGTTGTAGGGCGGGCGCACCTTGTCGATCTCGGCGACGAGCTGTGCCTGCCCGACCAGATAGCCCAGGCGCACGCCCGCGAGGCCGAACTTGCTGAGCGTGCGCATCACGAGCACGTGCTCCTGGCCCGGCTCGGTCAGGCGCGGCAGCCAGCTGCGGCTCGCGAAGGGTTGATACGCCTCGTCCATCACGACGAGGCCGCCCTGCCGCCCCACCGCCTCGACGAGGCGCGCGACGATGGCCTCGTCGAACAGGTTCGCGGTCGGGTTGTTCGGGTAGGCCAGATAGGTGATCGCCGGACGGTGCTCTTCGATGGCGGCCAGCATTGCCGCCTCGTCGAGCTCGAAGTCGGGCGTGAGCGGCACGCCGACGAACTTCAGGCCCTGCAGCTTCGCCGACATCTCGTACATCACGAAGCCCGGCAGCGGCGCGAGCACCTTGGCGCCCGGCACGTCGCAGGCCATCGACAGCATCGTGATGATCTCGTCGGAGCCGTTGCCGAGCAGCAGCGCGCAGCCCTCCGCCAGGCCGATGTGACGTGCCAGCGCGTCGCGCACCGCGTCGGTGCAGTAGGTCGGGTAGCGGTTGATCGCGAGCCTGCCGAGCCGCTCGCCCAGTGCGCGCTGCAGCTCCGGCGGCAGCGTGAACGGGTTCTCCATCGCGTCGAGCTTCACGAAGCCGGCGCTCGACTGGATCGCGTAGCCGTGCATCGACTGGATGTCCTGGCGGATCACGCTCCGAATGCGCTCCTGCAGCGTCGTCATTGCGCGCCTCCCTGGCGGTTCTTCAGCCGGAATTCGGCAGCCTTCGCATGCGCCTGCAGCCCCTCGCCGTGCGCGAGCACGCTGGCGATCTCGCCCAGCACCTGCGCGCCGGCTTCGCTGACCTCGATCAGGCTGGAACGCTTCTGGAAGTCGTAGACGCCGAGCGGCGACGAGAAGCGCGCGGTGCCCGAGGTCGGCAGCACATGGTTGGGGCCGGCGCAGTAGTCGCCGAGACTCTCGCTCGTGTAGGCGCCGAGGAAGATCGCGCCGGCATGTTTCAGAAGCGGCTCCCAGCGGCCCGGCTCATTCGAGCTGACCTCGAGGTGCTCGGGCGCGATGCGGTTGCTGATCTCGCAGGCTTCTTCCATCGAGCGGGTGTGGATCAGCGCGCCGCGGCCTTCCAGCGACGCCCGGATCACGTCCTGGCGCGGCATCAGCGGCAGCAGCCGCTCGATCTGCTCGGCGACCTTGGCGATGTAGCCGGCGTCCGGGCACAGCAGGATGCTCTGCGCCAGCTCGTCGTGCTCGGCCTGCGAAAAGAGGTCCATCGCGACCCAGTCCGGCGGCGTGGTGCCGTCGGCGAGCACGAGGATCTCGCTCGGGCCCGCGATCATGTCGATGCCGACCTGGCCGAAGACGCGGCGCTTGGCGCTGGCAACATAGGCGTTGCCCGGGCCGGTGATCTTGTCCACGCGCGGCACAGTGGCGGTGCCGTAGGCGAGCGCGGCGACGGCCTGCGCGCCGCCGATCGTGAAGGCGCGGTGCACGCCGGCGAGCGCCGCGGCGGCCAGCACCAGCAGGTTCCTCTCGCCACGAGGGGTGGGCACCACCATCACGATCTCGCCGACGCCTGCGACCTGCGCCGGAATCGCGTTCATCAGCACGCTCGACGGGTAGGCCGCCTTGCCGCCGGGCACGTAGATGCCGACCCGGTCCAGCGGCGTGACCTTCTGGCCGAGCAGCGTGCCGTCCTCGTCGCGGTAGCTCCAGCTGCGGCCGCAGGCCTCGAGCTGGCGCTCGTGGTAGGCGCGCACCCGGGCGGCGGCGGCCTCGAGCGCGCGGCGCTGCTCGGGCGTGATCTGGTCGAGCGCGGCGCGCAGCTCGTCCTGCGTCAGCTCGAGCTCCTTCATCGAGCCGGCGGTGAGGCCGTCGAAGCGGGCGGTGTACTCCAGCACCGCCGCGTCGCCGCTGCCGCGCACGTGCGTCAGGATGCTCTCGACGCGCTGCTCGATCTCGTGGTCCGTCTCCGCCGACCAGTGCAGCACCCGGTGGAACTCCGCTTCGAAGTCGGGCGTGGTGGTGGCGAGCTGGCGGACCTGGACAGTCATGGTTTCACCTGGAGGAAATGGCGGTGGAGAACGCGTCGATGATGGCGCGGATCGGCTGGCGTTTCAGTTTCAACGCCGCCTGGTTGACGACGAGGCGGGAGGAGATCGGCATGATCTGCTCGACCTCGACGAGATGGTTGGCTTTCAGCGTGCTGCCGGTCGAGACGAGGTCGACGATCGCGTCGGCCAGGCCCGTGAGCGGAGCGAGCTCCATCGAGCCGTAGAGCTTGATCAGGTCGACGTGCACGCCCTTGTCGGCGAAGTGCTGGCGCGCGACCTGGGTGTACTTGGTCGCGACGCGGATGCGCGAGCCCTGCCTGACCGCGGCGGCATAGTCGAAGTCCTCGCGCACCGCCACACTCATGCGGCACTTCGCGATCTGCAGGTCCAGCGGCTGGTAGAGCTGCTCGCCGCCGTGCTCGAGCAGCACGTCGCGGCCGGCGACGCCGAGGTCGGCGCCGCCATGCTGCACGTAGGTCGGCACGTCCGTGGCGCGCACCAGCACCACGCGCACGTCCTCGCGGTTGGTCGGCAGGATCAGCTTGCGCGACTTCTCCGGGTCTTCCGTGACCTCGATGCCGGCGGCCTTCAGCAGCGGCAGCGTTTCCTCGAAGATGCGTCCCTTGGACAGAGCCAGCGTGATCGTCATTGGATGCGCTCGATGTCGGCGCCGACGGCGCGCAGTTTCTCTTCCATGCGGTCGTAGCCGCGGTCGAGGTGGTAGATGCGGTCCACGACCGTCTCGCCCTCGGCCACCAGCCCCGCGATCACGAGGCTGGCCGATGCGCGCAGGTCGGTCGCCATCACGGTCGCGCCCGAGAGCTGCGGCACGCCCTGCACCACCGCGGTGTGGCCGTCGACCTCGATGTGCGCGCCCAGGCGCATCAGCTCGTTGACGTGCATGAAGCGGTTCTCGAAGATCGTCTCGGTGACCTTCGCGGTGCCGTCGGCGATGCAGTTGAGCGCCATGAACTGCGCCTGCATGTCGGTCGGGAAGGCAGGGTACTCGCTGGTGCGGAAGCCCACCGCCTTCGGCCGGCCGGAAGCCGCGACGCGGATCCAGTCGGCGCCCGACTCGATCTTCACGCCGGCCTCGAGGAGCTTGTCGACCACCGCGTCGAGGTGGTCGGCGCGTGCGTTCTTCAGCAGCACCTCGCCGCCGGCCGCGGCGACCGCGCACAGGAAGGTGCCGCACTCGATGCGGTCCGGGATGATGCGGTGGCCGTTCGCCGGCGCATGCAGGCGCTCGACGCCCTGCACGCGGATCTTGCTCGTGCCGTGGCCCTCGATCCTCGCGCCCATCGCGATCAGCATCTCGGCGAGGTCGGTGATCTCCGGCTCCTGCGCGGCGTTCTCGAGCACCGTCTCGCCGTCGGCGAGGCTGGCGGCCATCAGCAGGTTCTCGGTGCCGGTGACGGTCACCATGTCGGTCGTGATGCGCGCGCCCTTGAGGCGGCGCGCCTTCGCGAGGATGTAGCCGTGCTCGACCGTGATCTCGGCGCCCATCGCCTGCAGGCCCTTGATGTGCTGGTCCACGGGGCGCGAGCCGATCGCGCAGCCGCCGGGCAGCGACACGCGCGCTTCGCCGAAGCGCGCCAGCAGCGGCCCGAGCACGAGGATGGACGCGCGCATCGTCTTCACGAGGTCGTAGGGCGCCTCGGGCTTGCCCACGTCGCCGGCGTCGATCGTCACCTCGTCGGGCCGCGACTCGCTGCGCTCGGCGTGCGCGCCCATGTTGCGCAGCAGCTTGAGCGTGGTCGCGACGTCCTGCAGCCGCGGCACGTTGCGCAGCAGCACCGGCTGCGCCGTCAGCAGCGCGGCGCAGAGGTCGGGCAGCGCGGCGTTCTTCGCGCCGGAAACGGTGACTTCACCGGCCAGACGGCGACCGCCGCGAATGAGAAGTTTGTCCATGGTGCGAAAGGGGCAGGCAGCACGCACCCTGCGGCTCGGGACCCGGCAACAGGCCCGCAACCCGCATGCGTTGCCGCGGGTTGCCGATCAGTGATGGTGGTGGGAGGAGGCCGGAGCCTGGGGGGCTTGCGGCGCCTGGGCCCACTCGGCGGGCGTGAGCGTCTTCATCGACAGGGCGTGGATTTGCTCGCGCATTCTATCGCCCAAGGCCTGGTAGACCCGCTGGTGGCGGGCGATGCGGCTCTTGCCCTCGAACTCGGAGGACACGATGGTCGCGAAGAAATGCCGGCCGTCACCTTCGACCTGCAGGTGCTCGCAGGGAAGGCCCATCGCGATGTAGTCGCGGACTTCTTGGGCGGTGGGATCGGCCATGATGGGAGCGATTATGAGGCCTGCGGCGTTCCCGAGCGCCGCGTCGGGGCTTGGCGCGGCGCGGCGGGGCTTCAGTGGCGCAGCTTGTAGCCGGTGCGCAGCAGGTGCAGCGCGACCGAGGCGACCACCGCGAAGCTGCAGCCGACCACCGCCAGGCTCAGCCAGGGCGACACGTCGCTGACGCCGAAGAAGCCGCGCCGGAAGCCGTCGATCATGTAGAAGAAGGGGTTCAGGTGGCTGATCGCCTGCCAGAAGCCGGGCAGCGAGTGGACCGAGTAGAACACGCCGGACAGGAAGGTCATCGGCATGATGATGAAGTTCTGGAACGCGGCCATCTGGTCGAACTTCTCGGCCCACAGCCCCGCGATCAGCCCGAGCGAGCCGAGCATCGCGGCGCCGAGCGCGGCGAAGATCAGCACCCACCACGGCTCGGCCAGGCTCAGCGGCGCGAACCACACCGTCACCAGCAGCACGCCCGCGCCCACCGTCAGGCCGCGCACCATCGACGCGCCGACGTAGGCGAAGAACCAGGCCCAGTGCGACAGCGGCGTCACCAGCAGGAACACCAGGTTGCCGGTGATCTTGCTCTGGATCAGTGAGGAGGAGCTGTTGGCGAAGGAGTTCTGCAGCACGCTCATCATCACGAGGCCGGGCACCAGGAAGCTGGTGTAGCGCACCGACTCGTAGACGCGCACATGGTCCTCGAGCACGTGGCCGAAGATCAGCAGGTAGAGCACCGCGGTCAGCACGGGCGCCGCCACCGTCTGGAAGCTCACCTTCCAGAAGCGCAGCACCTCCTTGTAGAACAGCGTGCGCGCGCCCTGCAGGTGGATGCCGCCCGCGCTCATTGCTGCACCCCCGCGCCATGCGCGGTCCCGCCAAGCGGGACTTCGCGCGTCCTGGGACGGCCCGGCGACGCGCTCATGCCCGCACCTTCGCGCCCGCGGGCCGGGGCACCGGCGGCGGCGAGGCGCCCTGCATGATCTCGATGAACACGTCCTCGAGGTCGGCGCGGCCGATCTCCAGGTCCTCGACCTTCACGCCCGCGGTGCGCAGCGTCGCGAGGATGTTCTCGACCTCCTGCGCGTCGTGCGCCTTGACCTGCACGATGCGGCCGGTGACGCGGCTCAGCGGCGCGAGCGACTCCGGCAGCGGCTGGTCGGTCTTGAACGACAGCATCGTGCTCGCCGTGCCCGACAGCAGCGCCGAGGTGCGGTCGAGCGCGACGATGCGGCCCTGCTTGAGCATCGCGATGCGGTGGCACAGCGCCTCCGCCTCTTCCAGGTAGTGGGTGGTGAGCAGCACGGTATGGCCCTCGCGGTTGAGGCGCGCGACGAACTGCCAGAGCGTCTGGCGCAGCTCGACGTCGACCCCGGCGGTCGGCTCGTCGAGCACGATCACCGGCGGGCGGTGCACCAGCGCCTGCGCGACCAGCACGCGGCGCTTCATGCCGCCCGAGAGCTGTCGCATGTTGGCGTGGGCCTTGTCGGCCAGGCCCAGGTTCGCGAGCAGCTCGTCGATCCAGTCGTCGTTGCGGCGCAGCCCGAAGTAGCCCGACTGGATGCGCAGCGTCTCGCGCACGCTGAAGAAAGGATCGAACACCAGCTCCTGCGGCACGATGCCGAGCTGGCGGCGCGCCGCGGCGAAGTCGTCCACCACGTCGTGGCCGTGCACGCGCACGCGCCCGCCGCTGGCGCGCGCCAGGCCCGCCAGGATGCTGATCAGCGTCGTCTTGCCCGCGCCGTTGGGGCCGAGCAGGCCGAAGAACTCGCCCGCCCGGATCTCGAAGCTGACGTCGTCGAGGGCGAGGAAGTCGCCGCGCGCGCCGCGGTAGGACTTGGATACGTGGTCGATCGTGACGGCGGACATAGGGGCAGGGATTGTAGGCAGGCCTCGCGGCGGCGTCGCAGCAGGGTCTTCGCGGGTTGCCGGCGGGCGGGCATTTGCTAGATTGAACGCAAAGAACGAAGCCGCCGGGAGGCCGCATGACACAGAAGAAGCCTCGCCGCACCGCACAGCGCATCCTCGAAGTCACGCTCGAGCTGTTCAACCGCTTCGGCGAGCCGAACGTCTCGACCACCGCGATCTCCGCCGAGCTCGACATCAGCCCCGGCAACCTCTACTACCACTACCCGGCCAAGGACGCGCTGGTCAATGCGCTCTTCGACCGCTTCGAGGCCGCGCTCGGCGAGTTGCTCGACACCGCCGCGCAGGTGCGCAGCGTCGACGACGCCTGGCGCTTCTTCCATGCCGAGCTGGGCCTGATCTGGTCGCACCGCTTCCTCTACCGCGACCTCAACGACCTGCTGTCGAGGAACCGGCGCCTGGAAACCCATTTCCCGCGCGTGCTGCAGCGCAAGACGCGCGCGGCGCAGACCGTGATCGAGTCGCTGGCACATCATGCCGGGCTGCGCCTGCCGTCCGACGGGGCGGCCGACCTCGCCACCGCACTGGTGCTGGGGCTGAGCTACTGGCTGAGCCATGAGTACGTGCGCGATCCGCGCCACGCGCTCGAACCCGCCAACGCGCCGCTGGCGCTGCAGCGCGGCACGGCGCATGTGGCCGGGCTGCTGCTGCCGCATCTCGAGGCGCCGCAGCGGCAGCGGCTGCAGGCGCTGTCCGCACGAGCGGCACTGCCGCACGAAGACACGAAAGAGGACGCATGGTCACCCACTGGGCTCCGCTCCCGGCCGCATACCGACACCACTGCGACAGCCCGGGGGAGCTGAGGCGGCACTGGGCCGCCCTGCATGCGGGCGACGCCGAGCCCTGGCCCGAGGACGAGGCGCTGCTGCAGGGCTGGGCGCTGTTCCACGCCGGAGACTTCGAGGCCGCGGTGCATGCCGGGCTCGCGCTGGGAGCCGCCGGCCTCACGCTCGCCAACGCCGCGCAGACGCTGCATGCGCAGTGGCTCGAACCCGTGGAGCAGCGCCGCCGACGGCTGCTGCACGAGGTCGCCCGGCGCGCCCGGCTCCAGCAGCAGGCCGCCCCGGACCTGCCCGGCGCCTGGTACTGGTTCGCGCATGCGCTCGGGCTCACCGGCCGCGGGCTGCGGCTGACGCAGGCCCTGGCCTGCGGGCTCGGGCCCCAGGTGCTCGAGGCGCTGTCGCGCACCCTCGCGCTGGCGCCGCACCATGCCTCGGCCTGGCTCGCGCTCGGCGTCTTCCATGCCGAGCTGGTCGACCAGCTCGGCGACAAGCTCGCCGCGGCGCTCGGGGCGCGGCGCGCAGCCGGGCTCGAGGCCTTCGAGCGCGCGCTCGCGCTCGACCCCGGCTCGCCCGGGGTGCGGCTGGAGTACGCTCACGGCCTGCTGCGGCTGGAGGGCGAGTCTGCGCTGGCGAAGGCCGAGGCGCTGCTCGCCGAGGCCGCCGCCTGCCCGGCGCTCGATGCGATCGGGCAGCTGCAGATCGAACGCGCGCGGCAGGAACTCGCCGACTGAGCCCACCGCGCCCTCCCCTTCCACCTTCGCGAACGAAAACCGATGTCCGACCTGAACACCGCCTTCGAGCAGGCTGCCGCCGACTCCAAGAACCTGCCCGAGAAGCCCGACAACCCGACGCTGCTGAAGATCTACTCGCTCTACAAGCAGGCCACCGCCGGCGACGTGCAGGGCGAGCGCCCCGGCATGACCGCCTTCGTCGAGCGCGCCAAGTGGGACGCCTGGGCCGGCCTGAAGGGCACCGCGCCCGAGGCCGCGAAGCAGCAGTACATCGACCTGATCGAGTCGCTGAAATGACACGCCGCGGCGGCGCCCCTCAGCGCGCCTCGTCGGCGCCGAGCGCGCGCCGCCGCTCCTCGCGCGGCGCCTCGGCGAGCCGGCGCACCTCGGCGTAGAAGCGCCCGAAGTCGCCCTGCTGCGCCGCGAACAGGCGCTCGAAGCCGGGCACCAGCGCGTTGTAGGCCGCCACCAGGCCGAGCGAGGCGTTGTTGGCGCGCGCGAACCAGGCGTCGTAGCCGGCAAAGCCGTCCCAGCGCTCGCGCTTGAGGCGCTGGTGCTCCTCGCGCAGCTGCGCGAAGAGCTCCGCCTTGCGCGCGCGCTTCCCCTCGGGCGGGAGCTCGCTGCGGTAGAGCGCTTCGAGCCGGCCGCGGTAGTCGAGCACCAGCGCCTGGAACTCGCGCCGGCGCCGGTCGAACTTCGCGTACTCGGCACGCGCCTCGGGCGAGCCGTGCTCGCGCAGCCAGCGCTCGCCGCCGATGCGCTCGACCGCGGTGGCGAAGGACTCGTTGAACACGGTGTCGCCGGCCGCATAGGCGACCTGGTGCGACAGCTCGTGGAAGATCATGCGCGCGAGCTCGCCTTCCGGATAGTTGATGAAGGTGTTGAGCAGCGGGTCGCCACCAAGCCAGTCGAGCCGGCCGAGCGTCGAGTAGGCGGGCACGCCGTAGACCAGCGCCTCGTAGCCCTGCGCGCGCAGCGACTCGGCCTCGGCCTCGGCCCGCGCCCGGTCGTAGTAGCCACGGTAGCCGACGCAGCCGACCACCGGGAAGCACCAGGTGCGCAGCTTCAGCTCCAGCTCGGGCGCCGCGACCACGTTCCACACCGCAGCCGGCCGGCCGAGCTCGGCATAGCGCCGGTAGCTGGCGTTGTCGGGCAGCTTCAGCTCGCTCACCGCGTAATCGCGCATGCGCTGGCTCAACGCGAGGCGCTGGCGCAGCGGCTCGGGCGTCGACGCGTCGCCGAGCCACTCGGGCACCGGCCGCGCCTGGCGCAGCAGGCTGACATGGCCGTGCACCGAATGCGCGAGGTAGCCGACGCTGGCGCAACCGGCCAGCCCCGCCAGCCCCGCCAGCGCCGCCAGCAGCAGCGCCGCGGTCCCGGCCCGCCGGCCGGGACCGCGCAGGTTCAGCCTCAGTCGCCTCATGCGCATTCCACCTCCACCAGCACGTCGTAGAAGCACGGCGCCCGCCCGAGGTCGGTGAGCCGCTGGTGCGTCAGCTCGTTGACGTTGGTGCCGCGCACGCCGAGCTTGCGCCACCAGATGCCGAGACCGTTGACGACGCCCGGGCGGGCGCGCCCGCCGACGCGCGCGACGCAGTGGTACTCGCCGCGCTCGTTGAACACGCGCACCAGCGCGCCGTCGGCGATGCCGCGCGGCACGGCATCGTCGGGATGGATCTCGAGCAGCGGCTCGCCCTCGATGTCGCGCAGGCTCCTGACGTTGACGAAGCTCGAGTTGAGGAAGTTGCGCGCCGGCGGCGAGATCATCGCGAGCGGGTAGCGCGCCGCGAGCGCCGGGGCCGACGCGGCCGACTCGTGGTTCGGCAGCCAGTCCGGCACGTCGCCGGGCGCGGCCAGCCGCGCACGGCCGTCGGGGGTCGGGAAGCCGCCGGCGGCGAAGGGCGCGCGCGGCAGCGGCAACTGCACCCAGCCGCGCTCGCGCAAGCGCTCGAGCGTCACGTCGCGCGAGAACGCCTGCGCGGCGATCTGCTCGTCGCTCTCGGCGAAGCAGGGCTCGTCGAAGCCCATGCGCGCGCTGAGCGCGCGGAAGATGTCGGTGTTGCTGCGCGCCTCGCCGAGCGGCGCAATCGCCGGCTCGTTGAGCAGCGCGCTGGTGTGGCCGTAGCTCGCGTGCACGTCCAGGTGCTCGAGCTGCGTGGTGGCCGGCAGCACGTAGTCGGCATGGTCGGCGGTGTCGGTCAGGAAGTGCTCGAGCACCACGGTGAACAGGTCCTCGCGCGCGAAGCCGCGCACCACGCGCCCCGACTCGGGGGCGACCGCCACCGGGTTGCTGTTGTAGACCACCAGCGCCTCGATCCTCGGGCCGAAGCCGGGGCCGCCCTCGTGCAGCAGCGCGTCGCCGATCGTGCTCATGTTGATCGTGCGCGGCTGCCGGCCGGCGAGCAGCTCGGGGCGCTGCAGCGCGGCGTGGTCGACCGGGAACCAGCCCGAGCTCGACAGCAGCAGGCCGCCGCCCTCGTCGCGCCAGGCGCCGCTCAGGCAGGGCAGCGCGGCGATCAGCCGCACCGCGCTGCCGCCGCCGCGCACGCGCTGCATGCCGTAGTTGAGCCGGATCGCCGCGGGCCGCGTCGACGCGAACTCGCGCGCCAGCGCGCGCACCGCCGCGACCTCGAGCCCGCAGACGGCCGCGGCGCGCTCGGGCGGCCACTGCAACGCGCGCTCGCGCAGCAGCTCCCAGCCGCTCGTGTGGCGCGCGAGGTAGTCGTGATCGAGCGCGTCGAGCGCGATCAGCTCGTGCATCAGGCCGAGCGCCAGCGCGCCGTCGGTGCCGGGCAGCAGCTGCAGGTGCTCGTGGCACTTCTCGGCGGTCTCGCTGCGGCGCGGGTCGATGCAGACGAGCCGCGCGCCGTCGCGCTTGGCCTGCTGCGCGATGCGCCAGAAATGCAGGTTCGACGCGATCGGGTTGCTGCCCCAGATCAGGATCAGCCGGCTGCGCGCGAAGGCCTCGACATGCATGCCGACCTTGCCGCCATAGGTCGCGGCCAGTCCGGCGCCGCCGGCGCTGGCGCAGATGGTGCGGTCGAGCCGCGACGCGCCGAGCCGGTGGAAGAAGCGCGCCGACATGCTCTCGCCCTGCACCAGCCCCATCGTGCCGGCATAGCTGTAGGGTAGGATCGCCTCGGGCTCGCGTGCGGCGATCGCCTTCAGCCGCGCGGCGATGTCGTCGAGCGCCTCGTCCCAGCCGACCGGCTCGAAGCGCCCCGTCCCCTTCGGGCCGAAGCGCCTGAGCGGCCGCAGCACCCGCTCGGCGTGATAGGTGCGCTCCGGATAGCGCGACACCTTGGTGCACAGCACGCCCTGCGTGCTCGGATGGTCCGGGTCGCCCTGCACGCGCACCGCGCGGCCGTGCTCCACCCGCACCTGCATCGCGCAGGTGTCCGGACAGTCATGCGGGCATACCGCACGCGTGATGTGGAAAACCGCAGAATCCCGCCCCCCAGTCCTGTCCATACTCCGCGCCCCGGTTTGATCGCCTGCGCATTCTTCCACGGGCGGGCGGGAAGGCATGGACTGGCCGGACAGTGCCCCGGGGGCGGCTGCTGGCATGGGCTCGAGATGCAGGCCGAGCCCGCCGTCTTCCCGTCGATCGCCCGACTGATCCTCCCCGGAAAGTAGTAGTACCCATGACCGACTCGCTGTTCGACCGCCGCCGCCTCCTGAAGGGCGCAGCCGCCGGTGGCGCCGCGCTCGCCTTCCCCGCGCTGCTGCGCGCCCAGAGCGACCGGCACATCGTGCTGGG
>NZ_QXMG01000061.1 GCF_003569765.1 Caldimonas tepidiphila | reverse complement strand
GGGCCATGTTGGATCGAACTTGGACAAAAAGTTGGACATTTCGTCGAAGTGACCGGCCGAAAAAAGAAAAGGCCTTGTAAAACAAGGCCTTAGGAACACTTTGGTGGAGCTAGGCGGGATCGAACCGCCGACCTCTTGCATGCCATGCAAGCGCTCTCCCAGCTGAGCTATAGCCCCATGGATCTTTGCGATCAGGGGCCGCGAGTATACGACAGATTTCGCCGCGGGCGCCGGCCCGCTCGTGATGCGCTGCTCCCGGTCGCTGCCCTTCTCCTGCTGCGGGCATTTCGTTCGCCATCTCCCGACGCAGGCCATCCCGGAGGACGCCCGCTCGCCGTTGCGCTTGGCGTGGCGGGAGCGGGTGCGCGAGGCGTTCGGCGCTGCACACGAGCCGGCAGGGCAGTCGACAAGCCCGAGACCGGTCGGAAGGGGCCGCTCACTCGGCCGCGAACTCGACCGGCAGCGTCGTCCTCGCCAGCGCCACCAGGTGCGCGGGCGTCACCAGGGCCTGGGTGCAGATGTCGCCCGGCCCCGGAACCGTCTCCCTGTAGCGGACCACGAGGCGCTCCGTCGTGCGGGTGATGCGGGAGATCGACACGTGGTGGCAGCCGTTGGGACGCGTGCCGAGGAACACGCCGACGATCTGGGTGGTGGAGAAGTCGATCGAGGGCAGGGGCGCGCCGTCCACGGAGATGCGTCCCCAGAGCTCGTTCAGCTCGGCGTTGCCGCGCAGGACGAGCTCCTCGCGCGACGGCACCTGCGAGTGCTGCGTGTGGACGATCGTGACGAAGGGCACGCGGGTGCCCTCGCTGCCGCCGCCGCAGGCGGCGAGCAGGGCGGCGGCGAGAGGGAGGGCGAGGAGTCTGTGCATGGCGGGAGCGGTGGCGGTCGGAGCGGCCGCGGTTCGACGCGGGGACAGGCCCGAGCGTAGCTTGCGGGAAGCCGTCCGAGGAAGGGGGCTGCGGGACGACCGCAAGGGGGACTGTTCACCCTGGGGGGCGGAGAGCGTCCCGCTCGGGGTCTAGTCGCCTTCACGGCGCGAGGACGGCAGCGGCGCCTTGCCGGACTTGAACGCCACCGTCCCGCCCGCCAGCCCGCCTGTGGTTCGCGCCGTGGAGTGTCGGGCCTGCCCGGGCTGAGGCGCGGTGATGTCCATGCGAAGCGTCCCTGCCGCCGTGCGGGAGAAGTACGCCAGCCAACTCACGATCCCCGCGATCTTGGCGGCGTCCTCCGCAAGGTAGGGGATCGAGGGCGGGTTGAGCACGTCCAGCACGACCGAGGCGGCGAAGAAGAACAAGGCCATCGCCAGCAGTTCGTACCCGGTCCGCGCCAGAATCGTCCGCAGGAAACCGAGCAGGTAGAGCGCGGTCAGCACCGCATAAGCCAGCAGCACCCCCTTTTCGGGAATGCCGATGCGGGGAAGGAGGTCCTCGTGCAGCAGGAAGGCGTCGTCGAGGCCGAGCATCAGTGTCAAGGCCGCGGAGGCCCGGAAGAAGCTGGCCATGGCGGCATCCGCAGGATCGCGGGACGCGACTCCTGCACAGAACAGGCAGATTGCCGCCGTCGCGGCCCAGAGGAAGAGCCCCACCTGGGAAAGCAGTCCGGTGTAGGGCGGCGTTTGGGTGATCGCCGCCGGGTCTCGTATCAGGTCCGCGATCGGGATGCCGCCCCCGAGATGAAGCGCTACCACCAAGCCCAGCAGCGCCGCCGATGCGGCCAGCGTCAGCCCGATCGCGGGCAAGGGGGACTTGGATCTCGAAGACGGGGCGGCCAGGCTTTGCATTCCTCGGGTCTCCTGAAAACAAATGACAAGCCGGTCCGGACCGGAGCGCGGGGAAATTTCTATTGGGACGCGAAATCCGCATCTGCCGGGAATAATCCCCGGGCACGGATCGTTCCGGGCCGCCAAGGGAGAATGGCGGCAAATGTCGAATCGTTCTCCTGGCGCTGATTCAGGCCGTCCTATGGGGCCGGCGGAAGGCCCTCCTCCTTGTTCCGAATATCAGACGAGGATGCCGGGATGGAAACCGCCGATATGCGGGGCGACCAGATCAGGCAGGCGGGCATGCCCGAGAATTCAGCGAGCCGAGCGAATCCGGCCTTTTTCATGCCGCGGGATCCGGGTTTTCCCGATGATTTGCGGGGCCCTGCGCGATGGGCCCGAGGATTCGCCGCGCACGGCGCTGAATCGGTTCCGATTCAATGCCACCGGAAAACGGAAAGACTTGCCTGCATTTGAAGCAGGCGTGGTCGTCGCAGTGTCGGACTCGCATGTGACGAGGACGTGACAGGCGCGTGCAAGCCGTGCGCCCGGCAGCAGGCCGGCATCCGCCGCAGCGCTGCTCCGGCCGCCGAGAGCTCTTCACAGCGCTGCGACCAGCCCTGACGTCCCGCCCGGCGCATCGCCGAAGCAGCGGGCGGCGCCGGCAGGTGTTGGCTTCCGGCGGACGGTTCCACAAGCGCGCAGAATCCGGTCCTGTCATCCGTCCTGCCCATCTGCCCGTGCGTTACCTGACTTTCGACCTCAGCGAAGGCGCCGACGGCGTCACCACCCTCGAGGCCCTGGCCTCCACCTCCGCGGAGCACCAGGCCGAGGTCCTGGCCGAGGCGCAGCAGGTGCTGGACTGGGCCCGGCAGCGCTTCCCCGACACGCACGGTCCCGTCGAGGAGGGGATGGACTGGGACCACGATCTCCAGGTGAGCGTGGAGGACGGGCAGTGGCACTCGGTGACGCTGACCCTGAGCGGCTCGCCGCGCTTCGTCGAGGAGTTCTTCGCGCGCTTCGGCTCCCCGGAGACCTGGTAGCGGTGCGGGCCCGGATGCGGCGCCGACCGCCGCCCGGTCCGCGAATCCCACGCGCGCCTCCCCGTGTTTCGAGCCGGGCGCCGGCAGATGCGGCCCCCAGCGGTCACACTGGGCCTTTGACCGGCCGAGTCCCATGCCTGCCCCTGTCACCTTCCGCTTCGACAACAGCTATGCCCGCGAGCTGCCGGGCTTCTACGTGCGCTGGCAGCCGGCCGCGGTGCCGTCGCCGCAGCTGCTGTTTTTCAATCGCGAGCTGGCCGACGAGCTCGGGCTTGATGCCGCCGCGCTCGACGGGCCGGAAGGCGCAGCCGTCTTCGCCGGCAACACCGTCCCCGAGGGCGCCGAGCCGCTGGCGCAGGCCTACGCCGGCCACCAGTTCGGCGGCTTCTCGCCGCAGCTCGGCGACGGCCGCGCGCTGCTGCTCGGCGAGGTGATCGACCGGCAGGGGCGGCGGCGCGACATCGCGTTCAAGGGCTCGGGGCGCACGCCCTTCTCGCGCGGCGGCGACGGCAAGGCCGCGATCGGGCCGATGCTGCGCGAGGTGCTGATCGGCGAGGCCATGCACGCGCTCGGCATCCCGACGACGCGGGCGCTCGCCGTTGCGGCCACCGGCGAGGCGGTCTACCGCGAGCGGCCGTTGCCCGGCGCGGTGCTCACGCGCGTGGCCGCGAGCCACCTGCGGGTGGGCACCTTCCAGTTCTTCGCGGCGCGCAACGACCTCGAGCGGCTGCGCCAGCTCGCCGACTACGCGATCGCGCGCCACGACCCGGACCTCGCCGGCACGCCGGACCGCTACCTCGCGCTGCTGCGCCGCGTGGCCGAGCGGCAGGCGGCGCTGATCGCGCAGTGGATGAACGTCGGCTTCATCCACGGCGTGATGAACACCGACAACATGACGATCTCCGGCGAGACGATCGACTACGGGCCCTGCGCCTTCATGGAGGCCTTCGACCCGCAGGCGGTCTTCAGCTCGATCGACCACGGCGGGCGCTACGCCTGGGGCAACCAGCCGCTGATCGCGCGCTGGAACCTCGCGCGGCTGGCCGAGACGCTGCTGCCGCTGATCGCCGAGGACGACGGCGAGCCGGCCGCGGCCCGCGCCGTCGCGCACGCCACCGAGGTGATCGACGCGTACCCCGCCTGGTACGCCGCGGCGCTGCTCGAGGGCCAGCGCGCCAAGCTCGGCCTCGCGAGTGCCGCGACCGGGGACGAGGAGGCCGACCGGGCACTGGCCGAGGACTGGCTCAAGCTGCTGCATGGGCACGGCATCGACTTCACGCTCGCCTGGCGGCGGCTGGCCGATGCGGCCGAGGGGAACGAGCAGCCGCTGCGTGCGCTGTTCGACGCGCCGCAGGACCCGGACGCCTGGCTCGCCCGCTGGCGCGCGCGCTGCGAGGCCGAGGACGGTGCGTCGCCGGCGGGCGGGGAGCGGGCCGCGCGCATGCGGCGCGTCAACCCGTGGGTGATCCCGCGCAACCACCGCGTCGAGGAGGCGCTCGCCGCGGCGACCGAGGACGAGGATCTAGAGCCCTTCGAGCGGCTGCTCGCGGCGCTGCGCCGGCCCTGGGAGGAGGTGCCCGGGCACGAGCGCTACGCCGAGCCCGCGCCGGCCGCGCTGACGGCCGGCTACCAGACCTTCTGCGGCACCTGAGCGGCTCGCCGTTCCCGGCTCGGAGAGGGAGACCGGCTCAGAAGTTGTGCTGCAGCCCGAGGTCGAGGGCCGTGCGGCGGGTCTGCCGGGTCTCGCTGGCCGAACCGATGTCCGCATACGCCTTGGTCCGCTTGGACAGCGAGTAGTGGTAGCCCAGGCCGAGCTTCCGGATGCGGGTGTCGTTCGTGTCGTTGTCCCGCTGCGCGAGCACGAACTTCACGTCGCCGCCGCCGAGCGGAGCGGTGGCGCCGATCTGGACGTTGGAGCGGCTCTGGACTTCCGCGCCCGCGGCGTTGTAGGCCGTCCCCTTGCCGTAGAGGAACATCGGGCGGACGACGCCGAAGTCGTGGATCGCGCTCAGGAGGTAGGAGCGCGTTTCGGTCGCACCGAGGGCCGCAGCGGTCTGATGACCGGAGTTGTCGTAGCCGAAGCCGAGGGCCAGCCGTCCCTGCTGGTAGCGCAGGTTCGCTCCGACCGCGTGCTCCTGGCCCGCGGTCCCGCGCGGCGCGATCGCCACGGCTCCGCTCAGGCCGGCGAAGCTGCGGGTCCTGTAGGAGAGGTTGTTGTTCCAGCGCGAGGTGATGATGCCCATCAGCGTGTGCAGCGGGCCGGCCTGGCCGACCGTCTCGTAGCCGAAGGGGTCGCTGGACGCGGCGATGGAGAAGGCCGGGGAGAAGTCCCGGCCGAGCCTCAGCTCGCCGAAGCCGCCGGCGAGACTCACCCAGGACTGCTGCCAGAAGTTCGCTGCCTGGAGGGTGCCGTCGTTGGGCAGGAAACGGTGCTCGAGGTTGAAGTTGGCGGACAGGCCGCCGCCGAGGTCCTCGGTGCCCCGGAAGCCGAGGCGGGAGCTGGCGCCCTGCGTGAGATGAGGCTCGTCGAAGGCGGCGTTGGGGCCGCCGCCCGTGGTGGCGCCGGCGAGCGCCGCCGTGCCGCCATTCGATTTCTGGACGCCCATGTCGATCTTCCCGTAGATCGTGACCGAGGGCTGAGCGGTTGCGGTGGCCGCGAAGGCGGCGAAGGCCGCAAGCGCGATCGTGGTTCTTTTCATCTTGATTGTCTCCAGGCAAGGGAAGGCCGTTCCGGCTGTCGCGGGACGAGCCGGTTCAGGGGGCAAGGGGAGGGGCGCGGGCGTGCGTCGGTCCTCGCGCGCGACGGGGATCGCGGGCGCGGTGCGCAGGGGCCGCGGGACTTACTCGTCGGGCGAGAAGCCGGTGGCCTTCACGATCGGCCCCCAGCGCTCGATGTCCTGCCGCACCCGCGCGGCGAAGGCTTCGGGGCTCTCGCGCAGCGCCAGCAGGCCATTGCGCGTGAACACCTCCTGCATCTCGGGCGTCTGCAGCGACTCCTGCACCGCGGCGTTGAGCCGGCGCACCGTCTCCATCGGGGTCTTCGCTGGCGCGTACCAGCCGAGGTACTCGACGAGCGAGAGGTCCTTGAAGCCGAGCTCGGTCAGCGTCGGCGTTTCCGGCAGCGCCGCCCAGCGCTGCGGGCTGGCGACGGCCAGCGAGCGCAGCCGTCCCGAGCGCACGTGCGGCAGCACCTCGCTGACCACGTTGAAGGCCACCGGCACCTGGCCGCCCATCAGGTCCGTCAGCAGCGGCGCGCCGCCCTTGTAGGGCACGCTGCTCATCTTCAGGCCCGCGCCCTGCGCGAACATCATCGCGGCGAAGTGCGGCACCGAGCCGGCCGCGGGAATGCCGTAGTGCGCGCTCCCGGGGTTCGCCCTGGCCCACTTCACGAGGTCCGCCACGGTCCTCACCTCGGCCGGCAGGCCGGGGCCCGCGGTGAGCGAGAAGGTGTAGGCGCACAGCGGCGTGACGGGGATGAAGTCCTTCAGCGGCTCGTAGGGCAGCTTGCGGTACAGGCTCGGGTACAGCGTGATCGGCGAGGAGGGCACCTGCAGCAGCGTCGTGCCGTCGGGCGTCGCGCGCTTGACGAACTCGGCCGCGATGCGCCCGCCGGCGCCGGGCTTGCTGTCGAGCAGCACGGTGCCGGGGTAGCGGCCCTTGAGCCGGTCGAGCAGCGGGCGCGTGACCTGGTCGCCCAGGCCGCCGGCCGGGAAGCCCGACCAGATGACCGTCTGGCCCGGGCCCTGCGCGAAGGCGCGCGGCAGCAGCGCGGCGGCCGACAGCGCGGCGGCGCCGGAGAGGAAGTGGCGGCGATGGAACATGGCTTGTCTCCTTGAAGGGGGCCCTGCGGGCACGGCGTGCCCGCAGGGCAGGCGGTCTCGTCTGCCGCCTGTCGTCTCGGTGTCGCGGGGGCGGGGTCTCGTGCCCCGTGAAGCTCAGAACGGGTAGTGCCGCGGCGTCGTCTGCACCGTGAGCCAGCGCAGCTCGGTGAAGGCCTCGATGCCCGCGCGGCCGCCGAAGCGCCCCCAGCCCGAGTCCTTCACGCCGCCGAAGGGCATCTGCGCCTCGTCGTGCACCGTCGGTCCGTTGACGTGGCAGATGCCCGACTCGATGCGCCGCGCCACCTCCCAGGCCCGCGCGATGTCGCGGCCGAACACCGCGGCCGACAGCCCGTAGGCGTTGTCGTTCGCGACCTGCACCGCCTCGTCGACGCCGGTGACGCGCACGATCGGCTTGACCGGGCCGAAGCTCTCCTCGTGGTAGATCGCCATGGCGGGCGTCACGCCGTCGAGCAGCGTCGCGGGCATCAGCGTGCTGTCGGCGCGGCCGCCGCACACGAGCCGCGCGCCCTTGGCGAGCGCGTCGTCGATCAGCGCGTTGCAGCGCTCGACGGTGGCCATGTCGATCACGGAGCCGAGCACGACCGGGCCCTGGCGCGGGTCGCCGAGCGGCAGGCGCCGCGCCTTGGCGGCGAGCTTCTCGACGAAGGCGTCGGCGACCGAGGCGTCGACGACGATGCGCTCGGTCGACATGCAGATCTGGCCCGAGTTCGCGAAGGCGCCGAAGGCCGCGGCGTCGACCGCCGCGTCGAGGTCGGCGTCGTCGAGCACCACCAGCGGCGCCTTGCCGCCGAGCTCGAGCACCGCGGGCTTGAGGTACTTCGCGCAGGTCTGCGCGATGAGCCGGCCCACGCGCGTCGAGCCGGTGAAGTTCACGCGCCGCACCGCCGGGTGCGCGACCATCGCCTCGACCACCTCGGCCGCGTGCTCGGGCGCGTTGGTGACGAAGTTCACCACGCCGGGCGGCAGGCCGGCCTCCTGCAGCGCCTCGCCGATCAGGCCGTGCGTCGCGGGGCACAGCTCCGAGCCCTTGAGCACCACGGTGTTGCCGCAGGCCAGCGGCGTCGCGACGGCGCGCACGCCGAGGATCACCGGCGCGTTCCACGGCGCGATGCCGAGCACGACGCCGGCCGGCACGCGCAGCCCCATCGCGAGGCTGCCGGGCACGTTCGACGGGATCACCTCGCCGCCGATCTGCGTCGTGATCGCGGCGGCCTCCTGCAGCATGCCGGCGGCGAGATGCACGTTGAAGCCCGCCCAGGGGCCGGCGGCGCCGGTCTCGGCAGCCATCGCGGCGACGAAGCCGGGCGTGCGGGCTTCCAGCGCCGCGGCCGCCTTCAGCAGCAGCGCGCGGCGTTCGGCCGGGCCGAGCGCCGACCAGGCCGGGAAGGCCTGCGCGGCGGCATCGACCGCGCGCCGCGCGTCGGCGGCAGAGGCCGCGGGGGCGCGCGTGGCGACGCTGCCGTCGAGCGGATTGCGGCGCTCGAAGGTGGCGCCCGTGGCGGCGGCGCTGCGCTCGCCGCCGATCAGCATGCGGATCTCGTTCATCGCTTGATGTCTCCTTGGGGGGGAAGGGAAGCCGGGGACGTTCTCGTGAGTCCCTCGAAGCCGAAGCGGTTCATGCGGCCGAAGGCCGGCATCGCGGGATGGGGCTCGAAGCGCGTGCGGCAGTCGAGCACCGCGGGCAGGCCCGAGGCCAGTGCCCGGGCGAGCGCCGGCGCCACCTCGTGCGGCTGCGTCACGGTCTCGCCGTGGCAGCCGAAGCCGCGCGCGATCGCCGCGTAGTCGGTGTCCTCCAGCGAGGTGCCGAACTCGAAGTCGAGCGCGGCGCGCTGGCCGGCGCGGATCACGCCCCAGGCGGCGTTGTTGTGCACGACGGTCACTACCGGCAGCTTCAGGCGCCGCGCCGTGTCGAGCTCCTGCAGCGTGAAGCCGAAGGCGCCGTCGCCGGTGAGGTTGAACACGGGCCGCCCCGGGTGCAGCAGCTGCAGCGCGATCGCGTAGGGCAGGCCGAAGCCGAGCTGGCTCATGCCGGGATCGTGGAAGCGCGTGCGCACGTCGGCCACCGGCGTGAAGTCGTTGCTCCAGAAGGTGGTGTGGCCGCCGTCGTAGACCGCGAGCGCGTCGGCGGGCATCGCCGCCGCGACGGCGCGCGCGAGCGCGGCCGGGTGCATCACCTCCGCCTCCTCGCGCGCCAGGGCCTGGAGCCGGGCCTCGTAGCGTTCACGCACCGACCGCAGGCCCGGCAGCCAGTCGGCCTCCGCTGCCGACTCGGGCCCGGCGCCGAGCGCGGCGAGCAGGTCGTCGAGCGCGAGGCGCGCGTCCGCCTGCATCGCGACCTCGTGCACTGCCGGCTGGCCGAGCGCCGAGGGGTCGGTGTTGATGCTGATGAGCTTGTGATGCCGGCGCGCGAAGGGGCCGCGCTCGTCCCACATCCACGAGGAGAAGCGGCAGCCGACGGCGACGATCGCGTCGGCCTGCTCGAAGGCCGCGATCACCGCGTCGCCGCCGATCAGCCCGCCGTGGCCGATGAAGTGCGGGCTCGTGCTCGGCACCACGCCGAGCGCCATCTGCGTGGGCACGACCGGGGCGCCGAGCCGCTCGGCAAGGGCTTGCACCTGCGCCGCCGCGCCGCTGGCCACGACGCCGCCGCCGGCCACCAGCAGCGGCCGGCGTGCCGTGCGCAGCAGCGCGGCCGCCGCCTCGACCGACTCGGCCGCGGGGCGCGGCCCGACGGTGGCGCGGTAGCGCGCAGCCGGCAGCTCGAACTCGTCGTCGGCGAAGTCGGCGCTCGCGGCCAGCACGTCCTGCGGGATGTCGAGGTGCACCGGGCCGGGGCGGCCCGACAGCGCCTCGCGGAAGGCGCGCCGCACCAGCTCCGGCATGCGGCGCGGGTCGTGCACGACCGCGTTCCACTTCACCAGCGGCCTGAGCACCGCCTGCGTGTCGAGGTCCATGAACATGCCGCTGGCCGGATAGGCCGCCGCGCGGTGCTGGTTCGTCGTCACCAGCAGCAGCGGCAGGTTGTTGTTCAGCGCGGTGCCGACGCCGGCGGCGAGGTTCAGGCTGCCCGGGCCCATCTCGCCGAGCGCGACCGCGACCTGGCCCGAGCTGGCGTGCACGGCCGCGGCCATCAGCGGCCCCGCGGCCTCGTGGCGCACGCCGCTGTAGCGCAGGCCCGGCTCCCTCGAGATCGCGTGCAGCAGCGGCGCGAGCTTGCCGCCCACGACGCCGAACACGTGTCGCACGTTCTCGGTGCGCAGCGCGTGCACGAGCGCCTGGGCTCCGTTGAGTCTCAGCATGGGGCGCGCTCCTTCGCGGCGCGGGGCTCGTTCGTCATGGGGGTGTCTCCTGTCTGGCGGCGGCGTTGCCGCGATGAGGGGGACTGTAGGAGTCCCTGGGGCCGATGCACATGGACGAATCGGGCGTGCGCCGGTAGATTTCCGGCACCCGTCGCGCTTTGATCCAGCTCATGAAACCTGTTGCTCCGCTCGCCATCCCGTTCCGCGAGGTGCGCCATTCCCGGCCGGACGACTGCCTGCACTACGAGTCGATCGACGTGCGCGGCCGGCTGCACCAGTGGCACATCCCGGCGCACCGGCACGAGGGGCTGCACCAGCTGCAGCTCGTCGAGCGCGGCGCGGCGCTGGCGACGATCGACGGGGTGCAGCACGAGCTGCGCGCGCCGGCGGCGCTGCTGATCGCGCCCGGCACGGTGCACGGCTTCGTGTTCGAGCCGGCCTGCGCGGGCCACCAGCTCACGCTGCCCTCGGCGCTGCTGCAGTCGGCGCTCGGCGGGGTGCCGGAATTCGCGGCGCGGCTCGCGTCGGGCTTCCTGCTGGGCGGCGAGCAGATCGGCGCGGACATGTCCGAGGGGGTCGAGCTGTTCGTGCAGCTCGCGCGCGAGTTCGAGCTGGCGCGGCCCGGGCGGGTGGAGGCGCTGCAGGCGCAGGCGGTGCTGCTGGCGCTGTGGTTCCTGCGGCATGCGGGCGAGCCGCGCGCCGACGAGCACCGCCAGGCGCTGCGCGACACGCTGGTGCAGCGCTACCGCTCGCTGCTGGAGCTGCACTACCGCCAGCACCGGCCCGTGTCCTTCTACGCCGGCGCGCTGCAGGTCACCGCCGACCACCTCAGCCGCGCCTGCCGCTCGGTGGCCGGGCGCTCGGCGCTCGAGCTGATGCACGAGCGCATGCACGTCGAGGCGCGCCGGCTGCTCGCCTACACCGAGGCGCCGGTGGCCGAGATCGCGCTGGAGCTGGGCTTCGACGATCCCGGCTACTTCAGCCGCTTCTTCGCCCGCCTCGCCGGGCAGTCGCCGTCCGCCTACCGGGCGGAGGTCGCCAGCGGGCGCGGGGTGCGGCCGGGGACGGCGGGCTGAGCCGCCGAGGGCTGGCCCCGCGCCGCGACGCCACCACCGGGCACGTCGTTCGCTTCCCGGGGCGAATGCGGCCGGTGTCGGGCGACACCGCCTCCAACCTTTCTCGACAAGGGAGATGCACGATGGCGAAAGTCCTGGTCCTCTACTACAGCACCTACGGTCACACCGAGCGCATGGCGCAGGCGGTCGCCGAGGGCGCGCGCGAGGTGGCCGGCGCGCAGGTCGACCTCAAGCGGGTGCCCGAGCTGGTGCCCGACGACGTGCTGCGCAAGTCCGGGGCGAAGGTGGACCAGGGCGCGCCCGTCGCGCTGCCGGGGGATCTGGTGCACTACGACGCGATCATCTTCGGCACGCCGACGCGTTTCGGCAACATGGCCGCGCAGATGCGCAACTTCCTCGACCAGACCGGCGGGATGTGGGCGAGCGGCGCGCTGATCGGCAAGGTCGGCAGCGTCTTCACGTCCAGCGCGACGCAGCACGGCGGCCAGGAGAGCACGATCCTGACCTTCCACCCGACGCTGCTGCACCACGGCATGATCGTGGTCGGCCTGCCGTACAGCGAGCAGTCACAGATGGGCCTCGACGAGATCAAGGGCGGCAGCCCCTACGGCGCCTCGACCATCGCCGGCGGGCAGGGCGAGCGCATGCCGAGCGAGCAGGAGCTGGGCATGGCGCGCTTCCAGGGCCGCCACGTCACGACGATCGCCTCGAAGCTGTTCGGCTGAAGCGCGATGGATACGGACCTCCCGCGCGAACTCGAGGCGCTGCTCGTGCCGCGCAGCAGCGACCTTGGCGACGGCTTCACGGTGCGGCGCGCGCTGCCCTCGGCGCAGCGCCGCATGGTCGGCCCCTACGTGTTCTTCGACGAGATGGGGCCGGTCGTGCTGCGCCCGGGCCAGGGCCTCGACGTGCGGCCGCACCCGCATATCGGGCTGGCGACGCTCACCTACCTGTTCGACGGCGAGATCCTGCACCGCGACAGCCTGGGCAGCCTGCAGCCGATCCGCCCCGGCGAGCTGAACTGGATGACGGCCGGGCGCGGCATCGTGCACTCGGAGCGCACGCCCGAGGCGCTGCGCGCCGACGGCCCGCGCCTCGCGGGCGTGCAGGTCTGGGTGGCGCTGCCGGCCGCGCACGAGGAGGCTGCGCCCGCCTTCGCGCACCACGGCGGCGACGAGCTGCCGTTGCTGGAGGACGGCGGCGCCCGCGTGCGCCTGGTCGTCGGCGGCTGGGCGGGCGAGCGCTCGCCGGTGCCGACCTTCTCCGAGATGCTGTACGCGGACGCGGCGCTCGCGCCCGGCGCGCGGCTCGCGCTGCCGGCCGAGCTGGCCGAGCGCGCGGCCTACGTCGTCTCCGGCGAGGTCGAGGTGGGCGGGCAGCGCTTCGCGTCCGGCCGCCTGCTGGTCTTCGCGCCGGGCCGGGAGATCGTGCTCGGCGCGGGCCCGGGACCGGCGCGGCTGGTGCTGTTCGGCGGCGAGCCGCTGGACGGCCCGCGCTACGTCTGGTGGAACTTCGTGTCGAGCTCGCGCGAGCGCATCGAGCAGGCCAAGGCCGACTGGCAGGCGGGCCGCTTCGACGCGGTGCCCGGCGAGAGCGAGTCCATCCCGCTACCGGAGCGGCCGAAGACGGTGGCGAACTACCCGTAGCGGCGCGCGGCCCGGCCGCGGCCTGCCCCCCGGATTCAGCCCAGCGCCTCCATCAGCCGCTCCACGTCGAGCGGCTTGACCAGGTGCACGTCGAAGCCGGCCCGGGCCGAGAGCTCGCGGTCGCGCGGCAGCCCGTAGCCGGTGAGCGCGATGAGGCGCAGCCCGTCCTGCCCGGGGAAGAGCTCCCGCAGCTTCGCCGCCAGCTCGTGGCCGTCCATCACCGGCAGGTCGATGTCGAGGATGGCGACATCGGGGCGGAAGTCGCCCGCATGCTCCAGCGCCGTGGCGGCATCGTGCACGGCGAGGACGAGGTGGCTGCTGTCTTCCAGCAGCTGCCTGAGCGTCTCGGCCGCGTCGCGGTTGTCGTCGACCACCAGGATCCGCCGGCTGAGCACCGGGCGCGGCCCCGGCGGCGTCTCGACGGCGGGCGCCGGCGCGACGGGCTCGGCACGCGGGAGCGAGATCAGGAACTCGGCGCCCCGGCCGATGCCCTCGCTGCGCGCCTCGATGCTGCCGCCGTGCAGCCGCACCAGGTTGCGGGCGATCGCGAGACCCAGGCCCAGGCCGCTGCGGGACTGGTCCTTGCCGCGCCCGTCCTGCACGAAGGCCTCGAAGATCCGCGCCAGCATGTCCGGCGCGATGCCCTGGCCTTCGTCCCTCACGCTCACGCGCACCGTGTCGTCCGCCTCCGCCCAGGCGCCGAGCCTCACCGTGGAGCGCTCGGGGCTGAACTTCGCCGCGTTGACGAGCAGGTTCGAGACGACCTGGG
This sequence comes from Caldimonas tepidiphila, assembly GCF_003569765.1. Classification (GTDB taxonomy): domain Bacteria; phylum Pseudomonadota; class Gammaproteobacteria; order Burkholderiales; family Burkholderiaceae_C; genus Caldimonas; species Caldimonas tepidiphila. The sequence continues at coordinate 20,601 of NZ_QXMG01000061.1, read as the reverse complement.
ACAGGCGGTCGGCGTCCCCCTCCACCGGCAGCCCGCAGGCCGGCACGTCGAGCACGAGTCGGTGCGCGCCCTGTTCCAGCACGGGGCGGGCGATCTCCACGCTGCGCGCGATGGCCTCCGCCACCTCCAGGCGCGCCGTGCGCAGCTCGATCAGCCCGCGGGAGATCCGCGACACGTCGAGCAGGTCGTCCACGAGCCGGGTGAGGTGCTGCGCCTGGCGCGCGATGATCTCCAGCTCGCGCGCCTGCATGCCGCGCAGCCGCATCAGCTGCAGGCAGGTCACGATCGGGGACAGGGGGTTGCGCAGCTCGTGGCCGAGCATCGCCATGAACTCGTCCTTGGCGCGGTCCGCCTCGCGCAATGCCTCCAGCGTGCGCTTTTCCTCGCGGATGTCGCGCACCTCGAGGATGGTGCCGAGGATGGTGCCGCGCTCGTCGCGGATCGGCGCGGCGTTGAAGGCCACGGGGTAGAACGAGCCGTCCTTGTGGACGAAGACCTCCTCGCCCCGGGCGCGGTCGTTGCCGGGCAGGGCGCGGCCGATCGGGCATTCCTCGATGGGCATGTGCGAGCCGTCGGGCCGGGTGTGGTGCACCACGTCATGCAGCGTGCGCCCCTCCATCTCGTGCAGCCGGTAGCCGCTCAGCTGCTCGGCCGCCGGGTTCATGTAGATGCAGTGGTAGCGCTCGTCCATCATGAAGATTGCCACGCTCGCGTTGGTGAGGAGGGCGTCCAGCCGGCGCTGGTTCTCCCGCAGCCTCTCGTCGGCCTGCCTCAGGGCCTCCTCGCTCCTGCGGCACTCGGTGAGGTCCTGCATCAGGAGCATGGACAGCGGCTCGGCGCCCGAGCCTCCCGGAAGCGGAACGACGGTGCAGGACACGCGGCTCGCGGCCCCGTCCCCGCAGGCGGGTTCATCGCCGGTCGCCGCCGGCCCGCACCCCGGCGACAAGGGGTCCTGCCGTGCCGCAAGCCCGCCGGCGGGCAGCCGCGCGTCGATCCGCTCGACGTGCGGCAGCAACCGCGGCACCAGTTCCTCCCGCGACGCGACCCCGTGGAGGCGCATCGCCGCCTCGTTCGCCGTCACGAGCGCGCCGCCGGCCCCCACCAGTGCGACGCCGACCGGCAGCGCGTGGATGAGCGATTCCAGCGTTTGCCGCTCGTGGCTCCAGTCGTCGACGCCTCGTCCCGGCCCGTCGAGCCGGCTGCTCGTCTCGAGGATCACGCTTGTGCCCTCCGGCCTGCCGGGGTCGCAGGTCCAGGCCGACCTGACCGCGACCCGGTGTCCGTCCCGATGGAGGCGGACCAGGGTGCCGGCCCAACGGCCCGAGGCCTGCAGTGCCCGGGCGAGCTGTCCCTGCGGGAGCGGGAACTCGGTGCGCAGCAGCTCGTCGCAGCGCCGGCCCAGCGCGTCGCCGGTCTCGTGGCCGTAGAGCTCCTCGGCGCCCCGGTTCCAGAAAAGGATCCGGCCTTCGGCATCGTGCACCACGACCGCCTCGGAGCTGCGGGCCAGCAGGCGCTGGAAGTCGATGGGTGGGGTGTGGACGTGCTCGGACACTTCGGTAGCCTTCGGGGCAGGCCGGTGCGGATTGCGAGGCGCCCATCGTAAGGCGCGGCCATTTCGCGCCCTTCCGGGCAGGCACACGCGCTGCGGCGGGCGTTCGAGGCAACTCGCGGCTCCCGGCCAGCAGCGGGCGGCAGTGGACAATCCGGGGTGTGAAGCTCAAATCCCCTGAATTGCTGCTGCCCGCCGGATCGCTGGACCGGATGCGGGCGGCCTACGACTTCGGCGCCGACGCCGTCTATGCGGGCCAGCCGCGCTACAGCCTGCGCGCGCGCAACAACGAGTTCCGCTTGGAACAGATCGGGCAAGGCATCGCCGAGGCCCATGCGCGCGGCCGCAAGTTCTTCGTCACCAGCAACCTGCTGCCGCACAACGACAAGGTGCGCACCTACCTGCGCGACATCGAGCCGGTGATCGCGCTGCGCCCCGACGCGCTGATCATGGCCGACCCGGGCCTGATCATGATGGTGCGCGAGAGGATGGAGCGCGACTGGCCCGAGGTGCCGATCCACCTCTCGGTGCAGGCCAACACGGTCAACTGGGCCGCGGTGAAGTTCTGGCAGAAGGTGGGCGTGGCGCGCATCATCCTGTCGCGCGAGCTGAGCCTCGACGAGATCGAGGCGATCCGCAACGAGTGCCCCGACATCGAGCTGGAAGTCTTCGTGCACGGCGCGCTGTGCATCGCCTACTCGGGCCGCTGCCTGCTGTCGGGCTACTTCAACCGGCGCGACCCGAACCAGGGCACCTGCACCAACGCCTGCCGCTGGGACTACAAGACCCACGGCGCCACCGACGAGACCGACAGCGGCGAGGTCCAGGCGCTCAGGCTGGAGGGCGACTTCGATTTCGCGCAGGCGCAGGCTGAGGCCGAGAGCGCCTTCGCCGCCTGCGGCGGCAGCCCGCGCCACCCGCTGGCCGATCGGGTCTACCTGCTTGAAGAAAAGGAGCGCCCCGGCCAGTTCATGCCCGTCATGGAGGACGAGCACGGCACCTACATCCTCAACAGCAAGGACCTGCGCGCGGTCGAGCATGTCGAGCGGCTGGCGAGGATCGGCGTCGATTCGCTCAAGATCGAGGGCCGCACCAAGAGCCGCTACTACGTGGCGCGCACCGCGCAGATCTACCGCCGCGCCATCGACGACGCGGTGGCGGGCCGCCCCTTCGACCCGGCCTTGCTGCTCGAGCTCGAGGGCCTGTCCAACCGCGGCTACACCGCCGGCTTCCTGGAGCGCCGGCCGAGCCAGGACTACCAGAACTACGCGAGCGGCAGCTCCGAGGCGCGCCGCAGCCAGTTCGTCGGCGAGGTGCGCTCGGTGCGCGAGTCCGACGGCTGGGCCGAGGTCGAGACCAAGAACCGCTTCGCCGTGGGCGACACGCTGGAGGTGATCCACCCGGGCGGCAACCGCCGCGTCACCGTCGGCGAGATGACCAGCCTCGACGGCGTGCCGGTGCAGGTGGCGCAGGGCAGCCCGGTGCGGGTCTGGCTGCCCCTGGGCGCGCCTGCCGAGGGCGCCTTGCTGGCACGGCTGCTGTAGCGGCCCCGCCGCGACAGGCGCGCTCCGCTTCCTAGAAGCGGAGCGTCTCGCCGTCGGCCGGCACCCGCACGCGCTGCGGATCCATCCCCTTCTCGGCGATGAAGTCGCGCAGTTCCCTGCGCGTCTGCATGCCGTGGTTGACCGCTTCCATGTGGCTGCCGATCAGCGTGGCCTGCGGGGCGGCCCTATGAGCGCGCTCCAGGTCCTCCTTGCCCATGATGATCGAGCCCTCCAGCCCCTGGATCCGCGCATAGCCGGTGTTGAGGACGATCACGTCCGGCCTGTACTGCCTGAGCGCGTCTTCGACGTGGCGGTTCCACACGGTGTCGCCCGCCACATAGACGGTCTTGTGGCCAGGGCGCTGGAAGACGACCCCGGAGACGGAGCCCAGCAGCTCGCCGGCAACCGCCATCGTCCTGTCGTCGCCGTGCTGGCCGCCGGTCTTGCTCAGGCGCGTGCCCTTGAACACCGTGTTCTCGCCGAGGACCCGCACGTTCGTGAAGCCGTCCTTGCGGATGTCCGCCGCATCCTTCTCGTTCTGCGCGAAGACCGGCATGTCCTTGGGCAGGCGTTGCCGGGCGACCTCGTCCCAGTGGTCGAGGTGGGTGTGGGTGACGATGACGGCATCGGCCTTCATCGCCTCCTCGACGGGCATCGGCAACTCGACCAGCGGGTTGCGCAGGTGGCTGTTGTAGGTGCCCTCGAACCCCGGGTAGGCGCCCTTCCTCGCCAGCATCGGGTCGATCAGGAAGGTCGTGCCGGCGTATTCCACCTTCAGGGTGGCGTTGCGGATCTGCTGGACCGCAACCGTCTGGCCGCCTGCAGGGGATGCGGCCGGGTCGCCGGCGCCCGGGGTGCCGCAGGCGACGAGGAAGGACGTGCAGCTCGCGGCGAGGGAGGTGCGGATGAGGTCGGGAAGGTTCATGTCGGTCGGAAGAAAGGGGGGTTGATCGGGGCGCGGGACGCGCCGTTTCCTGCGTCCGGGAATTCTCCGAAGGCCGCGTGCACTTGACCATTGGCCAGAAATACACGCAACGATAGAATCGGGCCATTCTTCTGCTGCCGCTCTCCCGCCCATGCAAGCCGTCCGAGTCGCCGTCGTCGCCTTCGAGGGCGTCAGCCTGTTCCACCTCTCGGTGCCGGGCCTGGTGCTCGGCGTCGAGCCGGCTCCCGCCGGTCTTCCGCCCTACGAGGTGAGGTACTGCGCACCGCTTCCCGGCCTCGTGCGCTGCTCGCAGGGCGTCGTGATCGACGTCCCGCAGGGCCTCGCCCCCATGGCCGACGCCGAGCTGGTCATCGTGCCCGCGTGGAACGATCCGCAGACCCCGGCTCCGGCGGTGCTCACCGACGCGCTTCGGCGGGCGCACGAGCGAGGCGCGCAGGTGGTGGGGCTGTGCCTGGGCGCCTTCGTGCTCGGGGATGCCGGCCTGCTCGACGGCCGGCAGGCGACCACGCACTGGGCCTGCCGGGACCTCTTCGCCCGGCGCTTCCCGAAGGCCGACTTCCGGCCCGACGTGCTCTATGTCGACGACGGGGGCGTCATCACCTCCGCCGGGACGGTGGCCGCGATCGACTGCTGCCTGAACCTGGTGCGCGAGCGCCACGGCGCCGATGTCGCCAACCGGGTCGCGAGGCTGCTGGTGACGCCGCCTCACCGGCAGGGCGGTCAGGCCCAGTTCATCGAGCAGCCGGTGCCCGAGCTGCCCAGCGAGAACCGGCTGCCCGGCGTGCTGGAGTGGGCCCGCGAGCGTCTGGCCGAACCGCTCTCGCTCGACGTGCTGGCCGACGCCGCGCACATGAGCCGGCGCACCTTCACGCGGCGCTTCCGGGAGGCCACCGGCACGACGGTCCTCAAGTGGCTGGCCGGCGAGCGCCTGGCGCGCGCGCAGCAGCTCCTCGAGACCACCGACATGCCGATCGAGCACATCGCGACCGCGGTGGGCTTCGGGACGTCACTGTCGCTGCGCCAGCAGTTCGCCGCCCGGTTCGGCACCTCGCCGTCCTCGTATCGCCGCGCCTTCTTCGACGCGCGTCGAGGCGCTCCCCGACTCCCGTGACGGGCCGGAAACGGAAAAGGGCACCCGATGGGTGCCCCCTGCCCGTGGACGAAGCGCGATTCAGGCCGCGGGCTTGAACTGGTAGCCGCTGCCCGCCGTCTCGATGGTGCCGAAGGCCGGGAAGGGGAAGTGGAATCCGCCGGTGAGCGCGCGCTCCTTCACCATGCTGTCGAACACGCGGCGGCGCGTCATGCGGGCCATGTGCGGGTCCATGTCGAAGACGACGGCCCAGTCCGGGTTGCGCGCGAAGAGCGTGGGGATGTTGGTCACGTCCGCCACGTAGTGGAAGGCGCGGCCCTCGGACGTGACCTTGAAGATGCACATCCCCGGCGTGTGGCCGAAGGCGGCGCTGGCGACGATGCCGGGCGCGATCTCGGCCCCCGGCTCGAAGCGCACCAGCTGCTCCGCGGGGAGGCTGCCGATGACCCGGCGCGCGTTCTGGAACGCGCCCCGCGCGGCCTGCGGCGCGGCCTCCATGCGCGCGTCGTCCATCCAGAAGGCGTGCTCCGGCGCCGGCACGTGCACCTTGGCGCGCGGGAACACCAGCGACCCGTCCTTCGCGCGCAGGCCGTTGATGTGGTCGCCGTGGTAGTGGCTGATCACCACGTCCGTCACGTCCTCGGGCTTGAAGCCGGCGGCCTCCATGTTGGCGCGCAAGCGCCCGGTGGTCGGCGGGCCGTTGTCCGCGAAGCCCGTGTCGAAGAGGATGCGCCGGTTGCCGCTCACGACCAGGAAGGGCGTGTAGGGCACGTCCACGTGGTCCGTCGGCAGGCCCTGCGAGGCCAGCAGCGCCTTGACCTGCTCCAGGGGCGCGTTGGTGACGAACTCCTCGCCCAGCGGACGGCGCACCACGCCGTCGTTGATCGCGATCACCTCCATCGCGCCCAGCTTCATGCGCCGGAACCCCGGCGCCGCGGGCGTCGGGGTGCCCAGGTTCGGCGTGGCCTGCGACCACGCCGAGGTGAACGCGAGGGCGGTCGCGCCGAAGAACGTCGTGCCCAGGAAGCTTCTTCTGTCCATGCTTGTCGATGTTCCTTGAGATTGAATCGATGGGAGACACGGGCAGACGCACGATACGCGAAACGGGCGGGCGGTGCCGAGGGCCCGGGCACGGCCGGCCCCCGCGCCCGCAGGCTCGCGCCTGCGGGTCATCGGCTCGCGGGCCGCGCTTACAGCGGGCGGGACTGTGGCGGCGTGCCGAGCGGCTCGCCGCCCGGGCCGGCGCGGTAGTTGAGCCAGGGCACCGTGAGCTGCTTACCGACGCCGGGCTTGCTGTAGTCGCACACCCCCAGCGGGAAGATCTGCTGGAGCCGGCTCCACTGCGCGTCCGTGAAGAACACCGGGTAGTAGTCCGAGCGCAGCAGCGGCTTGAGCTGGCACTTCAGCACGTCGTCGGTGAAGGGCATGCCGGCCTCGATGCGGGGGCTCGTGTAGCTCGTCACGATCGCGTCGCAGTAGCTCGCCGGCATGTCGACGCCCGCGCCGTCGGTGCAGCGGTCGGCCACGTCCGCCGGGCGGTTCTCGACGATCTTGCGCGCCAGCGGCTTGTCGCTGGTGTCGGCGACCACCGCGTCGAGCCAGCGGCTCATCGCGTAGATCGACTCGTCGGCGAAGGTCGTGTCGCCGTACAGCGGCACCGTGCCGCGCCACAGCACCTGGTTGTCGGCGTGGCCGTGCTCGCGCTCGAGCCGCGCGCGGACCACGTAGGTGCGGTAGACGTCGTGGAAGGCGCCGGGGTCCGGGCCGCGCAGGTCGATGATCGCGGTCTCGTGCAGGTTGTTGGCCATGTTGGCGCCGCCGCTGCGGCCGATGCGCTCGATCGCGAACACGTCGCCCTGCGAGCGTGCGGCGATCGGGTTGCGGTCGATGTCGTAGCCGCCGAGCTTGACGTTGAGGTCGATGAACTGCTGCGGCGTCAGCCGGCCGTCGATCAGGCCGCGCAGGCCGTACTGCACGCCGGTGTTGTCGAAGGGCACGCCTGCGAAGCCGTAGCCCAGCTGGCGCTCGACGTCGGTCCACAGCTCGGCCGGGCGGCGGCCGATGATGTTGATCCAGTAGTCGGACGCGCTGCAGCGCACGCCGCCCGGGTTGTTCTGCGGGTGGTAGAGCTGCTCGGGCGGCACGCCGTTGCAGGGGCGGGTCGGGTCGCTGTTGTCCGGGATCACGGTCGTGAAGGTGATCGGGTTGGCCGGGTTCGGATGGCCCAGCGCCGCCTCGATCGCCAGCGGGTCCCACAGCACGCCCAGCCCCCAGCGCGTCGGGTCCTCGAAGTAGGCGCGCATCAGCATGTAGTCGCTGTACTGCACGCGCGAGGTCCAGGAGTCCGCGAAGCTGCAGCCGGTGGTGATGCCCTGGTACAGGCCCGGGTAGGCGTTGGCCACCCACTGCTGCGCCAGCGCACCGCCCGAGCAGCCGCTGCCGATCGTGTAGCGCAGGTCCCCGAGCGTCTCGACCACGCGCTCCTTGGTCATCAGCATCGCCTCGGCCTGCACCACCAGGTTGCAGTTGTGGCCCGAGTTGTTGAGCGCGTGCGACATCGTCGCGTAGCCCTTGCCGAGCACCTGCTCGTCGAGCACGTCCGGCGCCGAGCCGGTCTGGTAGTCGGTGTTGCAGCTCGCGCCGTGGTAGATCACCAGCTTGCGGTTGAAGCCCTCGGGCGGCGTCCACGGCCTGGAGGCCTTGGCCGGGTCCCACAGGACCGCGAAGCGGTACTCGTCGCGGTTGAGGTTGCCGGTCTCCACGCGGACGATGAAGGGCACCGTCTTGCCCTCGTCGGTGGTGGTGCTCGCGACGTCGGCGGGCGGGTTGGCCGGGTCGTAGGCCCGGAAGCCGCTGCCCGCGGTGGACTTGTACCGGTACGCGATCGTCGGCGCGCGGTTGCACTGCGCGTCGTCCACGGTGCCGAGGCAGGTCCAGGGCTGGATCTGGGGGCCGGAGAAGATCGGGCCGCCGATCGGGTGGTTGGTGAGCGTCATGCGCTGCCCGCCGCCGGGCCAGCGCGCGACGAGCTCGTTGCCGCCCAGCGCCATGCCCTGCACGAGGCCGAGGTAGCGGCCATCCTCGCGGCGCGCGAAGGCCGCGGTGATGTCGCTGCCGTTGAGCTCGACGCGCACCGCGTCGGGGGAGACGGACGGGTCCAGCCGGATCTCGACCAGCGCGTCGCCGCCGCTGATCAGGTCGGCGCGGCTGGACAGCACCGCGATCGTCCCCGGCACGCTGCCCGACCCCTTGGGCGGCTTCTGCGCCTGGGCGCCGACGCGCGTATCCGTCGGCCCCCCGGAAGACTCCTCGGAAAGGGAACCGGAGCAGGCGCCGAGGACGGTTGCCAGTCCCAGCGTTGCGAACAGCGCACCACCCTGCGCCTTGAAGCGGATCTTTCTCATACATCTCCTCCACTCGGGAGCGTTGCGAGCAACGGTGGCTTCTCGTGCAGCGACGAGGCGCGCTCCGTCTTTCACGGACGGTCCTTGAAGTTACGACATGCTCCGCACTGCAGAACAAGAATCGACGGTTCGGAACAGTGCGGTGCCGGGGAATTGTCAAATGGCAGGATGTATGCAGGGGAAACGGCCGCCCCCTGAATCCGGGGCTCGGTTTCCCGATAATTCTGCAATGCGGAACTATGTGGGGCAGCCAGCTTCGAGCCGGTTGCGACCTCGCCCCGTGTGGCAGGGGCGTCTCGCTCGCGTATGCTTCGCACTCCGCGAGGCCTGCGCCGTCATGCCCCGCCCGTCCCTCCCGGGTTCATGAGCCCGCCTGTCGCCGCGGCGACGGGCCCGTCCCACGAAGCGTCTTCCTTGAAGCTGCAAGCCCTTCGCATCCATGCCGGCCGCACGGCCCGCCAGCGCCTGCGTGAACGCGGCCTCTCGCCCGAGGACGTGCGCATCGTTCCGGCCGCGGCGGGCGGGCCCAAGGGGCTGATCCTCAATCCGCTCGACCGCTTCGTCTTCGGCCGCTGGCTCGCGCGCGGCACGCAGCCGGTGCACCTGCTCGGCGCCTCGATCGGCGCCTGGCGCATGGCCTGCGCCTGCCTGCCCGACCCGGACGAGGCCTTCGCGCAGCGGGTGCAGGACTACATCGGCCAGCGCTACGAGCACCGGCCCGGCAAGCCGCCGCACCCGCGCCATGTCAGCGAGCAGGTCGGCGTGCAGATCGTGGATCCGCTGGTGCGCCGCGCGGGGGACGTGCTGGGGCATCCGCGCTACCGGCTGCACGTGTTCACGTCGCGCGGCTGCCACCGCCTGCTGCGCCGCCAGTGCCGCTGGCGCACGCCGCTCGGCTACGCGGGCGCCTTCGCCGCCAACGCGGTGAGCCGCGCGGCGCTGGGCGGCTGGCTGGAGCGCGTCGTGTTCCACGACCCGCGCGCGCCGCAGCTGCCGATCGGGCTGCAGGACTTCCGCACGCATCGGGTGGCGCTCGACGCGCGGAACCTGCACGCGGCCCTGCTGGCCAGCTGCTCGATCCCCTTCTGGCTCGATGCCGTGCACGACATCCCCGGCGCGCCCGAGGGCGCGTACTGGGACGGCGGCCTCACCGACTACCACCTGCACCTGGACTACGCCTCGATGGGCGAGGGCCTGGTGCTGTATCCGCACTTCCAGCAATCCATCGTGCCGGGCTGGCTCGACAAGGCGCTGCGCCACCGCCACCGCGCCACCGCGCGGCTCGACAACGTCGTGGTGCTGGCACCCGACCCGCAGTGGATCGCCCGCGCGCTGCCGGGCGGGAAGCTGCCCGACCGCAAGGACTTCAAGACCTACGCCGACGACGTCGAGGGGCGCATCGCGGCCTGGACGCGCGCGGTGGCCGAGAGCCAGCGCCTCGCCGACGAGTTCGAGCAGCTCGTGGGGCGGGATTCGATCGAGGCGCTCCCGCTGGAGTGAAGGCGCGGCCGGGGTGGCCGCGCACCGGCCTCAGCTTGCGGCCAGCACCTTGGCCCAGGGCCGGCCGCAGAGGAACTGCGCCAGCTCCTGCCCCTGCATGATGCGGATGCCGTGCTCCGCGGCATGGCGCCGCGCCTTGTCCCCCACCTCGCCGAGCACCACGTAGACGAGTCGCGCCCCCTCGCGGTCGCGGCGCGCCGCGAGCAGCTCGCGCAGCGGCTCGATGCCGGTGGCCGCGGCCTTCCAGCGCCGGCAGCTCACGAGCGTCGTCGGGGCGCCGGCCGGGCCGAGCTCGAAGTCGGCGCCCGGCGTGTTCAGGCGCCGCACCTCGATGCCGTCGCGGCGCAGCGCGGCCTCCATCGTCGCGGCGAACTCGGCCCAGGACTGTGCCGACACCGAGCGCAGCGTCTCCTCGACGCGCGAGGCGCTCGGCGCGCGCAGCTGCCGCACCGCCGCGACCAGCGCGATGACGATGAAGGGCAGCGCGGCGAATACCGACAGGGCGCGGTGCTCGGCCGGCAGCACCACGCCCGCGAGCGCCGCGACCAGGGCCGCGAGCGCGGCGCTGGCCCACCACGGCGAGCGCAGCAGGATCGCGAACAGCGAATTGGGGGACATCTTCAGTTTCATGGCGCGCGTTCCGGGCTTGGTCGTCGGGGAGGGCGCTCTTCTATCACGCCGCGGGCCGCGGCGCGGCATCCGGGGGCTTGCGCGCCCGGCTCGTCCCGCCGCTCCCTGTCAAAATGCGCGACCGCATCCGCCGTCCCCGCAGCCGGCCCGCCAGGAACCGCCCATGCCCCCATCGCAACGTCCGCCCGAAGACAAGAGCGCCCCGCCCGCCGCCACGAGCGGCAAGCTGGTGCTCGCGCGCGGCCAGCGCACGCGGCTGAGCGACCAGCTCTACGGCCAGATCTTCGAGCAGATCGTGTCGGGGCAGCTCAAGGTCGGCGACCGCCTGCCCTCGGAGAAGGAGATCTGCGACAGCTTCGGCGTGTCGCGGCCGGTGGTCCGCGAGGCGCTGCTGCGGCTCGGCGCCGACGGGCTCGTGACCTCGCACCAGGGGCTCGGCACCTTCGTGAGCCACCAGCCGGTGGCGCGCATCCAGAGCTTCGCGCGCGCGCAGGACGTGGCCTCCTACCTGCGCTGCCAGGAGGTGCGCATCTCGCTGGAGGGCGACGCGGCGCGCCTGGCGGCGCTGCGCCGCACCGACGAGCACCTGCAGGCGATCGAGGAGGCGCAGGAGCGCTTCTCGCGCAACGCCATCAACGGCCGGCCCGACCCGCAGGACGACCTCGCCTTCCACTCCAGCATCGCCGCAGCGACGCAGAACGACTTCTTCCTCGAGGTGCTGCAGCACATCCACGAGTCGCTCAGCGGCTTCCTGCGCCTGTCGCTGAGCCTGACGCGCACCGGCTCGAAGCACCGCGCGCAGCGCGTCGTGGACGAGCACGCCGCGATCGTCGACGCGATCCGCGAGCAGGACGGCGAGCGCGCCCGCATCGCGATGCAGTTCCACCTGCAGCAGGCGCTGCGGCGCATGGTCGACCGCGAGCGCGACCGCTGAGAGAGCCGGGGGGCGCCCGCCCCCGCGGCCGGGCGCTCAGGCCGCCTGCGGCTGCCGCGCCAGTGCGAGATCGTGCGCGAGCAGCGCGCGCGCGACCGGCTGCACGCGCTCGCGCTCGGCGGCGCCGAGGCCCTCGAGCATCGGCAGCATCGGGCCCGTGTCGGCGATGCCGGCGAGCGTCACCGCGTCGTGCAGCACGCGGATCGGGCTGATGCCGTCGCGGCAGTCCTCGAGCGGCAGGTAGGCCTCGCGCAACCGCGCGGCCTCGTCCCAGCGGCCCTGTTGCGCCAGGCGCAGGATCGCCATCGAGCCGCGCGGCGCGACGCAGACCGAGCCCGAGGTGAAGCTCCTGAGGCCGTGATCGCGCAGGTGCACGATCGCCGGGCGCTCGCCGATGCCGCTGACCACCCGCTCGGCACCGACCGCCGCGATCACCTCGCGCAGGTAGGGATCGGCCGCCGGGTCCTCGCGCACCACCGCGTACTTGACCGACACCACGCGGCCTTCCTCGGCGAGGGCGGCGAGCGTCGCCGGTGCGATGTAGTTGTCGGACTTCAGGTAGATCACCGCCGGCCTGCCCATCGCGTCGGTGAAGCGGCGGATGCCGGCGGCCAGCCCGCCGTCGGTGTACGGGAAGCTCATCGGCAGCAGCATCGCGGTCGGGAAGCGCCGCGAGCGCAGGATCGCCGCCTGATCCATCGCCTTGCCGTAGTCGGGCCCGGCCGAGGGCAGCACCCAGGTGTCCGCGCCGGCCGCCTCCTCCAGGAAGTCGAGCAGGCGCGGGTACTCGGCCAGCGGCACGTGGTAGAGGTTGGCGTTGCCGCCGTACATCAGGCTGCGCACGCCGCCGTCCTCGAGGTGGCGGATCAGCGTGCGGTTGGCGGCCTCGTCGATGCCGAGGTCGGCGCGGCGGCGCGCGAGCGGCGGGACGGCGATCACCGAACGGCTCAGGTCCTCGGCGGTGACGGGCGTGGTCTTCATGGCGGCTCCGGAAAGGGGGGGACGGCTGGGTGCGGAAAGGGAAGGCGCCGGGCGGGCCGGCGCGGGTCGTGCGGCCTCAGCCCGGCGGCAGCACGGCCTTCCCGAAGGTCTCGCGCTGCATCTCGCGCAGGTCGACGGTGACGGGGACCTCGGCATCGGCGCAGGGCGGGACGCAGGCGGCGAGCGCCTGCGCCAGCGCCTGCGCGACGCGCTTGCGCGTCTCCACCGTGCGCCCGCTCAGGATCGAGAGCGTGGCGTGCACGAACACCGAGCGCCGCGCCTCGACGCCGTGGCGGTAGTGCTCGAGCCGCACGCAGCGCGACTTGATGTCGGTCTCGCCGAACTCGCCGGTGCCGAGCAGGGCCTCGTTGGCGGCGGCGAGCAGGCGGGTCGGGTCGGCGTCGAGGTTGCCGGTGTATTCGATGACGAGGTGGGGCATGTCTTTCGGGCTCCTTGGAATCCAGGGGGGATCACGCGGCGATGCGCGCGCCCGCCGGATTCTCCCGGACCAGCGCCGACAGCGGACCGGGCGAGCGGCCGCGTGCGCTCTGCACCTGCGCCGCGGCGGCGTCCATCTGCGCCATCGTGCCCGCGTCGATCGGGATCGCGTCGCGGCGCGCCTCGCGCATCGCCTGCTCCGGCTCGCCGGGCATCAGGATGCCGTCGCAGCCGGGCTGCAGCGGCGCCGACTTCACCCACTCGACGAAGGCCGACAGCTCGCTGCCGAACACCTCGGCGGTGCCCAGGCGCTGCGGGTCGAACAGCAGCGTGAGCATGTTGTTCCAGATCGCGTGCTGCATCCCGGCGTGCTCGGGCCGGGTGGTGTCGCCGCCGATCAGCGCCGCGCCGAGCAGCTCGCACACCATCGCCAACGCGTGGCCCTTGTGCCCCGCGAAAGGCACCAGCGCGCCCGGCGCGGTGCCGGCCCCCGGGAACATCACGCCGGGGTCGTCGGTGAATGCGCCGTCGCGGTCGAGCAGCGAGCCCGGCGGCACCTTGACCTGCTTGTTGTAGGCCACGCGCACCTTGCCGAGCGCGATCGCGCTGGTGGCGAAGTCGAGCAGCACCGGCGCGCGCCCCGGCACCGGGATGCCGACCGTGAACGGGTTGGTGACGAAGCGGCCCTGCGTGCCGCCGTGCGGCGCGACGATCGGCTTGCTGACCGCGTTGGTGAAGTGCACCGACACGAGGCCGGCCTCGACCGCCTGCTCGGCCCAGTGGCCGACGCGGCCGAGGTGGTGCGAGTGGCGCAGGCCCATCACGCACACGCCCTGCGCCTGCGCGCGCTCGATCGCCCGCGCCATCGCCTGCTGCGTCACCGACTGGCCCATGCCGCGGCGGCCGTCGAACACCAGCATCGAGCCGGCGTCCTGCACCAGCTCGGCGTCCCGGTTGAGCTGCAGCTCGTCCGCGAGCCAGGAGTTGACGTAGCGCGGCACCATGCCGACGCCGTGCGAGTCGTGGCCGGCGAGGTTGGCGCCGACGAGGTGGTCCGCGGTCAGCGCGGCCTCGCGCTCCGAGGAGCCGGCGGCGAGCCAGAGGTCCGCGACCCACTGGTGCAGCGCGGGGGTGGGGACGGGAAGGTCCATCGGGAATGCTCCGGGGAAAAGAGAGGGAGGAGGGCGGGGGCGCGACGGCCCCGGCCCGGTCACTGGCTGCGGCGCCTCACTGCAGCGTGATGTTCGCGCTGCGGATCAGCTGGCCCCACTTCTGCACCTCCGCCTTCTGGAAGGCGGCGAGCTCGGCCGGGCCCGCGCCCGAGGCCTCGACGCCGAGCGCGGTGAGCTGCGCCTTCACGTCGGGCTCGTGGATGATCCGGCCGATCTCGGTGGCCAGGCGCTGCGTGATCGCCTGCGGCGTGCCGGCCGGCGCGAACACTGCCTGCCAGGACACGATCTCGTAGCCGGGCAGGCCCGCCTCGGCCAGCGTCGGCACGTTCGGCAGGCCGGTGGCGCGCTTGGCGGAGGTGACCGCGAGCGCGCGGATCTTGCCCGCCTCGATCAGCGGCACCGCGGCGACGATGTTCTCGAACACCATGCCGACCTCGCCGCCGAGCAGCGCCTGCATCGCCGGCGCGCTGCCCTTGTAGGGCACGTGCAGCAGCTTCGCCCCGGTCATCGACTGGAACAGCTCGCCCGCGAGGTGCTGCGAAGTGCCGCTGCCCGAGGAGCCGAAGCTCACCGCCTCGGGCCTGGCCTTGGCCGCCGCGATCACGTCGGCCACCGTGCGGTGCGGGCTGTTCGCGTTGACCACCAGCACGTTGGGCAGCGTGCCGATCAGCGTGACCGGCTCGAAGGACCTGACCGGGTCGTAGGGCAGCTTCGGGTAGAGGCTGACGTTGATGGCGTGCGAGCTGATCGTGCCGCCGAGGATCGTGTAGCCGTCGGGGCGCGCCTTGGCGACGAGGTCCGAGCCGATGTTGCCGCCGGCCCC
The DNA here is from genome assembly GCF_003569765.1 of Caldimonas tepidiphila. GTDB lineage: Bacteria > Pseudomonadota > Gammaproteobacteria > Burkholderiales > Burkholderiaceae_C > Caldimonas > Caldimonas tepidiphila. The sequence continues at coordinate 5,590 of NZ_QXMG01000061.1, read as the reverse complement.
GGCCTTGTTCTCGACCACCATCGTCGTGCCGAGCGCCGGCCCGAGCTTGCTGGAGATCAGGCGGCCGAGGATGTCGGTGGTGCCGCCGGCGGCGAAGGGCACGACGTAGGTGATCGGCTTCGCGGGCCACTTCTCCTGCGCGTGGACCGCGACGGCGGCGCTGCCGAGCGCGGCGATGCACGAGAGGGCGGCGATGTACTTGCGGAAGGCCATGATGGTCTGTCTCCTCTGCGGGTGGGCGGTGCGGGCCTCGGTCGCTGCGGGCCCGAACTCTGCAGATCAATGTACAAGCATATTCACGATATGTACACTTGTCTGACAAGTGAAGGGTGAATTCCCTCGAGCCGCGGGACGCGGCCCCGCGCCGGGCGTCCTAGCATGTCCTTCCCACCCGACCCCGACGAGCCGCCCCGATGAGCACCTCCGCCTCCCAGACGCCCCCCTCGCATCCCGCCGCCGCCGGCTCGCCCCCGCTGCGCTCGGGCGGGCGCATCCTCGTCGACGCGCTGCGCGTCCACGGCGCCGACCGCATCTACTGCGTGCCCGGCGAGAGCTTCCTGGACGTGCTCGACGCGCTGTACGACCACCCGGAGATCGAGACCATCGTCACCAAGCACGAGGGCGCGGCGGCCAACATGGCCGAGGCCGACGGCAAGCTCACCGGCCGCCCCGGCATCTGCTTCGTCACGCGCGGCCCCGGCGCCACGCACGCGAGCATCGGCGCGCACATCGCGCTGCAGGACTCGACGCCGATGATCCTCTTCATCGGCCAGATCTCGCGCGGCGACCGCGGCCGCGAGGCCTTCCAGGAGGTGGACTACACGCGGATGTTCGCGCCGCTGGCGAAGTGGGTGGCCGAGATCGACGACGCGGCGCGCATCCCCAAGTTCGTCGCGCGCGCCTACCAGTGCGCCACCTCGGGCCGCCCCGGCCCGGTGGTGCTGTCGCTGCCCGAGGACGTGCTCGGCGAGCAGTGCGCGGTGGCCGACACCCGCCCCTTCCAGCCGGTGAGCGCCTCGCCCGGCGCCGCGCAGAGCGCGCGGCTCGCGACGCTGCTGGCGCAGGCCGAGCGCCCGCTGCTGCTGCTCGGCGGCGCGAACTGGAGCGACGCGGCGCGCGCCAATCTCGCCGCCTTCGTCGCGCGCTGGAACCTGCCGGTGGCCTGCGCCTTCCGCCGCCAGGACCTGTTCGACAACCGGCTGCCGCAGTACGCGGGGCACCTGAGCCTGGGCGTGAACCCGCGGCTGGCCGAGCGCGTGCGCGGCGCCGACCTGATCCTCGCGGTCGGCACCCGGCTCGGCGACATCGCCACCAACGGCTACACGCTGCTCGAGCCGCCGCGCCCGCGCCAGCGCCTGATCCACGTGCACGCCGACGCGGCGGAGCTCGGCCGCGTCTACCAGCCCGAGCTCGCGATCCAGAGCGGCGTGAACGAGGCCGCCGCGATGCTGGCGGCGCTGCCCGGCCCGGCGTCCGCGCGCTGGGCCGACTGGACCGCCGCCGCGCGCCACGAGCACCTGGAGTTCGCGACGCGCCCGGCGCGCCACCCCGAGCAGACGGGCGTGGACATGGGCGCGGTGGTCGCGCACCTGGACGAGACGCTGCCCGACGACGCCATCCTCACCAACGGCGCCGGCAACTACACCGTCTGGGTGCACCGCTTCTACCGCTACCGCCGGGGCCGCACCGAGATCGCGCCGACCTGCGGCGCGATGGGATACGGATTGCCCGCGGCGGTGGCCGCGAAGCTGCGCCACCCGGAGCGCACGGTGGTCTGCTTCGCCGGCGACGGCTGCTTCCTGATGTACCCGCAGGAGCTCGCCACCGCCGCGCAGCACGGCGCCAAGCTCATCGTCATCGTCGTCAACAACGCGATGTACGGCACGATCCGCATGCACCAGGAGAAGCGCTTCCCGGGCCGCGTCAGCGGCACCGACCTGCCCGGCCCGGACTTCGCGGCGCTGGCGCAGGCCTGCGGCGCGCACGGCGAGCGGGTGGAGCGCGACGAGGACTTCCCGGCCGCGTTCGCGCGCGCGCAGGCGGCGGGGCGGCCCGCGCTGATCGAGCTGAGGGTGGATCCGCGCCAGATCACGCCGCAGATGCGCCTGGCGTGAGGGCGGCGGCAGGCCGATTCTTCAGAAAGGGGGGAAGGGGAGGCCGGCCTGCGCCGAGGGGCAGGGCGGCCGCGGGTCTGCGCCGGCAGCGCGGCGCAGCACCCGCTTGCGGCCGGGCAGGAGGCTCCTGCCGGCCCTTGCGCTCAGCCGGCGCGGAACTGCTCGTAGCGCTCGATCACGAGCGCGAGCTGGGTGAGCTCCAGCCAGGCGAAGTACTCCCGGCGGATGCCGGGGCCGAAGCCGACTTCGGCGATGTCCTTGCCGCGGTAGACCAGCACCGCATAGCCGGCCTCGTCGTCCGGGTCCTCGCTGCGCTCCACCCCCGCGCCGAAGCGCCGCGCGATCGCCGCGCACAGCTCCCGCTGCTGCTCCAGCGCGCCGGGCTTCTCCTCGGCCTCGGCCTGCACCGGCTCGCCCGCGTCGGCGGCCGGCCACGCGCCGGTCTGGATGAACACCGGGCGGCGCAGCTCGTGCAGATTGCGGACGTGCTCGTCCCACCACTGGACACGGGTCTGAAAAACCTGCTCATTGTTCATGGTCTTGCTCCTTGATCGGGAGTGGCGCAGCGCGTCGCCGGCCGCATGGCGTCGAACGGGGCGCCTCGCGCCTCGTGGCGCGGGCCCCGCCGCATTCACGCCTTCGTGACGCCGACCGGCTTGTGCCGGAACGCCCCCCAGGGGTAAAAAAAAACCGCAGCCATGCTGCGGTCCTTCTGGCGCCGGGGTGCAGGGCACCCGGGCGATTCCTGCAAGTGATTACAGCGCGCGGATATTGGCGGCTTGCAGGCCCTTCTGGCCTTGCTTGACTTCGAATTCGACGCGCTGGTTTTCCGTCAGGGTCTTGAAGCCGTTGCCCTGGATGTCGCGGAAGTGCGCGAACAGGTCGGCGCCGCCCGCATCAGGAGCGATGAAGCCGAAGCCCTTGCTTTCGTTGAACCATTTGACGGAGCCAGTTTGGGTAGCCATTTTGACGTTCCTAGATAAAAGATGAAGAAAAGAGCAGGCAAAGCGAATGCTTCGCATGCAGAAACACGCAAGAAACGTCTATCAGGGGGATCAAACGACGCCGTCTTCAGGGAAGACGGGTAGAAGAGAGACCTCGAAGAACCGGTCCTGTGTATCGCTGGGATCTAATGTACTCGCAAAAGCCGGCGAACACATTCATTTTCTTTTTGACCTTTCGAAAAGGAAGGCCGACGGCGCCCCGCGCGGAAGGAAAACGCGGTTTTCCCGGGCACCGCGCGCACAATCGCGGCGATGAAACCACCCAAGAGACTGCAGGCATTGATCGAGGAAGGGCTGATCGACACGGTCGTGCGCCAGCTGATGAGCGGCAAGGAGGCGATGGTCTACGTCGTGCGCTGCGGCGACGAGACGCGCTGCGCCAAGGTCTACAAGGAGGCCACGCAGCGCAGCTTCCGGCAGGCCGTGGACTACACCGAGAACCGCCGGGTCAAGAACTCGCGGCAGGCCCGCGCGATGGCCAAGGGCACCCGTTTCGGCAAGCAGGCCACCGAGGAGGCGTGGCAGAACGCCGAGGTCGATGCGCTCTATCGTCTGGCGGCGGCCGGAGTGCGCGTGCCGACGCCCTACAACTTCCACGAGGGCGTGCTGCTGATGGAGCTGGTCACCGACGCGAACGGCGACGCGGCGCCGCGGCTGAACGACTCGGACTTCACCCCGGACGAGGCCCGCCTGCACCACGGCGCCCTGCTGGGCCAGGTGGTGCGCATGCTGTGCGCCGGCGTCGTGCACGGCGACCTGTCCGAGTTCAACGTGCTGCTGGGCGAGGACGGCCCGGTCATCATCGACCTGCCCCAGGCGGTGGATGCCGCCGGCAACAACCACGCGAGCCGCATGCTGCTGCGCGACGTCGCCAACCTGCGCATCTTCTTCGGCCGCTTCGCGCCCGAGTTGCTGCAGACGGACTACGGGCACGAGATCTGGGACCTGTACCAGCGCGGCATGCTGCGCCCCGACACCGTGCTCACCGGCCGCTTCGAGCACCAAGCCGGGCCGGTGGACATGGGCGGTGTGATGCGCGAGATCGACGACGCCCGGGCGGAGGAGGCGGCGCGGAGGCTTCGGATGCGGATCGGGTCCTGAGCTTGTCGAGCCGGCTTGCGCCTGCGTGCAGCGGCTCTGGACATTCATTGGCGCGACAGCCCGGCGGCCAGTTGGCGCTTCAGCGGCCCGGCTCCGAAAGTCCACAGGTCACCCCGGTCGCGCTGCTGCTAAACCCGCCCGCACTGGAATGGCGCCGGCCTGCGGCGCACCGGAGCAACTGCTTGCCCGGGTTGGAGAGTCCTGAGGCTGCGTCGCCCGGCTCAGGCTCAGACTGTGGCTTGCGTCATTGAGGACGGCTGCGCCCCGATGTGCCCCCAGGAAGTCATTGACGTCGAGCGACATGCATCGTCATCGTCGCCAACAGCGCGAGGTACGGCACCATCCGCGTTCTTCGGAGAAGCGCTCCCCGGGCCGCTGCGCGAAGGGCAGGGTATGGTTTTGCAGTAGTCCCTACCATGTTTCTTCGATTTCTCTGATCTATGCCGGGCAGGCGATGCGCCGGAGTGGCGTGGCTGGGAAAGGAACTCGAGAAATCGCTGCGCAACTTCTCAATGACGGTTATTGTCTGCGTGCGGGGGAAGCCTTTTGGGTTTGAGTTGACCCGCCCGCCGAAGGTGGTGCGGTTTGAGTGAATTGGTTGTACCACGCATTCTGCCTACATATTGGTTTCGGAATTTTTGGGCGCCGCCGGCAGCAATTTAAGCAAGAGTTCTCTCGCTTTTATTGCCTCTTTTGACCTGGAAGATGGGTGGTGAATTCTGAAACATCGAATTCTGTCGTAGAGTTCGAATTCCCAAAGATGATGCTTGGAAACGTCGTCGGTACGATGATAGTCTTTGCCTTTGTTGCAAACCCGGTCGTGGCCTTCGATAGGGAAAATTTCTCTTCGATAGAAAGCGCTGTTAATGCCGTTGGCGAAAATAATGATATTTGGTTTGAAGTGCGTTATTTGCGCTTTTAATAAGGTGCCTGAGTATTTCTTGATTGTCTCAAAGTGTGGGCTTCCAATAGGGCTGCCTTTGTTCCAAGAGAAGCAAAACAAGTTTGAATATATCAGCCCCTCCTTCCCGCACTTGGCGGAAATCGACCTGATGAAGTTGTGGAAAGCGAAACCCTTCGAGTTTTTTTGTTGTAGCTGGTTTGCGAAAAAATTCTTGTGCTTGCTGAGGGATTTTTCTATGTAGTCAGCAAGGCCGACAAATTTTTCCTCTTTCTTTAGTACGTTCCAGCCTCTGGTTTCGCAGCCGACAATCATAATTCTCTGTGAGGCGAGGTGGAGGTTGGGCGGTTCGCTGGTTAAGAACAGGCCGGAAAGATTTTGTGCGTTATTTTCATGCGCTCGAAAGCGATTCGTACGTATTCAGCCGGGGTGCTGAACTGAGGATCAGCCGGCGGGCTGGGGCAGGAGGC
>NZ_KZ983966.1:968-34410 GCF_003569765.1 Caldimonas tepidiphila | reverse complement strand
CGAGGCTGTCAAGCGCCGCGCCCTAACCGACAGCACCGCCATTTGTGCAACAGAGCCCCCGTGAAACGCCTCTCGTGCTTCGGGATGCGCCGCGGCACCTCCAGGCGAAGCGTGCCCTCCTCGGTCAGCACCGTCTTGCCGCGGCTGCCGTTGCGGTGATTGCTCGTCGCCCCGGGCTTGGTCGCGCCCGGCTCGTCGCCCAGGCGGTGCGACAGCCCGGCCCCCGGGGCACGTCCGATGAGTGCCTTCTCGAATGCCATCGAGGCGGCTTGCGCCGCCTCCGCGCTCATCGGCCGGGTCGCGAACCGGTCAATGAGCTCCCAGGGGGGCGGCAGCGATTCCGCCTTCGTCTTCCTGCTCGGCATACGGACCTCCAGGGGTCGTGCGATGCCTCACCCGCGAAAATCCTGACAGGCTCCGCCCACTCGGATGCCGCGGGCCGACCGGTCCTTCCACCCCCGTGTCCAGCCGTATTCGCCGCGCGACAGGGGGGCCGGTTGCGCTCGATTCCCGGGCGTACTTCACTCCCGCTCCCTGCCGAAGTACACCGTCCTTTTTCCCAGGATGCCGCGCTCCATCCTCACGCGCGCCAGCTTTGCGCGCAGCCGGGCGGTCTCCATCTGCTGCGCGCTCGCCGGCCGGGTGCCGCCGCCCGTGAGCCGCCCTTCGCATTCCGCCTTCATCCAGTTGTGCAGCGTCTGCTTGGCAATCCCGGGATCCTGGCCGTTGCCGCCATGCCCTGACCCTTCTCGACCCGCCGTACCGCCTCCGGCTTGAGCTCCGGCGTGCAGCGCGCCCTCGTCGTCTTCGTCACATTCATTTTTCCCTGCCTCGCTTTCATCAGTCGGCAAGGGGCAGGTTCTCAGGCGCCGGGCCAGCCATGGCCCGATTCGCACCGATAGGCCTTCCAGATTCCTAGCGCGGTCCGGTCCAAGGCGAAGACGGCGATTGCGGAAGCTCGAGCGGCGTTCCGACAGGGGTGAAGCCGGGGAGGTGGCTCGCATGGCGGATCCATGCGGACCAGTCTGTCCTGAGCGTCGCGCACCGAGGGGAATCGCCCATTCTCCGGAGCCGGCGCGGCATGCCTCCCAGTTCGCTGCGCGGCGGATCTTCTCCTCGCCGATCCCGCTCTTCTTCCTCCCTTGCTCGGGGGCAGAGGCTGCCGTCGCGCGCCTGCATCGGTCCGGCATGCCACACGGACCGGCTGTTCTTGCCTGATTCGGTCGATGTCGATTCCAGTCAATTAGGCGTCCGCTCCTCGCAAGGTGCGAAGGACGTGCTTTCCCACAATTCCCTCACCCCTTCTCGAACAACGGTCCCTCTTATGCACGGTCAGAACTACTCGCTTTGGAGCCTGCTCAAGCACGGATTCAAGCACCACAAGACCTGGGAGCCTGCCTGGAGGCGCGTGCCCCTGCAGCCCAGTTACGACGTCGTCATCGTCGGCGGGGGCGGGCACGGCCTCGCCACCGCCTACTACCTCGCGAAGAACCACAAGGTCGGCCGCATCGCGGTGCTGGAAAAGGGCTACCTGGGCGGCGGCAACACGGCCCGCAACACCACCATCGTGCGCTCGAACTACCTGTGGGACGAGGCCGCGCTGCTGTACGAGCACAGCCTCAAGCTGTGGGAGGGGCTGACCGAGGACCTGAACTTCAACGTGCTGTTCAGCCAGCGCGGCGTGTTCAACCTGGGGCACACGCTGCAGGACATGCGCGACATCGAGCGCCGCGTGGCCGCCAACCACCTGCAGGGCATCGACGCCCATGTGCTGACCGCGGCCGAGGTCAAGGAGAAGATCCCGCAGCTCGACATCAGTCGCAGCCGCCGCCTGCCGGTGCTGGGCGCGAGCTGGCAGCCGCGCGCGGGCATCGCCCACCACGACGCCGTGGCGCGCGGCTTCGCCCGCGCCGCCAGCCGCCTGGGCGTGGACCTGATCGAGGGCTGCGAGGTGACCGGCATGGACATCGCCGGCGGTCGCATCAAGGGCCTGCAGACCACGCAGGGCTACGTGAAGACGGAGCGCGTCGGCTGCGTGGCCGCCGGACATTCGTCGATGCTCGGCCGCATGGCCGGACTGCGCATGCCGCTGGAGAGCCACCCGCTGCAGGCCTTCGTGTCGGAATCGATGCAGCGCGTGATCGACACCGTGATCATGTCCAACGCCGTGCACGGCTACCTCAGCCAGTCGGACAAGGGCGAGCTCGTCATCGGGGCGGGCATCGACGGCTACCTGGGCTACGGCCAGCGCGGCAGCCCGCACGTCATCGACCACACCGCCGCCGCGATCATCGAGCTGTTCCCGCAGTTCTCGCGCGTGCGCATGAACCGCCAGTGGGGCGGCATCGTCGACGTCGCGCCCGACGCCTGCCCGATCATCGGCAAGACCCCGGTGCGGGGCCTGTACTTCAACTGCGGCTGGGGCACCGGCGGCTTCAAGGCCACGCCCGGCTCGGGCCATGTCTTCGCCCACACGATCGCCCACGACGAGCCGCACCCGCTCGCCGCCCCCTTCGCGCTCGACCGCTTCACCACCGGTCACCTGATCGACGAGCACGGCGCCGCAGGCGTTGCCCACTGAGTCGTCCCTTCACCCGAGATCCACCACCATGTTCCAACTGCATTGCCCTCATTGCGCCGCGCTGCGCGACGAGGAAGAGTTCAGCTACGCGGGAGAGGCCTACATCGCCCGTCCCGCCAACCCCGACACCGTGGACGACGAGGTCTGGGGCGACTACCTGTTCATGCGCAGCAATCCGAAGGGCTGGTTCTGGGAGCAGTGGCAGCACACGGCCGGCTGCCGCAAGGTGTTCGCGGTCAAGCGCAACACCGCCACCTACGAGATCGCCGGCAGCTGGACGCTGGCCGACGGCAAGCCGCTGTTCCTGGCCGAGAAGGCCGCGCAAGGCAAGGGAGGCCGGGCATGAGCGCGCGTCGCGTGAAAGTCGCCGGTGCGCAGGTCGACACCGGCAGGACGATCTCCTTCAGCTATGACGGCAGGACCTACACCGGCCATCCCGGCGACACGCTGGCCTCGGCCCTGCTGGCCAACGGCGTGAAGCTGATCGGACGCAGCTTCAAGTACGGCCGCCCGCGCGGCATCATCGGCGCCGGCGCCGAGGAGCCCAACGCGCTGGTGCAGCTGGGCGTGGGCGCGCTGACGGTGCCCAACATCAAGGCCACGCAGGCCGAGCTGTACGACGGCCTCGTGGCGACCTCGACCTCGGGCTGGCCGCACCTGAACTTCGACCTGAAGGCCGCGCTCGGGACCGCCTCGCGCTTCATGCCGGCGGGCTTCTACAGCAAGACCTTCAAGTGGCCGCGCAAGTTCTGGCCCGCCTACGAGACCGTGATCCGCAAGTTCGCGGGCTTCGGCAGCGCGCCCACGGAGCCGGATCCCGAGTTCTACGACCACCTGCACCACCACGTGGACGTGCTGGTGGTGGGCGGGGGCGCCGCCGGCCTGCTGGCCGCGCTGCAGGCCGGCCGCGCGGGCCTGAAGACCCTGCTGCTGGACGAGCAGGCCGAGTTCGGGGGCTGGCTACTGTCCGAGCCCTCGGCCCGGATCGACGGGCGCGACAGCGCGGGCTTCATCCGCTCGGCGGTGCAGGCGCTGCAGGGCATGGCGCACGTGACGATGCTGTCGCGCACCACCGCCTTCGGCATGTACGACCAGAACCTGGTGCAGGCGGTGGAGCTCGTCCAGGACCACGTCGCGCCCTCGAAGCGCAATCCCGACCAGCCGCGCCAGCGCCAGCACAAGATCCATGCCGAGCATGTCGTGCTGGCCACCGGGGCCATCGAGCGCCCGCTGGTCTTCGGCAACAACGACCTGCCCGGCGTCATGACCGTCTCGGCGGGCCAGACCTTCCTGAACCGCTACGGCGTGCTGGTGGGCCAGCGCGTCGTGATCTGCGGCACCAGCGACCTGATCTACGAGGCGGCCCGTTCGATGGCGGGCGCCGGGGCGCAGGTGACCGTGGCCGACGTGCGCTCCAAGGTCCGGCCCGCCGACCTGCCGCCGGGCGTGACGGTGCTCGCGGGCCACGGCATCGCCGAGGTCAAGGGCAAGGGCCGCGTGAGCGGCGTGCGCCTGGTCAAGCTGCATCCCGATCGCGACGAGGTGGCGGGCAAGGGCCCGACCCTGCCGGCCGACGTGGTGCTGTCCTCGGGCGGCCTGTCGCCCACGGTGCACCTGTTCTGCCATGACGGCAGCCGCCCGACCTGGGACGACAGCGTCGCCGCCTTCGTGGTGCCGCGCGACGGCCGCAAGGGCGTGGCCTGCGTGGGGGCCGTGACCGGCGCCTTCGAGCTCGACGAGTGCCTGAAGCAGACCACGATCGCGATGCAGGCCGTCCTGACGACCCTGGGCGTCTCGGGCAGCTTGAGCGCGCCGAAGGTCGGCTCGCGCACCGTCCAGCCCGCGCGGCCGATGTACCGCCTGCCCGACGGCAAGCCCGAAGGGGAGGGCGCCAAGGCCTTCGTCGACTACCAGAACGACGTGACCGCGGCCGACATCGAGCTGGCCATCCGCGAGAACTGGCAGCACGTCGAGCACGTCAAGCGCTTCACCGCGCTGGGCTTCGGCACCGACCAGGGCAAGCTCTCCAACGTCAACGGCTTCGTGATCGCCGCGCGTGCGCTCAAGCGCCCGGTGTCGCAGGTCAGCACCACCACCTACCGCCCCGCCTACACCCCGGTGACCTTCGGCGTGCTGGCCGGCACGATGGAAGGCGACACGCTGGAGCCGCGCCGCTACACGGCCTGCCATGCCGCCCACGTGGCGCGCGGCGCCGAGCTGGAGCCGGTGGGCCAGTGGATGCGCCCCTGGTACTTCCCGAGGAAGGGCGAGGACCTGCACGCCGCCGTCAACCGCGAGTGCCTGGCCGCGCGCAACGGCGTGGCGGTGATGGACGCATCGACGCTGGGCAAGATCCAGATCGACGGGCCCGACGCGCGCGAGTTCCTCAACCGCGTCTACAGCAACGCATGGAGCCAGCTGGCCCCGGGCAAGTGCCGCTACGGCCTGATGCTCGACGAGAACGGCATGGTGATGGACGACGGCGTGACCGCCTGCATCCACGACACGCAGTTCTACATGACCACCACCACCGGCGGTGCCGCCCGCGTGCTGAACTGGCTCGAGCGCTGGCACCAGACCGAGTGGCCGGAGCTCAAGGTCTGGATGAGCTCGGTCACCGACCACTGGTCCACCGTGGCCCTGGTGGGGCCGAAGGCCCGCGCCGTGCTGGCCAAGCTGTGCACGGACATCGATCTCTCGCCCTCGGCCTTCAAGTTCATGGACTGGCAGGCGGGCACCGTCGCCGGGCTGCCCTGCCGCGTGTTCCGCGTCAGCTTCTCGGGCGAGCTGAGCTACGAGCTGAACGTGGAGTCGGGCCACGGCCACGAGCTGTGGGAGGCCGTGATGGCCGCCGGCGCCGAGTTCGGCATCACGCCCTACGGCACCGAGACCATGCACGTGCTGCGTGCCGAGAAGGGCTTCATCATCGTCGGCCAGGACACGGACGGCTCGGTGACCCCGATCGACCTCGGCATGTCCTGGGCCGTGTCAATGAAGAAGCCGTTCAGCTTCCTCGGCAAGCGCTCGCTCAGCCGCAGCGACACCGCGCGCCCCGACCGCAAGCAGCTCGTCGGCCTGTTGCCGGTGGACCCGCACGCCGTGCTGCCCGAGGGCGCGCAGCTGCTGGCCACGCCCGACACCCGCACGACCCCCGCGCCGATGCTGGGCCACGTCACCTCCAGCTACCACAGCGCCTTCCTCGGCCGCTCGATCGCGATGGCCCTCGTCAAGGGCGGCAGCCAGCGCACCGACCAGACCCTCTACGCCTACGCCCGCGGCAAGGTGACCCCCGTGAAGGTCGCCCCCAGCCCCGTCTTCGTCGATCCCAAGGGAGATCGCCAGCATGTCTGACAACCGCATCCCCAATGTCCTGAGCGCGCGCCTGCGCTCGCCCCTGCATGCCTTCGAGCTGGACAAGCAATTGCGCCAGCCGGACGCGGCCGACGGCGTCGTGCTGAGCGAGCTGCCCAACCTGGGCTACGTGATCCTGAGGGGGCGCGCGAATGACGCCGCCTTCATGCAGGCCGTGGCCGGCGTGCTGGGGCAGTCGCTGCCGACCGTGCCGTCCACCTACCTGGTCACCGAGGCCGGCGTGGTGCAGTGGATGTCGCCCGACGAGTGGTGGCTGCTGTGCAGCCGCGAGCGCCGCGACGCTCTGCTCGCCGGCCTCGCCGCCGCCTTGCAGAGCCAGTTCGCGCAGGTGGTCGACAACAGCGGGGGGCACGCCGCCCTGCGCCTGAGCGGCCCCCGGCACATGCTGCTGCTGCGCCACCTGGGGCCCTACGACTTCGAGTCGCTGAAGGTCGGGCAGGCCGTGTCCACCGTGATGGCCAAGGCCACGGTCTCGGTGCTGCGCACGGACACGAAGGGCGTGGTGCTGCTGTTCCGCCGCAGCTTCGCCGACTACTTCTGGCGCCTGCTGACGCGCACGGCCCGGCCCTACGGCATGTGCGTGACCGAGCCGGCCGCGCATCCCGACCCGGTCGTCACGCCCCTGCTGACTGGCGGCAAGCCGGGATCGGGCAAGCCGCGCACCGACACGAGCAAGACGAAGCTGGTTTCCGCGTCCTGAGCCGCGCCGACTCTCCATGCGTCCCACCCACTGATTCCATCCTCATGAACACTACCGCCTTCTTCTCCGACTCCCTGGGCCAGGCCGACTCCGCCGTCGCTCGCGCCCTGCGCAACGAGATGCACCGACAACGCGACCAGATCGAGCTGATCGCCTCCGAGAACATCGTCTCGAAGGCCGTGCTCGAGGCCCAGGGCAGCGTCTTCACCAACAAGTACGCCGAGGGCTATCCGGGCAAGCGCTACTACGGCGGCTGCGAGCATGCGGACGCGGTCGAGAGCCTGGCCATCGAGCGCCTGTGCCAGCTCTACGGTGCGCGCTTCGCCAACGTGCAGCCGCATTCCGGCGCGCAGGCCAACACGGCCGTGATGCTGGCGCTGGTGCAGCCGGGCGACACGGTACTGGGCATGGCGCTGTCGGCCGGCGGCCACCTGACGCACGGCGCCAAGCCGGCGCTGTCGGGCAAGTGGTTCAAGGCGGTGCAGTACGGCGTGCGACGCGAGGACTTCCGCGTCGACTACGAGGAGGTCGAGCGCCTGGCCCGGGAGCATCGTCCCAAGCTGATCATCGCGGGCTTCTCGGCCTACCCGCGCGTGATCGACTGGGCGCGCTTCCGCGCCATCGCCGACGAGGTGGGCGCGCTGCTGATGGTGGACATGGCCCACGTCGCCGGCCTCGTGGCCGCCGGCGTCTACCCCAGCCCGGTCCCCCACGCCCACGTGACGACCAGCACCACGCACAAGACGCTGCGCGGCCCGCGCGGCGGCGTGATCCTCACCAACGACGAGGAGATCGCCAAGAAGATCAACTCGGCCGTGTTCCCCGGCGCACAGGGCGGCCCGCTGATGCACGTGATCGCGGCCAAGGCCGTGGCCTTCGGCGAGGCGCTGCAGCCCGCGTTCAAGGCCTACGCACGGCAGGTCGTGGCCAACGCCCAGGCGCTGGGCCAGGTGCTCAAGGAAGGCGGCCTGGACCTGGTGACCGGCGGCACCGACAACCACCTGCTGCTCGTCGACCTGCGCCCGCTGGGCCTCAAGGGCAACCAGACCGAGGTGGCGCTGGAGCGTGCCGGCATCACCTGCAACAAGAACGGCATCCCCTTCGACGACGAGAAGCCCACGGTGACCTCGGGCATCCGCGTCGGCACCGCGGCGATCACGACGCGCGGCTTCGGCGAGGAGGACTGCCGCGAGGTGGGCCGCCTGATCCTCGACGTGATGCAGGCCCTGCGCAAGGACCCGGCCGGCAACGCGCAGGTGGAGGCCCTGGTGCGCGAGCAGGTCCAGTCCCTGAGCTCGCGTTTCCCCATCTACGGCTGAGCCGCTTCGAAGAACGGAAGGAGACACCATGAACATCACCACCCCCACCCTGCACCAGCAATCGCTGGTGATCGACGGCCTGATCATCGCGAAGCTCGACCGCTCGGTCTTCGAGGACATGAAGAAGGGCGGCCTGAGCGCCGCGAACTGCACGGTCTCGGTCTGGGACGACTTCGCCAAGACCGTGGACAACATCGCCAACCTGAAGCGGTTGATCCGCGACAACAGCGACCTGGTCATGCTCGCCCGCAACACGGCCGACATCGAGCAGGCCAAGCGGGAAGGCAAGACCGGCATCATCCTGGGCTTCCAGAACGCCCACGCCTTCGAGGACAACCTGGGCTACATCGAGGCGTTCCACGACATGGGCGTGCGCGTGGTCCAGCTCTGCTACAACACCCAGAACCTGGTGGGCACGGGCTGCTACGAGCGCGACGGCGGGCTCTCGGGCTACGGCCGCGAGGTCATCGCCGAGATGAACCGGGTGGGCGTCATGGTCGACCTGTCGCACGTGGGCAGCAAGACCTCGGAGGAGGCCATCCTGGCCTCGAAGAAGCCGGTGGCCTACACGCACTGCCTGCCCTCGGGCCTGAAGGACCACCCGCGCAACAAGAGCGACGAGGAGCTGAAGTTCATCGCCGACCACGGCGGCTTCATCGGCGTGACCATGTTCTCGCCCTTCCTCAAGCGGGGCACCGAGTCGACCGTGCACGACTACGTCGAGGCGATCGACTACGTCATCAACCTCGCCGGCGAGGACTGCGTGGGCGTCGGCACCGACTTCACCCAGGGCTACGGCCACGAGTTCTTCGAGTCGCTCACGCACGACAAGGGCCGCTGGCGCCGCCTGACCAACTTCGGCAAGGTCGTCAACCCCGAAGGCATCCGCACCATCGGCGAGTTCCCGAACCTGACCTCCGCGATGGAGCAGGCCGGCTGGAGCGAGACCCGCATCACCAAGGTGCTGGGCCGCAACTGGATGCGCGTGTTCCGCGAAGTGTGGGGCGAGTGAGCCCACAGGAATTCCTGGTCCAACCTCTTAGAACGATCCCCACCATGCAGCCCCAATTGCCCATCGACGTGCATCCCGAAACCGGCATCTGGACCACCGACGGTCTGCCGATGATCTACGTGCCGCGTCATTTCTTCGTGAACAACCACGTGGAGGCCGAGGCCGCCATCGGACGCGATGCCTACGCGCAGAGCCTCTACAAGGCCGGCCACCGCTCGGCCTACTTCTGGTGCAGCCAGGAAAGCAAGACCCACGGCCTCAAGGGCATGGACGTGTACCGGCACTACCTCAAGCGCCTGTCGGAGCGCGGCTGGGGCCAGTTCTCCTTCATCGAGGCGGACGCGGCCACGGGCCACGCCCAGATCCGCCTCGACCACTCGGTGTTCGTGCTGGCGCAGGGCATCGCCGGCGTGCCGGTCAGGAAGGACAAGCTCTGCTACCTGTTCGCCGGCTGGTTCTCCGGCGCGATGGACTGGGTCGCGCAGGACACCGGCGCCGACTATCGAACCGAAAGCAGCGAGACCCTGTGCGCCGGCGAAGGCCACTCGCATTGCGTCTTCACGGTCGCGCCCCTGAGCGCGGCCCAGGCCTGACCCGAATCCTCGTCGCCCCATCATGCGATACCCACACCTGTTCGAGCCCATCAAGCTCAACCAACTGACGATCCGCAACCGCATCGTCAGCACTGCCCACGCCGAGGTCTATGCGGAAAACGGCGTGCCCGGCGAGCGCTACATCCGCTACTACGAGGAGAAGGCCAAGGGGGGCGTGGGTCTCGCGATCTGCGGCGGCTCCAGCCCCGTCTCGAAGGACAGCCCCTGGGCCTGGTGGAGCTCGGTCAACCTCTCGACCGATGCCGTGACCGAGCCGCTGTCGCGCCTGGCCGCCACCATGCACAAGCACGGCGCCAAGATCATGATCCAGGCCACCCACATGGGGCGGCGCAATGCCTGGCATGGCTTCGACTGGCCGCACCTGGTGACCCCCTCGGGCATCCGCGAGCCGGTGCACCGCGGCAACGCCAAGACCATCGAGATCGAGGAGATCCGCCGCATCGTGCGCGACTACGCCCGCGCCGCGCGCCGCGTGAAGGACGCCGGCATGGACGGCATCGAGATCTCGGCCGCGCACCAGCAGCTCATCGACCAGTTCTGGAGCCCGCGCGTCAACCACCGAACCGACGAGTACGGCGGCCGCCTGGAGAACCGCCTGCGCTTCGGCATCGAGGTGCTGACCGCCGTGCGCGAGGCGGTGGGCCGTGACTTCTGCGTGGGCCTGCGCATGTGCGGCGACGAATTCCACGAGGACGGCATCTCGCACGAGCACGCCAAGGAGATCGCCCAGGCGATGAGCGAGACCGGCCTGATCGACTTCCTCAGCGTGGTGGGCTCCGGTGCGGATACCCACAACACCCTGGCCAACTGCATGCCGCCGATGGCCCTGCCGCCCGAGCCCTTCGTGCACCTCGCCGCGGGCATCAAGTCGGTGTCCAAGGTGCCGGTGATGCACGCCCAGAGCATCCGCGACGCCTCGCAGGCCGAGCGCATCCTCTCGAGCGGCATGGTCGACATGGTGGGCATGACGCGCGCCCAGATCGCCGACCCACACATGGTGATCAAGATCCGCGACGGCCGCGAGGACCAGATCAAGCAGTGCGTCGGCGCCAACTACTGCATCGACCGCCAGTACAACGGCCTGGACGTGCTGTGCGTGCAGAACGCCGCGACCAGCCGCGAGCAGACCATGCCGCACATCGTCACGCCGAGCAACGGCCCGCGCCGCAAGGTGGTGGTGGTCGGCGCCGGCCCCGGCGGCCTGGAGGCGGCCCGCGTGGCCCGCGAGCGCGGCCACGACGTGGTGCTCTTCGAGAAGCAGTCGGTCGTCGGCGGACAGGTCAACCTGGCGGCCAAGGCCCCGAAGCGCGAGCAGATGGCCGGCATCATCCGCTGGTTCGACCTCGAGACGCAGCGCCTGGGCATCGACCGGCGCCTGGGCGTCGAGGCCGACGCCAGCATGATCATGGACGAGCGCCCGGACATCGTGGTGCTGGCCACCGGCGGCGTGCCGCACACCGACCAGGTCCGGGACTGGGGCGTGGACGAGGGCCTGGCGGTCAGCGGCTGGGACATCCTCTCGGGCGCCGTGGCGCCGAAGGACAACGTGCTGGTCTACGACGCGATCAGCACGCACGCCGGCGCGGGTGCGGCGCACTACATCGCCGAGCGCGGCAAGCTGGTCGAGGTCGTCACGCCCGACGTGAAGGTGTCCGACGACGTGGGCGGCACCACCTTCCCGATCTTCTACCGCCAGATGTACGCCCAGGGTGTGATCCTCACGCCCAACTTCTGGCTCGACAAGGTCTACCGCGAGGGCGACAAGCTGATCGCGGTGCTGCGCAACGAGTACACCGAGGCGCTGGAGGAGCGCGCGGTCGACCAGGTGGTGATCGAGAACGGCATCCGGCCCAACGACGCGCTGTACTGGGAGCTCAAGCCCCGCTCGCTCAACAAGGGGCAGACCGACATCGACGCGCTCTACGACTCCAAGCCGCAGCCCGCGCTGAGCCAGCCGATCGGATCGGGCGAGTTCCTGCTCTACCGCGTCGGCGACTGCATCTCGATGCACAACATCCACGCAGCGATCTACGACGCGCTGCGCCTGTGCAAGGACTTCTGACCATGGCACTGCATCTGCTGGTTAGCGCCCTGTTCTGGGCAGCCGTGCTGGCCCTGGCCCTGGGGGTGGCACGTCGGGCGTCCTTGTGGCGTCGCGGCCGTGCGGCCCAGGTGAGGTGGACCGGGCTGCTGGCCGTGCCCAAGCGCTATTTCGTCGACCTGCACGACGTGGTGGCCCGCGAGCCCTTCGTCGCCCGCGCCCACGTGGCGACCGCCGGCGGCGGCGTCGCCGCGCTGGCCCTGGTGGGCGTCAACTACGGCCTGGGGCTGTACAGCCGCTGGCTCGACGGCGCGCTGCTGCTGGCCGGCCTGCTCATGCTGGGCGGGGCGGCCGCCATGGCCTACCGCCGCCGCCAGGCGCCGGCGCGCCTGTCCAGGGGGCCCTGGCAGCGCCTGCCCTACAGCCTGATGCTGTTCGCGCTGGCGGTCGTGTCGGTCGGCCTGCTCGGGGCCGAGGCGCCGGGGACGCTGGCGCCCTGGCTAGCCGCAGCGGTGGCCGCCGCCTTCGCGCTGGGCGCGGCCGAGCTGGCTCTCGGCATCGGTCTCGGCGGGCCGATGAAGCATGCGGTGGCCGGCCTGATCCACCTGGGCCTGCATCCGCGGCCCGAGCGTTTCGCGACGGACACGGCGGGGCCGAATCCGGCCACGGCGCTCAAGCGGCTGCAGCTGCCCGCGCTGCCGGAGGTCGTGAGGACCGGGGGCGCGGCGCCGAGCGCCCGCGTCATCCCCATCAAGGCCGAGGTGCCGCTGGGCGTGCGCAAGCCGGCCGACTTCGCCTGGAACCGCCTGCTGTCCTTCGACGCCTGCGTGCAGTGCGGCAAGTGCGAGGCCGCCTGCCCGGCCAAGGCCGCGGGCCAGCCCCTGAACCCGAAGAAGCTGATCCAGGACATGGTCGTCGGCATGGCCGGGGGCAGCGATGCCGCCTACGCCGGCACGCCCTATCCGGGCCGCCCGGTCGGCGAGCACCGGGGCGCCCCGGACGAGGCGATCGTGCCCGGCCTGGTGGGGGCCGAGACCCTGTGGTCCTGCACCACCTGCCGGGCCTGCGTGCAGGCCTGCCCGATGCTGATCGAGCACGTCGACGCGGTGGTCGACATCCGCCGCGGCCTGACCCTGAACGACGGTGTCGTGCCCAACAAGGGCGCCGAGGCCCTGACCAACCTGCGCGAGACCGACACCGTCGGCGGCCACCCGCTGTCGGCCCGCGCCAACTGGGCCGTGGACCTGGGGGTGCCCATGCTCGCGGAGGGCGAGGGCACCGACTGGCTGCTGCTGGTGGGCGAGGGCGGCTTCGACATGCGCTACCAGCGCACGCTGCGGGCCCTGGTCAAGACCCTGAAGCACGCCGGACTGAAGGTGGCCCTGCTCGGTGCGGCCGAGACCGATTGCGGCGACCTGGCGCGCCGCCTGGGCGACGAGGCCGGCTTCCAGCGCCTGGCCCGCCAGCTGATCGGGACGCTGCAGACGCGCCGCTTCAAGCACATCGTCACGGCCGATCCGCACGTGCTGCACACCGTGAAGAACGAGTACCCTGCCCTGGGCGCGCAGTTCGACGTGTGGCACCACAGCCAGCTGCTGGCCCGGCTGCTGGAGGAGGGGCGCCTGAAGGCGGCGCCCGGCCAGCGCCTGCCCTCGGTCACCTACCACGACCCCTGCTACCTGGGCCGCTACAGCCGCGAGGTGAAGGCGCCGCGCAACGCGCTCAAGGGCATCGGCATCCAGGTGGTGGAGATGGAGCGCCATGGCGAGGCCGCACGCTGCTGCGGCGGCGGCGGCGGCGCGCCGTGGACCGACATCCCGGGCAAGACCCGCATCCCCGACATCCGCATGGAGGACGCGCGCGCCACGGGGGCTGCCGTGGTGGCCGTGGCCTGCCCGCAGTGCACGGCCATGCTCGAAGGCGTGGTCGGCCCGCGTCCTGAGGTGCTCGACATCGCCGAACTCGTGGCCCGCGCCGTGGAGGTCGCATGAACCAAGGTCTGATCATTCGCCCGCCGCGCGTCGATCCGCGCCGCCCCGCCATCCTCACCGCGGCCGGCCTGCGCCGCATCGTGCTGGGCAGCACGGAAGGCGAGAGACTGGCCCTGGCCACGAGTCATGGACCGGCCGTGCGCCCGGTGCGCAGCCCCGGCCCCTTCGCCCGCTGCATGCTGGTCGTGGCACATGCCGACCGCGGCACGCTGGACGGCCATGCCCGCCAGGCGCTGGCGGCGGCGGCCATTCTCGCGAGCTCGGACACCGAGGTGGTGCTGGCCGTGCTCGGCCCCTGCAACGACGACGCTGCCGATCTCGGTGCCGATCGCATGCTGGTGGTTCCGCAGGGCCTTCGTGACGAGCACTGCCCGAGCGCCGCAGCCGCCTGGCTGGCGGAGCTGCACCAGCAGCTGCAGCCGCTGTGCACCTGGCTGCCGGACCGAGATGCCGATGCCGACCTGGGCCGCCGCTTCGCGGTGGCCCGGGGCCTGCGCCTGGCGGCCGGGGTCGTGGAGGTCAAGGGCGGCGCGCAGCCCCGGTTCCGCGTGCGCGCGACGGCGCAGGAGGACGCCCTGTGCGACAGCGCCGAAGTGGTGCTGCTGGCCCCCGATGCCGTGCGCAGCGATCTTCCCTTCGTGGGGCTGGGCCAGGAGTGGAGCGCCGAGCGGCACGGCCCGTCCCCGGCATGGAGCCATGTCCGCGAGCTGGGACTCGTCGACCTGGGCGTCAAGAGCGGGGATGCCCGCACGGTCGCCCTGGAGGAGGCCGACTTCATCCTGGCCGCGGGCAACGGCGTGACGGACCTCGACCTGTTCCAGCGTCTGGCCGACGCCCTCGGTGCAGCGACCGGCGCCTCGCGCGTCGCGGTGGACGATGGCCGCTTCCCGCGCTCCAAGCAGATCGGCGCGACCGGGAAGACGGTCCGCGCCACCACCTACCTTGCCGTGGGCATCTCGGGCGCGGTCCAGCACCTGCAGGGCATCAAGGACTGCCGCCACGTGATCGCCATCAACACCGATCCTGCGGCGCCCATCGCCCGCCGCGCCAGCCTGGTGGCCGTCGACGACGGCGCTGCCGTCATGCGCGAACTGCTCGACATCGTCACCCTGCACAAGAGGGCCCGTTCATGACCACCATCACCGTGCTTGTGGGCCAGCGTGCCCATCCCGTCAGCGGCCGGCTCGTGCGCGTCCCCGGCGACGCGGCTGCCGTGTCTCTCGCGCTTCAGCTCGTCGACCCGGTCTCCGTGCGGCTGATCAGCGCCGGGGAACTGGACGCCGCCGTCGCCCGCGACTACCTCGCCCTCGGGGCGCGCAGGATCGAGGTGCTCGCCTTGCGCGCAGGGGAGGACGTCGTCCAGGCCCTGGGCCGGGCCATCGAGGAGCGCGACCAGTCCCGGCGCGACCTGTTCCTGACGGGCCTGCGCAGCGAGGGAGCGCTGGGTTCCGGCTGCCTGCCCTATGCCCTGGCCCGGCGCCTCGGATGCCCGGTGCTGCGGGACGTGGTGGCGGTGCAGGCCGAGGGGGCCGATTGGCAGCTGACGCAGACGCTGCCCAAGGGCGCGCGCCGGCAGTGGCGGCTGAGCCGCCCGGCCGTGCTGGCCATCCATCCTTCGGCCGCCGTCACGCCGCGACACGCCTTCGCGAACCAGCTGCAGGGCCAGGTCGTGAGCCGGTTGACCTCGGAGGGCGCCGGCCCCGTGGCGTCGGAGCGCGTCCCGGCTTCCGGGCTCGCCTGGCAACGGGTTCCCACCGCCCGGCGACTGGCCGTGCTGGACGCGCCGCGGGCGCTCAGCGGCCATGGCCGCATGCTGGGCGCCATCGGCGGGGACTCCGCACAGGGCAAGGCCCAGGTGCTGAGCTCCGGCAGCGCCCGCGAGAAGGCCCAGGCCCTGTTCCAGTATCTCCAAGACCACGCACTCCTGCCCTGAGGGGCCTACCTTCCCCGACCCCACTCGCCTCCAAAGAAAGGCCACTGCCATGTCCGATCTCAAAGTCTCCCAGCTTGCCGACCTGCTCCAGCGTCGTCGCCCGGGCTACAGCCTCGATGCGGCTTTCTATCTCAGCGATGCGGTCTTCCAGTCGGACCTCAAGCACATCTTCGGCCAGCACTGGATCTTCGTGGCCGTCGAACCCCAGATTCCCGAGCCGGGGGACTTCATCACCGTCGACGTCGGCAAGCAATCCATCCTGATCACGCGGGACGACGACGATCAGTTGCAGGCCTTCCACAACGTCTGCCGCCACCGCGGCTCGCGCCTGTGCGCCTCGCACAAGGGCATGGTCGGCAACATCGTCTGCCCCTACCACCAGTGGACCTACGATCTCAAGGGCTCGCTGATCCACGTCGAGCACATGGGCGAGGGCTTCAAGAAGGAGGACCACGGCCTCAAGAAGGTGCACGTGCGCAGCCTCGAGGGCCTGATCTTCATCTGCCTGGCCGAGACCCCGCCAGCCGACTTCGAGGACATGGCGCAGCAGATGACGCCCTACCTGGCGCCGCACCGGCTGAAGGACTGCAAGGTGGCGGCCCAGGTCGAGATCGTCGAGAAGGGCAACTGGAAGCTCGTGATGGAGAACAACCGCGAGTGCTACCACTGCGTCGGCAACCATCCGGAGCTGACCCTGTCCCTGTACGAATACGGCTTCGGCTACCAGCCGAGCCCCGCCAATGCCGAGGGGATGGCCCGCTTCCGCGACATCCTGGCCAAGAGCCACGCCCGCTGGGAAGCCATGGGCCTGCCGTCGGCCGAGATCGAGGTGCTCGACAGCCGCGTCACGGGCTTCCGCACCCAGCGCCTGCCGCTGGACCGCGCCGGGCAGTCGCAGACGATGAACGCCGAGGTGGCCAGCAAGAAGCTGCTGGGCCGCATCACCGACCCGGCCGTGGGGGGCCTCTCGTTCTGGACCCAGCCCAACTCCTGGCATCACTTCATGAGCGACCACGTGGTGAGCTTCTCGGTGCTGCCCATCGCTCCCGGCGAGACCCTGGTGCGCACCACCTGGTGCGTGCACAAGGACGCGGTCGAGGGCGTGGACTACGACGTCGCGAACCTGACCAAGGTCTGGAACGCCACCAACGACCAGGACCGCCGGCTGGTGGAGGAGTCGCAGGTGGGCGTGGCCAGCGGGGCCTACGAGCCCGGCCCCTATTCGCCCTACACCGAGGAGTTGGTGGAGAAGTTCTGCAACTGGTACGTGGGCCGCATGCGCGCCCTGAACCCGGTCTGACGAGAGACAGCCATGAATACCGCGCCCCTTTGGTCTGCGGAGACGGACGACACCCTGGTGTGCGTCCGGGTCCGCCCCGAGACCCATGATGTGAAGACCTTCGTGTTCGACGCGCCGGCACCGCGGCGCTTCGCCTACCTGCCCGGGCAGTTCGTCACGCTGAGCCTGCCGATCGGACCCGGGGGCGAGGTGCTGCACCGCTGCTACACGCTCTCGTCGAGCCCGACGCGGCCGGACCGCCTGTCCATCACGGTCAAGCGGGTACCGAACGGGCGGGTGTCCAACTGGCTGCACGACAACCTGCGACCCGGCATGCGCGTCAGCGCCAACGGGCCGGCCGGCGAGTTCAGCTGCTTCGCCGAGGGCGATGCCGCCCAGCCCTGGAAGCTGGGCGGCAAGGGGCCGCAGAGCTACCTCTTCATCTCGGGGGGCAGCGGCATCACCCCCGTCATGTCGATGACGCGCGCCCTGGTCGACCTGGCCAGCGAGACGGACATCGTGTTCGTGCACGCGGCGCGCAGCCCGGCGGACCTGATCTTCGCCGACGAGCTGCTCCTGCTGGCGCGCCAGCACCCGCACCTGCGCGTGGCCCTGGTCTGCGAGCACCCGGACGAGCAGCGGCAGTGGACCGGCTACACCGGCCGGCTGGACGCTGCCCTGCTCCAGCGCATCGTTCCCAACCTGGCCGAACGCGAGGTCTACACCTGCGGTCCGGCGCCCTTCATGGCCGCGGTGCGCGGCATGCTGGTTGCGGCGGGACACCCCCCCAGCCGCTATCGCGAGGAAAGCTTCAACTTCGAGAGCCTGGCTCCCAGCCCTGCAGTGCCGGTCGGTGACGCGCCGGCCGGCAGCACTGAGGCCGGTTCCACCTACCGGGTCAGCCTGAGCCGCCTGGGCGACCAGTACGAATGCCGCAGTGATCAGTCGCTGCTGGCCGCTGCCGTGGCGGCAGGCGTGCGCCTCCCGGCTTCCTGCAGCACGGGGCTGTGCGGCACGTGCAAGACCAGGAAGCTCTCCGGGGAGGTGAGCATGTCGCACAAGGGCGGCATTCGCCAACGGGAAATCGACCAGGGCTGGATCCTGCCCTGTTGCAGCATTCCGCTCAGCGACGTGGTGCTGGAACGCTAGCCCGGATGCGTGTGGAGCCCGCGCCGCGCATGTTCGGATGCGCCCGGCGGGCTCCATGCGCCCCCCGTCTTCAAGATCCAGTGCCGGGGCAGGGCCTGATTCCACTCCTTGCCGGGGAAGTCCGGGCAATGCTGTGCGGAAATAAAACCATTTTTATTTATTGCATGGTCTTGCCGAGGAATTGATGCCTGTCGTGTCCTGTCAATTTTCTGTCGTATTTTGAAAGGGGTAATGGGGAGCGTTTCCTAATATGGGTGGGCAAGAATAATTTTTTATCCAGCCTCGAGGGGTTGGTTGCCCAGGAGCGTGTTCATGACAAATCCCCGTGTTCTCCAGGTCCTGTCCTGTTTTGCCGTGCTGGCCACCATTTCATTCGGTGCGAATGCCCAACAGGATGTGAATGTTTCCGGATTTCTGGATGTCGGCGTCTACCGTGGTTTCGATGGAAACAAGATGCTCGGAACGATCCAGCGCAGCAACATCGCGTTCAGCGGAGGCGAGGATCTCGGAGGGGGCCTCTCTGCCACCTGGAAACTCAGCCATCGCCTCGATCTCGATACGGGTACCGAGGAAGGGGCAGGGCGGAAGCCGTTCTGGCACGGCGAGTCGACCATCGGTCTCAAGGGCGGTCTGGGCCATCTGCGCCTGGGGCGCGCACTCGACGTCGTATATGCGAATGACTGGGCCTACGACCCTTGGTACAACTTCAACCGCATTGCCTCGCCTGCCTGGAACCTGTGGCACTACAACTATGCGACGGATCGCACGGGCAACAGGGGAAGCGCTGAATATGGCCGACTGTCCAGGGGTGTTTTCTACGATTCCCCCTCCTTGCGCGGCGTGACCTTGCATCTGAGCGGCGCCTTCAAGGATTCCGCTCCGGCGCCGGGGGCGGGAACGGATCGCAACTTCGGAGCCTCCTTGAACTACGACTCCGCCGCGATTTCCCTGATGGCGGCCCGCTCGATGAACAGCAGCGGTGACACGGTCAAGTTCTTCGGGGGCAAATATACCGTGGGCGGTCTTCAGTTGATGGGGGCCTATGACGTGAGTGTCTTCAAGGCGGCGGTGGATTCGGAGGCGAAGGTCGCGACGCTCGGCGCGGTCTATGGCCTTGGCGCGACGGCACTGAAGGTCGGGGTCGGGCACCTGGATGCGGATGGCCTGAAAACCGCATTCGTCGGCCTGGGTGCCGACCGCCATCTCTCCAAACGCACGACGCTCTATGTGAGCGCGGGCCAGAACAGGCCGAAGGCTGGCAATTCGTCCAGCGCCTATGGAGCGGGCCTCAGTCACAGCTTCTGAAGGAAAAGCCGCTGCCAAGCGACAGTCCGGTCCCGTCACGGCATGCCGCCGGGGACTGGAGAAGAACGCCGTGTTCCTGCCCTTGCACCCGCGGTCTCCGTATGCGGTCCTGCGTTCAGCGTGGAGGCAGGCGCGCTGCAGCTCGATTAGTCCATCCGGGTGGGCTGTGCAAGTGGCTTGATCTAGGTGTTAACCCTTGGTGGCGTTGGAACTTGTGTCGGCTCTGATCAAGATCATGTCGCATTGCTGCGGGTCCGGATTTCGCATCTGGCCTCCAATAGCCGCATGGCCGTCAGCAGGACCGACGTTTTCAGGATGGTGGGCGACCCCTTCGAGTCGACACATCCCGGAACTCCTTGGTGGGCGGCTCATCTCCAGGGCGGCGCTCTTTTCGAGTTCGGGGTCGAGGGCTCGGTAGGCAGCTCCGTGCTTGCAGATGAGCCGACTGCCAGCATGCCGGTTAAAGGCTTGTGCACAAAATGTGGAAGGAGATACCTTGAATACCAGATCCATAGAAGGGCTGGCGGGCGCTCATCCCCCGACCATCAGTGAGCCGAGGAACGACAACGTCCGTGTTTTCGGGTTGGATGTTCACCGCTGGGTCTTCCCGCTGTCCCTGTTGCTCATTCTTGCCTTCACCGTTTATTCGATGAGCGATCCGGCGGGGGCAGGCGCTGCGCTGAACAAGACGAAGAACTGGACCATCGAGAATTACGACTGGTTCTACATCGTTGCAGGCAACCTCTTCGTGCTGTTCTGCTTCCTGCTGGTGGTCACCCCCTTGGGCGGCATCCGTATCGGCGGCGCGAAAGCGCGTCCCGAGTACGGGATGGTTTCCTATTTCTCGATGCTGTTCGCGGCCGGGATGGGGGTCGGGGTGCTGTTCTGGGGGGTGGCGGAGCCGGTCGCCTACTTCACCGATTGGTACAAGACCCCGCTGGGCATGACGAAGATGACGCCTGAAGCCGCGCGTGCGGCGATGGGAGCCACGATGTTCCACTGGGGGCTCCACCCTTGGGCGATCTATTGCATCGTTGCGCTGGTGATCGGCTTCTTCGCCTACAACAGGAATCTGCCTAATTCCATGCGGTCCGGACTGCAACCGCTGATCGGCAAGGCCTATGCCGGCTGGATCGGACATGTGGTCGATGTCTTCACCGTGGCATTGACGGCCTTCGGCCTGGCGACCTCTCTGGGCCTGGGCGCGCTGCAGGCCACCGCGGGCATGCACCATGTCTTCGGCACGCCGAATTCATTCGGCATGCAGGTCGGCTTCATCCTGTTCGTGATGTTGCTCGCCGCCTATTCGCTTGGCGCCGGCATGAATGCAGGCATCAAGCTGCTGAGCAATATCAACATGGTGCTGGCGTTCGCGCTGCTGGCCTTCGTCGTCGTGGCTGCAGGCTTCGTCAGCTTCGTCGCGGGCCTGGGCACCACGACGGTGGACTATGCCAGCCATTTCCTTCCGCTGGCCAACTGGATCGGCCGTACCGACAAGGAGTGGTTCCACGGCTGGACGGTGTTCTACTGGGCCTGGTGGGCCAGCTGGGCGCCTTTCGTCGGCATGTTCATCGCCCGCATCTCGCGCGGGCGCACCATCCGCCAGATCGTCGTCACGGTCATGGTCGCACCGACCCTGGTGACGCTGCTCTGGATGACGGCTTTCGGCGGGAATGCGATCGCCCAGGTGGTCGCCGGCAACGGCGCGCTCGCGGGCGGAATCAAGGACGTGACCTTGACGCTGTTCCAGTTTCTCGAAGCCCTGCCGATGGCGAAGCTGACCTCGGTGCTCGCCGTGCTGCTGCTCGCGGTCTTCATGGTGACCTCCGTGAACTCCGGCTGCCTGGTGGTGGACACGCTGGCCTCGGGGGGCAAGGAAGACACGCCGGCCTTGCAGCGCATCATCTGGGCCGTGCTCATCACCCTGGTCTGTCTGACCCTGTTCGTCGTGGGCGGTGACGGCGCCTTGAAGGCGGCGCAAGCAGGTGCGATCTCGCTCGGCCTGCCGTTCATGGTGCTGATGTTCATTCTGATGCTGGGACTGACCAAGGCCCTTCTCGAAGAGCGGAGGGCTGCCGCACGCTGAGTCGGCACAGAGCTTCCGAGTAGACGGGTCGTGGCGCTCCGAGGGCTCCGCGACCCTTCTCCGGTTGAGGTCCCGTCGAACCTCCATTTCCGAGCCATGAGCACGATGAACATCTCGCTGCCCGACAGTCTCGAAACCTTCGTCAACCAGCAGGTCGACCAGGGCGGCTACGGCAGTTCCAGCGAATACCTGTGCGAGTTGATCCGAAATGACCAGGAATCCAAGAAGCGGCGGCAGCAAATGCACGAACTGCTGCTCTCTCCGGCTGCGCCCGCACGTTCCCTCCCACCGGACGTCGCCTACTTCGAAGCGCTGCGTGAACGATTCCGCAAGGCGGCTTCCGCCGGCCGTCCGGGTGAGGGCAGGGACGGCGCTTGAGCCGCCAGTTCTCCCTTTCCCCTGCGTGCCTGTCGGGCTCCCGCCAGGGGGCCGGATCCGCCGGCCGCTCTTCTCTTTCCCCAAGCCACCACTTTTCCGGAGAACTCCGAATGTCCGTCTACGACCGGCTCAAGGAACTGAACATCGAACTGCCGCCCGTGGCGACGCCGGCCGCGGCCTACCTGCCCTTCGTGCACAGCGACAACCTGGTCTTTCTGTCGGGTCACATCGCGAAGAAGGACGGCAAGCCCTGGGTTGGCCAACTCGGCCTGATGATGGACGTGGCCGAGGGCCAGGCCGCCGCGCGTGCCGTCGCGATCGACCTGCTCGGCACGCTGCACGCTGCCACCGGTGATCTGAACCGCGTGCGGCGCATTGTCAAGTTGATGAGCCTCGTCAACAGCACGCGCTCCTTCACCGAGCAACACCTGGTGACAAACGGTGCGTCAGAGCTGTTCGCCCAGGTCTTCGGCACGCGCGGCATGCATGCGCGCAGCGCCTTCGGCGTCGCGCAGATTCCGCTAGGCGCCTGCATCGAAATCGAGCTGATCGCCGAGGTCGATTAACCCTCCGAGTTCGGGCCGAGCCGGGTTCCGGCCCGCCGTCCATTCCCCCACCCGGATTGCGCCTGCCGCCCCGGCAAGCCCTCCTTTCCCGGGAACCGCGCCGCAGCCCCTCATTCCATAAGAGGCTCGCTGAAGGTGTCGTTGATGCAGCGGAACCTCTTCCGCCAGGGCGCTGGATTCGCTGCGGATCGAAGATCACGCCTCGAAGGAACTCGATTGATCCAAGGCATGGTAAACGCTAATTGCCTGCGTTTCATCGGAGTTGCAACATGTGAATATGGAGTTCCTGAAGGCGCCCGAGTGAATGAATCGATGCGGTCGGGGGAGAGCGTGTCCCTCGTCGTGGCTCGCTCGAAATGCTGCTTGAAGGACGGGCTAAATGTAACCTTATGTACGTTTGCACCATCCCGAGGATTTTTTCGAATTCCGGGAGCGGCGTCGGGCCGGGATGCACCAGAAATGGGCGGATTGCTCGAGAAGTTCAGTTTCGAAGGCTTCTTTCCGGCAGAGAAGCCTGCTTCCATGCCCTCGTGGACGGCTTGCGTTCCGCGGCAAATGAAAAAATCTGGCGCAGATATTGCTTGCCGTGATTCTTGGCGCAGTTGAGATGGCGCCTTCATTTCAAATTTCTATTCGTTTATAAAATCCGGGTGGGTAGGGGCGGACGATGGCGTGCTTTAATCAGAATGGTTCGAAGAAGACGGAGGATTCCTCGAATTCCTCCAGCGGGCAGGAGTGCCCGCAAGGGCGAATGCAGGTGAAAGGCCCGATCCGGATAGGTTTCCTGCTGCTGAACGAATTCTCGATGATCGCTTTCTCGAATGCGCTCGAGGTCTTCCGCATGGCGAACCAGTTGAGCCATCTTCCCCTTTACGCGTGGAAGGTGGTTCCGGTTCGTGAATCGGGAATCCAGGCAAGCAACGGCCTGATTGTCCAGGCAACGGGAAAGCTCGCCGACCTGGAGGCGTGCGACCTCGTGCTGGTCTGCGCCGGCATCAATGCCCGGTATGCGACGGACGAACATGTGCGCGCCACTCTCATTCATCTGGCCGCCCGTCGTGTCCCCCTTGGAGGGGTGTGTACCGGCTCCTATGCTTTGGCAAGCGCAGGGCTGCTCGACGGTTATCAATGTGCCGTTCATTGGGAGTATCTGGCCACGATGCGGGAGGAGTTTCCGCGGGTGCAGTTCGTGCAGGCAGTGTTCCACGTCGACCGCGACCGCTACACCAGTTCCGGCGGGACAGCCCCGCTCGACATGGCGCTCCACCTGGTTCGCACCCATCACGGCGCTCGCTTGGCAATGAAGATCTCGGAGCAGTTCATCGTGGAGCGCCAGAGGGCGTCCACCGATCGCCAGCGCATGCCCCAGCCCGAATGCATCGGGCCTGGCTACGAGCACCTCCTCGAGGCGACAGAGATCATGTCGGCCAATATCGAGGAGCCTTTGTCGGTACAGGAGATCGCCGATGCGATCGATATCTCCTTGCGTCAGCTCGAGCGGCTGTTCCATCGGTATCACGACATGAACCCGGCGCAGTACTACATGAATTTGCGCCTGCGAAGGGCCCATGAGCTCCTGACCCAGACGAGCTTGCCGATCATGCAGATCACGATTGCCTGCGGCTTCCAGTCGGCCTCCCACTTCTGCCGCGCCTACAGGAGCCTGTTCTCGCATCCGCCCAGCGAGGAGCGTCGCCGCTTGATCACTCGCACGACCATGGACCGCAAGCTGTTGCGTCGGGAGCGTGAGGTTCCGTACGCCAGCTGAGGTAGGTTTGCCTGGGGCATTCGCAGGTGCATGCGGATCCTAGCTATCGCGAGGGTTCCGAGGACATGTCGCGGGAGTTGGGCTGAGACTTGTCGAAACCACGCCTGCGGCATGATGAGGGGCCGAATAGCAGGGCGGCCAAGGCTCCCCAGGAGCTGATGCCGCAGGGCGACATGTCCCGCAGCACCACCAGGACATGAAGCTGCCGCAGCACACCGGCAGCCTGGAGCCCATGAGTGGGCTGGCGAGCTTCGAGCGGGCGACTGCGGTGAATGCGGCCTGCCCCAGGCCCGATCTCGGCAGGGGCGGGCAGCCCCCTTATCCGCCGCTGGTGATGGTCAAGGTGCTGTTCCTGCAGACGCTCTACCACCTGCCAAACGAGCAGGCCTTGATGCGGTGCGGCCGATTTTCAGGTTCCCTATCGGTCATGGGTGCTCCCTGATCTCCGAGTGATCGATTCGGAATCCAGGGCTCCACCCACCGTGTGGAACGACCCGAAAACAACGATTCTGGAGTCTGGCCGTGCCGCTTGCACGGCGGCCTCCACTGCCTGTCGGGGATTCTCCCAGCAAGAGAAAACCGACGGCTTGCTCTCCTGCGGAAGTGCCTCCATAAGCATCGAAGCCAGTTGACGGCTCGTCGCAGCCCGTGCCACCGGGAGGTCCGTGAAGTGCCAATGATCGATCAGGGGCGAAATGGATTCGAGCAAGGCGCGGATGTCCTTGTCGTGCATGCAGCCGAATACAGCCTGGGTCGAAGTGAAGCTTCCCATTTCCCTGAGGTTGTGAGCCAGTTCCTTGACGGACTGGGGGTTGTGGGCGACGTCGAGCACGATGGCCGGCGCGCCTGGAAGCACCTGGAATCTTCCCGGCAAGGTGACATCGGCCAGGCCGGCCGCCACGGCGTCTTCGGTGATCGGGAGAATCTCTTTCAGGGCCTCGAGCGCGGCGAGCACGCCGGCGGCATTCTGCAATTGGCCGCGCCCCTTCAGCCTGGGGCAGGGAAGGCCGGAAAACGTGCTGTCTTTCCCTTGCCAGCTCCATCGCGGGCCGTCCGCGATCCAGCTGAAGTGCCGTCCCGGCAAGCGCAAATGCGCTCCGATGTGCTGCGCGTGATCGACCACCGACTCCGGCGGCCGGGGATCGCTGACCACGGCCACCCGTCCCGGGCGCATGACGCCTGCCTTTTCCCGGCCGATCGACTCCCGGGTCGGGCCCAGGTATTCGGTGTGGTCGATGTCGATGCTGGTGATGATCGTGCAATCGGCATCGATCGCGTTGACGGCGTCCAGGCGCCCTCCGAGGCCGACTTCCAGGATCACCAGGTCGAGCGGCGCTTGTGAGAGGTATTTCGCGATGGCCAGCGTCGTGAACTCGAAGTAGGTGAGGCTCGTTCCCTCCCGCGCGCGTTCGACGGCCTCGAAGCAGGGGACCAGGCTTTCGCCGTCGACCATGGCTCCGTTGACGCGGCAACGCTCCTCGAATCTGCGCAGATGCGGCTTGCTGTAGAGGCCGACGCGCAATCCCGCCTTCAGGGCGATGCTTTCCAGCATGGCGCAGGTCGAGCCCTTGCCGTTCGTGCCGGCGACGACGATGACCGGGGCGTGGAAAGCGATGCGAAGCCTTTCCTTCACGTCCCGCACCCGGTCGAGCGTCAGGTCGATCTCCTTCGGATGGGAGCTTTCGCAGTGCTTCAGCCAGGCGGAAAGCGAATTCGGGGAATCGGGCATCATGGTTGGAGTGGAGTTCATTGTTCCGAGGTTGGCGCGCGCAGCACGACCAGCAGTTCCTTGGCCTGCACTTGCTCGCCGGGCGCGACGAGCGCCGCCTCGGCATCGGGCTCGGCCGTCATGTGGGTCTCCAGCTTCATCCCCTCCAGCGCGCGCAAGGTCGCACCGGCATCGATACGCTGACCGGGCCGCACGGCGAGCGTCCCGGCCCTGTGGATGCCGAGGCATGTCGGCGGGCGCTACTGCAGCGGCGTCTCCCCGGGCGGCAGGCCGGGCGCTTGGGCCAGCGGGAGGGGTCTGGGTTTCAGCAGAAGAATCCTTAGCCGGTTGCGGTCGGCGAGTCCTCTCTTGCAATGGCAGGCGGTCTCGAAATCGCCGCCCCTGCGCCGCAGGGTCCAATCCATCAGCCCGGCCATCCAGCCTTCGATGGTGGCCCTGACCACGCAGGCGTCCTTCTGGCGGTCGACTGCGGTGCCCCGCAAGGGGCGCCAATGGATGCAGGCACGCCCCGCCGCGAGATCCAGTTGCTCCAGCCTGAACGTCCCCCAACCCTGCTGCATGAGGAGGCGCAGACCCTGGTTCAACATGGCGGCCCCGGTGTCCGGGCGCCATGCCGTTTCCCGGTCGCACCAGCGCATCGCGGCATCGCGGGTGGCCTGCCGCCGGTCCTGCGCACGGTGGGCGGGCTCGATCGATTCATCCGTCAGTCGGCGGGGCTCGCAAGCCGAATGCGGAGGAATGTCCGCCGTCGCGATCCTGAGCCTCTCCAGCAGATCGATCGATTGCATCTTGTCGATGTCCATGGGGTTTCCGATGCGCTGCCGTCCCTCCGCAGCGCGGAGGGCAGGGGAGGGACGCTCCTGCGACTTCAGCACTCGACGATATTGACCGCCAGGCCTCCCCGCGCCGTTTCCTTGTACTTCGTCATCATGTCCGCCCCCGTCTCGCGCATCGTCTTGATCACCTTGTCGAGGCTGACGTGGTGGGTGCCGTCGCCCCGCATCGCCATGCGGGCTGCGTTGATGGCCTTCACCGAGGCGATCGCGTTGCGCTCGATGCACGGGATCTGCACCAGGCCCCCCACGGGGTCGCAGGTCAGGCCCAGGTGATGCTCCATGCCGATCTCGGCAGCGTTCTCGACCTGCTCCGGTGTGCCGCCGGTGACCGCGCACAAGGCGCCGGCCGCCATGGAGCACGCCACACCCACCTCGCCCTGGCAACCCACCTCGGCGCCGCTGATGCTGGCGTTCTCCTTGTAGAGGATCGCGATGGCCGCGGCGGTCAGCAGGAAGTCGATCACGCCCCGGTCGCTGGCGCCGGGAATGAAGCGGCTGTAGTAGTGCAGCACCGCCGGAACGATCCCCGCCGCGCCGTTCGTGGGAGCGGTGACGACACGCCCGCCCGCGGCGTTCTCCTCGTTCACCGCCAAGGCGTAGAGGTTGATCCAGTCCATGGTCTGCAGCGGATCGCGAAGCGCTGCCTCGGGGTGCCGGGTCAGCTGGCGGTGCAGCTCGGCCGCCCGGCGTTTCACCTTGAAGCCGCCGGGCAGGGTGCCCTCGGTGGCGCAGCCGTGGCGCACGCAGTCCTGCATGACGTGCCAGATGCGCAGCAGGCCGCGGTCGATCTCCTCGTCGCTGCGCCAGACCCGCTCGTTGCGGCGCATGATCTCCGCGATCGACGCCCCCTCCCGCCGGCTCACCTTGAGAAGCTCGTCGGCGCTGCGGAAGGGATAGGGCAGCGCCGTGGAATCGGCCGCCAGCACCTTGGTCCGGCTGCCGTCCTCGGCGGTCTGCTCGCTGACCACGAAGCCCCCGCCGACCGAGTAGTAGCAGTGCGTGTCGAGGAGCTCTCCGGACTCGTTGAAGGCCATGCAGCGCATTCCGTTCGCATGGAAAGGCAGGCTCTCGTGGCGGTAGAACACCAGGTCGGCTTTCTCGTCGAAAGCGACTTCGTGCTGGTCGCGCAATTTCAGGCGCCGACGCTCGCGAATCCCGCCGAGGATGGTGGGCACGGCATCCACGTCCACGGTTTCCGGGTCATGGCCCGCCAGTCCCAGCAGGACGGCCTTGTCGGTGCCATGGCCCTTGCCCGTCGCGCCCAGCGAGCCGTACAGCGATACTTGCACTCGCGCGCACTGGACGAGCAGGCCCTTCTGGAGCAGCCGTTCCGTGAAGAGGTTCGCGGCGCGCATCGGCCCGACAGTGTGCGAGCTCGACGGCCCGATGCCGATCTTGAAGATGTCAAAAACACTTACCGCCATGATTCCCCCAATGAAAGCCCCGGCCCGGGTCCTTTCGGGCACGGCAGGGCCGGCGCCGGTCGAGCCGGCGAAATGCAGATCCGGAAACGATCGGCTCCGGTCAGCGACGGAGCCGGGATTGATGTCTATCGCTGCCGCTCTATGCGGATCCCGACCTCCGATCCCGGGATCGGAGCCGTCTTGACCAGTTCGAGGCTCACCCAGCGAGCATCGAACTCCTCCATCAGTACTTCCGCCATCCGGTGCGCCATGGCCTCGACGAGCTGCTTCGGCTCCGCGAGGGCGATCTCCCGCAAGCGGGCCACGACCTGCGCGTAGTCGACCGTGTCCTCGAGCCGGTCCGTCACCGATGCCGGGCTCGCGGGCGGCTCGAAACACAGGTCCAGCACAATGGGTTGAGGCGCTTCCTGCTCCCAGTCGTAGACCCCGATCCGGGCCGGGAGCGCGAGCTTGCGGATCAGCAGCAGATCCGGCTTCGCCGGCCTTTGCAGGCCCAGGACTTGGCTGGAGCGCGTGCCCTTGTCCGCGGGCGTGGCCGGAGGCTGGAATCTGAAAGCCGGCAGCATGTCCGCGACACTCATCGGAGGACCACCGTTCTCAGTCCGTTGGTGAAGACGCGACGCTCCAGCACGAAGCGCAGCGCGCGCGAGAGCACGAGGCACTCGATGTGGCGGCCGGCATTGCGGAGCTGCTCGGGGCTGTCGGCGTGATCCACCCGCTCCAGCGCCTGCTCGATGATCGGACCTTCGTCCAGGTCCGTGGTCGCGAAGTGGGCCGTCGCCCCGATCAGCTTCACGCCGCGCTCATGGGCCTGGTGATAGGGCCTCGCGCCCTTGAAGCCGGGCAGGAAGGAATGATGGATGTTGATGACCCTTCCCTTGAGGCGTTGGCAGAGGTCTGCGCTGAGCACCTGCATGTAGCGGGCCAGCACGATGAACTCGGCACCCGTCGTTTCGATCAGGCGCATCACCTGTGCCTCCTGCTGAGGCTTGGTGTCCGCGGTGATGGGAAGGTGGTGGAACGGAATGCCTTCGACCTCCACGATCGCGCGGGCGTCCTCGTGGTTCGAGACGACGGCGACGATGTCCATGTTCAGTTCCTCGCGCCGCCAGGCCGAGATGAGCTCCCGCAGGCAGTGGTCCTGCCTGGAAACCATGATGAGGACGCGCGCGGGCTCGGAAAATCGCCCGGCCTGGATACGGGCGGACGGGAAAATCCCCATGTCGCCGCCGAGGGCGGCCTGGATCGCTTCGGGGCTCGCAGCCGAGTGGAATACCGCGCGCAGGAAGAACCTCGCCTCGTCCGGATCGTCGTAGACCGAGAATTCCTTGATATAGGCCTCGTGATCCTCCAGTACGCGAGTCACCGCTGCGACCTGTCCGCGGCGGCTGTCGCAGGTCAGGTTCAGCCAGAGCTGTGGAGAAGACGTCAATTTGCGCTCCTTGGAATTCCGATGCAGAAGCTATCGATCGAATGTTGTCGGCCATGTTTGCTGGTGCTACTGTCCCACGCCGGGTCCAAGAAATTTGTCTGGATCCGACTTCGACTTGATCAAAAACGGCAATGTTCGAGACAGACCTGCCTGGGACGTTTCATGGGCGACTTGGATCGTCGGGGCCAGGGCGAACTTGCCGAGCGCAGGGCACTCCTCAGGAGCGCCGGGAGCCGCCTCACCCGCATGATGCCGGGCGGTGGCCTGTACAAACGCGGCAGGGTGCGAAATCAACCGGGGATCGATCCTTTCTCCTGCCGTGCTCGATATTGCCGGCACGTTTTCTCTACGATCGCGGTTTGTTCCACGCCTCCGCGCCCGATCATGGTGGATCGGGTAGGATTTCAGGGCGCCTTGGTCAATTGATGTCCCGGAAGTCGGGGGCGGCGAAAGGATTCGCCTTCTCGCTCAGCCTTGCTTCTCGCTGGCGAGCCTGCATGTTCGGCCGCTGTCTCTGCGGGTGTCGCGTTGCTTCCTTCTTCTCATGACTTGGAAAGCTGGACGTGGCGCGTTTCCTGGGGCGTCAACTCATGACCTTGCTGCTATGGGAGCCCCGTCTGCGCGCTCAAGAAAAAGTAGAAAATTTTCCGGAAAATTGGAAGGGCACTTAATAATCGTCTCCGCCGGCGACAAGGCTCACGAATTCATTCATCTTTGAATGCCAAGGGCAAGTCGGCGGGATTCGATATGGAAATGCTCCACGGCATCCCTGAGAGGGGGCAGGGCTGTTCGCTTCTATCGGTATGGCGCCCGCGTTTGATCGATGGGGCGGGGCTGCGCCTTGCTCATCGACCTGCCCTGGCCGCGGCTCAACGTGGTATTCGGCAGCCCTTGGAAGCGGGCCTCGGCCTACACGGCATTGCGCAAGATCCTGCAGGGGATCGGCGCCTTGCAGATGGAGGGCGCGATGCGCCACTTGGCCGGCGAGCGGGTGCAGCAGACTGCAGGTGCCGCCACTCGACCCCTCGCGGCCATCGACGGCAAGACGCCGCGTGGCAGCCTGGAGCGATCGGAGGACTGGGCTGCGCAGCGTGCGCGTCCAGGCCCAGTAGCGACCGCCCGCTGGCTGCGCCTGCAGCGACGGTATCGACCAGCGCAACCGCATCGAGCGCGGCGAGGTGCGCGTCCGGGCACTGAAACATCTCCCGGGCTCTCTGCCGCAACACCCTCGGCCTTGAGGGCGTCCTTCGGTGTGTCGGCACCCGGGGGGCAGTGAACAGCCCTGGCCCGAGCGGGCAGGCCGATCTGCAGACGTCGGGCGGAGGTCGGGGAGGCGCCTGGAAATCAGGGGACGGGAATCACGACCGGGGCATGGCCTGTCATGGACAGGAAGGTTTCCAGTGCCTGCCGGGGCAGCGAGACGGTGGCCGTGTTCCGAAGGGGATGGGCCTGGACCTTCTCGGCCGCCCACACCTGGGCATCGATCACCAACTCGACGGCACGGGCGGCGTCGTTGATCAGGGCGAACACGCTGACCGCCCCGGGCGTCACTCCCAAGTGGCGCTGCAGCCGGTCCGGCGAGCCCATGCTCAATTTCGTGGTGGACAGGGCGCCGGCCAGCGCGGCCAGATCCAGTCGCTTGTCATGCGGCACGATGACAAGGAAATGGCGTGCGCCCTTGGCGTCCCGCAAGAATACGTTCTTGGTCTTGATTCCGTCGAGGCTGGGCGTGGCCTTCAGGGCATCCTCGATGGTGAACACGGGCACATGTTCCACCATTTCGTACGCCAGCCCTCGGTCTTCCAGGAGGCGTACCAATTCTTCCGCCGCGCAGATTTCTGTTTTCAGTTCCACCGGTGAGTTTTCCTTGAAGAATCGAACAGACAAGAGGCCCCGGCTTCCTGGCGCGACCACCCATGCCGTGCTTCTTGCCGGAGATCGCAACGTACGCTTTATCGCATTGAGAGAACTCCTGCCCGCTTCTGCATGCCCTCCTCGTCGCCGGGAGGTTTCGGGAGGAAGTCTGGGGGAGGGCCTATTCTCTTGGGGAGGTCGAGCATTGCTTGAAGAAATCCGACGGGCAGTTGACGGATATCGACAAGAGCTCCCTCGTGTTGCCGTGTCGCGAATGCCGGAGTTGGATGAGGCCGACGATGGGTTGTGCTTGTCAGGAGTTATGGGCGCGACTGTGCCGTGCCTGGGTTGGAAGGATGGGTATGTGCCCCCTGCCGCTGCGCCGGATGATCCCAGACGGGGCCCTGGGATTTCTATGATCCATTTTTCACCGCCTTCTTTTCGCGCCACCAGCCGACGACCGTGAGGCCGAGCCAGAAGCACTGAGTCAGGAACGAGGCGATGTTGAAGGCATCTGCCAGAGAAATCAGGACGCAGATCGGTCCAAGGATATTCAGGGCCACTGCCACCTTGTCGCGCGGTGACTTGTGCAGGACTTGCACGATGAAATGCGCCGCAATATAAGCGGCAACACCTACCAGACCGATCAGGGTGGTCAGATTGATGGCGATCATGGGTGGTTGTGAAATCCGAAGAGCAAGAAGCGCCGGCTTCTATGAAAAGTTGCGGTAGAGCGACGGGGGCGAGTATCTCAGCAAAGACCTGCGCCGGGAAATGCCGGTCGAGGGCGGCGCGAGGCTCGTGGTTCATCTCGTCGGCGAGCGCATCAGGTGCTTCTTGGCTGTTCACTGACAAGTCGGCGCACTGGCGCAAGCTCCTGTTGGTGTTCCTGCAGGTGCCTCACAGCCAAGGGAAGGTTCTTGAAACCGTCGGCATGTCATGGGCCTGCCGGCCGAAGGCCCCGAAGTCCTCGTCGTGGACGAGGCCGGGGGCTCGCGCCGCCCGAGGGACAAGGAACTCGCGCTCGAGCGCATGCGCAGCCACGGGGCTGACATCGTTTCGCGCGAGATGGAGGCCTTCGAGTGGATGGGGCGCACGCACCGGCATCTTCCGCGGTGCCCAGGGAGTTCTCCGCTGACGACCGCGCAAGCCCGCGACGGTCTTCCTGCCTTGTGCAAGCATGCAGGTGCGCGAGGCGCAGGAAGTGCAGGCGTGGCTCAAGGCCTGCAGCGGCGGATCGAGCCCTTCTGCCCGCTGCCCTGCGCACCCGAGGCCAATCGGGGCGCCCTGTCCCAGCCCTGCGGGAGAGCGAGAATCGGCCGCCCCGCTGCAGAGGGCCGGCCTCGCGCTGCCGGTGCGCGACAATTGCCTGGTGACTGCCCGCCCGCATCCACCACGCGGGAAGGATCGTCGATGGCTGAGGCCGCCGCGCCGCAACACAACGCCAGTCTCGTCCGCAAGGGCAGGTTTGCCGGTGGCCAGGCGGCCAAGCGGCTCGCCACCGGGGCATGCAGATCGCCGCGCCGCCTCCCGGCCGCGCGGCCATCACGAAGCCGGTCACGGAAGCGGGCCGCACCCCGCGCGCGCAATCATGGTAAAATCCATCGCTTTGATGGCCGCCACGTCAGCCGGATCTTGCATCTGGCGTCTCCAAGGGGAGATCGCAACGGGCGGCTTTTTCGTTTTCAAGTCGCTTTCACTATCTCCGCTTGGCGATGTGCAGCACATACGTGCGGGCTCGACGTGAGCCGCCCCGACCAGGGGTAGCGCGCATCGAGCCATAGATTTTTTGAGGAACCGCATGACCGCGATGAGCACCCGCGCAGCCCTGTTGGCGCAAGCTGATGAGATCCTGGGAAAGAAGAAGCCCGCCAAGAAGGCCGCCGCGAAGACGGCCAAGGCGCAGGCCGGTGGGGAACCCGCCCAGGCCAAGGGCGACCGCAAGCCCAAGGCAGAGACCACGGCCAAGAAGGTCGAAGCGCCCAAGGCTGAGGCGGACGAGGATTTCTCCGACATCGAGGCCGACCTCGAGGGCGACATCGAGCCCGAGGTCGAGGAAGCCAGTGTCGAGGC
>NZ_KZ983966.1:0-958 GCF_003569765.1 Caldimonas tepidiphila | reverse complement strand
AAGAGGAAGTCGCCAAGCGCCGCAACGAGCTCAAGACGCTCGTCAAGATGGGCAAGACGCGCGGCTTCCTGACCCATGCCGAGATCAACGACCACCTGCCCGAGAAGCTCGTGGAGGCCGAGATCCTCGAGGCCATCGTCACGATGCTCAACGACATGGGCGTAGCCGTCTACGAGCAGGCGCCTGACGACGCCACGCTGCTGCTGGCCAGCGCCTCCCGCGAGGCGTCGACGGAGGAAGAGGCCGAGGAGGCTGCGGAGGCCGCCCTTTCGACGGTCGACTCCGAGTTCGGCCGCACCACCGACCCGGTGCGCATGTACATGCGCGAGATGGGCTCGGTCGAGCTGCTCACGCGCGAGGGCGAGATCGAGATCGCCAAGCGCATCGAGGGCGGCCTGCAAGCGATGATGCTGGCGATCTCCACCTCGCCGACGACGATCGCCGAGGTCCTGTCGCTGGCCGACAAGGTCGCCGCCGGCGAGGCGCAGATCTCCGAGGTGGTCGACGGCTTCATCTCCGCCAACGAGGCCGACGACTACGTGGCCGAGGAAGACGTCGACTTCTTCGATGACGAAGAGGACGACGACGACGGCAACGGCGGCTCCAGGGCCCTGACCAAGAAGCTGGAAGAACTGAAGAACCAGGCGCTGGCCAAGTTCGCCGTGCTGCGCGGCCACTTCGAGGACATGCGCCAGGCCTTCGAGAAGGACGGCTACAAGTCGCCCGCCTACAACAAGGCGCAGGCCGGCATCAGCAGCGAGCTGATGACGATCCGCTTCACGGTCAAGACGATCGAGCGCCTGTGCGGCCTGCTGCGCGCGCAGGTCGACGACGTGCGCCGCTACGAGCGCGAGATCCGCAAGATCGTGGTGGACAAGTGCGGCATGCCGCAGGAGCACTTCATCAGGACCTTCCCGCCCAACATCCTGAACCTGCAGTGGGCGGAGAAGGAGGCGGC
>NZ_QXMG01000058.1 GCF_003569765.1 Caldimonas tepidiphila | reverse complement strand
GGCGCTGTCAAGCCACGCCCCGCCCGGCGCCCTCGCTGCCATTTGTGCAACAAAGCCCGAATTATTGCATTGGTCGATGCAATGTCGATAACTTTTCTGTGTGGATTATACGGGTCTGGCTTATGCTTGTAGTTCACAAGCATAAATGTTGAAAATTGGATTCTAATTTTGTTCAATATTATTTTTGATAGATCTTGCAATTCGTTGCTAAGGCCTTTTGGTTGCATTTCTGGGTGATGCATTGCCAAATTTATTTTTTCTAACATCGATTCAAAGAGGAAGCCTACTTCGTTGTTGCTGATGTGGTCAGTGGTGCTCTGCATGGGAGTTATGTAATGCGGCTTGAAGAAATTAACATTAGAAATTTGATGGCTGTTTTTATTTTAAGATTAACGAAGATGAGGCAGAAGAATTTAAATTTTGCCTAACAATAATTAGATTGGACATCGCCTGCCACGATCTGCAGTCACAAAAATTGTGAACCATTGTGAAGTGCATATTCACTGCGAGGGCACCACTCGTCCTAGTGGTAAGTGCCTGTGTTAGGCCGCCTAAATTTTTCCGGATGAGCCTCCCATCTTATGCCCCTCCGGAGGCGCTGCCGCAGGCGCGAGTCCTTAATCGGTGTGGAATCGAGTCGTGGTTTGCGAATTGCAGTCATGGGACTTGTTTATCACTCTGACGACAGGTGTCCTCTGGCGCCTATGAAAAGCGCCCTTGCGGCACGAATGTCGCCGGGTGCTGAGTTTCAATGTACTCCTGCTGTGCAGCGTCCTTGGCCTGCCTTTATAGGACAAAGCCGAATGCTTCCTGCTGCGTGTCCGTGAAATGGTGCGGACCGCCGTTCCTGAAGAACTCCGCGAGCCTCGGGAAGCTCCTTTCCCGGCTCCACGCCTGCTCTGCGGTACGTGGCGTTCCACTCGCAACCGTGTCGGGCACAGCCGTCCCGACGCCCGGGAACGGCGGCTGTCCGCTGAAGGCAGCCCTCGACGTCTCCGCACGACTCGCGCCGCCGCGAAAGCGGGCAGCCCGGAGCCGGGCGCCTGCCGCTCCCCGGCGATCAGCGAGTCAGGATCCCGCGCCCGTCACCCCGGCCGCTGGGCCGCCGAGCGGCGGACCTCGTCGGCACGGGCATAGGCGCGGGCGGTGGCGGGGCGGGCGCGGATGGCCTCGAACCAGCGCTTCACGTTCGGGAAGTCGGCGAGGTCCTGCTCGTGCATGCGGTGCGGCACGATCCAGGGATAGCAGGCGATGTCGGCGATCGAGTAGGCGTCGCCGGCGATGAATTCGCGCGACGCGAGCCGCCGGTCGAGCACGCCATACAAGCGCGCCGTCTCCTTGCGGTAGCGCTCGATCGCGTAGGGAATCTTTTCGGGCGCGGAATGGCTGAAGTGCCCGTTCTGGCCGGCCATCGGCCCGAGGCCGCCGACCTGCCAGAACACCCACGCCAGCACCTCTGCGCGCCCGCGCGGCTCCCGGGGCAGCAATTGCCCGGTCTTGTCCGCGAGGTAGCTCAGGATCGCGCCCGACTCGAACACCGCCAGTGGCTCGCCGCCGTCGGCAGGCGCCTGGTCAACGATCGCCGGGATGCGGTTGTTGGGCGAGATGCGCAGGAACTCCGGCTCGAACTGGTCGCCGCGGCCGATGTCCACCGGGAAGATCCGGTAGGGCAGGCCCGTCTCCTCCAGGAAGAGCGGGATCTTGTGGCCGTTCGGCGTGGTCCAGTAGTAGAGGTCGATCATGGGAGGCTCCTTGGGTCGGGACTGAGGACCTGCCGGGCAGGCCGCGTGCCGGCCGCTGCACTCGCGCGCCTGCCCCCTCGGATTGCGGGGGAGGCGGGGTCTCCGTCCTGCTACATCCGGTTGCAGGCGCCTATGCTCGGCTTTCCGGGGCTGCGGGAGGGAGGGGTCGATGGGTGGACGGCGAGGCCTGAGCTGGATCCTCGTGCTGGCGGGCACGCTCGGCCTGCGGCTGTTCGGCGCGCTGCGCGGCGGCAAGCGCCCGCCCGCGGTGGCGGTCTGCTCGATCTGCGGCCACTGCGGCCCGCCGCGGCGGCACCTGCCCGGCAGCGCCCGCGTGGAGCGCCTGCTGTGGCTGCCGCTGCTGCTGCCCGGCCTGCTCTACCGGCTCTGGCGCCTGAGCGGGAGCCGCCGGGTCTGCGCGGCGTGCGGCGCGGCCCACCTCGTCCCGCCGGACAGCGAACTGGGGCAGCGCCTGAGCCGGGGCCGGACCCCGCGCTGAGCCGCTCCTGCCCGGCGGCCCGGGCCGGTCGCCGCGGCGTCTGCCGTCGTTCGGCGTCTTCCCGGGCGACGCGCGCGGCGCAGGGCACGAGCATTGCATCTTGCGTGGTTCTGGCAGAACAAGGAGTCGGACATGAGCAAACTCAAACTGCTGCTTGCGGCCGCCCTCGGCTCGATCGCGACGGCGTCGTGGATGAAGAGGAAGCAGGCCGGCAGGGACTCGATGGGCGCCACCGGCGCCGGGGGGCGCATGCCCGCGGCGCACGAGCTGCCCGAGCCGGCGAGGGAGATGCACCTGCCGCAGCAGGGCGCCCTGGTGATGACGCCGCCCGACCGCAACGGCAACAACGTCTACTACGGTTCCTGAGCGGGGCCGCGCCGGTGGCAGGGCGCTGCCCTCGCAGGCGCGGCGCTCCGTGCCGGTGCGGGAAGCGCCGGGCCCGGCCCCCCGGCCGTCGCGGTCCGGGCCTTGCCGTCATGCGGCCGGCCCGGCCCCGTGGGTGGCCGGTGCGCTGCGCGGCAGGGCCCGCGTCAGGCCCGCTCGTAGCCGGGCGTCGCGAAGTTCCAGCCCCCGCCCGCGTCCAGCCGGAGCTCGTGGGTGCGGGACACGCCGCGCGAGTCGTAGCCGGTGAACACGATCTTCCCGCCGCTGTGGTCGAGGTGCGCGCGCTCGAGGACGCTGACCCAGGCCGGCTGGCCCTCGATGCGCACCGGGATGAGCGAGCCCTCCGGGCAATGGCAGTTGAAGTCGCTGAGGCCGTGTTCCAGGTGATGCGGGGCGAGCGCGGGCAGCGCCGCCGCAAGCTGCCCTTCGGGCCGCGACCGCATCGGGGCGGTCGCGGCAGAACCCGCGTGGTAGGCGTCCATCGCATGTCCTTCCGTGATTGCAGGTGCGGCTGATTATCGAGTCGGGGGTGCGGGCGGCGGAGGCGTGACCCCCCGTTTTCGAGGGTGGTGAAAGTCCCGAGGAAGAGGCGGCGGCCCGCTGGCGGCCGGCCCTTCCTGCGGGGGGCGAGCGAGGCGCGGCGCGCACGATAATCCCGCCTCCTCAACTTCCGTCCCTTTCAGGAGCAACGCCGTGGGCAAGATCGCGCAACGCATTTCGAGTCGCCAGTCCTGGGCAGGCAAGTGGGCGGACCGGGTGTCGCGCGCCTTGCGCGAGGCGCGGCGCGCGCACGAGCTGGAGGAGGGCGGCTCGGCGGATGAGCCCGACGGGTTCGAGGACCTGCTGGTCGAGCCGATCGAGGAGCTGCTGTCCCGCGAGGATCGGCGCGAGTACCGCCGCGCGGTGGAGCTGCTCGACAGCGCGCTGTCCACGCGCGGGATGAACCGGGAGGCGGACAGCTTCTTCCTGCTGCTGGAGGACTTCGCGGGCCGCATCGCCTGGGAGCAGGGCGAGGGGGAGGCGCGCCGCTTCGGCGAGTCGCAGTTCTTCGCGGTCGGCCTCGTCGTCGAGGGGACGGGCGAGGCGCCGGCCGGGGTGCTCGACGAGGCGGCGTGCGAGCGCCTGCGCTCGGCGCTCGTCGAGTCGCACCAGCTCACGGCCCGCGGGCGGGTCGTGCTGCTGCCCGTGCTGCTGCACGACGGCCGCCAGCTCGGGCTCGACGACTGGCAGGAGCGGCGCCTCGCGCAGGGCCTGCAGGACTGGGCGTCGCGCCACCCCGGCACCGCGCATCCCCCGCTCGAGGAGGCCCGGCGCATCCTCGCGCGCGCCGAGCATGACAACCGGCCCCCGCCCGGTCCGGGCAGGGACAGGGGCGGGCCGGCGCTGCACAGCCTGGCGGTGGTGGGCCTGATCGTGCCGCCCGGCGAGCCGGTGGACGGCGCGCCCGCGGCCGGGGCGGACGGCGAGCGCGCGCCGATCGGCGCGTACTTCCCGCGGCAGGAGATGGCCGACGTCCTCTACGACCTCCTGGACGCCGAGGCCGAGCTCGGCGACGTGCTGCAACTGCGGCGCGGCGTCACGCCGCCCAACCTCGCGCCCGAGGACGTGAAGGAGCTGAAGGCGCTCTACGAGGACGACATGCTCGTCGACCTCGAGGGCGACCTCGAGGAGGTGCGGGGCGAGATCGAGGCGCTGCGCCGGGAGCACCCGCAGCTCGCGCAGGCCGTCGAGAGCGGCAGCGACCTCGACGAGTACCAGCGCAAGGTGGCCGAGGCGCTCGCCCCCCTGACAGGGGGAGCGGACGGCGCGGCAGGCGGCCTGCGCCATGCGACGCAGGCCGGCCTGCTGCTGGAGGTCGTCGCCGCCACCTTCGAGAGCCACCGCCGCATCGGCTTCGAGCTCGGCGCGCAGGCGGCCGCCCGCGCGGTGGGTCGCGCCGGCTGCGAGGGGCTGCTCGCGGACGTGATCGTCGACGAGGAGGCCGAGGCGCTCGACGTGGTGCTCCTCGACGGCAGCGTGAGCGTGCACGAGGCGCTGTGGCCGCCGCACCACTCCGAGGACTACGAGGCGGCGGCCGACGC
This sequence comes from Caldimonas tepidiphila, assembly GCF_003569765.1. Lineage (GTDB taxonomy): Bacteria > Pseudomonadota > Gammaproteobacteria > Burkholderiales > Burkholderiaceae_C > Caldimonas > Caldimonas tepidiphila. Next base: position 30,105 of record NZ_QXMG01000058.1, on the reverse strand, counting down.
GCTCTTCGCGACGCTCGAGGGGCTGGGGATCCGCCTCGTGAACGAGGCGGAGCAGGAGGACGCACCGGCGCCGGCACGAGCCGTCGAGGAGTCTGCCCCGGCCGCGCCGACGCCCAGGCCGGCCGAGCCGCCCGCACTCCCGGCGGCGTCCCGCAGCGCGCAGGGGCAGGGCGGGGCGAAGGCATCGCGGTCGTCCCGCGAGGCCGGCGAGGCCGACGAGGCGGGCGACTCCCGGCCCTCGCGCAGCAGGCGCGGGCGCAGCCTGCACTGAGCGGCGGCCCGGCATCGCCGGGAATCATCAAGCGCGGGCTCGGCACCGACAGGGGCCGCCGTCCGCCTTCGCGGGGCGCGCGGGACGACGCTGCCGTCCACCGACCCCGCCGGTCGGCAGGGCGCGCCCGCCTCAGGCCGGCGTCGTCAGCTCCGACAGCGAGGCGAGCAGGTCGCCGAAGCGCTCGCCCTGGATCACAACGTGCGCGCGCAGCGCCGCCGCGGCGCCATCGGCGTCGCCGCCGCAGATCGCATCCACCACCGCCTGGTGTTCCGAGAACGAGCTCGCCATGCGGTGGCGCACGCGCAGCTGCAGCCGCCGGTAGGGGCGCAGGCGGCGGTGCAGCTGCTGCGCCTGCTCGAGCAGGAAGCCGTTGTGGCTGCCGGCGTAGATCGCCTCGTGGAAGCGCTCGTTGCAATAGAAGTAGCGGTCCGGGTCCGCCGCCTCGCGCGCGTCCAGGCAGTCCCGGTGCGACTGCCTCAGCGCCTCGCGCTCCGCGTCGCTCATGCGCCGCGCGGCGAGCCGCCCGCACATCGCCTCGAGCTCGCCCATCACCTCGAACATCTCGATCAGCCGCGCCGGGCCGATGCTGGTCACCACCGCGCCGCGCCGCGGCCGCATCTCGATCAGGCCCTCGGCGGCGAGCTGGATCAGCGCCTCGCGCACCGGGGTGCGCGACACGCCGAAGCGGGCGGCCAGCGCGAGCTCCTCCAGCACGCTGCCGGGCAGCAGCTCGCCGGTCGCGATCTGCTCCTCGATCGCCTCGCGCAACTGTTCTGACATCTTCATGACTGCATTCTTGCATTCCGCCTGCGCTACAGGGTATGTGCTGACTTTACTACTAGAATGCAGCAGATATCGTTATGTATACATGAGGAACTTCACTGTGTGCAGTGACTAGAGTCCGGCGCCACCATCCAGGAGACAAGGCCATGAACCACCCCGTCCGTCCGATCCGTCGTCGCGTGTTGCTGGGGGCCTGCGGGCTGCTCGCGCTCGCGCTGCAGCCCGCCGCGCAGGCGCAGGCCTGGCCCGCCAAGCCGATCACGGTGGTGGTGCCCTTCCCGGCCGGCGGCGGCACCGACGCCTTCGCGAGGCCGCTGTTCGCGCAGCTCACGAAGCAGCTCGGCGTGCAGGTCATCATCGACAACAAGGGCGGTGCCGGCGGCAACGTCGGCGCGACGATCGCGTCGAAGGCCGCCCCCGACGGCTACACCTGGTTCATGGGCGGCGTGCACCACGCCATCGCCCCGTCGATCTACCCGAAGCTCGACTACAACCTGTCGAACGACTTCACGCCGGTGGCGCTGCTCGCCAGCGTGCCGCAGGTGATCATCGTCAACCCGCAGAAGATCAAGGCCGCCAACCTGCAGGAGTTCCTGGCCTACGCGAAGGCCAACCCCGGCAACATCAACTACGGCTCCGCCGGCAACGGCACCTCGCACCACCTCGCCGGAGAGCTGTTCAACCTGCAGGCCAGGACGAAGCTGGTGCACGTGCCCTATCGCGGCGCGGGGCCGGCGCTGCAGGACGTGCTCGCGGGGCAGATCGACATGATGTTCGACGGGCTGGCCTCGTCGGCCACGCACATCAAGGGCGGCAAGGTCAAGGCGCTGGCGGTGGCCGGCGAGCAGCGCGCCAACGGCTTCCCCGACATCCCGACGGCGGCGGAGGCCGGCATGCCGGGCTACCAGGTCGCGACCTGGTACGGCCTGTGGGCGCCGAAGGGCACGCCGCAGGCGGCGATCGACCGCATGGCCGCCGAGCTGCAGAAGGCCTTTGCCAGCAACGAGATCAAGGACGCCTGGAAGGGCCTGGGCGCCTACACCCCGAACCTTTACGGCAAGCCCTTCGCCGACTTCGTCTCCAGCGAGACGCGGCGCTGGGCCGAGGTCGTGAAGGACGCCAACGTGAAGCTCGACTGAGGACGACATGGATCACGACGATGCCGGCTGGAGCCGTTCGGTGCGCAACCGCGCCGCGCGGCTGGAGCGGGCCGCGGGCCGGCTGCAGCACCGCCTGCTCGGCAAGCGGGTGCGCGCCGAGGATGCGGTGGAACTGCTGGAGGCGGTGCTCGAGCCGGGCGACCGGGTCTGCCTGGAAGGCAACAACCAGAAGCAGGCCGACTTCCTGGCGCGCGCGCTCACCGAGGTGGACCCGGCGCGCGTGCACGACCTGCACATGGTGCAGTCGGTGCTCGCGCTGCCCGAGCACCTCGACCTGTTCGAGGCCGGCATCGCGTCCAAGCTCGACTTCTCCTTCTCCGGCCCGCAGGGCGCGCGGCTGGCGAAGATGGTCGCCGCGGGCCAGGTGCGCATCGGCGCGATCCACACCTACCTCGAGCTCTTCGCGCGCTACTTCGTCGACCTGACGCCGCGCGTGTCGCTGGTGTGCGCGCAGGCCGCCGACGCCCAGGGCAACCTCTACACCGGCCCGAACACCGAGGACACGCCGGCGATCGTCGAGGCCACCGCGTTCCGCCGCGGCATCGTGATCGCGCAGGTCAACGAGTTCGTCGGCGACGGCGCGGCGCTGCCGCGCGTGGACATCCCCGGCGACTGGGTCGACTTCGTGATCCCGGCGCCGAACCCGAACTTCATCGAGCCCCTCTTCACGCGCGACCCGGCGCAGATCTCCGAGATCCAGGTGCTGATGGCGATGATGGCCATCAAGGGCATCTACGCCGAGTACGGCGTGCAGCGCCTGAACCACGGCATCGGCTTCGACACCGCGGCGATCGAGCTGCTGCTGCCGACCTACGGCGAGTCGCTGGGGCTGAAGGGCAAGATCTGCAAGCACTGGGCGCTCAACCCGCACCCGGCGCTGATCCCGGCGATCGAGGCCGGCTGGGTCGAGAGCGTGCACTCCTTCGGCTCCGAGCTCGGCATGGAGAAGTACATCCGGGCGCGTCCCGACGTGTTCTTCACCGGGCCCGACGGCAGCATGCGCAGCAACCGCGCCTTCTGCCAGGCCGCGGGCCACTACGCCTGCGACCTCTTCATCGGCTCGACGCTGCAGATCGACCTCGCCGGCCACAGCTCGACCGCGACGCTCGGGCGCATCGCCGGCTTCGGCGGCGCGCCCAACATGGGCGCCGACGCGCGCGGCCGCCGCCACTGCTCGCCGGCCTGGCTCAAGGCCGGCGAGCAGGCGATGCGGGGCCGCGGTGTGGAGGGCGGTGCGGGCGGCGGCGGCGCGATGCCGCGCGGGCGCAAGCTCGTCGTGCAGATGGTCGAGACCTTCCGCGAGCACATGCAGCCCGCCTTCGTGGAAAGGCTCGACGCCTGGCAGCTCGCCGAGCAGGCCGGCATGGAGCTGCCGCCGGTGATGATCTACGGCGAGGACGTCACGCACGTGCTGACCGAGGAGGGCATCGCCAACCTGCTGCTGTGCCGCGACGAGGAGGAGCGCGAGCAGGCGATCCGGGGCGTGGCCGGCTACACGCCGGTGGGCCTCGCGCGCGACCGGCGCATGGTCGAGAACCTGCGCGACCGCGGCGTGATCCGCCGCGCCGCCGACCTCGGCATCGACTCGCGCGACGCGACGCGCAGCCTGCTCGCGGCGCGCTCGATGCGCGATCTGGTGCGTGCCTCGGGCGGCCTCTACGACCCGCCGCGGCGCTTCCGCAACTGGTGAGGACAAGCAATGGAGAAGCTCAGCTTCCGGTTCGCCGGGCAGCACGCGGTGGGGCCCTTCGCCCCGGTGCTGGTCGGCGTGGTGGGGTCCGGCAACCTCGAGGTGCTGCTCGAGCCCGACCCGGGCGCCGGCGGCTGCCGCGTCGAGGTCAGCACCTCCGCGCGCGGCTTCGGCACGATCTGGGAGGCGGTGCTGCGCGACTTCCAGCAGCGCCACGATTTCGCCGACGTGGCGGTCTCGATCAACGACATGGGCGCGACGCCCGCGGTGGTGAGCCTGCGGCTCGACCAGGCCGCGACGCAGCTCGCGCACCGGGGAGGACAGCCATGAGGCGCAGCTATGCGGAGGCGAACGCGCGCGAGCGCGTGCGCCACCTGCTCGACGAGGGCTCCTTCCGCGAGATCCTCGGCCCGGCCGAGCGCGTGACGAGCCCGCACCTGGCGCAGCTCGACCTGCCCGCGGCCTTCGACGACGGCGTCGTGATCGGCAGCGGCACGCTCGGCGGCGCGCCGGTGCTGCTGGCCGCGCAGGAGGGCGAGTTCATGGGCGGCGGCGTCGGCGAGGTGCACGGCGCCAAGCTCGTCGGGCTGCTGCAGCGCGCGCTCGACGAGCGGCCGGCCGCGGTGCTGCTGCTGGCCGAGTCCGGCGGCGTGCGCCTGCACGAGGCCAACGCCGGGCTGATCGCGGTGTCGGAGGTGATGCGCGCGCTGCTCGCGGCGCGCGAGGCCGGCATCCCGGTGCAGGTGCTGATCGGCGGCGCCAACGGCTGCTTCGGCGGCATGGGGCTCGTCGCGCGCTGCGCCGACCGCGTCGTGATGAGCGAGGTGGGGCGCTTGGCGATGTCGGGCCCCGAGGTGATCGAGTCGGCGCACGGCGTCGAGGAGTTCGACTCCAAGGACCGCGGGCGCGTGTGGCGCACCACCGGCGGCAAGCACCGTTTCCTCACCGGCGACTGCGACGCGCTGGTCGAGGACGACATCGGCGCCTTCCGCGACGCGGCGATCGCCGGCCTCGGCGCGCGGCGCCCGCTCGGCCTGGAGGAGCTGGAGGCCGAGCACGCGCTGCTCGCCGCGCGCATCGAGCGCTTCGGCGACTGCCGCGACGCGCTCGAGGTCTGGGCGCGGCTGGGCGTGCCGGAGCCGGCGCGGGTGCCCGATCTCGATGCCGGCGCGCTGTGCGCGCTGGACCTGGCAGGAGGAGGCCGCTGATGGACTGGCAGACGCTCTTGAAGGAGCTGTTCGGCGGCGCGCACGAGGTGCGGCAGGACGGCGACTTGCTGCGCGGCAGCGCGCGGCTCGACGACCGCACGCTGGCCGTGGTCGGCACCACCGGCCATGCGGCGATCGGCATCGAGCTGGCACTGGCGCAGGCGCGCGCGGTGCTCGCGACGGTGCGCGAGCACCCGGGCCGGCCGATCCTGCTGCTCGTCGACACGCAGGGCCAGCGACTGCGCCACCGCGACGAGCTGCTCGGCATCAACCGCTACATGGCGCACCTCGGCTGCTGCATCGAGCTCGCGCGCCGGCGCGGCCACCGCGTCATCGGCCTCGTCTACGACCAGGCGCTGTCGGGCGGCTTCCTGACCTCGGGGCTGATGGCGGACGCCTGCCACGCGCTGCCCGAGGCCGAGATCCGCGTGATGCGGCTGCCGGCGATGGCGCGCGTCACCAAGCTCGACGAGGCGCGGCTCGCCGCGCTGGCGCAGGACAACCCGGTGTTCGCGCCGGGCGTGGCGAACTACGTCGCGATGGGCGGCGTGAGTTCGCTGTGGAGCGGGGACCTGCAGGCGCGGCTGCGTGCCGCGCTCGACGAGGCGCCGGACGCCGACGTGCGCGCCGTCGACGGCGCGGCGCGCGGTGGCCGCCGGCTCGCGGCGCAGGTGATCGAGCGCGTGCGGCGGGCATGAGCGCGTCGCCGGGCCGCCCCAAGACGCGCGAAGTCCCTCCCGGAGGGACCGCGCACAGCGCGAGGGTGCACCCATGAGCGCGTCGCCGGGGCCTGCCGTGATGCACGACGGGGCCGCCCCTGGCGCGATGCCCGCGCCGCGGCGCAACCGGCTGGTCTGGCTCGCCGATGCCGCCTGGGCGCGGCTCGCCGCGCAGGACGGGCAGGACGAGACCGGGCGCGCCGTGCTCGGCCACTGGCGCGCGCAGCGGCTGCCGCTGGTGGTGGCGCGGCCCAGCCTGCAGCTGCCGGCCGGCCGCGTCGCGCTCGGCCTGCCGGCGCCCGAGCGCTGGCAGCGCCGGCGCCTGTCGCTGCAGGCCGGCCTCGACGAGATCGAGCGGCAGGGGCGCTTCCCGTCCCTGGCCGACGTGGTCCGCGCACAAGGCTGGGACGGCGAGGCCGCCGCCCTTGCCGACGCGCTGGCCGCGCTCGGCGCCGACGCGCGCGTCTACGGCTCGCTCGGCTGGGAGCTGCTCAGCGGCGAGCGCTACCTGCGCGCCGCGTCCGACATCGACCTGAGCGTCGAGGTGCGCGACTTCGCGCATGCGCGCGCGGTGCTCGCTCTGCTGGAGCCGGCGCGCCTGCCGCGCCGCCTCGACGGCGAGCTGGTGCTGGCCGACGGCAGCGCGCTGGCCTGGCGCGAGCTGGGCCAGCTGCTCGCCGGGCGCGCCTCGCAGGTGCTGCTCAAGCGCGCCGACGGCGTCGCGCTCGCCGGGCTCGACGAACTGCGCCGCAGCGCCGACGCTGCGGCGGCCGCCGCCTGAGGACGCCGATGCGCCGCGCCGGGTGCCCCAGCGCCGCCGAGCAGCGGCTTGGCGCCGCCGCGGTGCGCGCGCTGTACGTCGAGCTGACGCTCGAGCCCAAGCCGGGCCTGGTGAGCCTGCGCGACACCGGCAGCCATGCGGACATGGACGCCGCCACCTTCGTGCGCAGCCTGTTCGCGCTGCGCCACTATTTCCCGCGTATCGCGCAGGCCGGCGCCCGCGGCGCGCCGTTCGCCGCGCTGCGCGCGCTCGGCGTCGAGGCCGAGGCACGCATGCTGTCGGCGACCGGCGGCGTCAACACCCACCGCGGCGCGGTGTTCCTGCTCGGGCTGCTGTGCGCCGCCGGCGGGCGGCTGCTCGCACAGCGCCGCGCGCTCGACGCCGGCTCGGTGCGCGAGTCGATGCGCCAGGGCTGGGGGCGCGAGCTCGCCGCCCATGCGGCAGGGCTGAACTCGGCGCCGCCACGCTCAAACGGCCAGCGCGCGGCGCGCGCGCACGGGCTGCGCAGCGCCTGCGACGAGGCCGCCGCGGGCTTCCCGACGCTCTTCGACGTGACGCTGCCGGCGCTGCAGGCTGCGCGCCGCTCGGGCCTGCCCGAGCGCCAGGCGCGCGTGCAGGCGCTGTTCGAGACCATCGCGGCGCTCGACGACACCAACCTCGTGCACCGCGGCGGCATCGACGGACTGCGCTTCGCGCAGCGCTCGGCGGCGGACTTCGTCGCCGGCGGCGGCGTGCGTCGGCCGGACTGGCTCGAGCGCGGCCGCGCGCTGCACGCGGAATTCGTCGCGCGCCGCCTGTCGCCCGGCGGCGCCGCCGACCTGCTCGGCGCGGCCTGCTGGCTGGAGGCGGTGACGGCCCCCGTGCCAGCCGCGCTGCCGCAAGCCGAGCTCGTCCCGTGAGCTACGCGGTGCTGTTTCCCGGGCAGGGCAGCCAGCATGCGCAGATGCTGCCCTGGCTCGATGCCGCCCCCGAGGCGGCGCCGCTGCTGCAGGCGATGGCCGCGCAGCTCGGCGCGGACTGGCGCACGCGGCTCGACGACGAGGCCTGGCGCAGCCGCAACGAGGTCGCGCAGCCGCTCGTCACCGGCACCTCGCTCGCGGCCTGGGCGGCGCTGGCGCCGCTGCTGCCGCAGCCGCCCGCGATCGTCGCCGGCTACAGCGTCGGCGAGCTCGCCGCCTTCGCCTGCGCCGGCCTGATCGAGCCCGCGCAGGCGCTGGAGCTGGCGGGGCGGCGTGCCGCGCTGATGGACCGGGCCGTCGAGGGCCTGGACACCGGGCTGCTGTCGGTGGCGGGCCCCCCGGGCGAGCGGCTGGAGCGGATCGTCGCGGAGTGCGGCCTCGAATGCGCGCTGCGCATCGCCGCCGACCACCGCATCTGGGCCGGCACCGCGGCAGCGCTCGACGCCGCGCAGGCGCGCCTCGCCGAGGCGGGCTTCGACTGCAGGCGGCTGCCGATCCGCGTCGCCTCGCATTCCTCGTGGATGCGCCCGGCTGCGCAGGGCTTGCGCGAGCTGCTGGCCGCCCTCCCGTTCGCGCGTGCGCGCTGCCCGGTGGCGGTGAACGCGGGCGGTGCGGGCCTGCGCGACGCCTCGGCCCTGAAGGCCGCGCTCAGCACGCAGATCGACCACCCGGTGGACTGGGCCGGCTGCATGGAAACCGTCGCGCAGCGGCGCGTGCGCTGCGTCGTCGAGGTCGGGGCCGGCACCGCGCTGGTGCGGATGTGGACCCGCCGGCATCCCGAGATCCCGGCGCGCTCGCTGGAGGACTTCCGCGGCCCCGAGGCGTTCGCCGAGTGGGTGCGGCGGCAGGCAGCGTGAGGCGGGAGTCCTGCCGTGAGGGGCGGGCGGAACCCGGCGGACGCGGCGCGCGCTGTCAATATCCGCGGTCGCGCGCCCGCGACAGCAGCGAGCGGAACCTGTCGGACTGGTCGCCGAAGGCCTTCGTGAAGGCATATCCGAGCCAGACGCGCAGTACGACCAGAAACACCAGGCCGAGGAAGATCAACCAGGAATCCATGTGAGCTCCTTGCTGGAAGTGGTGGAGCACAGATTAAGGGTAAACCCTAGTTTCCGGGCTGTTTCATCGATTGATGGATGTGATGTCCGGTATTCGGGAGGCGCCCCATCGATTCACGGGGGGCGAGCATCCGGAGTGCAAAGGACCGGCCGGGAGGCGGAATTGCCCCGGGATCGTGCAAGGGGATATTGCAATGGGGATGCCCCGCTGCGGGGACGGGGGAGAAAGCCTTCCTGCAGGAGTGCCGGCAGGCAGAGGCGTTTCAGGGCTTTATTTCCCTGTCTTGGCGTAAGGGGGCTCGGGGGAGCGGCACGCGGCGCAGGCCGGGGAGAGGGCCCCGGCAGGGATATCGGCACCGGTTTGAGGCAGAATGCGCGAATTCCGTGCAGGAAGGACGGCCCCGAAGGGCCCGGATATTGCATCCTTCCTGCCAAAGAGAATTTCCGATGGTGAAAATTCACAAAGCTGTCTTCGGCATTCCCCTTCCCGCATCGAGGAAGAACGATCCTGACTTCCAGCGCCCGCTCGAGATCGAGGAGGCGCTGCGCCGCGGTGCGCCGGGCTTTCTGCGCCACGGCGCGCCGGACGATCTGCTCGCCCCCGGCGCCTTCGGCGTCGCGAGCGAGGTGCTCGGGGGCGATGGCGACTGCCTGGACCTGCGCGGCCTGCGGGTCACGCCGACGCTCCCTGAGCTGGAGGCCTTCGACGCGCTGTGGCAGCAGCTCGGGCACGAGATGCGGCAGCTCGTCGGCAGCTTCGGGCTGCCGCGGCTGTTCGTGATGACGGCCCCGCTGGGCTCCTGAGTCTCCGCCGCGCGCGGCACGGGAGCCTGCCCGCGCCCCGTGCGGGGATCAGCGCAGGCGTTGCGGGGACAGCGCCCGTGCCTGCACACCCTCTGCGCGCAGGCCTTCGGGCAGCGCCTCGCCGAGCAGCAGGCTGCGCGCGAGCGCCGCGGCGCCGGGGGCGCTCTGGATGCCGTAGCCGCCCTGGGCCGCGAGCCAGAAGAAGCCCTCGCAGGCCGCGTCCGGGCCGATCACCATGTCGCCGTCGGCCACGAAGGAGCGCAGGCCCGCCCAGGTGCTGTGCGGGCGCCGGATCGTCATCGTCGTCGCCTCCTCGATGCGGTGGATGCCGAGCGCCACGTCCAGCTCCTCCGGCACCACGTCGTGCGGCGGCACCGGGTCGGCGTTGGCCGGCGAGCCGAGCAGCCGGCCCGCGTCGGGCTTGAAGTAGTAGCTCTCGTCGATGCCGACCACCGCCGGCCAGCGGCTCGCGTCCACGCCCTCGGGCGGCGAGAAGATGAAGGCGCTGCGCCGCCGCGGCTCCAGCCCCACCGCCCGGGCTCCTGCCATCGCCGCGAGCACGTCGGCCCAGGCGCCTGCGGCGTTGACGACCGTGCGCGCCTGCACCGCCGTGCCGTCGGCCAGGCGCACGGTCCAGAGCCCGCCGCTGCGCGACAGGCCGGCGACCTCGGCGCCGGTGCGCAGCGTGCCGCCCTGCCGGCGCATCCCGCGCAGGTAGCCCTGGTGCAGCGCGTGCACGTCGATGTCGCTCGCGCCGTCCTCCACCAGGCCCGCGGTAGTGGCCTCGGGGCGCAGGCAGGGCACGGCCGCGAGCATCTCGTCGCGGCCGACGCGGCGGATGTCGCGCGAGCGCTCCGACAGCTCGCGCCAGGCCGACTCGAGCAGGTCGTCCTGGCCGGGGCCGGCGACGTGCAGCACGCCGCGCGGGCTCAGGATCGGCTCGTCGCCGAAGTCGGCGGGCGGCCGCTCGAGGAAGGCGCGGCTCGCGCGCGTCAGCGCGCGGATCGCCGGTGTGCCGTAGCTCTCCATGTAGAGCGCGGCCGAGCGGCCGGTGGTGTGGTAGCCGGGCTGGCTCTCGCGCTCGAGCAGCAGCACCGAGGCGCGTGCCGACAGCTCCCAGGCGACCGAGGCCCCGGCGATGCCGGCGCCGATCACGGCGAAGTCGTGGATGTCCATGGCGTTCAGACGGCGGAAGCGGTGCCGGCGCTGCTGCGCGCGTCGAGCACGGGCGGGGCGGTGACGATCGAGCCGAGGGCCGGCTCCGCGGGGCGCAGCCGGCGCACGTCCGGCACCGGGCGGCGCAGCGCCTCGGACGCGGCGAAGGCCTGCTCCATCGCGTGGGCGACGCCGAGCGTGTGGCGGTCGGCGCGGAAGCGGCCGACGACCTGCAGCCCGAAGGGCATGCCGGCGCGGTCGGTGCCGCAGGGCAGCGCGAGCGCCGGGTGCGTGGTCAGCGTCGTGACGTAGGTCAGCGACAGCCAGCGGTAGTAGTTCTCCTGGGCCTCGCCGTTGATCGTCGCGGCATGCGGCAGGGTCCACGGGAAGGGCGAGACCGGCGTGGTCGGCGCGAGGATCACGTCCACGTCGCGGAAGGCGGCCTGGAAGCGCGCGAGGAGGCGCGTCTGCTCGGCCTGCGCCCAGGCGCTGTCGAGCAGGCGCATCGCCGCGCCCATCTCGTAGTTGGCGCGCGGGTTGGGGCCGAGGCTCGCCGGGTCGCGCTCGTAGGCGGCCTGCATGCCGGCGACGAAGGCCTCGGCGCGCAGCACGTCGAAGCAGCGGTGCACCTCGCCGAGATCGACGTCGAGCGGCTCGCAGCTGCGGAACAGGTGGCGCATCGCGCCGATCTTGTCGCGGAACACGGCGCGGATGCCCTCGTCGACCGCGCAGGCGCCGAAGTCCTCGGTGTAGCCGACGCGCAAAGTCCCGAGGTCCACCTCCTGCGGGTGCAGGAAGGACAGCGGGTCGAGCTCGTGGGTGAGCGGATCGGAGGCCGACAGCCCGGCGGTGGCGGCGAGCTGCAGGCAGGCGTCGGCCACCGTGCGGCCCATCGGGCCGACCACCGAGATCGGCGTCCACCCGAGCGGCTTGCGCGAGCTCGGCACCACGCCGGGCGAGGGGCGGAAGCCCACCACGCCGCACTTCGCCGCCGGGATGCGCAGCGAGCCGCCAGTGTCCGAGCCGGTGCACACCGGCAGCATGTCGAGCGCCAGCGCCGCGGCCGAGCCGCCGGAGGAGCCGCCGGCGTTCAGGTTCGGGTCGAAGGGGTTGCCGGTGGCGCCCCAGACCGGGTTGCGCGTGTTGGCACCCGCGCCCATCTCGGGCACGTTGGTCTTGGCCGCGACGATCGCCCCGGCGGCGCGCAGCCGCGCCACCAGCACGTTGTCGGCGGCCGGCACATTGGCGCGGTAGATCGGCGAGCCGTAGGTGGTGAGCAGCCCGGCGGTCTCCTCGAGGTCCTTCACGCCCAGCGGCAGGCCGTGCAGCAGGCCGAGCGGCCCGCCCGCCATCACCGCCTGCTCGGCGGCGCGCGCCTCGGCGCGGGCGCGCTCGAAACAGGTGGCGGTGACGGCGTTGACAAGGGGGTTCACCGCCTCGATGCGGGCGATGCAGGCCTCGAGCAGCTCGACCGGCGAGAGCTGCCGGGCGCCGATGCGGCGGCGCATCTCGGTGGCGGAAAGGGCGACGATGTCTTGGTGTTGCATGGGTGGGAAGTCTCGGTACAGGGGAGGGCTCAGCGGGCGAGGCCGCGCGCCGCGACGGGCCAGACGCATTCGACGGTGTCGCCGCGCCAGCCCACGATCTCGTCGTGCAGGTTGAAGGTCGGGTCGCAGTGGCCGGGCACCAGCCGCAGCACGCTGCCGAGCGGCGGCAGCGGCGCACCGCCCTCGGCGCCGACGAGGCCGTGCTCGTCGTTGGCCTGCAGGTAGCGCAGCGCGCCGCCCGGGGGCCAGACCGCCGGCAGGCCCGAGTCGAGCGCGAGCGACTTGAGCCCGGCGTCGACCACCGCGTGCGTGCCGGCGGCGGTGCTCATCACCGCGGTGGCGACGAACAGCGCGTGCTCGAAGCGCAGCGCCTCGCCGCGCTCGTTGTCGGCGTAGTCGCGGTCCATGAAGGCGTAGGAGCCGGGCTGGACCTCGGTGTAGACGCCGCTCTCGAGGTCGAACTCGACGCTGCCGGTGCCGCCGCCGGTCACGGTGGCGCAGCGCACGCCGGCGCGCTCCAGCGCCGCGACGACGCGGCCGGCGCGCTCGGCCGCGGCGAGCGCCTGCGCGCGCCGCTGCGCGCAGCCGCGCAGGTGCTGCAGCCCGCCGTGGTAGGCCTGCAGGCCGAGGAAGTCCAGCCCCGCGTGCGGGGCGATGCGCTCGATCAGCCGCAGCGCCGCGTCCGCGTCGGCGACGCCGCAGCGCCCCTGCCCGATGTCGATCTCGACCAGCACGCCGAGCGTGCTGCCGGCGGCGTCCGCAGCGGCCGAAAGTGCGTCGACCTGCGCCGCGTCGTCGACGCAGACGGCGATGCGCGCATGCCGCGCCCACTGCGCGAGCCAGGCCGCCTTCGCGGGCGAGGCGAGCTGGTTGCTGACGAGGATGTCTCCGATGCCGGCCTGCAGGAAGGGCAGCGCCTCGCTCGCCTTCTGGCAGCAGATGCCGACGGCGCCGCGCGCGAGCTGCGCCCGCGCCACGTCGGGGCACTTGTGCGCCTTCGCGTGCGGCCGCAGCCGCACGCCGGACGCCTCGGCCGCGGCCTGCATGCGATCGAGGTTGCGCTCGAAGGCGTCGAGGTCGAGCAGCAGCGCGGGGGTGTCGACCGCGGCGAGCGGCTGGCCGGGCCGCGCGGCGGGCGGCGGCGGCGCGAACGCCGCGGAGGACACTGCGGAGGACGGCGCGGGCATGCTCATTCCGGGCGGATGTTGGCGCGCAGCGCGGTGGCCCGCATCAGCGGCAGCTCCTTCTCGATCTGCGCCTCGACCGCGGCGCCGTTGCGATAGCCCGGCTCGAAGCCGACCGAGACGAGCTTCTCGCGCACCTCGGGCATCGCGACCACCTCGGCCAGCGCCTTCTCGAGCTTCGCCTTGACCGCCGGCGGCAGCCCGCGCGGCGCGGCGATCGTCAGCCAGGTGTCGGCGTCGAGCGCGTACCCGCTCTCGGCAAAGGTCGGCACGTCGGGCAGCAGGGCAGATCGCTTCGCGGTCGTCACCGCGATGGCCTTGACCTTGCCGGCCTTGAGCTGCGGGATCGCGGCCGAGACGGTGTCGACCGAGAACGGGATCTGCCCGCCGATCAGGTCGGTCATCGCCGGCGCGCTGCCCTTGTAGGGGACGTGCACGAGCTGCGTTCCGGTGGCCCGCTGCATGAGCTCGCCTGTGAACTGCGCGGTGGTGCCGCTGCCGAAGGAGGCGTAGGCGTACTTGCCCGGCGCCGACTTGGCGAGCGCGACGAACTCCTTCGGGTTGCTGGCGGGCACGTCCTTGTGCGCGAGCAGGATCAGGCCGGTGCGGCCCGCGATCCCGATCTGCTCGAAGCTCTTGAGCGGGTCGTAGGGCAGCTTCGGGTGGATGGCCGGGTTGACGGTGAAGGTGGTGCCCGAGCTGATCAGCAGCGTGTAGCCGTCCGGCGGCGCCTTCGCGACGTAGCCCGCGCCGATGACGGTGCCGGCACCGGCGCGGTTCTCCGACACGACCGGCTGGCCGAGCTTCGCGGAGAGCGAGCTCGCCAGCAGCCGCCCGAGCACGTCGGTGGCGCCGCCCGGCGGGAAGGGGATGACGAGCTGGATCGGCTTGGACGGGTAGGCGTCGTCGGCGCGGGCGCTGCCCAGCGGCACGACCGTGGCGGCGGCGACGGCGAGGACGGCGAAGGCGAGTCGGGAGGTCGTTTTCATGGCGGGGCTCGGGTCGGTGGGGAAGGGGAGGGCTCAGGGGCGGGGAGAGGCGGCGGCCGCGCCGCGCGCGAGGAAGCGTGCGTACTCCTCGTCGGGCACGAACAGGCCGCCGGTGGTCCAGGCGATGTGGGTGGCTCCGGGCATGCGCTCCTGCAGCCCGTGGCGCGCCAGGTAGTCGCGGCCGGCGGGCGTGCCCAGCAGCATCGCGGGACCCGACAGCCCGGCGGCGGCCGAGGGCTCGATGCGCAGCTCCTCGGTCGAGGCGGCGAGGTGCAGGTGGCGGAACAGCGTCTCGTCCTCGACGGTGTAGACGCCGGCGAGCAGCGGGCGCACCAGCGCCGCGGCGAGCTCCGAGGCGCGCGGCACCGCGAGGCCGTCGGCCTCGGTGCGGTTGTCCAGGCCCAGCTCGTAGACCGAGGGGTTGGCACCGAGCTGCTCGTGGCCGGGCGTGCCGGCGAGCATCTGCGCGAGGAAGCAGGGCGAGCGCGTCGGCTCGGCGAAGAAGCAGTGCACGTGCGGCCCGTAGATCTGCGCCAGCCCGAAGGCGATGCCGCCCGGCGCGCCGCCCACGCCGCAGGGCAGGTGCACGAACAGCGGGTGCCCCGCGTCGACGCGGCGGCCGAGCGCCTGCAGCTGCCGCGCCAAGCGCGGCGCGGCCGACGCGTAGCCGAGGAACAGCGACAGCGAGCGCTCGTCGTCCACGAAGTGGCAGAGCGGGTCCGCCGCCGCCTCCCGGCGGCCGGCCGCGACCGCCTCGGCGTAGTCGCCCGCGTGCTCGACGACCTCGACGCCGCGCCGGCGCAGGCGCTCCTTCTTCCATTCCTTCGCGTCGGCCGACATGTGCACCACCGCGCGGAAGCCGAGCGCCGAGGCCGCCACGCCGATCGCGAGGCCGAGGTTGCCGGTGGAGCCGACCGCCACCTGGTGGCGCGCGAACAGCGCCCGGGCCGCCGGCGACGCGAGCCCGCGGTAGTCGCCGCCGGGGGCGAGCAGGCCGTGGCGCAGCGCCAGCGCCTCGGCATGCTCGAGCACCTCGTGGATGCCGCCGCGCGCCTTGACGGAGCCGGCGACCGGCAGCGCGTGGTCGGCCTTGACCAGCAGCGCGCCGGCCTCCTCCGGCAGCCCGAGCGCCTGCTGCAGTCGCGGGACCGGCAGCAGCCCGGACTCGATCACGCCGCAATGCGGCTCGAGCTCGGGAAACAGGCCCGCCAGCAGCGGCGCGAAGCGGTCCCAGCGCGCGAGGGTGGCCTCGATATCAGCCATGCTAATGCCAGGCGCACCCGCCGCGATGCCGGGACGCGGCTCGGCGCCGGCCGTCCACAGCACCGGCCTGCCGGCCTTCAAGCCTGCCAGGTCGAAAGGCAGGGGAATCGGGGTTTTCCCGATGGAGTTGGATTCAGGGACAGCGGAGGCGGATGAAGCGGACATGGCGTGTGGGAGAAGGGGCTTGACGCAATGGTGCGATCCGGCTGCCGTCGTGCAAGGCATTTATACTGGCACGAGGATTAGCTTTACTAATGAATAAATGGACGCGCGCCTGAATCCTTCGCTGCTTGCATGGTTGCGGTGCTTCGAGGCCGCGGCGCGGTGCATGAGCTTCACGAAGGCCGCCTCGGAGCTGTGCATCACGCAGGGCGCGGTGAGCCAGCAGGTCAAGCAGCTGGAGGAGTGGCTGCAGCGCCCGCTGTTCCTGCGCAGCCCGCGCGCGCTGGTGCTGACGCCGGAGGGACAGTGGCTCGCGTCCGTGGTGCGGGAGTCCTTCCAGGCGATCGAGGGCACGCTCGCGCAGCTGCGCGTCCGGCCTATGGAGGGTCCGCTGGCGCTCAGCTGCGCGCCGTCCTTCGCGATGGGCTGGCTGACGCCGCGGCTCGGCGACTTCTTCCGCCGGCATCCGGAGGTGGAGTTGCGCGTGATCGGCGAATTCCACGCGCTGGACCGCGCCCGCATGGCGCGCGACGAGCTGGGTGCCGCGGTGCGCTACGACCTCGGCGACTACCACGACCTGCAGGCCTCGGAGTTCCTCGACGAGTGGCTGCTGCCGGTGGCGAGCCCGGCCTTCATGGCGGCGCACCCGGGGCTGCGCGCGCCGTCGGAGCTGCGCGCGCCGATGCTGCTGCACGACGACAACGCCTGGGACGGAGCGGGTCCCCACGAGGAATGGGCGCACTGGCTGCGGCATGCGGGCGTGGCGCTCGCGAACCTGGAGCAGGGCCACCACTTCAACCTGTCGCAGCTCGCCGTCGGCGCGGCGCTGGCCGGGCAGGGCATCGCGATCGGCCGCGCCGCGCTGGTGCTGGACGAGCTCGCGGCGGGGCGCCTGGTGGCGCCCTTCGGCCTGCCGGTGCGCTCCCGCGCCGCCTACCACTTCGTGTCGCCGATGCAGCCCGGGCCGCAGGTCGAGCGGGTGCGGGCCTGGCTCGAGGCGCAGGGCGCGCACTTCCGCGTGCGGCGCGACGAGCTGCTGGGCCGCTACCGGGCCGGCGCGCGCTGAGATCGACCGGTATCGGGTGCGGTGCCGGTGCCGTCGTTGCCCGGGCGCAAGAGCTTGCCGTCCTCGTCGACGCGCGGTCTCTCGGGCCGGGCCGGCTCCTTCAGACCGGCTGCGTGCGCCGCCGCTGCCCGCCGGGTGCGGGCGTGCCGCTGCGGTAGATCGACACGATCTTCTGCGCCCAGGCGCTGATGTCGTAGGTCTGTTCGACCGCGTGCCTCGCCTGGCGCAGCTCGGCGGCGTACGAGCCCCGCCGTTCGAGCGCCTGCAGGAGCTGGCGCCTCAGGTCCTGCGCGTTGCCGGGCTCGAACCAGAAGGCGTGCGGGATCTGCAGGTCGCCCTGCGCGGGGATCCTGCTGGCGACGACCATCCTCTCGCAGTAGGCGGCCTCGACCAGCGCGTTGCAGAAGCCCTCCTCGCGGGACGCGGAGACGAAGACGTCGGCCATGCGGTAGTAGGACGCGATGTCGTTGCGCGGCGGCACCAGGACGACCCATTCGGGGATCGAGCCGAGCTGGCTCCGGATGTGCTCCTTGACGGTGTCGAGGTTGGCGGACACCGAGATCATCAGCCGCACGTCCATGCGCTCGCGCAGCCCCCGCACCGCCTCCAGCGCCAGGTCCACGCCCTTGCGCCTGAAGTCGAAGCCCATCATGAAGCAGACGAGGCTGTTCTCGTCCATGCCGAAGTCCGACTTCCTCAGGGTCTCGAATTGGTCGAGGCGGCCGTACTGGATCGCGTTCTCCACCGCATGCGACCGGTTGCGCGGGAACTCCTGCCGGATGCCCTCGGTCACCGAGTTGCTCACGCAGATGAAGTCGCAGTCGCGGAACAGCACGCGCTTGATCGCCTTCTTCAGCAGCGGGCGGTGCGGGAAGTGGTTGCGGAAATGGCGCACCTTGCGCACGCCGGAGAAGAGCGTGGCGAGGTAGACGGCGAGGTCGATGCGGAAGTTCTCGAAGTGGGTGTGGACGATGCCGATGTCGTGCTCGCGGATGATGCCGCGCAGCAGGCGGGCGTCCTCCGCGACGCGGCCGGTGAGGAAGTAGGTCTTGCTGCCGCTGCGCTCCATCTCGCCGATCCATTGCGCCGCGGAATTCGTGGCCGCGTTCGGCGGGAAGACGTAGACGATGCGGGAGCCGTCCTTCCTCAATTCCCGGTCGAGCCGGTCGAGGGACTCGATGAAACTGCCCCGGTAGGGGGCGGCATAATCCATGACCTGCAATACGCTCTTCATTCAAGACTCCGGTTTCTGGACGCGATGGGGTGCGGCGGCGGGACGAACGGGTCGCGCCGCCCGATTCGGGGAAATCGTGCCGGCCCTGCGGGTGGCGGGATTCTCCGGCGACGGGAAATCGAAGGCCTCGTGCATCTCCCGTTTCTGCCGGGGCGGGCCCGGGTGAATCCCCGGGCGGGACGTCTTCGTTTCCATGCGGTGCCGAAACTCGTGGGCCGGGCCCGTGCCGCTGCGAATCGACGGCGGCCGGGCTCGGAATTCCCCGCCCGAGAACCGCGGCGAGGTGCTGTTCAGCGGGCCGGCGCGGAAGTCGCGAGGAGGTGGCGTCCGGCGTGCTGTTGGCGCCAAGTTAAGAATTCGGGACTTCCCTCGAAACCCCTTATTCCCGGGCGCGTGAATGCGGGTCGCGGGCACGCACCCTGGGGGGCGGCAGCACGGGGGCAGGGACTTGCCTTCCAGCGGGAAGGTGTGCAGGCATGAAGGCAGGTATCAGCTTGTGAAGCCGCCCACCAGAAGCGGCGCGCCGCATGCCGGCCGGGTGCGAGCGCAAGGCGAGCAACCCGGGAAACCTGGTTTGCAGCGCGAATATTCCCGGGAAATCCTCGACACATGCGAATGCGTGGAAATGTATGGAGCAGACACCTCTTGAAAAGGTGCGATGCCGCCTCCCGCAGGGCTTGCAGGAAATAGGACCGGGCTCGGTGGATATTTCTGGCGACGGTTTTCTACCCGGGCGGGGCCGATGTCCAATGCCGGCCGATTTCTAGGGAAAAGGCCCGCAGGACTCCCGGGAATCGTGCCCCGTGAATCCGGACGCAGGATCCGCGAGACCGCCGGGACGCGACAAGCGGGAGGCGGAAAGGGTGCCGGCCGTCGCTCCGCAGGGGCGGGCGGGCGCAGGGCAGGGAATGGCGCGCTACGGGCGTTGGGGCGGGGCCGGGCGGCGAGGGGCGCGACCGGCCGCCCGCGTCACTCGTTGGCCAGTGCGCCGAGCGCCTCGCTCCTGAGGATCTCGATCTCGCGCTGCCGCACCGCCAGGATCCCCTCCTGCTGCAGCTTCGAGAAGGCGCGGCTCACGGTCTCGAGCTTCAGGCCGAGGTAGCTGCCGATCTCCTCGCGGCTCATGCGCAGCACCAGCGCGGAGGAGGAGTAGCCGCGCGCCTTCAGGCGCTTCGTCAGGTTCAGCAGGAAGGCGGCCACGCGCTGCTCGGCGCGCATGCTGCCGAGCAGGAACATGACGCCCTGGTCGCGCACGATCTCGCGGCTCATCACCTTGTGCAGCTGGCGCTGCAGCTCGCCGACCTCGCGCGACAGTCGCTCGAGCTCCTCGAAGGGAATGACGCAGACGGAGGCATCCTCGATTGCGATCGCGTCGCAGGTGTGCTGCGCGCTGCCGATGCCGTCGAGCCCGAGGATCTCGCCCGACATCTGGAAGCCGGTCACCTGCTCGCGGCCGTCCTCTTTCGACACAGTGGTTTTCAGGAAGCCGGAGCGCACCGCGTAGAGCGCCTCGAAGCGGTCGCCGGCGCGGAACAGCGCCTCGCCGCGACGCAGCATGCGGCGCTTGCTGATGACGCGGTCGAGGTGCTCGAGGTCCTCCGGGGACAGTCCCACCGGCAGGCAGAGCTCGCGCAGCGTGCAGTTCGAGCACGCGCTGCGAAGCGCGTCGGGCTGAATGGGGGGGAGGGCGCCTTCCTTCGGCGGGACAAGGTTTCTGCTGGGTTCCATGCCCGCCATCTTTGCAGGATTTGTGCCGGGCGCCGCATTGCGGCCCCCGGGAGGGGAGGGATTCTCGGTCGAGGCGTCCCGGAGCCAGGGGCCTACTGGCGGATGCGGCCGGTGCTGCTGACGATCGACAGGTCGACGAAGCGCGCGCCGGTGCGGCCGCCGCGGAAGTTCACCGGGTAGCCGCCGAGGTCGTGCGCATCGATGCCGGCCAGCGTCTTCACGAAGCTCTCGCGGTTCACGCGCGGCCCGGCACGGCGCACCGCCTCGACGATCACCTTGGCGGCGATGTAGCCCTCGAGCATCGCGTAGCTGAGCGGGACCTCGGGATCGGGATGGGCCGCGTAGGCCTCCTTGAACTCCCGCGTCAGCCGGGTCGTGATCTTGTAGGGGTTGGGCGTGACCTGCGAGATCGCGAGGCCCTGCATGTGCGTCTCCGACAGGCGCTTGGACAGCTGCTCGATGTCGGTGCCGGAGTGCGCGAAGAGCTGCGCGGCGCCGCCGCCGGAGCGGTAGTCCTCGACGAAGGCCGCCGCGGCGGCACCGGTGGTCACGAGGATGATGGCCTGCGGCTTGTCGGCCAGGAACTTGTCGACCGCGGCGGCCACCCGGGTCGTGCCCTCGGGGTAGCCCGCCCGCGTCACGAGCGTCGCGCCGGCGCGCTTCACCGCCTCCTCGGTCGCGCCCTGCACGGCGGCCGCGCCCGCGCCCTCCTCGTACAGCAGCCCGAGCCGCTCGATGCCCACCGTGGCGAGATGGGTGGCGATCTTCTGGATCTCGTCCTTCAGCGTGGCGCGCACGCCGTACAGCCAGGCGCCGTCCGGGGCGACTTCCGTGTTGCGGTAGCCGACCAGCGCGATGCGCTCCTTGTCGAGCAGGCCGGACTTCAGCAGCTCGGCGATGTTGCGGTTGCCGAAGTAGCCCGCCAGCACCAGCGGCGCGTTCTGCGCCAGCAGCTGCCGTGTGGCGGCGAGCGTCTCGTCGGCCAGCCCCTTGTCGTCCTTGCGCACCAGCACGAGCGTGTTGCCGTTGACGCCGCCGGCCTTGTTGACCTGGTCGAGATGGAGCTGGATGCCGAAGGAGTAGGCCCGCCCCTGCGTGGCCTCCGGTCCGGACAGCGGCGCCACCTGGCCGATGACGAGCTGTTCCGCGCGCGCCGCGGGCGTGCCGGCGATGGCCGCGCACAGTGCTGCCATCGCGACGAGGTGTCGTGCTGCTTTCAAGGGTTTCCTCCGTTGGCCTGCCTGCTTCCAGGCCGGACCTTGTGATGTTCGAACCTGGAGCGTCCTATGACAGATTGACACAGGTCAATAGGGGATGATGGCAATTCCGCTATCTGGCACAGCGGAGGAGGTGCGGAGGTTTTGGGGCATCCTTCCAAGTACGCAGGACGCGGGGGAACATCTGTCCCGTGCCGTTCCTGGAACCGCCGCGAAGGATGCCGTGACGCGAACCGCCGACTGGACGCTGGCCGACGTGGTCGACTTCGAGCATTTCCTTGCCCGGGCCGACCCGGAGGACGACCGCCTGCGTTTCGAGGCCGAGGTGGCCCCGGGGCTCGCCCCCGGGGCGCGGCGCGACCGCCGCGCGGTGCTGCGCGCCTGGCTCGAGCTGCAGCGCGGGCGGCAGGGCGGGCGGCCGACGCCGGGGACCGGGCTGCGCGCGGCGCTGAGCTGGCTGGCGCGGCTCGCCTGGCTGTCCGGCGGTGTGGCGGGCGTTGCGCTCAGCGGCGCGTGGTTCGCCACCGCGACGCACGAACCCGTCAACGCGGTGCTGTTCTGGGTCGCGGTGGTCGGCCTGCAGCTGCTGCTGCTCGTGCTGGCGCTGCTCGGCTGGCTGCGCTGGCGCCGGCGCGGCACGGGCGGGGCGCTGCAGGGGCTGTGGCGCGCCCTGCTGCTGCGCCTGGACGCCGGGCTGCGTCGGGCGCCGGGCGAGGAGCGCGACGCGCTGCGCGCCGCCCTCGGCCGTATCGCGTTGCGGCGCGAGCACTACGGCGGCACGCTGCTGGCCGCGCCGCTGGTGGCGCTGATGCAACGCTTCGCGGTGGCCTTCAACCTCGGGCTGCTGGTGGCGATGCTGGCGCTGCACCTGCCGCTGGCCGACCTGCGTTTCGGCTGGCAGTCCACCTATCCGATCAGCGCGCCGCAGATGCACCGCGCGGTGCAGTGGGCGGCCACGCCCTGGCGCTGGCTGCTGCCGCAGGCGCAGCCGGGCGCCGACGAGGTGGCCGCGACCCGCTATGGCCGCGGCCAGCCTGCCCACACGCTGCCGGAGGCCGCCGCGCGGTCCTGGTGGCCCTTCCTGGCGTTGTCGGTGGCCTGCTACGGGCTGCTGCTGCGCCTGGCGCTGTGGGGAGGGGTCGAGCTCGGGCTGCGCCGGCGCCTGCGCGCGCTGCGCTTCGACCATCCGGAGGCCGGCGCGCTGTGGCGGCGCCTCGCCGGCCCGCTGGTGGACAGCAGCGGCGGCGTCGAGCGGCTGCCGCAGGGCGAGGCCGCGGCGCCGGGCGCACAGCCGCGGCCGGGCGCGCGCTGCGCGGTGCTCGTGGCACAGGAGCTGCCGCTGGGCGACGCGGCGCTCGCCGAGCGGCTGCGGCGGCATTTCGGCTGGGAGATCGACGCGCTTCACCGTGTGCCGGTGGACGATCGCGGCGCGCTCGAGGCGCTGCGCGAGCCACTGCTGCGGCAGCGGCCGCAGGCGCTGGCGGTGGTGGTGGAGTCGGGGCGCGACCCGATCGTGGCGGTGGCGCGCTTCCTGCGCGCGGTGCTCGGCCTCGCCGGCGACGCCGAGGTGCGGGTGCTGCTCGTGCCCGAGCCGCAGGCCGCGGCGGAGCGCGAGGGCGGCGACGAGGCGCGCCTCGCGATCTGGCGCCGCTTCGGGCAGATCCAGCACCTGGCTCTGGAGATCGAGAGGCTTCCATGAACGAGACGCCGACCTTCGCGGTCGTGGGCGCGGTCAACCACGGCAAGTCCTCGGTGATCTCGACGCTCGCCGAGAACGACCAGGTGCGCGTGTCCGCGATGCCGGGCGAGACGGTGGACTGCCAGCGCTTCTCGCTCGGCGAGCTGTTCGTCTTCTTCGACACGCCCGGCTTCCAGAACGCGCGCGAGGCGCTGGCCGAGCTGCGTGCCGCGGCGCAGGCGCGCGAGCCGCTGGCGCTGTTCGCCGACTTCGTCGCGCGCCACCGCGGCGAGCCGGACTTCGACGCCGAGTGCCGGCTGTTCGAGCCGGTAGTCGGCGGCGCCGGCATCGTCTACGTCGTGGACGGCTCGCGCCCGCTGCTCGACCTGCACCTCGCCGAGATGGAGCTGCTGCGCCTGACCGGCGCGCCGCGCATGGCGCTGATCAACCGCACCGGGCGCGACGACCATGTCGCCGACTGGAAGCGGCGGCTCGGCATGCACTTCAACGCGGTGCGCCAGTTCGACGCGCACCACGCCTCCTTCGCCGACCGCATCGAGCTGCTGGAGACGCTCGCCGGCATCGAGCAGGGCTGGAAGCCGCGGCTGATGCAGGCCGTGGCGGTGCTGCGCCAGGACTGGGCCGGCCGGCTCGACGAGGCCGCCGAGCTGATCGTGCAGCTGCTCGCCGACGTGCTGCAGCACCGCGAGACCGCGCCGCCGGCCGAGGGCCCCGAGGCCGAGGCGGTGGCCGAGCAGTTGCGCCAGCGCTTCATGGCCGCGATCGCGGCGCGCGAGGCGCGCGCGCACGCGGCGCTGATCGCGCTGTTCGGCCACCGCCGCGTCAAGGCCGGCGCGGCGACCGAGCCGCTCTTCGCCGACGGGCTGTTCAGCGAGGACACCTGGTCGCTGCTGGGGCTCGACGCGCGCCAGCTGCTCGCCGCGGGTGCCGCGGCCGGGGCGGTGGTGGGGGCGGGGGCCGACGCGATGACCGCCGGCGCGACGCTGCTCGCCGGCAGCGCGATCGGCGCCGCGGTCGGCGCGGCGGGCGCGTTGATGCTCGGCAAGCGGCGGCCGGAGATCGCGGTGCGGCTGCCGCGCGGACCGCTCCCCGAGCCCTTGTCGATGCTGCTGCCCTCGCAGCTCAGGCTCGGAGGGGCGAGCCTGGTGGTCGGGCCCTACGCGGCGCCGAACTTCCCGTGGATCGTGCTCGACCGCGCCGTCGGCACGCTGGCCTACGTGATGCACCGCGCGCATGCGCGCCGCGACGAAGTCACGCTCGGTGCCGGGCAGCTGCAGTCCCTGCTGGCGGACACAGGCCTCGCCAGCGCGCAGTGGCCCGAGGCGGCGCGCCGCAGCTGCGAGCAGGCCTTCGCGAGGCTGCGTCGCGACCGCCTGGAGCCGCAGGACCGCGAGGCGCTGCGCGCGGCGATCCGGGCCCAGATCGACCGCCTCGGCGAGCGTCGGCCGGATGCGCCCGGCTAAGGACCGGACCGGGAGGGTGCCCCTCGTGTCGGTGCGGGCGCTCAGGAGGCGCCGTGCGGCGGCGTGCCCGATGCCTCGCCTGCTTCCTTGGCGCGCAGCGCGAGCCGCTTCCCGCGGGCGCGCAGGTTGAGCGCCTCGACGGCGAGCGAGAAGGCCATCGCCGCGTAGATGTAGCCCTTGGGCACGTGCAGGTCGAAGGCCTCGGCGGTCAGCGCCATGCCGACCATCACGAGGAAGGCCAGCGCCAGCACCTTCACCGACGGGTGGCGGTCGACGAACTCGCCGATCGGCTTGGCCGCGATCAGCATCACGACGACCGCGGTGATCACCGCGGCGACCATCACGCCGATCTGGTCGACCATGCCGACCGCGGTGATGACCGAGTCGAGCGAGAAGACGATGTCGATCACCCCGATCTGCGCGATGATGCCCCAGAACAGGTTGCGGCTCGCCGTCGCGGCCGCCTTGGCTGCCTCTTCCGCACCGACGCCATGAACCTGCGGGCCGTGCTCGTCGCGCGCCTCCACCTCGACGAAGATCTCGTGCGAGGCCTTGTAGAGCAGGAACAGGCCGCCGAACAGCAGCACGAGGTCGCGGCCGCTGATGCCTTCCCCGAAGATCGTGAACAGGTCAGCGGTCAGCCCCATCACCCAGCTCAGCGAGAACAGCAGCAGCAGCCGCGTGACCAGCGCGAAGCCCAGCCCGAGCCGGCGCGCGTTATCGCGCTGCTCCGGCGGCAGCCGCCCGACCAGGATCGAGATGAAGATGATGTTGTCGACGCCGAGGACGATCTCCAGGGCGGTCAGCATCGCGAAGGCGATCCAGATGTTCGGGTCGAGAAGGAATTCCATACGGGGGCTTGCGGTGGTGGGTGGAATCGGCGCAGGCCGCGGGGTCCGTCGCCATCTGGCAATCCACTGGCAATTGGCAGGCCACCCGGCACGGCAGCCGGCCGCAGGCCGCATGCGCCCCACCTCCATCCACGGGTACGGCGCCCCGCCAACGAGGGGGGTGCGTGCCGCGCGAGGCGGCCGGCAGGCGAGGGCCGGGCGCTGCTGCCCCGGCTTGCCGGACCCCCGCCCCTGGGCAGGCCACGGGCGCGGCGCCTCAGCAAACGACACACCTGTATTTCTCCGGGACAAATTGGCGCGGTGGCCTGCTTTTCCATCCCGCACTAGGCTCGTCTCCGACCTCCACCCGGGAATGAAACGCCATGCACGATCGGACCCCCGGCGCCACGCCGCGCACCCAATCTCTCCTTGCCATCGCCCTCGCGGCGCTCCTGGGCCTGGCCGCCTGCGGCGGGGGCGGCGACGACGCCCAGGCGCTGCGCGACAAGGCGGGCGGCGGGACCACCGCCGGCAACCCCGCGCCCGCCCCTTCCCCGGCGCCCGGTGCCGCGAACCCGGCCACGATCTCCTACCGCCTCACCTGGATCGGCCCGAAGCCGAACTCGACCGGGGTGGTGCTCAACGCGAAGGGGCAGGTGGCCGGCTACTACGTGGGGGAGTCGGCCCGCGGCGGGTTCTTCTACAACGGGACCGAGAACATCCTCTACGCCAGCCCGAGCGGCGACATCCCGGCACCGAGCGACCTCAACAACGCCGGGCAGGTGGTCGGCCACTTCGCGCACGAGGGCGGGGCCCAGGAGGCCTTCTCGTGGACGAAGGCGGGGGGGCTGGTGCGCATCGCGCCGCTGTCGGCCACGGTGCTGGGCTCGAACGCCCACGACGTCAACGAGCTGGGGCAGGTCGTCGGCACGCTGGAGACGCCGTCCGGGCCGCGCGGCTTCCTGTGGAGCGCGACGACCGGGCTCGTGACCACGATCGCGCGCGACTTCCCGATGCTCAAGGCCACGCGCATCAACGACGCCGGCCTCGTCGCCGGTGTCGGCCTCGTCGGGGGCGTCGAGAAGGCGGTGCTGGTCGATTCGCGAACCGGCGCGACCGTCTTCGAGCGCTCCTGCAGCGCCGCCGGCCCGGTGGTGGCCGAGATCTCCCATCTCAACGAGGCGGGCGCGTTCGCCGGCACGCTCGACGCCTTCGACGCGCGAGCATTCCTCGGCGAGACCCGCTCCGGCTGCACGCTGCACGATGTCGGCTCGCTGATCGCCGGCCAGCCCTTCTCCTACGTGCAGGCGCTCAACGACCAGGGCCAGATGCTGGTCAGCACCATCGATCTGACGCGGGCCTTCTTCTGGAGCAGGGCGAAGGGGCTGGTCGAGATCGAGGCGGCCAAGCGCTTCTTCCTGCTGATGGGCTCGATCAACGAGCACGGCGTCGCGGTCGGCATCGCGGATCGGCCGGACGCCAGCCGGGACGAGGACGTCTACGCGCTCGCCTGGACGGCGGACGGCGGCGCGGTCGATCTCAACACCCGGGTCCCGGGCGCGCCCGCGGGGCTGCTGCTGCGCTCGGGGCGCATGATCAACGACAGCGGTCAGATCCTCGTGTTCGCTGAGGGCGGCGAGCGCTCGACCGTGCTGCTGACGCCCGTCACGGGCACGCCCTGAAGCCGCGGGGCCGGCGCCCGGGCGACGCCCTTGCAGGCGTCACATGCCGCGCGAACGGCCTGCCTGCCGGGCAGGGCCGCTTGCCCTGTGCGCCGGCAGGGGCGGGGGGACGCGTGCCTCCGCGGCCCGGCCTGCGGTGATAGCCTGGGTCTCGACCCTTTGCCGGAGATCGGACGATGCCTGGTCCCAACAATCCCTATGCCGGCCTGGTGACGAACGAGGAGCCGCCGCGCTTCGTCCCCGACCTCGCCCCCGACAAGAGATTGCGCCTGACCACGATTTCCATCGTGGCGGCATCGGGCCCCTCGGACCGGGAGCTGGACCTGAGGCCCTACAAGGGCAGGCGCATCGAGTTCTCGGGCGAGCGCGACGACGAGAAGTGGATCTGGCGGGTCGAGCCGGATTCCATCAAGGTTGTTTCCTGAAGGCGGCGCAGACCCGGAGTCCGCAGGGCAAGCCCGCGAGCGCCGCTGGCCAAGGCCGGGCCGAGAGTGCGCGCGTGGGGCAACGGCGCCAACGAACTCATGCCTGCAAGGCCGATCCCGGTCGTTGCGGTCCCGGCGCAGGCCGCGAACCGCACGGCGCAGTTGCGTCCCGGGGACCTTGCCCGGAGAGCATTGGAGTCGCCACATTTGGCATATCTGCTAGGCTCTGTTTGACAGGGGCACGAGGGCCGGTTC
Organism: Caldimonas tepidiphila; assembly: GCF_003569765.1. Classification (GTDB taxonomy): domain Bacteria; phylum Pseudomonadota; class Gammaproteobacteria; order Burkholderiales; family Burkholderiaceae_C; genus Caldimonas; species Caldimonas tepidiphila. The sequence goes on along the minus strand of NZ_QXMG01000058.1, from coordinate 2,773 downwards.
TACGGCCATTGTTGAAGCTAGATTTCATATAGAGCCACAGGGAAAGTTGGCCCTCTACGGACGCAATCGAAAACCCTGTCAAACAGACCCTAGCAACGGATTAACAACCGCTGTAGTTCTTGTTGCCATTCTTTGTGAGAGTATAAGTTCCGCCCCGCGGTCCTGTATAACATATAGGGGTGCTTCTTATCGGGGCACTAACGATTGGTGCGGGTGCCGGTGTAGGCGCCGGTGTAGGCGTAGGCGCGGGTGCGGGTGCGGGTGCGGGACTAGGGGAGGCCGCGGTATCCCCTAGGCAAACTGGGGTTGTTTGTTCGGCACCATTCCTGTAAATCCAAGGCGCCTGAGGGTTGCTGTCTGCCCAAAGTCCTAGCTTTGCTTCCCTAGCATTTTGTTCTGCTTCGGAAAAAAGATTTTGCATTGTTGAGCTTATTTCGCATTGATAAGCTCTGTAAAACCACGCCATCCCAATTGACACTTGGTTGAGGTTAATGCTTTGGCATGAATCTGTATAAGTGGAGCCCACTTTGCGACCGTACATATCTGTTTTTTTGTAGGCAACAGTAACGGCTTTATGGAGCAAGGCCTCCGCCAAAGATTGGCGGGACTGGGTTCCATAAGGCTGACCGACTTCCGGCGCATCAATGCTCTCAAGCCTAACTTTATGCAAAATTCCTGACGCGTTTACGGTAATGGTGTCCCCGTCATAAACTTCTGTCACCGTCCCCTTTAGGGCGAGATAGCTTGAGTCCAGGTTGCAATCCTTGCTTAAGGATAAGGGGGCAATTTGCTGGGTGTGAGGATTGTTTTTCGATTCAGGATTCGTGCCTTCAGCCTCTCCGCCGCCTCCGCACCCATACAAAGAGAGAGTAATTATGGGAATGCTTAAGACTGCGCCGATCTTTGGTTTATATAAATTCTTCATTTGCTGCCTTAAATTTAATAGAGCTAGAGCAAGCGCTCTTGTGATTTTTTGTTTCGTGCGCGAGAGTACATGACGCGGCAGCAATCTTTTCGGTCCTAGCACAATTTCAGAGCGTCAATCCCGTTTTTGAGGGGGTGTATTCCGTCACACGAGCAGCGCGGTCGGCCGGCCTGCGCCGGCCGGGCTTCAGCGCACCAGGCCGCCGTGGAGCCCGTGGTTCCCGCCGGGCGCCGGTTCCAGCGTGTTGGCCGACGCCTCGTCGGAGCCGGCCGAGCGCTCGTCCGCCTCCTCGCGCAAATCCTCCTGCCATTCCCGCCGCTCGTCCGCCGCAGGGCTGGCCGTGCCGCCGGGGGAAGTCGTGCCGGATGCCGGCTGCTGCGGCGCCTTGGAAGAATCGTCCTGCTCGTGCGGATTCATGCCGTGCCTCGTCTCGTGGTTGCCAATCCTTGCCACGAGCATTCGGGATGCCGGGCCTGCCTTGCCCGAGCGGTCGGCGCGCGATTCGCCGGCGACCCGCCGAGCCGGGCACCGGCCTTGCCGCTGCCCCCTCATGAGCCCCGCCTCCCCGCCTCGTGACCGCCCCCGCAAGCCCGCGCCGGCCGCCCGCCCGCGTCCCAGCACCGACCTCGCGCGCTTCGAGCCGCTGTCGCCGATGGCCCGCCGCCAGATCGACGAGCTGATCGCTCGCGGCGCGCAGGTGCTGGAGGTGAGCGCCACGCATGTGATGCTGCAGCGCGACGGCCACAAGGCGAGGATCGACGCGATGGGGCGGGTCGAGTGGCTGGTCCAGGCGACGCCCGCGCGGCAGCCGCCGCCCCCGCCGCGCCGTGGCGGCCGGAAGCCCTAGCGGCGCCGCACCCCCGGCAAGGCCATTGACTCCGGACCGATCTTCGATCACCGGATGGCCGCGTCACAGGTACGCGCTGCTCAAGCGCTTCATCGCCCTTGGCCGGCCGCAAACGGTGGCCGTGGCATCACTCCGTCCGGGGTCCGGGGAATCTCGCTCTCAACTCATTTGCGCAACAAAGCCCGTCTGCCTCGGCAATGCGCTCCTGAACGCTGCGCCGATGTTCCAGCAACTGCGTGAGCAGGCCACGGCAGAACCGGGTGAGCCCGGCGTTGTCGCTGTCCAGCACTTCGGGCTTGGCGCGGTGGAACGCTGCCGGCGACCGGGCAATGACGATGCCGCGCTCGGCGAGGAATTCATCAGGCCGCTATGCGGCTTGATCTTTCATTGATTGCCGGCTCAATGGTGCGTTGCCGGCGTGATGCAGGCGCCAGGCGCCGACGCAGCCTGCCAGGGCCGCACCTGCACTGACGATCATCCCGCAGGTTTCTCCCCATGCCCATGCATTGACGCCCCACAGCGCCGAAGCGAAGGCCAGGGCCAGTCGCGTCGAGGCTCCTCTGATCTGGGTGGTGGCGTAAGTCGCGATCACGCCGGCAAGGGCTGGTAGCAGGCTCGACATGCCTTCCCAAGTGAGGGCAGTCACGCTCATCAGCAGCGCGAGGAAGACGATCGTGACGATGTCGCGGGTGTTCTGCGCCTTTTTCGAGGACCACTCGGCAGCAATGTAGCGCCCCACGGTGAGGGCAGCAAGGCAGGCTGCTGTCCATGCCCCGAGCAGGATGCCGCTGAGGCACCAGGCTACGAAGCCCAAGCCTTGCCACATGCGCAGGCGCCTGTCGCAGTTGCCAATCAAAGCCCTGACATTGCACGCGAGGGCGGCGAAGATGAGCGCGATGTTGGCGATCTCGCTCTCGGCAAAAGCGCGCGAGAGGGGAAGGAGTGGCTTTGTTGCGCAAATAGATTGAGAGCGAGATTCCCCTGACCCCGGACGGAGTTAT
>NZ_QXMG01000057.1 GCF_003569765.1 Caldimonas tepidiphila | reverse complement strand
CGGCCCTGCACAAGCCATTCACTGCACCTCGGCCGCGCACCGCTTCGTCCTCTTCAACTTACCGGGGGTGAATAGATACCTCGGAAGAGGACCTGCGTGAAGCCTGCCTCCTCCAGATCGGCCCCGCCTGGTCTGGCCGGCGGCAGGCAGCCCGCTAGGGTCGAACTGATGGCGGCCCAGGGAAATCAGGGAGGCACCGATCGAATCGGTATCGGCTTGAATCAAAAATACATCACAGAAACAAGTTGACCCCAACCTTTACATACTGACCTTCACCTTTGCATCAATTTCCTCCCCTATTTGCGGCATTTCTGTCCCCAGCATCCCCGCATACGATTCGACCGCACGCAGCAAACAAGCATTTCCTGAAAAAATGAGGGTGCTCCGAGGATTACGGCCCCCGAAGGTCCACAGGAAAGCAATATCCGGGATTCCAGGAAGAAATCTGCGAAGAGCGAAGAGGCAGGAAACTCATCTTTTGGACTGCTCCTGGCTGCAAGGCAGCCGGGACAGGAATATTCATTCTTGCTTTGCAGTGGCGGACATGAATTTTCGACCCCCCACCACAGGGCCATTGAATTCCCCGGGTGCATTGATTCAAAGAGGGATAATCCGATGAATATCGTCGTGCTCGCGCTCTCGGAAGACACTGAAACGATACAGGCGCTGTGCGTGTCGCTCTCGAGCGATCCGTGGGGGCAGCGCCTACAGGCCCATTCATGCGGGCCCGCTGCGGCGGCCAAGCACCTCGCCCTGCTCCATCCCGACGTGCTGCTGCTGGAGCCCAGCGCCATCGATCCCGGGCTGACCAGAGTGGCCGAGCTATCCCGCCTGAGCCCCGGAACGCGCATCCTGCTGCGTTGCGATCCTCCAACGCCCGACTGGCTCCTCGTTGCGGTGCGCCGTGGCGCATGCGGCTGCCTGCGTCCCGAAGACCCCGTTGCGACGGTCGCCCGCGCGGTACGCCGGGTCAGCCAGGGCGACGTCTGGTTCAGCCGAGGCGATCTCTTCGCCGCGTTGCAGTGGCACGGAGCTGGGGCGGCCACCGCACCCGGTATTTCGGCGGCGACGGTCACCGAGGCCCGGTTGACGCCGCGCGAGGAACAGGTGATGGGCTTGATCGGCTTGGGCCTGAGCAACAAGGAAATCGCCCGCCGGCTCGAGATCAGCGACAAGACCGTGAAGACGCACCTGCACCGGGTGTATGTCAAGCTGAACCAGAGCGGGCGCTACAAGGCCCTGCTGGCGCAAAGCACCGACCGCGGGCGCACCCCGACACTGCCGATTGCCGTGAGCGAAGCACAGCACCGCCGGGAAGCGGCACAGGGGCGACCCGCCTGGCTCAAACTGCACAGCTGCAGCGGCGCCGCCATGACTGGATCCATCTGCCCCGAAGGGTGGAAAAACCACATCGCATCGCAGCCCGGGCGCGAAGCCGTGAACGTCGCCGGCGACGATCCCCCCGAGATCAAGATGTGGCTCCAGGGGAGCCAGGGCACCACCAACGCCGACCGGATGGACCCAGTCGGCTAGCGGTGACGCCAGTTCGTCCCCCGCAAGACACGCCGCACCTTGGCGGCGGCAAAAAGCCCCCACCACCCGGCTCCGGTTCTGTGCCAACCCGGAGCACCGGGAACCGCCGGGGCTCCTCCCCCGGAAACTCAAGACAGAGCCGCGCCGCGGACAGCGCAGAGGCTGTCCGCGGCGCGGCTGTCATGGCTCGATCAGAGCGGGACCGGGGTGATGTCAATTCCGATCAGCGTCATCGGACCGGAATCGCCGTCGAAGTCGGTCATCTGAACCGGCAGCTCGAACGAGAAGCCAGTGCCCTGAGTGATCCGGTCCACGCCTGCGGGAGCGATGTCGAACGAGGTGCCCCCCAGGGTGCCCCTGCCTGGGATCGTGACGCCCGCGTAGTTGGCCACCTCGATACGGTTGAAGCCGTCCGCGGTGAACACCTTGATCACCGGGTCGTCCCCCCCGACGCCGTCGCCCGTGGCGCCTTCGTTCAGGCCGGTGATCACCACGCCGCCATTGGCGAAGAATGCCTCGACTGTCCGGCCATTGATGACGGTGGACGGGACGGCACCCGTGCCGTACACGATGACGCCGTTGACCGTCACCTTGGTGATGGGGTCGACTGTGTCGGCCGAGTCACCGAATAGGATCTTGTCGCCGTCCGCATCGAAGGCTCGAAGGTAGACCGTCCCCGTCGTCCCGCTGGAGGTGTTCTGCGTCAGCAGGAAGGAGAAGCCGTTGTACTTTTCCGTATTCGTCCCCATGACGAAGTCCCTGCCGATGGGCGATCCGGCCAGCGAGGCGTCCTTGGTGAAGTCGATCCGCAGCACCTCTCCCGGGTTCATCGACTGGTTGTCGGTGCCCGCCCCCTGGGTGCTGACATTCACCGTGTGGCGAGTCGGTGCGGTGCCTGCGACGCTACCGCCCGAGAACAGCAGGTCCAAAGTGGTGCCGCCGACGTCGTTGATCAGGTTGTACGTCGGGTTGCCCGACTGCACCGGTGCCGCGCCCAGGAAGTTGATGCCGCCACCATCGTCGATCGCCCGCAAGAAATTGACAGCGTATCGGTCCAGGCTGGTGTCCAGCGTCACGGTGAACACTGGCGCACCACCCTCGGTCGTGCCGGTGAGCGTCCCCGTGCCGTAGCCGGACAGCACGATCTTCTGCTCGCCTGATGTCAGGAACTTGCCGTCCTTGTCGCGCAGGAAGTTGTCGGCAAGGAAGTTGTCGACGAACACCACCGCGCCCAGGCCGTCGGCGCCCACCGTTCCAAGGCTATTCACTCCACCATTCAGGTCCGCGGAGCCTTGGGCCGTACCGGTGTTGCTCAGCGTGATGTTGTCGGGCGTGAACGCGATCGGCGAGTCGTCATCCACCGTGATCACCAGCGCGTTGGCTGCCGCGCCCACGCTGTCGCCGTCGCGGTCGGTGGCGCTCAGCAGCGAGCTGAGGTCGATGGTGATGTCGTTCTCGTCGCCCCCTGGCGCGTGATCCAGCGGCTTGAGCAACGTGAAGGTGTAGGCGCCGGTGCTGGCGTTGAGGCTGAAGGTGAAGACCGGGGTGCTGCCTGCCGAGGCCGTGAGGGTGTGCACCCCCGCAGCCGTCGCCACCGCGTAGGTCAGCGCGGTGCCGCCCGAGCTGAGCGCGGGCATCCCGCTGGAGGGGATCGACAGGCCGTAGCTGGCGATGCCGTCGGCGCCGGCGTTGAACAGCGGGACGACGGTGCCGCTGGCGCTCACCGCTTCGCCGGCCGCGTCGCCGGTGCCCCCGGCAATGCCCCCGGGCAGCCCGTCCTCGTCCACGACACCGGTCAGCTGGGTCGCGCTTGCTGCCAAGCTGTCGTCCAGGATGACCACGGGACCGAGCGGAATGATCGTGCGACTGGTGGTCCCCAGTTGGAAACCGCCGATGTCGAACGAGGAGCCGTTTCGCCCCCCCGTGTTGTCGACGAGCAGCCGGTTGTGGTTCGTCGCGGTTTGGTAGGAGATGCCGTCACCCTGGATTGCGCCGGAGATGACGGCCAGGTTGCCCGTGAAGTTGACGCTGACGCCAATGCTGCTATTGGTGACGGTTTGGTTGCCGGAGGTCGGCTCGCTGAAGCTGTAGTCGGTCGCAACTCCGTTCACGGTCCGCGTGATGGTGACCGCCCTGATGTTGACGAACTCATTGCTGGCGGGGGCCAGATTGTTGATGAATGCCTGCCCCTGGTCGTTGGTCGTGTTGTTGATCGCCGTCAGCGTCAGCGACGTTGTCTTGGGCGGCTGCAGCTGCACGAGCGAGAAGCGGGCCGAGGTGGTCGCGAGGTAATTGTCGAAGACGATGTTGCTCGCCAGGTCCGCCTCGTTCTGGTCCAGCCCGCCGGCGTTCTGGTCCGGGTTCACCGTGTAGCTCAGGCTGGCCTGACTGAGCGTCACGAAGGTGAAGTACATGCCTTCACCGGGATCGATCATCTGGTTGTTCGTGCCCAGCGTGGTGGTGCCGCCGCCCTGGCCGGTGTTGACGGTGTCGCCACCATTCGGATTCTTGCCGGTGACGACGATGGCGCCCTCGCCTGCGGCCGGCGTGCCGTCACCGAACATCAGGAACAGGTTCTGGCCGGAGGGCGCCCCGGCCAGCGTGAAGTTGCTCCCCGCGTTGACGGTGACGTTCAGGAGGTTGGCGAGTTGAACGAAGTCGTTGTGGTCGCTGCCGTCGGGGTGTCGCAGTGGCTCGTACTGCGCCATCCACAGCCTCGCGCCGCTGGCGCCTGCGTCGGTCGCGCCGGTGTCGAGGAACAGCGCGAACACGATTTGCCCGGACGCGTTGGCGGTCGGCGCATCGGGCCCGAGACCGTCCGTATCGGTGCCCTTGCGGCCGTAGACCACATTGTTGTCGGCCGAGGACGTGTAGAGGTAGATCATCGTGCCGTCGAGCGTGAGCAGGCCGCTTGCGACACCGACGAGCGCTGCACCGGTCGAATTCGTGAAGCCGACGTCGGTCACGCCGCCGCCGAAGGTCACCACCTGCCCGGGGCTGGCCGCCGCACCGATGGCGCTGGAGATCGGTGCGCCTGCGCCCGACAGGTTCGTCGTGAACCTGGTCGGGAGCGAGCCAGGCAGCACGTCATGGACGCTCGATCCGGCTCCCTCAGTCTGGAGTCCCGGGGTTTCGTCGATGACAAGGATGGGGTTGAGCGTGGACATGGCGACCTCGGCTTTCTTCAGTACAGGGCGGGTTGATCTCACGACATAGGACGGTTCCGAATCGAACCGGCTGCAAAGCCACGATAGGTGGGTCGGCAGCCCTTTCCAATACACCCGACGGAGTACGGGAAGAGCAGTTCACCGGCGTGTAGCAATCCGCGGCAGCCCTCGCGGTCGCACCTTGAACGCCTGGCAAGCGGTGCCCCGCGATGCTGGATCACCTCATGACACAGACACGCCGTATCGTGGCTGGGCCACGCCCTGCCGCCTTCAAGCGACGTTTCGCTCATGCCCGCAGTCGGGTGGCCGCCGTGCCGAGGCCCGCTCCGGCGCGATGAACCCCGAGACGGCTCCCCTACTCCCCCGACACAAGCTACTGCAGCCTCGGGGATGACAACTCCGTTCCATTCCGTAAATTGATACGTCTGACTGAGAGAGCGCCGATAAACGCAAGGCGCCCCAGTCGCAGCACACATTTCCGAGGCCCCCGTACCGTGAGGCTCCGGAACTTCGGGAGGAAAACATGCTTCACCAGGAAGTCTCGGGCCGCGTCCGGCCAGCCGCAGGCGCTCGCGGTTCTCGGGCCGGGCCGACGGCGCACGACAGCACGGGCGAACTGCGCGCGGCCCTGGGGGTCTGCCGCCACTCCTTCGTGATGGCGGGCTTCTTCAGCCTGTTCATCAACCTGCTGATGCTGGCACCCGTCTTCTACATGCTGGAGGTCTACGACCGCGTGCTGCCCAGCAGCGGCGAAGCGACGCTGCTGATGCTCACGCTCCTCGTGCTGTTCCTCTTCGCCGTGATGGGGGCGCTCGACTGGGTCCGCTCGCAGATCCTGATTGCCGTGAGCGCGCGCATCGACGGCACGCTCGGCCCCAGGGTCTTCGACGGCGTGTTCGCGCGCGGGCTGCAGGGCGGGGGTCGCGGGCCGAGCGCCCAGCCGCTCGGCGACCTGATGCAGCTGCGCCAGTTCCTCACCGGCGCAGGGCTGCTCGCGTTCTTCGACGCCCCCTGGGTGCCGGTCTACATCGCCGTGATGTTCCTGTTCCACCCTGTCTTCGGGGCCGTCGGCCTGGCCTCGGCCGGGGTGCTGCTCGCGCTGGCGCTGTGGGGCGAGCTGCGCACGCGCGCCGACCTGGAGCAGGCCACCCAGGTGTCGCAGGAGATCAGCCAGCACACGCAGCAGCAGCTGCGCAACGCCGAGGTGATCGAGGCGCTGGGAATGCTGCCGCGGCTGCGTGAGCGCTGGGCCGCTCGCCAGGCTCACGCCATGAGCCTCCAGATGCGCGCCAGCCGGCGCGGGGGCGCGGTCGGGGTCGCGTCCAAGATGTTCCGGCTGGCGATCCAGTCGCTGATCCTGGGGCTGGGCGCCTGGCTCGCGATCCGCGGGCAGATCACGGGGGGCTCGGTCATCGCCGGCTCCATCCTGCTGGGCCGCGCCCTGGCGCCGCTGGACCTGATCATCAACGGCTGGCGCGGCTTCCAGGGCGCGCGCGGCGCCTACAGGCGCCTGGAGGCGCTGCTGGCGGCGCTGCCGCGGTGCGCCGACCCGATGGCGCTGCCAGCGCCGCAGGGCGCGCTCGCGCTGGAGCAGCTCACGGTGCAGCCCGCCGGCGCCGAGGCTCCCTTGCTGCGCAACGTCAGCCTCGCGCTGCCGCCCGGCGCAAGCCTCGCCATCGTCGGCCCCAGCGGGGCGGGCAAGTCGACGCTGCTGCGCGCCATGCTGGGGCTGCACGAGCCGGCCTCGGGCAGCGTGCGGCTCGACGGCGCGGAGCTGGCCCAGTGGTCGCGCGAACAGCTGGGCCGGCATGTCGGCTACCTGCCGCAGGACGTGGAGCTGCTCGACGGCACCGTGGCCGAGAACATCTCCCGCTTCGGCCCTGCGGAGCCCGAGCGGGTGCTGGCGGCCGCGCGCGCCGCCGGCGTGCACGAGATAATCCTGCGCCTGCCCCAGGGCTACGAGACCTGGCTCAGCAGCGGCGGGCAGGCGCTCTCGGCGGGGCAGCGCCAGCGCATCGGGCTGGCGCGCGCGCTCTACGGGGCGCCCTGCCTGGTGGTGCTCGACGAGCCCAACGCCAATCTCGACCAGGACGGCGAACTGGCGCTGGCGCAGACGCTGCGCCATCTCAAGGCGCAGGGCCAGACCGTCGTCGTCACGACCCACCGGCCCGGGCTGCTGGCCCAGATGGAGTTGCTGGCCGTCGTCGTCGAGGGCCAGCTCACCCGCTTCGGACCGCGCGAGACGGTGCTCGCCGCGATACAGCAGCCGGTGCAGCGCGTCGCCGCTGCCGGCGCCTGAGAAAGGAGGCTCCCCATGAAGCCCACCCTCGAGCCGCACGAGGCCCTCGCGGACGATCGCCGCTATCGCCGCCTGGGCCTGCTGGTCGTGGCCTGCGTCTTCGGCGGGCTGGGCGGCTGGGCCGCCATCGCGCCGCTGGACAGCGCCGCGGTGGGCCGGGGCGTGGTCGCGGTGGAGAGCTACCGCAAGACCGTGCAGCACCTGGAGGGCGGGATCGTGAGCGCCCTGCACGTGCGCGACGGGGAGACGGTCGAGCGCGGCCAGCTGCTCGTGACGCTGGACGACACGCAGGCGCGCGCGCAGCTGGAGCTGCTGCGCGGGCAGCAGTTCCTGGCGCTGGCGCGCGAGGCGCGGCTGCTGGCCCAGCGCGACGGCGCGCAGCGGGTGGAGTACCCGCCCGCCCTGCTGCAGGAAGCCCGCCTGGACTCGCGTGCGCAGGAGGCGATGCAGGTGCAGAACCAGGCCTTCCAGGCCCGGCGCCTCACTCAGAAGGGCGAGGAGGACATCTACGAGCAGCAGGTCACGCAGCTGCAGGCTAAGGCGCGCGGGCTGCAGGCGCAGCAGCACAGCCAGCAGCTGCTCGCCGCCTCCTACCGCAGCGAGAAGGAAGACTTCGAGTCGCTGCTCAGGGAAGGCTTCGCCGAGCGCCAGAAGGTGCGCGAGTTCGAGCGCAGCCTCGCGCACAGCGAGGGGCAGGTCGGGCAGCTGCAGGCCGAGGTCGCGGCCGTCCAGACGCAGGTGGCCGAGACGCGGATGAAGCTGCTGCAGCTGCGCAAGGAGTTCCAGCGCGAGGTGGCCCGCGAGCTCGCGGAGGTGCAGGCCGAGCTCTTCGGCGTGCAGGAGCGCATGCGCGCCATCCGGGCGACAGTCGAGCGGACCGTGGTGCGCGCCCCGGACTCGGGAACCGTGATCGGCATGGGGGTCCACACCCTCGGCGCCGTGATCCCGCAGGGCGGTCGTCTGCTGGACATCGTGCCGCAGAAGGAGAAGCTCATCGTCGAGGCGCGGATCGCGCCGCTGGACATCGACCGGGTGCAGCCCGGGCAGAAGGCCGAGTTGCGCTTCAGCGCCTTCAAGATGCGCGACACGCCCAGGATCGACGGCCGGCTGCTGTCGGTGTCGGCCGACAGCCTGGTGGACGAGCGCGACAAGCAGCCTTACTACCTCGCGCGCGTGGAGGTGTCGCCCGAGGGTCTGGAGCAGCTGCGGGCGCAACGGCTGGAGCTGGTGCCCGGCATGCCCTGCGAGGTGCTCATCAACACCGGCAGCCGCACCGCGCTGCAGTACCTGATCGCCCCGGTGCGCAACGTGATGGCCCGCTCGTTCACCGAAGACTGAGATCGAGGCACGGCAAGATGAAGCCCCTTCGTTGTTACAGCGCGGCCGCCGTCCTCGCGGCATGGTGCGCGGCAGGCTCGGCGGCCCCCGAGCCCGCGCCGCCGAGCCTGCTCTCGCTCTACCAGACGGCGCTGGAAACCAACCCCGCATTGCGGGCGCAGCGCAGCGCGATAGACCGGGCCCAGGCGCGCGCCGACCTCGCGTCGAGCCGCCTGCGCCCCCAGCTCGCGCTGACGCTCAGCGGCGCGCGCAACGACTTTCGCGCCGAGGACGCATCGCGCAACCTGTACAACTCCGAGCGCAAGTCCGTCAACCTGCGCCAGCCGCTGCTCGACGTGGCCTCGCGCCGCCTGGCCAGCGCCGAGGCGATGCGCATCGAGCAGGCACGGCTGGAGCACGAGGCGCTGCGCGTGGAGCTGGCGGCGAGGATCGTGGAGCAGCTGCTCGACGCCCTCAACGCCGTCGAGGAGCTGGGCGCGGTCCAGGCCGAGCAGCAGGCCGTGAGCGGGCAGCGCGACCGGGTCGCCCGCCTGGTGGAGCGGCAGATGGCCAAGCAGCCCGACCTGCTGGAAGCCGAAGCCCGCCTGGCCACGCTCGCCGCGCGCGAGATCGAGGTGCGCAACGAGCTGCGGGTGGCGATCGAGGCGCTCGTGCAGAGCACCGGCATACCGGTGTCCACGCTGCCCAGGCTCGTCGCGCCGAGCCTGCCTCGACTGTCGGGAGAGTTCGAGGAGTGGCTGCAGCGTGCTGTGCAGGGCAGTCCCGTGCTGGCTGCCTCGCAGCAGGCGCTGCAGGCCGAGCAGCGCACGGTGTCGAGTGCCCGCGCCCAGCATCTGCCCCAGCTGGCGCTGATCGCGGGCCAGACCTGGTCGGACACGGATGCCGAAAGCCGCCGCAACACGCCTTACACGGTGCGCTCGGTCGGGCTGACACTGACGGTCGGGTTGTACGAGGGCGGCCGCGTCGATGCGACCGTGCGCGAGGCACTGGCGCGCGAGGCGCAGGCCGAGGCCCAGCTCGAGGAGCGCCACCGCCAGCTCGAGCTGCAGCTGCGCACCGCGTGGCTGACCGCGCGCAGCCAGCTCCAGCGCGCGGAGGCCACGCTCCAGACCGCCGAGGCCCAGGAGCGCGCCCGCGATGCCCTGCAGCGCGGCTTCGAGCTCGGCGCCGCGACGATGGTGGATCTGCTGCTGACGCAGCAGCGACTCTTCCGCGCCCGGGCCGATCATGCACGGGCACGGCACGAGTACCTGCGCAGCCTGGTGCGGCTGCGCCGCCACAGCGGCACGCTGGACGAGGAGGAGATGCAGGGCCTGAGCGGGCTGTTCGCGGCAGCCCTGCCCCCTCGGAACTGAGCTTTCGCCGCAAGGTAAAAAAAGTGGCGCCACCGGGCGCCACTTCTTCGCAGGGGCAGGAAGCGCCCGCTTCAGCCCTGCGCTGCCTTGACCTTCAGGCGCCAGGCGTGCAGCAGCGGCTCGGTGTAGCCGCTGGGCTGCTCCTTGCCCTTGAACACCAGGTCCAGCGCCGCCTGGAAAGCCGCGCCGTCGGGGTTGGCCGCGAGCGGCTTGTAGGCGGGGTCGCCCGCGTTCTGCTCGTCCACCTTGGCCGCCATGCGATTGAACGTCTCGCGCACCTGCGCCTCGCTCACCACGCCGTGCAGCAGCCAGTTGCAGATGTGCTGGCTGGAGATGCGCAGCGTGGCGCGGTCCTCCATCAGGCCGACGTCGTTGATGTCGGGCACTTTCGAGCAGCCCACGCCCTGGTCCACCCAGCGCACCACATAGCCGAGGATGCCCTGCGCGTTGTTGTCGATCTCCTGCTGTTTTTCAGCGTCGGGCCAGTTCGGCTCGGCGGCGACCGGCACGGAGAGCAGGTCGTTCAGGATCGCGTCGCGCTCGGCGTCGGCGTCCACCTTGGCGAGTTCCTTCTGCACCGCGAACACGTCCACCTGGTGGTAGTGCAGCGCGTGCAGCGTCGCGGCGGTCGGCGACGGCACCCAGGCGGTGTTGGCGCCGGCCTTGGGGTGGCCGATCTTCTGCGCCAGCATCGCGGCCATCAGGTCCGGCATCGCCCACATGCCCTTGCCGATCTGCGCGCGGCCGCTCAGGCCCATGGACAGGCCGGTGAGCACGTTGTTGCGCTCGTAGGCCGCGATCCACTTCGAGCCCTTCATGTCGTTCTTGCGGATCATCGGCCCGGCGTGCATCGCGGTGTGCATCTCGTCGCCGGTGCGGTCGAGGAAGCCGGTGTTGATGAAGGCGACGCGGCTGGCGGCCGCGGCGATGCAGGCCTTGAGGTTCACGCTGGTGCGGCGCTCCTCGTCCATGATGCCGAGCTTCACGGTGCTGTCGGGCAGGCCCAGCAGCTGCTCGACGCGGCCGAACAGCTCGCTCGCGAACGCGACCTCGGCCGGGCCGTGCATCTTGGGCTTGACGATGTAGACGCTGCCGGTGCGCGAGTTGCGCGGGCCGCTCTTGCGGCGGATGTCCACCAGCGCGATCGTGGTCGTGACCACCGCGTCCATGATGCCCTCGGGGATCTCCTTGCCGCCGTCGTAGAGGATCGCGGGGTTCGTCATCAGGTGGCCGACGTTGCGCACGAACAGCAGCGAGCGGCCGTGCAGCACCACCGGCTCGCCGTTGGCGCCGGTGTACTCGCGGTCGGCGTTCATCGTGCGCGTGATGGTCCGGCCCCCCTTCATCACCTGCTCGGTCAGCGTGCCCTGCAGGATGCCGAGCCAGTTGCGGTAGGCGAGCGTCTTGTCGGCGGCGTCCACCGCGGCGACCGAGTCCTCGAGGTCGAGGATGGTGGAGAGCGCCGCCTCCAGCACCACGTCGGCGACGCCGGCGGGGTCGGTCGCACCGATCGCCGAGCTGCGGTCGATGCGGATCTCGGCGTGCAGGCCGTTGTGCTTCACGAGCAGGGCCGACGGCGCCGCCGCGTCGCCCTGGTAGCCGACGAACTGGGCCGCGTCCTGCAGGCCGGCGACGGCGCCGCCCTTGAGCGTGACGACGAGCCGGCCGCCCTCGACCTTGTAGCCGATCGAGTCGCGGTGCGAGGCGCCGCCGGCCAGCGGCGCGGCCTCGTCGAGGAACTTGCGCGCGAACTCGATCACCTTGGCGCCGCGCACCGGGTTGTAGCCCGAGGTCTTCTCGGCGCCCTCGGTCTCGGGGATCGCGTCGGTGCCGTAGAGCGCGTCGTAGAGCGAACCCCAGCGCGCGTTGGCGGCGTTGAGCGCGTAGCGGGCGTTGAGGATCGGCACGACGAGCTGCGGGCCGGCCTGCAGCGCGAGCTCGGCGTCGACGTTGGCGGTCGTCGCCTGCGCGCCCGCGGGCTGCGGCACCAGGTAGCCGATGCGCTCGAGGAAGGCGCGGTAGGCCGCCATGTCGCGGACCGGGCCGGGATTCGCCTTGTGCCACGCGTCGAGCTCGGCCTGCAGGCGGTCGCGCTCGGCGAGCAGCGCGACGTTCTTCGGCGCCAGGTCATGGACGATCGCGTCGAAGCCGGCCCAGAAGGCGGCGCTGTCGACGCCGGTGGCGGGCAGCACCTCGCCCTCGATGAAGCGGAACAGCTCGTCGGCGACTTCGAGCCGGTGGACGGTCGTGCGGGTGGTCATGGGCGAATCCTCTCGGGGTCCGGATGTTGTGAAAGAAGAAGGAACGGAGGGCTTTTTCAGGGGGCCTGGAAGTAGTACAGCGTCAGCAGCACGCCGGTTGCGATGACCGCGCGGCGCAGCCACAGCGCCGGCACGCGGCGCGCCATGCTCGCGCCGGCGTAGCCGCCGAGCGTCGCGGTGACGATCATCACGAGGGTGTGCGGCCAGCTGACGGCGCCGGCGACGATGAAGGTCACGACCGTGACGCTGTAGATCACCGCCGACAGCAGGTTCTTGATCGCGTTGATTTCCTGCACGTCCTCGTGGCCGGCGATCGCGAGGCTGGCCATCATCAGAATGCCCATGCCCGCGCCGAAGAAGCCGCCGTAGATCGACACGAGCAGCTGGCCGAGCCAGCCGAGCGCGCCGCCCCTGGGCCGCGTCGCGGCGCCCGGCGCGACCTTGCGCCAGCGCCGCAGTGCCGCCGAGATCTGGCCGCTGAAGGCGAACAGCAGCGTCGCGAAGGCGAGCAGCCACGGGATCAGGCGCTTGAAGGTCGCGTCCTTCGTCAGCAGCAGCAGCAGCCCGCCGCAGATGCCGCCGATGAAGGAGGCCACGCCCATCGGCAGCAGGTAGCGCTTGAGCGGCACGAGCTCGCGCTTGTAGGCCCAGGCGCCCGACAGGCTGCCCGGCCACAGCGACACCGAGTTGCTCGCGTTGGCCACCACCGGCGGCACGCCGACCGCGAGCAGCGCCGGGAAGGAGAAGAAGGTGCCCCCGCCGGCGATGGAATTGACCGCGCCGGCGGCGAAGGCGCCGAGGGCGATCAGCGCCGCGTCGAACAGCGTCATGCGCCCGCCTCCCCGAGGCCGAACAGCGCCAGCAGCTCGTGCAGGTTGCGCCCCTCGACGGCGGGCGCGACGTGCAGCTCCTCGCGCGGCAGCCCGGCGCGGTTGAGCCAGAAGGTGGTGAAGCCGAACCAGGCGGCGCCCGCGGCGTCCCAGCCGTTGCTCGAGACGAACAGCACGTTCTTCGCCGCGAGCCCGGGCTGCGCCTGCCGCAGCACCGACAGGCCGAGCGCGTAGACGCGCATGTCGGGCTTGAACACGCGCAGCGGCTCGACGCTGATCACGTGGTCGAGCACCTCGTGCAGGCCCGCACTGCGCACCGCGACGTCGAGCATCGCCGGGTCGCCGTTGCTGAGGATCGCGCGCGGAATGCCGAGATCCTTCAGCGCCTGCAGCACCTCCCGGTTCTCGGGGAAGGCGGACAGCGCCCGGTACTGGTTCATCAGCCGCGACTCGGCCTCGGCGCCGAGCGCGAGGCCGAGCCGCTTGCAGGCGTAGCGCAGGCCGTCGCGCGTGATCTCCCAGAACGGCCGGTAGCGCTCGCCGCCGGGCGCGGCCATCGTCACGAGGCGCGTGTACTCGATCTGCTTGTCGCGCCACAGCGCGGCCAGCGCCTCGCCCTTGCCGGGAAACAGCTGCTCGGCCAGCAGACCGACGCTGTAGACGTCGAACAGCGTGCCGTAGGCATCGAAGAGGACCGCACGCAGCGGCGGCAGGGCGACGGGCTTTTCCATGACGCCACTTTATTCGATCATCCCGGCGACATTAATCCCTTCGGATGCTCATGATCTTTGACTTTTGAGCGACTAATTGTGAGGATACGTTCTCTCCTTGCCGCCCTGCAGCCGCCTGAGCGGCGCCTTGCGTGCCTGCTCCCCCGTATCGCCCGGCTTGATCTCGGATCAGCCGCGCCTTAATGTCTTCCCGAATGGACCGCCTGAAACAAATCGAATCCTTCGTCAGCGTGGCCACGCGCGGCAGCCTCACGGCCGCCGCGCAGCTCGAGGGCGTCGCGCCGGCGGTCATCGGGCGGCGCATCGACGCGCTGGAGGAGCGCCTGGGCGTCAAGCTGCTGATGCGCACGACGCGCCGCATCACACTGACGCACGAGGGCAGCGCCTTCCTGGAGGACTGCCAGCGCCTGCTCGCCGACCTGGCGAACGCCGAGGCGAGCGTGAGCGCCGGCGGCGTGAAGGCGAGCGGCCACCTGCGGCTGACCGCGCCGGCGGGCTTCGGGCGGCGCCACGTCGCGCCGCTGGTGCCGCGCTTTCGCGCGCTGCACCCGGAGGTGTCGATCTCGCTGAACCTCAGCGACCGGGTGGTGGACATCGTCAACGAGGGCTTCGACTGCGCGGTGCGCGTCGGCGACCTGCCGGACTCGAGCCTCGTGAGCCTGCGGCTGGCCGACAACCGCCGGCTGTGCGTCGCGTCGCCCGACTACCTGCGCCGCCGCGGCACGCCGCGCCACCCGTCGGAGCTCGCGCAGCACGACTGCCTGGCGCTGAGCTCCGATGCGAGCCAGACGCGCGGCTGGGCCTTCCGGCTCGGCGACGAGCTGCACCACCTGCGCGTGGGCGGCCCGCTCGACTGCTCGGACGGGCAGGTGCTGCACGAGTGGTGCCTCGCCGGGCTCGGCCTCGCGTGGCGCTCGACCTGGGAGGTGGAGGGGCACCTCGCGCGCGGCGAGCTCGTCAGCGTCCTCGACGAGTACGCCGCGCCGCCCAACGGCATCTACGCGGTGTTCCCGCAGCGCAAGCACCTGCCGCTGCGCGTGCGGCTGTGGATCGACTTCCTCAAGCACAGCTACGGTGACCCGGCCTACTGGCGCCGCGCCGCGCAGTCCCCGGCAGAGGGTGCGGCCGCGGCGGCGCCGGCCGCGGCGTCGGCCGCCGAGCCGCTCAGCGTGCGCGCCTGAGCAGCGGCTCCAGCTCCGCCGCCGCCAGCGGCTGCCCGAACAGGAAGCCCTGCCCCTCGTCGCAGCCCTCGCGCCGCAGGAACTCGGCCTGCTCGCGCGTCTCGACGCCCTCGGCGACGACGCGCAGGCGCAGGCTGCGTGCGAGCCCGATGATCGCGCCGACGATCAGCGCGTCCTCGGTGCCGGGCACGATCTCGCGCACGAAGGAGCGGTCGATCTTCAGCACGTCCACCGGGAAGCGCTTGAGGTAGGCGAGGCTCGAGTAGCCGGTGCCGAAGTCGTCGATCGAGATCTTGATGCCCAGCGCGCTGAGCTGCCCGAGCGTGACCTGCGTCTCGTCGGTGTTGTGCATCAGCGTGGTCTCGGTGATCTCCACCTCCAGCAGCCGCGGCGGCACCCCGGTCTCGGCCAGCACCGAGCGGATCATCGAGATCAGCTCCAGGCTGTGGAACTGCCGCGCCGACAGGTTGATCGAGACCGGCCGCACGTCGAGGCCGCGGTCCTGCCAGCGCCGGATCTGCCGGCAGGTCTCGCGCAGCACCCATTCGCCGATCTGCACGATCAGGCCGCTGTCCTCGGCCAGCGGCACGAACTCGGCCGGCCCGATCGCGCCGCGCGAGGGATGCTGCCAGCGCAGCAGCGCCTCGCAGGCGACGAAGGCCTCGCCGTCGAGCGCATAGCGCGGCTGGTAGAGCAGCTCGAGCTGGTTGTGCTCGAGCGCGCGGTAGAGCTCGTGCTCCAGCAGCAGCCGCTGCGACGAGGCGCCGTCGGCCTGCCCGCTGAAGAAGAGGTAATTGCGCCGGCCCTGGGCCTTGGCCTGGTACATCGCGACGCTCGCCTTGGCGATCAGTGCGTCGGGGTTGTCGCCGTGCTCGGGGTAGAGGCTGATGCCGAGCGAGGGCGTCGCGCGCAGCTCGAGCTCGCCGATCTGGCAGGGCTGAGAGACCGCGCGGATGAGCTTGGACGCGAGCTGCGCCGCCTCGCCGGGCGCGGCCACCGCGGGCAGCACCATCACGAACTCGGCGCCGCCGAGCCGCGCCACCGTGTCGCCCGGCCGCAGGCACTGCCGCACGCGCTCGGCGACGGCCTGCAGCAGCCGGTCGCCGGTGCCGTGCCCGAGCGAGTCGTTGATGGCCTTGAAGCGGTCGAGGTCCATGAACAGCACCGCGACGCCGCCGTCCTGGCCCTGCGCCGCGGCGATCGCCTGCTCGAGCCGGTAGGCGAGCAGGTGGCGGTTGGGCAGCCCGGTGAGCGGATCGTGGTCGGCGAGGTGGCGCACCAGGTCCTCGGCGCTCTGGCGGTCCTCCATCTCGCGGCGCAGCTGCGCGTTGGCGCTCGCGAGCGCCTCGCTGCGCTCGTGCACGCGGCGCTCGAGCTCGAGCCGCTCGCGGTGCTGCGAATCCACGTCCTCGACGATCCAGACGGCGGCGCCGTCCGGCAGCGCGCGTGCGCGCAGCCGGCACCAGAGGGCCCGGCCGTCGCGGTGGCGCATCTGCAGCTCGAGGTCGATCGCCTCGCCGCGCGCCAGGCGCTGCCGCACGCCGGCCAGCACGCGCTCGCGCTCCTTCGCCGACAGCCACACCGCCTCGACGCCCTGGCCGTCCAGCGTGCCGGCGGGCCAGCCGAACAGCGTCTCGAAGCAGGCGTTGACGAGCTCGAAGCGCGTGCCGCGCACGAGCGCCATGCCGACCGGGGCATGTTCGAAGAGCGCGAGGCAGAAGGCGCCGCGCTGCGGCGCCGCACGAGGGTCGGCACCGGGCTCGGGCAGGGGCTCGGCAGGGAAAGGGACTTCTTGGTTCATTGCGGCCCGGCCCACTCCGGGGCCTGCGAACGATTGTGCATCAGCGTCGCGTGCCGCCGCGGGCGACCCCTGCAAGCGGGTGGGCCGGGCCGCCCGACTCAGCTGCCGGTGCCGGCCGCGCCCGGGTCGGCGCCTTCCGTCTCGTGCAGCCGGCGCACCAGCACCGCGATGAAGGCGCGGTCGAAGTGCCGCTGGCAGCCCATGCTGAGCCGCCCGAGCGACTCGGCGGTGAAGGCGATCGTCGTGCTCGGCTCGGCGGCCACCACGTCGGCGCTGCGGGTGCGCAGCGCCGGGTTGGGCGCGAGGTAGGACATCTCGCCCACCGAGCGGCCCGCGCCGACGCTGGCGACGCGCCGCCCCTCGCGGAACACCTCCAGGCGGCCCGCGGCGACGATGTGGAAGTCCTGCGCCTTCTCGCCGCGGCGCATCAGCCGGTGCCCCACGGGCAGGCGCTGCCAGCAGGCCTGGTGCACCACCTCCCACAGCGCGATGTCGTCGAAGCCCTGGAAGAACTCGAGCGAGCGCAGCAGCGAGAAGCGCTCGGAGTCGAGCACCGACTCGTGCTCGACGCGCGGCACCTCGCGGCGCCGGATCAGGTGCGCGAGCGCGTCGGCGAACTCGTCCCAGCTCGCGGGGCGGTCCTCGGGCCGCTTGGCCAGCGCGCGCAGGATCAGCGCGTCGAGCGCCGGCGAGACCTGCGAGCGGTAGGCGCTCGGCGGCGCGGGGGGCCGCTCGAGGATCTCGTGCAGCAGCGCCGCCGGGCTGTCGGCCTCCACCGGCGCGTGGCCGGTGACGAGGTGGTAGAGCACCGCGCCGAGCGAGTACATGTCCGACTGCGCCAGCAGCTCGGCCCCGCACAGCTGCTCCGGCGACATGTAGGCGAGCGAGCCGACGCGGTGCACCTGCGTGACGTCGGCGCCGAAGTCCAGCGCGCTGCCGAAGTCGGTCAGCTTGACGTTGTCGATGCCGCCGCGCCCCTCGACGACCAGGATGTTGGCGGGCTTGACGTCGCGGTGGATCAGGCCCTGGCGGAACACGTAGCCGAGCGCCATCGCGCACTTGAAGCCGATCTCGACGATCTGCTCGAGCGGCAGCAGCCGGTCGGCGCGGCAGTGGCGCTGCAGCGTGCCGCCGGGGACATGCTCCATCACCAGGTACTGCTCGGCGGGCGTGCTGACCGCGTCGTGGATCTGCACCACGTGCGGGTGCTGCAGCCGCCCGACCAGTGCCGCCTCGGCGGCGAAGAAGCGCGCGTTGTAGCGCGCCTGCTGCGCGCCGGCCAGCGCCTGCGGCCGCACCCGCTTGAGCGCCACGTCGCGCGCGTGGAACTCGTCGTGGCAGAGGAAGACGTCGCTGGTGCTGCCCTGGCCGATGCGGCGCGTCACGCGGTACTTGCCGATGCGATCGGGCAGCGGGTCGGCGATCGCCGTCGACAGCGGCTGGAGGAGGTCGAGGGGAGGAATCGGCATGGGTGGGCGGAATCATCCCTCATTCCGCCGCCGCCGGCGCCGCGCGTCCTGTTCGTTCTTCACGCTGCCGGCCCGAACGCGCGCCGCCGCCCGCCCTCGCGGCCGTCGTGCCGGGGGGCGAAACGTAGAATCCCGCCATGATCCGCGCCAAAGAAGAACTGCTGCAAGACCTCGCCGCCGAAGTGGCGGCGCTGGCCCCCGACCACAAGCCCGCCGTCGGCTTCGAGCTGCCGAAGCAGGCCGCGCACGGCGACTTCGCCTGCACCGCGGCGATGCAGCTCGCCAAGCCGCTGAAGAGGAACCCGCGCGAGCTCGCGCAGGCCCTGATCGACGGCCTCGCGCGCCGTCCGGCCTTCGCGCGCTGGGTCGAGTCGATGGAGATCGCCGGCCCCGGCTTCATCAACCTGCGCCTGAAGGCCGCCGCCAAGCAGTCGATCGTGCAGGAGGTGCTCGCCGCCGGCGACGCCTTCGGCCGCAGGCAGGCCGACGGCCGGCAGGTGCTTGTCGAGTTCGTGTCGGCCAACCCGACCGGCCCGCTGCACGTCGGCCACGGCCGCCAGGCCGCGCTCGGCGACGCGATCTGCAACCTGTTCGAGACGCAGGGCTCGCAGGTGCTGCGCGAGTTCTACTACAACGACGCCGGCGTGCAGATCGCCACGCTCGCGGCCTCGACCCAGGCGCGGCTCAAGGGCCTCAAGCCCGGCGACGCCGGCTGGCCCGAGAGCGCCTACAACGGCGACTACATCGCCGACATCGCCGCCGACTACGCGGCGCGCAAGACCGTGCGGGCCGACGACCGCGAGTTCACCGCCTCGGGCGACCCGGAGAACCTCGACGACATCCGCCAGTTCGCGGTCGCCTACCTGCGGCACGAGCAGGACCTCGACCTGCAAGCCTTCGGCGTGCGCTTCGACAACTACTTCCTCGAGTCGAGCCTGTACTCGGACGGCCGCGTCGAGCAGACGG
The DNA here is from genome assembly GCF_003569765.1 of Caldimonas tepidiphila. GTDB lineage: Bacteria > Pseudomonadota > Gammaproteobacteria > Burkholderiales > Burkholderiaceae_C > Caldimonas > Caldimonas tepidiphila. The sequence goes on along the minus strand of NZ_QXMG01000057.1, from coordinate 16,042 downwards.
TGCAGCGCCTCGTCGAGCGCGGCCACACCTACGAGAGCGAAGGCGCGCTGTGGCTGAAGTCGACCGACTTCGGCGACGACAAGGACCGCGTGATGAAGAAGTCGGACACCGTCGGCGCCGACGGGCGCAAGACCGAGGGCGGCTACACCTACTTCGTGCCCGACGTCGCCTACCACATCAACAAGTGGCAGCGCGGCTACACGAAGTGCATCAACATCCAGGGCAGCGACCACCACGGCACGATCGCGCGGGTGCGCGCCGGGCTGCAGGCGGCCGACGTCGGCATCCCGCAGGGCTTCCCGGACTACGTGCTGCACAAGATGGTGACGGTCATGAAGGGCGGCGAGGAGGTCAAGATCTCCAAGCGCGCGGGCAGCTACGTGACGCTGCGCGACCTGATCGACTGGACCAGCCGCGACGCGGTGCGCTTCTTCCTGATCAGCCGCAAGGCCGACACCGAGTTCGTCTTCGACGTCGACCTCGCGCTCAAGCAGAACGACGAGAACCCGGTGTACTACGTGCAGTACGCGCACGCGCGCATCTGCTCGGTGATCCAGCAGTGGGTCGAGCAGTCGGGCGGCGACGTGGCGACGCTGCCGGCGGCGGACCTCTCGAGGCTCGTCGCGCCGAGCGAGGCCGCGCTGATGCTCAAGCTCGCCGAGTACCCGGCGATGCTCGCTGCGGCGGCGGCCGACCTCGCGCCGCACGCGGTGGCCTTCTACCTGCGCGACGTCGCGAGCGCCTTCCACAGCTACTACGCCGCCGAGCGCTTCCTGGTCGACGACGCTGCGCTCGCCCGCGCGCGCCTGGCGCTGCTGCTGGCCACGCGCCAGGTGCTGCGCTGCGGCCTGGCCGTGCTCGGCGTGAGCGCGCCGGAAAAAATGTAAGAGCCCTCCGCTCCTGCGCCACAATCAACCAGCGACCCAACTCCCGCTTCGACCATGAGCACCCAAAAAGGCGGCTTCTATCCCGGCATGATCCTCGGGTTCCTTCTCGGCGTGGCGACTGCGCTCGGCGTGGCGCTGTACGTGACGAAGGCCCCGGTGCCCTTCATCGACAAGGTGCCGCAGCGCAGAACCAGCAGCGAGGCCGCCGAGGCGGAGCGCAACCGCAACTGGGATCCGAACGCACCGCTCCAGGGACGTGGCACCTCGCGGCCCGCGGCCGTCGCGCCGGCGCCGGCACCGCAGGCCGAGCCGTCCTGGCAGCCGAACGCGCCCGCCGCGGCGGCGCCGGTCCAGTCGGCCGCGCCCCAGACCTCCTCGCAGCAGGCACGTGCCGCCACCGGCAGCACGCGCGACCCGGCGGCGATCCTCGGCGAGCGGCCCGCGGCCGAGGCGGGCGGCAGCTACTTCGTGCAGACCGGCGCCTTCGCCCGCGTCGAGGATGCCGAGCAGCAGCGCGCGCGCCTGGCCATGATCGGCCTGACCGCCCGCATCACCGAGCGCGAGCAGACCGGCCGCACCGTCTACCGCGTGCGCCTGGGCCCCTTCGACGCCCGCGAGGACGCCGAATCGACGCGCGAGCGCGTGGCCGGCAGCGGCATGGACGCCGCGCTGGTGCGCGTGCAGCGCTGAGCCCGGCCCGCTCCCCGCGCGCGATTCCTCCCCCATCGACCCCGCAAAAGGATTCCCCGCATGAAACGCCGTGACTTCTCCGGCTGGATGGCCGGCACCGCGCTGCTGCCCGCCGCCGGCCTGCTGGGCGCGCTGCCCGCCCGGGCCCAGGCGCCGCGCGCCGGCACCGACTACGTGGTGCTGTCGCAGCCCCAGGCCCCCGGCGCGCCGGGCAAGGTCGAGGTGCTCGAGTTCTTCTGGTACGGCTGCCCGCACTGCTTCCGCTTCGAGCCGATGCTCGAGCAGTGGGTGAAGCAGCTGCCCGCGGACGTCAGCTTCCGGCGCGTGCCGGTGGCCTTCCGCGAGGAGTTCGTCATCCACCAGCGCATCTACTACGCGCTCGAGGCGATGGGCCGCCTCGATGACCTGCACCGCAAGGTCTTCGACGCGATGCATGTCGACAAGAACCGCCTGAACACGCCCGAGGCCGCGGCCGACCTGATGGCGAAGAACGGCGTCGACCGCGCCAAGTTCCTCGAGGTCTTCAACTCCTTCTCGGTGCAGAGCAAGGTCGGCCAGGCGCGCAAGCTCGCCGAGGCCTACAGGATCGACGGCGTGCCGGCGCTCGGCATCAACGGCCGCTACTGGACCTCCGGCTCGCTGGCCGGCTCGCTCGAGCGCTCGCTCGTCGTCGCCAGCCAGCTGATCGAGCAGTCGCGCGGCAAGCGCGGCTGAGCCGGCAGCGGCCCGCCGCCACCGCGGGTGGCGGCATTCCGACCGGGAACTCCTGGAAGAATCGGGCAGCAGGCCCTTGCCGGGGCGCGATCCCGGGCTAGAATCAGGGTTACTGCAAGTTTCATGCCTCCATGACGCCCCATCTCCTGCTCAGCCGTCTCCTCGCTGCCGCCGCGCTTCTCGGCGCGGCCTGCGGCACCCCGGCACTGGCCGAGCGGGCGGACCGCGACCAGCCGCTGAACTTCGCCGCCGACCGCCTGCGCTACGACGACGCCCGCCAGGTCAACGTGCTCAGCGGCAACGTCGTGCTGAACAAGGGCTCGATGGTGATCCGCGCGGCGCAGGTGGAGGTGCGGCAGACGCCCGCCGGCGACCACCAGGCGGTGGCGGTCGCGGCGGACGGCCAGCGCGCCTTCTTCCGGCAGAAGCGCGAGGGCCTCGACGAGCACCTCGAGGGCGAGGCGCAGCGCCTGGAGTACGACAGCGGCAGCGACACGCTGCGCATGAGCGGCAACGCGGTGATCCGCCGCTACCGCGGCAAGCAGCTCGCCGACGAGGTGAGCGGCCAGACGATCGTGTTCGACAATGCCGCCGAGGTGTTCTCGGTGGCCGGGGGCGCCGAGGGCGGCGACGGCCGCGTGCGCGGCGTGCTGAGCCCGCGCCGCGCGGGCACCGACGCGCCGCGGGGGAGTTCGCGGTGAGCGCCGCCGCCGTCGCCAGTCGGCTCGAGGCGCACGGCCTGAAGAAGCGCTACGGCGCGCGGCAGGTGGTGCACGACGTGCACCTGGCGGTCGACAGCGGCGAGGTGGTCGGGCTGCTCGGCCCCAACGGCGCGGGCAAGACCACGAGCTTCTACATGATCGTCGGCCTCGTGCGCGCCGACGCCGGCGAGATCCGCATCGACGGCCGCGCGGTGCAGGACCTGCCGATCCACCAGCGTTCGCGCCTCGGCCTGAGCTACCTGCCGCAGGAGGCGTCGATCTTCCGCAAGCTCACCGTCGAGGAGAACATCCGCGCGGTGCTCGAGTTGCAGCACGACGCCGAGGGGCGCCGCCTGCGGCCCGCCGCGATCGAGGAGATGCTGTCGGGCCTGCTGCACGACCTGAGCATCGAGAAGCTGCGCAGGAGCCCGGCGCCGGCGCTGTCGGGCGGCGAGCGCCGGCGCGTCGAGATCGCGCGCGCGCTCGCCAGCCAGCCGCGCTTCATCCTGCTCGACGAGCCCTTCGCCGGGGTCGACCCGATCGCGGTGCTCGAGATCCAGCGCATCATCGGCTTCCTCAAGGACCGCGGCATCGGCGTGCTGATCACCGACCACAACGTGCGCGAGACGCTCGGCATCTGCGACCACGCCTACATCATCAGCGAGGGGCGGGTGCTGGCGCAGGGCACGCCCGGCGAGATCGTCGAGAACGCCGACGTGCGCAAGGTCTATCTCGGTGAACACTTCAGGATGTAAGGAGGCGCTGCCATGAAACCTTCGCTGCAAGTCCGCCTCTCCCAGCACCTGGCGCTCACGCCGCAGCTGCAGCAGTCGATCCGGCTGCTGCAGCTCTCGACGCTCGAGCTGCACCAGGAGGTCGAGCAGATGCTCGAGCAGAACCCCTTCCTGGAGCCCGACGACGAGGTGCCACTGCCCGACCGCATCGTCGAGCCCGCCGGCGCCGCCGACCGGCTGAGCCAGCGCGAGGCCGACGCGAGCAGCGGCGACGGCGCGGAGGCCGGCGACGCCGCCGAGCCGGTGGACAGCATCGAGTTCGGCGCCACCGAGCGCGACGACTGGGAGAACGGCACCGAGCGCGACGACTTCGACGGCATCCGCGAGACGCCGACGCAGCGCAACGGCGCGATCGACGACGACGAGAACGACCCGATCGACCGCGCCAGTTCCGGCATCAGCCTGCAGGACCACCTGCGCCAGCAGCTGATGGGCATGCGGCTCGCGCCGGTGGACGCCGCCGCGGTGATGGTGCTGATCGAGTCGCTCGACGAGGACGGCTATCTCGACGGCACGCTCGAGGAGATCGCCGAGCGGCTCGGCGACCCGGAGGACTTCGACGCGCAGGAGGAGCTGCTCGCGCAGCTGCAGTGCGGGCTGCGCTGGCTGCAGAGCCTGGAGCCCACCGGCGTGGGCGCGCGCTCCTTGAGCGAATGCCTGACGCTGCAGCTGCGCGCGCGGCCCCGGTGCGAGGCGCAGATCGTCGCGATCATGATCTGCAGCGGCCACCTGGAGGCGCTGGCGCGCCGCGACGTGAAGAAGCTGATCGCCGCCACCGGCGCCGACGAGGAGCTGATCAAGCAGGCGCAGGCGCTGATCGTCGGCCTGGAACCGAAACCCGGGCGGCCCTTCGCGCGCGCCGAGGCCAACATCGTGGTGCCCGACGTGATCGTGCAGAAGTCCGGCCGCGGCTGGCGCGTGGTGCTCAACCCCGACGTGATGCCGAAACTCCGCATCAACGACCTCTACGCGCAGGCGATCCGCTCGCACCGCGGCAGCGAGTCGGGCGCCTCGCTCGCGTCGCGGCTGCAGGAGGCGCGCTGGTTCGTGAAGAACATCATGCAGCGCTTCGAGACCATCCAGCGCGTCTCGCAGGCGATCGTCGAGCGGCAGAAGAACTTCTTCACCCACGGCGAGATCGCGATGAAGCCGCTGGTGCTGCGCGAGATCGCCGACGAGCTCGGCCTGCACGAATCCACCATCTCGCGCGTGACCACCGCCAAGTACATGAGCACGCCCTTCGGCACCTTCGAGCTGAAGTACTTCTTCGGCTCCTCGCTCAACACCGAGGCCGGCGGCAACGCGTCGAGCACCGCGGTGCGCGCGCTCATCAGGCAGCTCGTCAGCGCCGAGGACCCGAAGAAGCCGCTGTCGGACAGCCAGCTGAGCCTGATGCTCGAGGAGCAGGGCATCCAGGTCGCGCGCCGCACGGTGGCCAAGTACCGCGAGGCGCTCAAGATCGCGCCGGCCAACCTGCGCCGCGCGCTGTAGCCGGCCGCCCGCCCTCCCCCTTCAAGCCCGCCGCGTGCCCGCCACCGCGCCGCGCGGGCGCCCCGTTTGCCTCCCTGTCGGACACGTCCCCATGAAGTATTCCCTGTTCCTCCCCTGTGCCGGCGGCGTCGAGGAGTGGCTCGCCGACGAGGCGATGCGCCTGCTCGGGCCGCAGACCGCGGGCACGATCGAGCGCGGCGGCATCGCGCTCGAGGGCGACTGGCAGGACGTGATGAAGCTCAACCTGGGCAGCCGGCTCGCGCAGCGCGTGCTGGTGCGCGTCGCGCACGGCCCCTACCGGCTCGAGGACGACCTGTACCAGCTCGCGCGCGAGGTGTGGTGGCCCGGCTGGCTCTCGTCGCGCCAGACCTTCCGCATCGACACCACGGCACAGCGCTCGCCGCTCAGGAGCCTGAACTTCGCCACGCTGAAGGTGAAGGACGCGCTGTGCGACGTGATGCGCGACGAGTTCGGCGAGCGCCCGAGCGTGGACACGCAGCGCGCGGACATGCGCGTGATGCTGCACCTGACCGAGACGCACGCGACGATCTACGTCGACACCTCGGGCGAGCCGCTCTTCAAGCGCGGCTGGCGCGAGGACAAGGGCGAGGCGCCGCTGAAGGAGACGCTCGCCGCGGCGATGCTCGCCGCCGCCGGCTGGCGGGGCACCGAGGACAGCGGTGGCGCGCTGCTCGATCCCTGCTGCGGCTCGGGCACGATCCCGATCGAGGCAGCGCAGATCGCCTGCGGCATCGCCCCGGGCCTCAAGCGCCGCTTCGCCTTCGAGCGGCTCGCGCCCTTTGCCGGGCCGCAGGCGCGCGAGCAGTGGGCCGACCTGAGGTCCGACGCGCAGGCGCGCGTGCACGCGCCCGAGGTGCCGGTGTTCGCGAGCGACGTGACCTTCCGCATGGTCGACTTCGCGCGGCGCAACGCCGAGCGCGCCGGCGTCGCGCATGCGGTGCAGTTCAATGCCGGCGACGCGCTGCAGCGCCCGGCGCCGCGGCTGCCCGACGGCATGCCGGGCAGCATCATGCTCAACCCGCCCTACGGCGAGCGCATCGCCGCGCGCGGCGCCGCCGCCTCGCCGCGCCAGCGCCATGCCGACGGCCAGACGGTGCCCGACGCCTTCTTCTCGGGCCTGGCCGCACAATGGAAGCGCGCCTTCACCGGCGGCGCGAACCCGTGGACCGCCTGGGTGCTCGCGCCCGAGATGAAGCTGCCGAGCCTGATGCGATTGAAAGAGAGCCGTCGCATCCCGATGTGGAACGGACCGATCGAGTGCCGGCTGTTCCGGTTTGATCTGGTGGCCGGGGGGATGCGGGAACGCGGCTGAGGAACAGAGGCGCGACGGCCCCGCATCTCCGACAGGACGCCAGCCGCGTCTCGGGGCGAGACGCAGGCCTGCTCCCCGCGATGCCGGGCCGCACGCAGCATCGGCATGACGAATCCGCGTGCGCAGGGCGGGTTCAGCGATTGCCGTTGTCGATGCGCCAGTTCAGCCGGGTCCGGACCGGGGCGACCGAGGGCGTCGGCCGCTCCGGCACGAACGGCGAGCCCCGCGTGCCGCTGCCGATGACGAAGGGCATCAGCACGGGTTTTCCGTCCACGGTCATCTCGACGATCCCCCCCACCGGGGACGGCGGCAGTCCGCCCCCGACGATCTTGGTGACGGTCGGCACGCCGCAGAAGAGGGGGAACTTGTAGGCATAGGCCTCACCCAGGTCCGCCGAGCAGCTGTTGGTGGAGGCCGGATGCGGCCGGTTGGTGCCGAAATAGGTGTTGCCCGAGAAGCTGAAGGGCGCATTCACCACCTTCTCGCCGTTGGTCGCGAGCTCGACATAGCAGCCCGCCGTGTTGTTGACGGGGTTGACCACGGCGGTCGGCTGCATCGAGCCGTTGTCGATCTTCGCCACCCGCGTCAGGTCGGCCTTCCGCAGCGGCAGCTCGCGTGGCGCGCCGAGGTTGTCCTTGACGAGGAAGAAGTTGTCGCTCGTGGACGACAGCAACGGCTTCTCGCGATCCCCGGTGCCCACCAGCACGGCGACGAATTTCGTCGTCACGACCACGTCCGGCTGGAAAAAGATCTTTCCACCGAGTTCCGCGATCTTGACCGCCCGCACGTTGCTCCACGTCGAGGACAGCTGCAGGTCGCCGGTCGTCGGGAAGTCGATGCGATAGAGATTGCCGCGCACGTCCGCGACATAGGCCCGATCAGGCACGCCATCGCCGTCCACGTCGGCGACCGCCACATCGGACGGCACCGAGTGCTCGGTGCGCAACGCGGCGATCCGGCGCCCGTCGCGGCCGTCGATGACGTAGACAACGTTGCCCTTGCCCGTGCTGCTCGAGGCGTTACTGTCCTCCGCAGCGTCGTAGCCGCCCCCCATCAGCAGCAGGACCGGCGGCGTCGCGGACGCCGACTTGAAGAGCACCGGCTTGGGCATCGACCAGGTCTGCGCCAGGTCCGCGAAATCGCCGCTGCCGCCCGTGATCTTCCACATGTAGCGGGGGTTCAGCGGATCGCTCACATTGAAGGCGTAGACGTTGCGCCCCCCTCGCCGCATCGTCGGATAGAGGAAGGCCTCGGTGACCGCTCCGGTCCGGCTGTAGCGGGCATAGACGCCGATCGGTCCGTCCATGCCGTAGCTCTTCTGCAAGGTGCCGGCTGCGGGCGCGAGCAGGGTGCCGTCGCTGCTGTTTTCGGGGATCTGCAGCATCGGCGTGCCGGCGCGAAGGCGCTTGATTGAGCCGTAGTGCTCCGGTGCCACGAAGGACCACAGCTCCTGCCCCCTCGAGGTGCCCGTCTTCCTGCCGTCGATCGCGCGGAAGAAGCCGTCGTTGGAGCCGTAGTAGACCACCACCCGCCCGTCGCCGTAGTTCAGCGCCACCGGCTTCGAATGCAGCACGTCGCCGTGGATGCTGTGGCGCGCGCCGGTCGTCCCGAGATCCCGGACGGTGCTGCCGTCGAGATAGGCGCCGACAAAGTCCTCCATCCCCGCGCCGGAGGTGACGTTGGCCTCCCCGCGCGCCCAGGCGATCTCGGCGGCGGTCAGACTCGACGTCACCGCCGCATTGCTCCCGGAAAAGCTCGTCAGCGCACCGCCGGCCGCAGGCGCGGTGTAGACGGTGCGGCCGGCAGAGCTCTGGAGGTTGGACTCACGCAGCATCTGCGCCGCGCCGCCCTTCTCGACGATCGCGCCGTCGGGCAGGTCGCTGGCCGACGCCGGCGTGCCGGAGGGCTGATTGGTGAAGAAGACGCTGCTCCTGGACCAGTAGCTCTCGGCCAGCGGCGAGAAGAAGCCGGCGCTGACCGCGCTCTTGCCCTTCGCATCCACGAGGTCCAGCACGCCATTGACCAGCCCCAGTTCGTACTGCTTCAGGTTGCCCACCCAGCGCGGGCTGCCGCCGGCGTCCGGGCGGAACATGCCGACGAAGATCTGGTTCAGGTAAGTGCCCTGCGTCGTGGTCGAGACCGGCAGCGTGGTCGCCGTGAACACGCTGTTGACCGATGCGATGTTGGCCAGCACCTCCTTGAAGCCGTTGACGAGGCCCATCAGATCGCCGCCGATCTCGAGATAGGCGCCCGGCCCGACCCCGCCGACCGCGGCCATCGACTTGAGCAGCCTGGCCTGGCTCGTGCTCGGATTGTCCTTGTAGGTGTTGATCGTGTAGGTCAGCACGCGCTGCACGCCGGGCAGGCTGCTGACGTCGGTGTTGGCCAGGAAGTAGGCCCACTCGTCGGCAAAGCGGCTGGTGTCGGAACTGATCGCGGACAAGGCGGGGGGGGTGTAGCCGATCCCGTTGAATACCACCGGCCCCCCGTTGTTGGTCGGCTCGGCATCGGGGTAGCCGTTGCCCACCAGCACCAGGTAGTTGTTGGTGCAGCTGTTGGCGATGCTCAGCGGGCTTTGGTAGGTGGTGCGCGTGGAGGGATCGACGAACGCGCGGGGGTCGTCGAGCGGATTCGGATTGGAGAACCGGATCGGCCCGTAACCCGTCGAGCCGATCGGCGTGGCGCCGTTGGCGCTGGCTTGGCTCGCGAGGTTCGGGTGGGTGTGGCCGCCGAAGTACTTGAAGACCTCGTACATCGCGGCGCCGTAGTTGGCGCTCGAGGGGGCCTTGAAGGTCGGGTCGGTGATCTTGCTGTCGATGGTGTCGAGGTCGTCGATCAGCGCCTTGCAGCTGCTGTTGGCCGTCGTCCCTGTGCCTTTCAGGGGTTGCACGGCATAGCGGATGAAACCGGTGCTGTGGCCGTTGCTCAGCACCGAGCCGGTGCTTCCGATCATCGCCAGGCCGATGTTGACGTCCAGCGCATTGCTGCTGCCCGAGCACACCAGCTCGTTGAGGACCAACCTCAGCGCACGCAGCTGCACCTGACCCTGGGTCAGGCTCACGTTGTCCCTGTTCGACTGGTAGCCGTTCTCCCACGGAAACTTCTTCCCGTTCACGCCGGTGTAGTAGATGATCCGGACGATATTGCGGCAGCTTTCCCGCTCATCCCCGCTCAGCGACAGGCATCTCGTGGCGGAGGCTTCGGCGTTCCAGCCCTGGTTGTTGCCCGACCAGTTCGACGTGTTGTCGAGCAGGAACACCACGTTCGGGCTGCCGCCGCCGCCCTTCGGTCCGTAGATGTCGATGTCGGCGGCCAAGGCTGTGCCTTGGAGGCCGAGCGCGGATATCACGAGCGCGGCGAAGGGGCGCGCAAGACGCTTTGCGGCAGGACGGGGGCGGCGCATTTGGCTTCTCATGAGGATCATCACTCGCAGGTGGGCACGGACGTGGAAGGCACCCGCACGCCCACGCCCTGCACCACGTCGACGCTGGTATTGGTGACCGCGTCGACGGCGCGCACCGTGATCGACCATTCGGTGTTGGCGCACAGGGACAGGGTCTGGCTCGTCGGGGCGGTCCCCCCGTCCGAAGTCTCGAGGGCGATGCCGCTGCTGCTGCCGAGACTGGAGGCGAAGCAGCCGGAATCCCGGGCCGATTCCGGATCGAGGTCCTTGTTCGGGATCGGCTCGGCCCTCAGGCAGCGGGGGCCGGCGCGCGCGACTCCGTCGAGCGAGACGACGGGAAAGCTGACGCTGATGTCGTTGACGCCGTCGCCGTTCGCGTCGAGCTGGAACGGCGCCGCATTGACCTGCTGCGTGACCACCAGGGCGTTGGTGGCGAAGTCCGCCGAACTCAGGATGCGGTCGATCGCGTCGTTGGCCGCGGTGATGGCCTCCGATCGCCACTGCATGTTGCCGATCGCCTGCACGCTGGTGAGGGAGTTGCGGAACACCGTCCCCGCCATGATCGCGAAGAGCAACAGGAACACCAACGTCACCAGCAATGCCGAGCCGGACTGGCCGGCGCGGCTCCGGAAGGACTTCATCACTCTCACTCCCGCCTCCCGCCGACGTTGTTGAGCCTGACGGTGGTGGTCAGCAAGGTGCGCTTGAAGCCGTCCGAGGGGGTGACGACGGAAACGTCGGGGCCGATCTGATAGGTGCGCATGTCGCTGTAGCCCGGAGTGGCCTGGATGTTGCGGGTCAGCAGGTGCAGTCGCACCGCGACGACGTTCTGCCAGACATTGGGTGCCACTCCGTTGATGAGCCCCGAACCTAGCGTCGCGAAAACATTCGGCTGACCGTCGTTGTCGGTATCCAGCCCGTACTCCACCTGCAGGTTCTCGATGCCTTCGGCGATCGCGGTCGTCCGCAGCGCCCCGTTGATCATCTCGACGCGCTTGAGGGTCGGGATTCCGTCGTTGGCATTGCAGTCGTTGCAGGACGCGATGAAGTACGTGCGTTGCATCAGGCGGCGCAGGGCATCGTTCACGGTGGTGCAGTCGGGACGCCGCAGATTGAAAGTCGCCTCGGGGTTGGCGGCAGGAACTGCGGCGACGCGCAGCCGCTGTGCGTCGAGGCTGCAACGCGCAACCTGGATGTACAGGTTGTCCGCACGGCCGGAGGCCATCGGGCTGGCCGCCGTGGTCTCGGCACGGCGGATGACCAAGGCCTCCGTCCCCGGCCTCCGATTTCCGAGGCAAGCGACTGCAGTGCCGGCGGCAATGCCCTGGATCGGAACCGGCATCTGGACGGGGCTGGCAGCGGTGTCCCAACCCAGGGCCGCCAAGCCGACGGCGCAAGGATCCGGGGTCTGGTAAGCGGGCGCGACCAGCATCGTCTCCGGATTGAAGTCGGAGAAGTACCCGGCATGCATCACGTCCTCGGAGAGCGTGTCCATCGAGAAGCGGACGCTCTCCAACTGCCGGATCGTCTGCTCCAGGTCCTGCTGGTTGGCCGAGTTACGAGAAAAGAGGGTGACCAGCGCTAGGAGGATCAAGAGTCCCAGGGCCATCGCCACCAGGACCTCCACCAGCGTGAAGCCGTCCTCGCGAGGACGCCCATGGAGAGGGCACGCCCCCGTTTCCTTCATGACCTTCACCTTCATGCTGCAAGCGTCGCCACCCGCACCTGGGAGCGGATCACGCGACGATGGGTGTCGTCGCCATAAGCGTTTACCGCGCAGGTATCGGCCGGCGGAATGCCGGGAGTCAAGGATCCCCAGGCCACCGTCACCACGAACACGGGCTCGAGGGCGTTCGGCCGGGTGATGCAGCCGCGAAAGCCGAGGAACGCAGCATTGCCCCCCGCCTGCGCGTCATTCGTGCCCAAGAGCAGGTTGTTCCATTCGCACAGATCGCGTTCCGCTCCGGCAAGCCCGGCGCAGTTCCGTGCCGTCGCACCATGGACCGTCGCCGACACGTAAGCCCCTGCATTCGCCTTGTTGTTCGCCACCCGGCTGGCCATGTCGTTGAGCAGAGCGGCCGCGCGCGCGCGTTGAGCAGCGTCTGCTGTCATGGCGGTGGCCTTGGTGAGGAAGCCCGCCATACCGATCAGCCCGAATGCCAGGATCAGCAGCGTGACCAGGACTTCGATCATCGAGAAGCCGCCCTGTCGGGCTTTCGCACGCCGTTCGAGTTTCATGCGCACGTCCCCGCCTTGGACCGAGCCGAGCCGGTCGGCGTGATCACCACGCAGCGCGCGCCGACGCCGCTGATGGTGGAACTGATCGACCAGGCGAGGTTGCCGTCCGCGACCTCGTCTGCCAGGCGGCCGTTGGGGCGGAACTGCAACGAGGCAGGGGCTGCCGCAATCGCGAGCGAGGACGCCAGTTCCCCTCGCTCCCGCAAGACCGCGCCTCCGCTGACAACGCGCCAACCCTTGGACCAGTCGCCGGCGACCACGGGTTGCAGCACGACCTGCTGATTGCGCTTGATCGCCTCCGAGCGAGCCATCGACAGATCGCTGATGAGGTCGAAGGCGGCCGTCCTCGAGTTCATCGTGCCGATGAATGACCTAAAGCTCGGCGCCGCGACCGTACTGAGGATGGCCACCATGCCGACCACGACCATCGCTTCGATCAGCGTGAAACCGCGCGCCGCGCTCGCGCGATGCCAGGCACGGCCTCTTGCTTCCGGAAATGCATGGGCGGCCATCACCAGCACGCACCCGTACCCGTTGCGGTCCTTGTCCCAGCCTGATTGACGGCCAAGGTGCCGCACTTGTCCGAGGCCTGAGCGCTTTTTGGCGCAGCCGTGACATTGAAGGTGGGCGGGCGCGCGGTGTTGTCCGTGGCAAGCGCAATGTCGTAGTGATTCGACACCGCAGATGGCACCGCCAGCCCCAACCCACCCGCACTGGGAGCGGCGGTCACACTGGTTCCGTAAGCACGCCGGTCGACGAGGAAATGCTGTTGCCGGGCTGCAACTTCCTGGAGGAAGGCCTGGGCATCGGCACGCCGCCCCCTGCGCATGTAGTCTTCGTAACTCGGCAGCGAGATCGCAGCCAAGATGGCGATGACCGCCACAGTGATCATCAACTCGATAAGAGTAAATCCGCGATTGCGTTGCATAGCGCCCGTCGTGCTGAAACCCGGCCGTGGCGCAGCAGACGCCGCGCACAGCGCTCTATCCGTGTTTCATTTTGTGAGAGCTTGTGCGGACTGTCGAGGTATTTGTAGACGCGAGCAACAAAACGATGACAAACGGACTCGCTGTCGCGACAAGCGGCAGCAAGTGTCCAACGGCACCCTCGATGTAGGCCTGGGTTGCTGGAAAACCTCTCAGCCGCCTGTTGCTGCCACGAAGCGCCGCACGATCGCCGCCGCGTAGCGGCTCGCGACCTCGCGGATGAAGGCGAGGAAGTCGACGTGCGCACTGTCGTCGGCGCGGTCCGAGATCGTGCGCAGCACTGCGAAGGGCACCCCGAAGTCGTGGCAGACCTGCGCCAGCGCCGCGCCCTCCATCTCGACCGCGAGCGGCAGGTGGCCGGCCTGCGCCAGCGCCGCGCACAGGGCGCGGCTCTCCGCCGCCCCGCTGACGAAGCGGTCGCCGCTGGCGACCAGCCCGCGGTGCAGCCGCGGCGCCTCGATGCCGAAGGGCGCGAGGTGCTCGCGGCCGATCAGCTCGCCCGCATCGGCGAGCACGGCTGCGGCCGCCGCGGCGAGCCGCCCGCTCATCGCCGCATCGGCCGGGAAGGCGGCGCGCCCGGTCAGCGGCACCTCGTAGCGCGGGAACAGCGGCGAGGCGTCCATGTCGTGCTGCAGCAGCGCGTCGGCCACCACCACGTCGCCGACGCGCACGCCCTCGCCGACGCCGCCGGCGACGCCGGTGAACAGCACCGCGCCCGCGCCGAAGGCCTCGATCGCCAGCGTCGCGGTCGTCGCCGCCGCCACCTTGCCGATGCCCGACAGCACCGCCACCACCTCGCGCCCCTCGAGGTGCCCGGCGTAGAAGGCGCGCCCGCCGCGCACGACCCGGCGCTCGTCGGGCATCGCGTCGAGCAGCGCGCGCAGCTCCTCGTGCATCGCGGCGACGATCGCCACCGGTGCGGCAGGCTTCATAACAGGCTCCGTGCAAATGCAAAGGCCCGATGTTGCCATCGGGCCTCGTCCGCCTCGATGCGGCGCGGCGGCGCCGCCGGCTACTTGTCGCGCAGCTCGCGGCGCAGGATCTTGCCGACCGGCGTCTTGGGCAACTGCTCGCGGAACTCGATCACGCGCGGGCGCTTGTAGCCGGTGAGGTTGCGCTCGCACCAGCCGCGCACGTCGCCCTCGCTGAGCGCCGGGTCGTCGCGCACGACGACGAGCTTGACCGCCTCGCCCGACTGCTCGTCGGGCACGCCGACGGCCGCGCACTCGAGCACGCCCTTGAGCTGCGAGACGACGTCCTCGATCTCGTTGGGGTAGACGTTGAAGCCCGACACCAGGATCATGTCCTTCTTGCGGTCGACGATGCGGAAGTAGCCGCGCTCGTCCACGGTGCCGATATCGCCGCTCCTGAAGAAGCCGTCGGCGGTCATCACGCGCGCGGTCTCGTCCGGGCGCTGCCAGTAGCCGGCCATCACCTGCGGGCCGCGGATCGCGATCTCGCCGGGCGTGCCGGGCGGCACCTCGCGGCCCTCGTCGTCGATCAGCTTCATCTCGGTGGACGGCAGCGGCATGCCGATCGTGCCGCTGAAGGCCTTCGAGTCGGTGGGGTTGCAGCTCACCGACGGCGAGGTCTCCGACAGCCCGTAGCCCTCGCAGATCGCGCAGCCGGTCTTCTCGAGCCAGAGCTTCGCGGTGGCCTGCTGCACCGCCATGCCGCCGCCCACCGACAGCTTGAGGCTGCGCCAGTCGACCTTGCCGAAGTCCGGGTGGTGCGCGAGCGCGTTGAAGAGCGTGTTGACCGCCGGGAAGCTGTGGAAGCGGTGCTTCGACAATTCCTTGAGCACCGCGGGCAGGTCGCGCGGGTTCGGGATCAGGATGGTGCAGCCGCCGCTTCGCAGGCTCAGCATCATGTTCACCGTGAAGGCGAAGATGTGATAGAGCGGCAGCGCGCAGACGGTGTGCAGCTGCTCGCCTGCGGGCACCGCGCGCATCGCCGGCTGGTTCCAGGCATCGGACTGCAGCACGTTGGCGATCACGTTGCGGTGCAGCAGCACCGCGCCTTTCGCGACGCCGGTGGTGCCGCCGGTGTACTGCAGCAGCGCGATGTCCTCGCGCCCGATCTGCGGCTTCGAGAAGGGCGCGCGGCGGCCCTGCGCGATCGTGTCGTTGAAGCGCACCGCGCCGGGCAGCTCGAACTCGGGCACCAGCTTCTTGACGCTGCGCACCACGTGGTTGACGAGCGCGCCCTTGATCATGCCGAGCATGTCGCCCATCGCGGCGAGCACCACGCGGCGCGTGGGCACCTGGTCCCAGCACTGCTGCAGCGTGCGGCCGAAGTTCTCGAGGACGACGATCAGCTTCGCGCCCGAGTCCTTGAGCTGGTGCTCGAGCTCGCGCGGCGTGTAGAGCGGGTTGACGTTGACCACCACCAGCCCGGCGCGCAGGATGCCGGCCACCACCACCGGGTACTGCGGCACGTTGGGCATCATCACCGCGACGCGGTCGCCCTTCTCCAGCCCCTGCGCCTGCAGCCACGCGGCGAAGGCCTGCGACAGCTCGTCGATCTCGCCGAAGCCGAAGGCCTTGCCCATGAACTTGTAGGCCGGTCGCTCGCGGTGCTTCGCGAAGCTCTCCTCCAGCAGCGCGACCAGCGACGGGTAGGCCCGGTCGTCGATCTCGGGCGGCACCCCGTCCGGGTAGTGCTTCAGCCAGACCTTTTCCATCGTTCAACTCCTCCTCGAAACGAGTCTGACGGAGCGCTGACATGTCCGCATCAGGTGTTGCGCTAAGGCCCGTCATCAATTGCGTGATGATTGGATGCCTGATGCCAAGAGCAAGAGGCAGG